>NZ_JAUQOL010000003.1:0-650138 GCF_047689505.1 Saccharothrix sp. BKS2 | reverse complement strand
CCGAGTCGTCCGTCGGTGCCGACCTCTCGGGCGACGCGGGTGACCTCCTGGGCGAAGGCCGAGAGCTGGTCGACCATCGTGTTGATGGTGGTCTTCAGCTCCAGGATCTCGCCCCGCGCGTCGACGGTGATCTTCTGGGACAGGTCGCCCTGGGCGACGGCGGTGGCGACCTGGGCGATGTTGCGGACCTGGCTGGTCAGGTTGTTCGCCATGAAGTTCACGTTGTCGGTGAGGTCGCGCCAGGTGCCCGCCACCCCGGTGACCTGGGCCTGGCCGCCCAGTCGTCCGTCGGTGCCGACCTCGCGGGCCACGCGGGTGACCTCGTCGGCGAACGAGGACAGCTGGTCGACCATGGTGTTGACGGTGTTCTTCAGCTCCAGCATCTCGCCCGCGACCGTCACGGTGATCTTCTGCGTCAGGTCGCCCTGGGCGACGGCGGTGGCGACCTGGGCGATGTCGCGCACCTGCTTGGTGAGGTTGTCGGCCATGAAGTTGACCGAGTCGGTGAGGTCGCGCCAGGTGCCGGCGACGCCGGGTACCTGGGCCTGCCCGCCGAGCCGGCCCTCGGTGCCGACCTCGCGGGCGACCCGGGTGACCTCGCCCGCGAAGGTCCGCAGCGTGGCGGTCATCGAGTTGAAGCTCTCCACCAGCGCCGCGACCTCGCCGCGCGCCTCGACCACGATCTCCTGCGACAGGTCGCCCTCGGCGACCGCGGCGAGCACGCGGCTCAGCTCGGCGGTCGGCCGGGTCAGGTCGTCGATCAGGTCGTTCACCGCGTCGGCGGCCAGCACCCAGCCGCCGTCGCCGGTGCTGGGGGCCAGCCGCTCGTCGAGCCTGCCCTCCTGGCCGACGGACTGCCGAACCCGCGTCAGCTCACCGACGAGCCACTGGTTGCGCTCGGCGATCTCGTTGAACACCTCGGCCAGCTCCGCGCCCACCCCACCGCGCTGCGCGTCCCCCTTGGGCACCACGAGGCGGCGGCGGAAGTTGCCGTCCCTCATCTCCCTCATGGCCGAGAGCAGGCGGGTCAGGGTCACGTCCGTGTCGTCCTGAACGGTCGTCACGTAGAGCCTCCTGTGTCAGCGGAACTGCGCCAAGCCTGCCACTGTTGGGGGCGACTTGTCCGATAGGTTGGGTCGAACCCGACACACAGGAGCCGCGATGGCCCAGGGCTACCGGCAAGGCGCCGATACGGGCCTCGACCTCGCCGCGTGGCGCCGTCTCGTCGACGGCTTCCACGAGGCCGTGGTCGTGCTCGACCCGGATGCCGTCGTGCGCCTGGTCAACCCCCTCGCGGCCGTGCTGTTCCCCGACGCGCGGCCGGGGGCGGTGCTGCCCCAGCCGCACGGCCGCCGGCAGGACCTCGGTGGCGGCTGGACCGCCTGGTACCGGGGCGCGGACGACTTCCTGGACCGGGCCGGGCAGCGGTTCACCCTGTTCACCGACCGGGCCGCCGCGCTGAGCACGGTGGTCGAGCTGGCGCCGGCCGAGCACGCCGTCGCGGTGCTGCCCGGTCCGCGCGGGCGGCTGGAGTGGTGGCGGCGCACGCCCGACGGCGACATCGCGTCCACCCGCACGCCCCGCCAGGCGGCCGCCGGCGCGGCGGGTCTCGCCGCGGTGCTGAACGGCGAGGCCGAGCACGCCGATGTCACCACTTCGGGTGAGGGTCCGTGGGGCGTGTCGGGGCTGGGCCTGGCGGTGCCGCTGATCGCGGGCGGCGCGCTGGTGTGCTTCGGGGGTCCGCGGGACCTGGAGCTGCTCAAGCGGTACGCCGAGCGGGCCGCGGTGGCGGTGGCGGCCGGCAACCGGTTCGCGGAGCAGGAGCGGACCGTGGCGGCGCTGCGGGCCAACCTGCTGCCGTCGCCGCTGCCGGAGGTGCCCGGCGTGCGGCTGGCGCGCGTGTACGAGCCGGCGCACGCCGAGGCGCTGGTGGGCGGCGACTTCTACGACGTGCACCCGCGCGAGGACGGCAGCGCGGCGTTCGTGCTGGGCGACGTGGCGGGCAACGGGCTCGAGGCGGCCGCGCAGAGCGGCCGGGTCCGGCAGAGCCTGCACACGCTGCTGCTGGTCGAGCAGCGGCCCGCGCAGCTGCTGCACCTGCTCAACGCCGCGCTGCGGGCGGCGGGCAGCAGGCTGTTCACCACGCTGGTGGTCGGCACGATGATGCCGGTGCAGGCGGGCGGCCTGCGGCTGACCCTCGCCGCGGGCGGCCACCCCGCGCCGCTCGTGCTGCGCGCCGACGGCCGGGTGGACGAGGTCGCGGTGCACGGCGGGATCGTGGGCGTGCTCCCGGAGGTGCGGTTCCACCAGACCACGGTGGTGCTCGCGCCGGGGGAGACCCTCCTGCTCTACAGCGACGGGGTGACCGAGGCGCGCAAGGACGGCGACCGGCAGGAGCTGTTCGGCGACACCCGGCTGAAGTCGGCGCTGTCCGGCTGCGCGGGCCTGGCCGCCGACCGGGTGGCCGAGCACCTGCGGGCGCTCGTGTTCGGCTGGCTGGGCACGGCCGAGCACGACGACCTGACCATGATGGTGGTGCAGGCGGAGGTCTGAGGCCGCGTCCCCCGGCCAACCGGGCTTCCGGTGAGCGGAAGGCCCGTTGCCCCCGGCTCGTGGTGATCAATAACGTTCCCCGCGGTCGGGACCGGGACGGCGCCGTCCGCCGGGTGCCGGCCGCTGAACGGCGCAGCACCGCCACCCCGTCGGGTTCACCCACCCCGACGACCCGAAAGGCCCGCTGCGGTGGAAGGATTTCCCGTGGTTCCGCCGGAGCACCTCCAGACCAGGGGGCCGCGGCTTCGACACCGAACCGCAAGGGGAGCATGAAACCGTCGTCTTCGACCTCTGAGCACAGCGCCCGCTCACTGTGGGGCCCGCTGTTCACAGACCCGGACGTGGAGGCCGAGATCTGCGACCGGGCATGGCTGCGGGCCATGCTGGACTTCGAGCGCGCGCTGGCCATCGTCCAGGCCCGCGCGGGCCTGGTGTCCGAGGAAGCGGCCCGGATGGTGGTCACCGCCATCGACGTCGGGCACTACGACCCGGTGGCACTCGGCGAGGGCGCCCTGATCTCGGGCACCCCGGTGGTGCCGCTGGTGCGGGCGATCTCCGCCCACGTCACCCCCGAGGGCCGCGCCGCCGTGCACAACGGCGCCACCAGCCAGGACGTGCTGGACACCGCGATGTCGCTGGTCGCGCACCGGGCGCTGGGACCGCTCCTGGCGGGGCTGCGCGGCGTGGCCGCCGAGTGCGAACGGCTCGCCGAGCGCCACCGGGACACCCTGATCGCCGGCCGCACCCTGGCCCAGCACGCGCTGCCCACCACGTTCGGGCTCAAGTGCGCCGGGTGGCTGGTCGCGGTCGACGAGGCCGAGCACGCGCTGGTCCGGGTGCGCGCCCACCGGCTGGCCGTGCAGTTCGGCGGCGCGGCGGGCACGCTGGCCGCCGTGGCGGACCCGGGCGCCCGGCTGACCGACGAGCTGGCCGCGGAGCTGGGCCTGGTCGCGCCGCTGGTCCCCTGGCACACCAACCGGACCAGGGTGGCGGAGCTGGCGGGCGCGCTGGGCGAGGCGGCGGGCGTGCTGGGCAAGATCGCGCAGGACGTGGTGCTGCTCGCGCAGACCGAGGTCGCGGAGGTGGCCGAGGCCGACGGCGGCACCTCGTCGGCCATGCCCCACAAGCAGAACCCGGTGCGCGCGGTGCTGGTCACGGCGTGCGCGCGGCGCGTGCCCGGCCTGGTGTCCACGCTGCTGTCCGGGATGGCGCAGGAGCACGAGCGGGCCGCCGGCGCCTGGCACGGCGAGTGGCAGACGGTGACCGAGCTGCTGAGGCTGGTCGGCGGCGCGGTGCGGGGCACGCGCGAGCTGCTGGCGAGGCTGCGGGTGGACACCGCGCGGATGCGCCGCAACCTGGAGCTGACCGGGGGCCTGCTGATGGCCGAGAACGTGGCCGTGCGGCTGGCCGCCGCGGTCGGCCGCGCCGAGGCGCAGGACCTGGTGGCGGAGGTGTGCCGGACCGCGGTGGGCTCGGGCCGCACGCTGCGCGAGGCGCTGCTGGCCGACCTGCGGATCGGGTTGACGGAGAAGGAGGTCGACGACGCCCTGGACCCGGCGGGCTACGTCGGTTCCGCGGGGGAGTTCGTCGACCGCGCGCTGGCCGCCCACCGGGGGAGGGGCAGACCGTGAAGCTGCACCACGAGTTGAGCGGGCCGCCGGACGCGCCCGTGGTCGTGCTGGGCAACTCCCTGGGCACCACCACCGCGCTGTGGGAGGCGCACCTGCCGGTGCTGCACCGGCGGTTCCGGGTGCTGCGCTACGACCACCGCGGCCACGGCGGCAGCCCGACCGCGCCGGGTCCGTACCGGATCGACGACCTGGCCGACGACGTGCTGGAGCTGCTGGACGCGCTGGACCTGCCGCGCGTGTCCTACTGCGGGGTGTCGCTGGGCGGCATGGTCGGCATGTGGTTGGCCGGGCACGCGCCCGAGCGCATCGAGCGGTTGGTGCTGTGCTGCGCGGTGGCGCTGTCCCCGACCGCCCAGCCGTGGCTGGACCGGGCCGCCGAGGTGCGGGCGTGGGGCACGGGGGCCGTCGCGACCTCGGTGGCGCGGCACTGGTTCACCGGTGAGTTCGCGACGCGGTGCCCGGAGGTGGTGTCGGCGTTCGCGGTTGGTGTGTCCACAGTGGACGACGAGGGTTTCGCGGGGTGCTGCGACGCGTTGTCCGCGCTGGACCTGAGGTCGGTGCTGCCCGCGATCGAGGCGCCGACCGCCGTGGTCGCGGGGGTCTACGACGAGGTCACGCCGCCGCACAGCGGGTGGGCGGTGGCGGAGGCGATCCCCGGCGCGTCGTTCCACCTGGTGCGGGGGGCGCACCTGGCGGTCGTCGAGGCGGCCGAGGAGGTCTCGGCGATCATGGACGCGCACCTGGGGGGTTGAGGGTCGGCCCGGGAGGTGCTTCGGGAGGTTCGCCCCTGGAGCTGCCCCCGGAAGATTCACCTCGGGCGGTTCGCCCCCGGGGGTTCGCCCCCCGGGGGGTCGCCCCGGAAAAGCCCCGAGGGGTGGCGCCGGAGCGCCACCCCTCGCACCGCACGGGCCGCTTACTGGTTGCGGGCCTCCTGCTTGACCTGCTGACCGGACTCGCGGGCGTGGTCACCGACCTCCTGCGCCGAGCCCTTGGCCTGCTCGGCCGTGGTCTGCGCCGCCTGCTGCGCGGTCTGCTTCACCTCGTTCGCCGCATCGGTGACGGCCGAGGTGGCGTCCTCCTTGATCTTCTGCGCGGACTCGGTGAGCGCTTCCTTCACCGGCTCCACCACGTCGCTCGCGCGCTCGCCGAGCTGGCGCACCGCGTCCTCCTCCGCCCGCGTCGCGGGCAGGAGCGCGGCGACGAGCGCGCCGGCGCCGAACGCGATGAGGCCCGCGGCCAGCGGGTTGCCCCGCGCCTGCTGCCGGGCCACCTGCGGCGCCTGCTGCACGGCCTGACCGGCCTGCTGCGCGGTCTGCGCCACGGCGTGCGCGGCCTCCTGCGCCTTGTCGCCCACGGTGGACGCGGCGTCCTTGGTCCGGTCGCCGACCGTCGAGGCCATGTCGGACGTCCGGTTCTGCACGGTCGTGGTGTCGGGCATCGTGCCCATCACTCGCTCCCTCATGGTCGTCAGGCCGTTCCGGACCCGGTTCACCCGGCGCTGCGCGATGTTGCGCGGCCTGGTGTGGTCGACGATGCGGTTGGCGTCGGCGACCAGCTCGGCACGGGTGCGGTCGATGTCGTGCCTTATTTGGTCGGGTGTCGGGCCCATTCCGCGTCCTCCTTGAGGGTTTCGATGGTGCGTTCCGGCTTGGGCGACACGTGCTTCAAGCGCGCGCGACCGGTGGAGAACAGGGCGAACCCGGCGATCCCCCACAGGGCGGCGACGATGAGGGCCGCCCAGCCCAGCGGCATGATCGCGCCGAGGGCGAAGACGAGGGCCAGGCTCAGCAGCACGACGGTCATATAGCCCGCGAACCCGGCGGCGCTGAGCATCCCGGCGGCCTTGCCCGCCTTCGACGCCTCCTCCCGGATCTCCGCCTTGGCCAGCTCCAGCTCCTGGCGCATCAGCTTCGACAGGTCCTGGGTCAGCTCACCGATCAGCTCGCCCAGCGACGACTGGTCGTCCTCGGGCGCGTCGATGCGCGGGTACGGGACGTCGCCGGTGCCGGCGGGGGGATAGGTGTTCCCCGAGGTTCCTGGGACGCCGGTGGTGAAGGCGCTACCGGCGGTCTCAGCGCTGGACATACGTGCTGCCCTCCGGGTCGTAGGCGCCACCCGCCTGGCTCGGCGAACCCTGCCGGCCGCCGGCGCCCGCCTGGTAGGTGCCACCGCTCGGGTACTGGGTGCCGGCGGGGTAGCCGGTGTCCGAGGGGTAGCCGGTGCCCGGCACGTCCACGCCGGTGCGCGGGGCCGGGGTGCTGAAGTCGGGCTCCTGCGGCAGCTGCGAGGTGGTGGGCAGCGGCGTGGTGTGGTCGCTCGCCAGGTAGCCCTGCTGCGGGCGGTGGTCCTGCGGCTGGCCGTTCGAGCCGCTCACGCTCTTGGCGACGCGGGCGACCAGGAAACCGGCCACGGCCGCGCCGATCAGGAAGGTGCCCGGCTTGCGCCGCGCGTAGTCCTGGGCCGAGGTCAGCAGCCCCTGCGCGCCCCGCTCGTCGAGGAACCGGGCCGCCTGCCTGCCGCTCTCCGCGACCTGGCGCAGGGCCGGCGCGGTCATCGAGTCGGAACCCGAGTTCTCGGCCATCGAGTGGAGCTCGTCGGCGATGCGGTTGATCTGCTTCGACACGCGCTGCGCCTGCTGCTCCGCCTCGCCGGCGACGCGTTCGCGCACGTTGTGCACGACGTGCTTGGCCTGGCCCTTGGCCTCCTGGGCCACCTGGCCGACCTGCTCGCGTGCGGTGGCACCCACCTCTCCGGCGGCCTGCCTGGCGTGCCGCGCCACGGCGGTGCCTTCCTGTTCGGCGGTCTCGCGGACCGCGCCCACCTGGTTCTCGGCCACGACTGACTCCTCACGGTCGGCGTGTTGCTCGTTCTCGCCCCATGACCTACCCAGGTCGCGCCGGCCTAATCAACTTCGCCATGGCAAAGATCTTTCCGGCGGAAAGTGAGAGAGCCCCGCGCCTGGGGTACGGGCGCGGGGCTGCGGGTTATTCCGGGGCGGGCGGCAACGCGGGGGTCAGAACGAGAAAACGGTTCCGGTCTCGTTCTCCATCACGCAGCGGTTCGGGAACTCCTCGACGTACTCCACCGGTTCACCGCGGTAGACGCCGAAAGCGGCCACGGTCACCGGGTCGTACTCGTAGGTGCAAATACCCGGCTCACCCGTGCCGAGCTGTTCGAAATCCCCGCCCGCAGCCTCGATCTCACCGCAGGCGGTCTGCGCCCCGGCGTGCTCGCCGGTGGCCGGGTCGCAGCTGAACCGGGTGCTGTCGATACCACTTCCCTGCTGGTAGACGGCCAGCAGCAGGTCGGTCTCCGGCGGAGCGGCGGACGCGGTGCCCGCGCCGACCAGCGGAGCGGCCAGCAGGCCCGAGGCGAACAAGGACGCCATGAGGGTTCGAGTTCGTCGCATGGTCCGTGGGTGACCCGATCGGGCGGTAGGTATTCGGTCGAATTGCCACGTCACCGCAATGCAGTAGCGGTCCCGGTCTCTTCGTCGGAGTTCTGGACAGGGCTTTTCCTGGACTTTTGGCGTGAAATTCCCGGTCGCTCCGAATAGTGCTCGGCAGGGACCGTTCGACGCCCCGATCACCGGGCGGGGAGGGCGGAGATCCGGTCGTCCGGCACGAGGTCGTGACCGTAGATCCGCCGGGCCGGGCATGAGGCGAGGAACACGCACGCGCACCGATGTCCTCGGTTTATCCGGTCGAGCGGGGGTCAGACCGGTCGAAGCGGGGTGTGCGGGCCGTCCGGCAGCTCGACGTGGATGCCGTCGCCCGGACGAACCTCACCGCCGACCAGCACGACGGACATGATGCCCGCGCGGCGCACCACGTTCCCGTCCTCGTCGCGGCCCACGACCTCCTTGAGCAGGCCGGCGCGGAACGCCTCGATCTGCGGGCACGGGTTGCGCAGGCCGGTCACCTCGACCACCGCGTGCTCGCCCAGGCGCAGCCTGGTCCCGGTCGGCAGGCCCAGCAGGTCGACGCCGCGCGTGGTGACGTTCTCCCCGAGCTGCCCCGCGTCCACCGGGAAGCCCTTGGCGCCCAGCTCGTCGTGCAGCTCGGCGTGCATCAGGTGCACCTGGCGCAGGTTGGGCTGGGACGGGTCGCGCGCGACCCGCGACCGGTGCTTGACGGTGACCCCCTGGTGCACGTCACCCGCCACGCCGAGGCCGGCGACGAGCGTGATGGCGTCCTGGTTGGGCTTGGTGAAGGTGTACTCCCCACTCCGGCTCACGGCCGCGACGGTCCCCATGCGGCCGACCTTAACGGGAACGGCTCCCGGCGGTCGCGGGGATAAGCCGTGGCCGGAGCGGTGGTGGGGCTGATCGGTCTACACGCTAAAGGTGCGAATGGGGTAACCGTCTGTGCTCGAATCGTGTTCCGGGCTTACCGGCACCCGCCGGTTGCGCGACACTGGCGTGACAGGCTCTTGACGCTGCGTGTCCCCGGCGGTTGACTGCGTGCCTGTAACCGGTTCCGGTACCGGTTCCGCAAGGCCGCTGTCGAGGAGTGCACCGTGCGAGTCACGATCGCCGAAGTCGCCCAACGGGCCCAGGTGAGCAAGGCGACCGTGTCCCGCGTGCTCAACGGCAAACCCGACGTGGACGCGGCCACCGCGGCGCGGGTCCGGCAGGTCATCGCGGACGTCGGCTACGTGCCCAGCGCCAGGGCCGTCGGCCTCGCGCGCGGCCGCGCCCGCACCGTCGGGATGCTCGTGCCGTCGCTGACCTGGCCGTGGACCGGCGAGGTCGTGCAGGGCGCGGTGGACGAGCTGGAGTCCGACGGCTACGGGCTGCTGCTCTACACGGTCAACCGGGGCTCCGAGTCGCTGGCGCAGTTCGCCAGCCACGTGTCGGCCAAGGCGTTCGACGGGCTGCTGGTGATCGAGCCGCCGGACACCCTGAGCTACATCGAGACGCTGCACGACCAGGGCCTGCCGGTGGTGATGATCGACGACCGGGGGAGCAGGCCCGGGTTCCCGTCGGTGGGCACCACCAACCGGGAGGGCGCGTGGGCGGCGGCCAGGCACCTCGTCTCCGCCGGTCGCCGGCACTTCGCCGTGGTGACCGGGCCCGCCGACTTCGGGTGCGTGCGGGAGCGGCTGGACGGTTTCCTCGACGCCCTGGGCGGGCAGGGCGTGCACGTCGACCCGAGGCTGGTGGTGGAGGGCGACTTCACCACCGAGCGCGGCGCCGTGGCGACGGAGAAGCTGATGGCCACCGGGCTGCCGTTCGACGCGGTGTTCGCGCACAACGACCTGTCGGCCCTGGGCGTGGTGAAGGCGCTGAGCGCCGCGGGCCGCCGCGTGCCGGACGACGTGGCCGTGGTCGGCTTCGACGACATACCCATCGCGGGGCACGCGGAGCTGACCACGGTGCGCCAGCCGATGCGGCGGATGGGCGAGGCCGCGGCGCGGCTGCTGCTGTCGCGGCTGGAGGGCGCCACCCCGCCCGCCGAGCCCGTGGTCCTGCCTACGGAGTTCGTCGTGCGCCGTTCCGGTTGACCACCAGCCGGACGCACAGGAAGAGCAGCAGGGGCGCGAACCACGGGCTTTACGACTTCGTCGCCGGCTGTGCCGGGTGGCGGGAGACGGCGGGGTTCTGCCGGGCGGAAGCGTAGGGCAGAGGGGCGGGGGTGGGAGGCTGCTCGGAGGGGGTCTGCTGAACGGGGGCCTGCTCGGCGGCAGCGGCAGCGGGGGAGGACGGCGCCGCTCTGCGGTAACAGCCCATTTCGCCACCGCGGGACCGTCGAACGAATTCGACCAGCGCCCTCGGTTGACAGTTCGACAAAATCCTGACGAAACTACTGCCGGATCCAGGTGTTAGCGCTCACATCCGACTGACCTCAACGAAGAGGAGTTCGGCGTGGCCTCACGATCAAGGGTGTTCCGGCGTTCGGCAGAGGCACTGCTGGCCCTGGCCGCGGCCTCGGCGGTGGCGGCCTCGGCGGTGGTGGCCTCGTCCGCCCAGGCGACCGTTCCCACGACCGGGGGAGACGACCGCCCGCCCCGCACCCTCGCCTGGCCGGCCACCGCGGACGGGTTCGCCGGCACCGGCGGCGGCACCACCGGCGGCGCGGGCGGGGCCACGGTCACCGTCACGACCTTCGCCGACCTCGTCCGCTACGCCACGGCCGCCGCCCCCTACGTCATCAGGGTCGACGGCGCGGTCGGCGCCACCCCCTACGGCACCGAGGTGAAGGTCGCCTCGAACAAGACCATCGTCGGCGTCGGCACCCGCGGCCACCTCGTCAACGGCGGCTTCTTCCTCGGCCCCGGCGTCAACAACGTGATCATCCGCAACCTCACCATCCGCGACACCCTGATGGCCTCCGACGACCCGGACGACAAGGACTTCGACTACGACGGCATCCAGCTGGACGGCGCGCACCACGTGTGGATCGACCACAACACCATCACCCGGATGAACGACGGCCTGATCGACAGCCGCAAGGACACGTCCTACCTGACCATGTCGTGGAACGTGCTGGCGCAGAACAACAAGTCGTTCGGCATCGGGTGGACCGAGAACGTGACCGCGCGCATGACCATCCACCACAACTGGATCCGCGACACCAACCAGCGCAACCCCAGCACCGACAACGTGGCCTACGCCCACCTCTACAACAACCACCTCCAGAACGTCCGCTCCTACGGCAACTACGCCCGGGGCGCGACCAGGATGGTCCTGGAGAACAGCTACTTCGACAACGTCGAGGACCCGTACTACCGGGACGCCGCCGCGCAGCTGCGCCAGTCCGGCAGCGTCGTGGTCAACTCGCCGGGCCGGCGGGAGACGGGTGGCTCCGCGTTCGACCCGCGCTCCTTCTACGCCTACACCCTCGACGCCGCCGCGGACGTCCCGGCGCTGCTGCGCGCCTACGCGGGACCTCGACCCGACATCGGGGTCTGAGACCGGTCGTCCCGGAGGGGCGCCGCTTCGCCCCCTCCGGGCCGCCGCGCCTCGCCTTCCCGGAGCCCCCGCGCCTCACCCTCCCCGAGCCCCCGCCCGTCACGCGTGCCCGACCAGGCCGCCCACAGCGCCGCGTACCGCCCACCCGCGGCCAGCAGCCGTTCGTGCGTCCCGCTCTCCACCACCCGACCCGCCTCCACCACCACGACGCGGTCGGCCGTGGCCGCCTGGGTCAGGCGGTGCGCGACCAGCAGGCCGGTCCGCCCGTCCAGGGCCCGCGCCGCCGCCTCCTCCAGCTCCCGCGCGCCCGCGCTGCCCGCGTCCGCGGTCGCCTCGTCCAGGATCGCCACCGGCGGGTCGGCCAGCACGAGCCGCGCGAGGGCCAGCTGCTGCGCCTGCGCCACGGTCAGCCGGTGCCCGCCCTCCCCGACGACGGTCGCCGTCCCCGAGGGCAGCGCGCGCACCCAGCCCAGCGCGCCCACGCGGTCGAGCGCGGCCAGCAGGTCCTCGTCGGAGGCGTCGGGCCGGGCCAGGCGCAGGTCGTCGGCCAGCGGCCCGGCGAAGACGTGCACCTCCTGCGTGATCAGCGCGACCGACCGCACCGCCGAGGCCAGCTCCACCCCGCCGAGGGCGATGTCCCCGGTGGTGGGCCGGTGCACGCCCGCGATCAGCTTCGCCAGCGTCGTCTTGCCCGCGCCGGACGCGCCGACCAGCGCGACCCGCTCACCGGCGCCCAGCTCCAGGTCCACGTCCGCGAGCGCCGGGTGACCGTCCACGTAGGAGTGCCCGACCCCGGTCAGCCGGACCGACGCGTCCGCCGGCCGCACCCGACCCTCCGCCGTCGGCACGGGCTCGTCGGTCACCCCCACCAGCCGCGCCAGGGACGCGCCGGCGGCCTGCACGTCGTCCGCCAGCGCGAGCGCCGCGTTCACCGGGTTGAACAGGTTGTGGAAGTACAGCGCGGCGGCCGCCGCCGTGCCCACGGACACCGAACCCCCGCCCACCAGCAGGAACCCGGTCGCCAGCACGCCCGCCAGGCCGATGAACTCGGCCAGGTTGAGCCGGCCGAAGAACGAGGTCAGCAGCCGGATCCCGCGCAGCGCCAGGTCGACCGCCTCGCCCGACCGCGACCGCACCCGCGCCACGTGCTCGTCGGCGAGCCCGAACGCGCGCACGGTCGCCGCGCCGCCGATGGAGTCCAGCAGCTGCTGTTGCTGCGCCCCGACCGCGACGCGCTGCGCCGCGTACAGCCGCACCGCCCGCCCGCCGTACCAGCGCACCGTGTGCACGTGGATCGGCAGCGCCAGCAGCACCGGCAGGAGGAACCGCCAGTCCAGCACCGCGATGCCGACCACGGTCAGCCCGATGGTCAGCGCCGACCGGGCCATCACCGGCAGCGCGGTGCGCACCGCGTCCGCGATCACCTGCACGTCCCGCGTCACCCGCGAGGTGAGGTCGCCCGCGCCGGCCCCCTCCACCCGCTCCAGCGGCAGGTGCAGCGCGTGCACCACGAACCTCTCCCGCAGGTCCGCGAGCACGCCCTCGCCCAGCCGCGCCACCAGGGACGTGCCGAACGCCGTGGCCACGCCCTGCGCGACGGCCACCAGCGCCAGCGCCACCACCAGCCGGGTGATGTCGGCCGACCCGCCGGTGACCACGTCCACCACCCGCCCCAGCAGGGGCGCGGTGAGCAGGCCCGCCGCGGTGCCCGCGAACAGCACCAGGAACGCCGTCCAGGCCGGGCCGCGGCGCGGGCGCAGCAGCTCGCCGACCGCGGCCCGGGTCCGCGCGCCCGACGCGACCGCCAGCAGTTCGCGCATCAGCTCAACACCGCCAGTCGGTAGTCCTCGTCGGCGACCAGGTCCGCGTGCGCGCCCGAGGCGACCACGGCGCCGGCCGCCAGGAACACCACCCGGTCGGCCGCGGTGAGCAGGGCGGGGCTGGTGGCCACCGCGATCGTGGTCAGCCCGGCCCGCACCCGCTTGATCCCGGCGGCCAGCGACACCTCGGTCACCGCGTCCACCGCGGTCGTGGGGTCGTGCACGACCAGCACCGGGGGCGCGGCGGCGAGCGCGCGGGCCAGCGCCACCCGCTGCCGCTGGCCACCGGACAGCGACCGGCCGCGCGCGGAGACCGGGGTGTCCAGGCCGTCGGGAAGGGCCCGCGCCACGTCGTCGACCCGCGCCGCGGCCATCGCCCCCTCCACCCCGGCCCGATCGCCGCCGCCCGCCGCCACGTTCTCCCGCACCGTCCCCTCGAACAGGTCCGCGTCGTGCGCGGCCACCAGCACGGCCGACCGCAGCGCCGCGTTCTCCAGGTCCGCCAGCGGCACGCCGTCCAGCGCCACAGACCCCGCCTCGGGATCCACCTCCCGCGCCAGCACGGCCAGCAGCGACACCGCGTCGGCCGGGTCGTGGGCCGCCACGCCCAGCAGTTCACCGGGCTCGGCGGTCAGCGACACCCCGCGCAGCGTCCCGGAGGTCACGCCCGACAGCTCCACCCGGCCGCGCACCGGGACGGGCAGCGGCGCGGAGCCGGGCGGCACTGCCGGTGGCGCGGCGAGCACCTCCGCGATCCGCGCGGCCGAGGCGCGGCCCTGCGCGAGCAGACCGGTGACCCAGGAGAAGACCGACAGCGGCCACAGCAGGAACTGCGCCAGCCCGACCGCCGCCACCAGCTCGCCCACGGTGATGGCGCCGGACGCCGCCAGGTGGCCGCCGACCAGCGCCACGACCGCGAGGAAGACGCCGGTCATGGCCAGCATCGAGCCGTCCAGCCAGGCCCGCGACCGGGCGGCGCGGATCGCGGCGCCCATCGACGAGCGGCTGGTCTCCCGGTACCGCCGGGCGGCGGTGGCCTCCGCGCCGATGCCCTTGAGCGCCCGCAACCCCGCGACCAGGTCGGCCGCGACCCCGGAGGCGAGCGCGGCCCGGTCCTGCTCGGCGTCGCTGCGCCGTTCGAGCGGTTTGCCCAGGAAGTGGGCCAGCACCAGCAGCAGCGGCGTGGCGACGAGCACCAGCAGGCCCAGCACGAGCGAGACGCGCAGCAGCGCCACCGCGCCCACCAGCAGGCCCGCCAGGGCGGCGAAGGCGGTCGGCAGGGCGAGGCTGACCTGGCCGACCCGCTGGGCGTCGCCGGTGGCGATGCTCGCCAGCTCGCCGGACAGCCTGCCGCCGACGCCGCCGTCCGCGGCCAGCACGCGCCCGGCCAGCCGGGTGCGCAGCTCGTGCGCGGCCCGGTGCGACCCCTGCTCGCTGAGCCGGATCGAGAGGCGCCCGCTGAGCGACAGCACGAGGAACACGACCGCCAGCACGCCGATCCAGAGGGCCAGCCGACGGCCGGAGCCGGTGCGCACCGCCTCGTCGACGACCGCGCCGATCACCAGCGGCACGGCGGCCTCGCCCGCCTGGTGGGCGGCGCCCAGCAGCGACGCGGAGACCACCGTCCTCCACTGCCCGGCCACGGTGTCCCTGAGGATGGTTTTCACCCGGAGAACTGCCTTCCGCTGGATGATCAGGTGAGGCTACCCTAAGGGCCGAAGAGGGCTGGATCACTCCCGCGGCACGGGGACTTAGGTTAGGGTAACCAAAGTTCGATCATCCCTGTTGTCGTACCGATGGGACAGCCATGCCACGACCACCGGTCTTCGACGTCCTCGGCGTCGGCTTCGGGCCCTCCAACCTGGCCCTGGCGATCGCCGTCACCGAGCACAACGCGGCCGCGGCCGCCGAAGACGTGGTGGCCGCGCACTTCCTGGAGCGGCAGCCCGGGTTCGGCTGGCACCGGGGGATGCTGCTGGGCGACGCGACCATGCAGGTGTCCTTCCTCAAGGACCTGGTCACGTTGCGCAACCCCAACAGCACCTTCTCGTTCCTGAGCTACCTGCACGGCAAGGGCAGGCTGGTCGACTTCATCAACCACAAGAACCTCTTCCCGCTGCGCGTGGAGTTCCACGACTACTTCGAGTGGGCCGCCGACCGGGTGGACGACCTGGTCTCCTACGGCACCGAGGCGGTCGCGGTCGAGCCGGTGACCGAGGGCGGCGTGGTGACGCACCTCGACGTCACCTCCCGCACCGCCGGGGGAGGGGTCGAGGTGCGCCGGGCCCGGAACGTGGTGCTGGCCACCGGCCTGCGGCCCGCGCTGCCCGAGGGCGTGCGCCCCTCGGCGCGGGTGTGGCACAACCGGGACTTCCTGCACCGCGTCGAATCGCTGACCGACCCGCGGCGCCTGGTGGTCGTGGGCGCCGGGCAGAGCGGCGCGGAGGTCACCGCGCACCTGCACGAGCGGTTCCCCCGCGCCGAGGTGTGCGCGGTGTTCGCCCGCTACGGCTACAGCCCGGCCGACGACAGCCCGTTCGCCAACCGGATCTTCGACCCGGCCGCGGTGGACGACTACTTCGCCGCGCCCGACCACGTCAAGCGGATGCTCATGGACTACCACGCCAACACCAACTACGCGGTGGTCGACCACGACCTGATCGAGGAGCTGTACCGGCGCGCCTACCGCGAGAAGGTGCTCGGCGCGCAGCGCCTGCGGCTGCTCAACCTGTCCCGCGTGGCCGAGCTGCGCGACGACGGGCCGGTCCTGCGGGTCGTGGTGGAGTCGTTGGCCACCGGGCGGCGCGAGGTGCTCGACGCCGACGCGGTCGTCTACGCCACCGGGTACCGCGAGGCCGACCCGACCGACCTGCTCGGCGAGCTGGCCGGCCGCTGCGCCCGCGACGAGCTGGGCCGGCTGCGCGTGGGCCGCGACTACCGCCTGCACGCCGGCGACGGCCTGGCCGCCGGCCTCTACCTCCAGGGCGGCACCGAGCACACGCACGGCATCTCGTCGTCCCTGCTGTCCAACACCTCGGTGCGGGTGGGGGAGGTGCTCCGGTCGGTGCTCGACCACCGCGCCGCGGCCGTTCCCGCGCCACCGGAGTTCGCGATCAGCGCCTCCCCCGCGAGCTGAGCACCGGCTCCGCGGCGGACAACCGACCTCAACCGGAGGAGAGAACCGTGACCAACCCCTTCGACGACGCCGAGGGCAGCTTCCACGTCCTGGTCAACGGCGAGGAGCAGCACTCGCTGTGGCCCGCGTTCGCCGAGGTCCCGACCGGCTGGACGTCCCGCTTCGGCCCCGGCACCCGGGAGGAGTGCCTGGCCTACGTGGAGGAGCACTGGACCGACCTGCGGCCGCTGAGCCTGCGCGGCTGACCGGGTTCGGGGCGGTCGGGTCTGGGGCTGCCGGGTGCGGAGCCGCGGGGTTCGGGGCCGCCGGCAAATCGGGTGGCCCCGTTCCACGCGGCCCCCTACGGTTCGCCCGTGCACCACGGCGAGTTCCGCGACCCCAGGATCATCCCGCTCTACGACGCCCAGTACGGCTGGAGCGCCCCCGACGACTTCTTCCGCTCCGTGGTCGGGGAAACCCCGAACGCCCGCGTGCTCGACCTCGGGTGCGGCACGGGCCGGCTCACCCTCGGGCTGGCCGCCGCCGGGCACGCCGTCACCGGGGTGGACCCGGCGCGGGCCTCGCTGGATCTGGCCCGCGCCAAGCCGGGCGCCGAGCGGGTGACGTGGGTCGAGGGCACCTCCGCCGACCTGCCCGCCGCGGCGTTCGACGTGGCCGTGATGACCTCCCACGTCGCCCAGTTCCTGGTCACCGACGCGGAGTGGGCGGCTGTGCTGACCGACCTGCACCGGGCGCTCGTGCCGGGCGGGCGGCTGGCGTTCGACTCCTTCGACCCGCGCGCCCGCCGCTGGGAAACGTGGAACCCGGTCGACAGCCGCCGGGTGGTCGTGCTGGACGGCGTGGAGGTCCCCCAGTGGACCGAGGTCACCTCCGCGGCGGACGGCCTGGTGTCGTTCACCCACCACTACGGGTTCCCGGACGGGAAGCGGACCGGCACCGGCACCATGCGCTTCCGCGGCGAGGAGGAGTTGCGGGAATCGCTGCGCGCGGCCGGTTTTTCCGTCGAGCGGGTCTACGGCGGCTGGCACCGCGAACCCGTCGGCGCGCCCGACGGCGAGCTCCTGGTGATCGCGCGCCGGGCCTGAACTCACCCCCGGGTGGACCCGCGCCGGCCCTGAACCCGCCCCGGGGCGGACCCGCGCGCGGTGAGCAGGAAGGCGGGCGAGGACCAGTAGTCGTGCAGCGGCTCGACCACCGCGTCGGTGAAGCCGGCGCGCCGGACCTGCTCGACCCACCGCGCCGCCGGCTGCGGTCCCGCGTCGCGGGGCCCCCGGGACCGGCCACCCGGTCGAAGACCGCGGCGCCCAGCCTGCGCCGCACCTCCGCGGGGTCCAGCAGCTGCCGCAGGTCGTCCACGTCCACGGCAACCGCCTCCCACCACCGCACGTCCATGACAGCTCCAGTATCCGGATTCGCGGGGGGTGGTGCACAACGGTCGAGGACCCGGTCCTCTGTGGTCCATTGTGGACTGTTGTGGCGCGGGCGCCGGCGGCCGGGTCCACCGGGCCGCCGGCGCCCGCGATCAGCTCACATCTCCGTGTCGGCCCACCAGTGGATGGCCAGGTCCACCCTCCTGACCCGGTGACCGAGGGCCGGGGTGAGATCGGGGTCGTTGGAGGAGATGCCCACCGACAGGCCGATCGCGCCCCGGTCCGCGAAGCGCTCCCGGAGGTCGGGATTGGTGCTGTGCAACTTGGAGAGGTTTTCGGTCAACCGGCAGCGGAAATCGGCCCACCGCTGCCGGGGTGTCTGGCACTTCAACTCCACGACCATGACGGGCGGTACCGCCGCCCCGATCGGGCTGAGCGCGTTGAACACCAGGTCCGCATTCTTGGCGGGGTTCTCGTAGATCGGGACGTTGGCGCCGGGGACGATGTCGACGTGGGTCGAGGCGTCGAGTTCCTCCTGATTCTGGAACTGGCTCTTCAGCCACAGCGGGAACTGCGTGGTGGCCCACACCTCCCAGCCGCCGCTGAACAGCGACACGTCCCTGATCGCGTCCCGCTCCGCTTCGATCCATTCCGCGAGCGCGTCGATGAAGACCACGGGGTTGATGGTGTTGTAGGGCATGGTCGAACTCCTTGGGGATTGAGGGGGAGGGGGCGCGGGGCGCGGAGGAGTCGCGCCCCGCGCCCCGGGACGGCGGACGGGTGTGGGGTGTCACCCGCGGTCGAGCGGGCGGCTCGGGCCGCTGCCGGTCCTCGACCTCGCCGTCCTCCGCGGTGCGCCGGCCGGGGATCCGGCGCCGGGCACCGACGGCAGCTCGCGGATGTAGAGGCTGCCGAGCTGCGGGTTGCCGTTCGCCCGGCCGCCCTTGAACCGGTGGACGCCGTCGGCGTAGTCGAACAGGACCTGGTAGCCCGGCGCGGTGAGCCAGGCCGGCGACATGACGTCCGCACGCCGAGGTCCACGGCCTGCTGGTAGACGCACGGGTTCTGGTACTGGGTAGATTCGTTGCGGACCGTTGGGGAGTACTTGGTGGGCATGCCTTCGACGGCGTCCAACATTCCTTTTGCGTCGCGTTCTGCCGATCGGCGGGGACCGGAGTCCTTGGTTCTTCTCCGGCTTTGTCGATCGGTTTTCCCGCCGAAATCGGTACGCGCCGGCGGGGATGCGGTGTCAAGAAGTTCGGCACCCCCCGATGTGTCTGCTCTTCATTCACCCGCATTTGTTCTTGTCGGCGGGCGCGCGTGTTTTCGCAACGCGGAACGAGAGGTGGCACGTAGCGGGAGTCGTGCGAGTTGAACTGCCGGCAGTGCCGGGGGGAGTTCGAGGCGCGGGCCACCGGCCGGCCCCGCCTCTACTGCTCGGCCGCGTGCCGGCAGCGCGCGTTCCGGGCCCCGGCGGCTCACCGAGCGGTCGGCCACGGCGCTGCCGGGTCAGCTGGAGGCGCTCGCCGTCGAGCTGCGGGACAACGCCGAGGTCATCCGGTTCCTCGCCCGCGGGTGGAGCCCGCTGGAGCCCGGCCCGTCCCTGGCCGAGCTGATCGAGGTCACGGCCGAGGTGGCGGAGCGGCTGCGGGAGCTGGGCGGGCACCTGGACGACCTGCCGTCGGGGCGCGGTGACGGAACCCGGAACGCAACGCCGGGCCCCGTCACGCCTCGGGGGGACCCCCGGAGGGCTGGCGAACCCCGAACGGGGAGCGGCGCACCCGCCGCCGGCGGAGCGGATCGGGTTGGATCGGGGGGTGACCACCTTCGCGATCGTCGGCTCCGGCTGGCGGGCCGAGTACTTCTGGCGCCTCGCCGCCGCCCTGGACGACCTGACCTGCGTCGGCGTGGTGTCGCGGGCGCCCAAGGACCTGCCGGTGCCCGTCCACCTGTCCCTGGACGACTGCCTGCGGGCCGGACCGGACTTCGTGGTCACCGCCGTTCCCTGGTCGGTCACCCCGGGCCTGGTCGTCGAACTCGTCGACCGGGGCGTCCCGGTGCTGGCCGAGACCCCGCCCGCCCCCGACCTCGACGGCCTGCGCGCCCTGTGGGCCAGGGTCGGCGGCAGCGGTCTGGTGCAGGTCGCGGAGCAGTACACCCGGATGCCCGCCCACGCCGCGCGCATCGCCCTCGTCCGGAGCGGCGTGCTCGGCGACCCGACCCGCGTCGACGTCTCCTCGACCCACCAGTACCACGCCGTGTCGCTCATCCGGACCCTGCTGGGCGCCGGGCGCGGTCCGGTGCGGGTCCGCGCGACCCGCCACACCGCGCCGCTGGCCGACCCGATCACCCGCGCGGGCTGGGCCGACCCCGTCGAGGTGAAGCCGGCCACCACGACGATCGCCACGATCTCCTTCGAGGAGCACGGCACGCTGGGCGTCTACGACTTCACCGACAACCAGTGGCACAACCAGCTGCTCCTGCGCCGCCTGCTGGTCCGCGGCACGAGGGGGGAGCTGCGGGACCAGGAGGTCGTCCACCTGGCCGCCGACCGCACCATCACGCGCAACCCGGTCGTGCGCCGGCAGACCGGCTACGACCTCGACCTGGACGGCTTCGACACCGACCACATCACGTTCAACTCGGAGGTCCTCTACCGCAACCCGCACCAGGGGCGCAGGTGGAACGACGAGGAGATCGCCATCGCGACCCTGCTCCAGGACACGGCCGCCTGGGTGGCCGGCACGGGCCCCGAGCCGTACCCGCTGGCGGACGGCGTGCACGACCACCGCGTCGCGCTGGCGATCGAGGAGGCGGCGGACCGGGACACGACGGTCACCACGACCGCCGAGCCGTGGTCGTGAACACCGGCGGGGCCGCGGTCGGCCGCTGACGCGGCGCCGGCCGCGGTGCTCCCGGGCCGCCGGGCGGGGCGCGGCCGGTCCGGCACCGCACCGTCGCCGCCCCGCCCGGGACGTGCCCGGTCAGCGCGTGGCGGCCTCGGCCGCGCGGACCGCGTCCTCCACGGTGTCGTGCAGCGGCAGCAGCCGGTCCATGGCGGTCAGCTCCAGCGACCGGCGGACGCTGCGGCCGGCCACCACGTGCACCGGCAGTCCACCGCGGCCGGCGCTGTACTCGCGGACGTGCGCGAGCGCCGCGATCCCCGACGAGGCGAAGAAGGTCACCTCGGAGAAGTCGAGCACGAGCGCGTCCGCACCGCTGTCGAGCAGTTCGACGCAACGCACCCGCAGGGCGTCGCTGTTCGCGAGATCGATGTCACCGACCTGTCGCAGCACGGTGACGGTGCCGCGGACGTCGGTGCTGATCGCCGCCGAAGAGGAGTTGGATTCGTTCACGTGCACATGATGCCTGTTCACCCAAGGTGGCACTCGATGAGCCGAACGTGACTCTTCGTGTGAACGAACTCGGCCATTGCCGCGCCACATTGCTCCGAAACGCACGTTTGACAGCACCTCACCGGGTATGACCTGCGTTCGAAGAAAGAATTCCGTCCGGGGCGAACCGCCGGCAGTGGGTGGTGCGAATACGGGGGAGGGGAACGTGTGAGGCCCGGTTGTTCCCCTTCGCGGCCGCACGCGGGCCGCGGCGCCGGCGCCGGGCAGGCGGATCTGCCCGGCGCCGGCGACCGGGGGTGAACCGCGCCCCGCCGCCGGCCGTATCCGCGGTTGTGCGCGTCGACCAGCCACCCGGCAGCGCCCGGCGCCTCTGCGCGGGCTTGAGCGTCGCCGCGTTCCTGCTCGGCCTCTGGCAGCTGATGTCGCCGGTCGCCCTCGGCTACGGCTTCACCGAGCCGTCCGCCGCGGTCCGCGACGCCGTGGTGGCGGGCGCGGTGGTCGTGGTCGTCGCCCTGGTCGGCATGATGGCGCCCCTCGACGGCCGGTGGCCGGGACCCGTGCTGGTCCTGGCGGGCTGGTGGATCGCCGCCGTGCCGTGGCTGACCGGCGTCCGCCCGACCGACACCGCCGCCCTGGGCAACGCCCTGGTCACCGGGTGCGCGGTGGCGTTGCTCGGGATCGCCCTGGCGCAGGTCGCCCGGGTCCGCCGCTGACGGCGGCGCTTCACACGACCAGCACGAGCTTCCCGCGCGCGTGGCCGGCGTCGATCACCCGGTGCGCTTCGGCGGCCTCGGCCAGCGGGAGGGTGGCGGCCACCGCGGTGACCAGCTCGCCCCGCGCGGCGAGGTCCGCCAGCTCGGCCAGCCGCCCCGCGTCGCGCCGGGAGTTCGCGCTGAACGTGATGCCGAGGTCCCCCGCCGCCGGGTCGGCGATGGTGACGATCCGGTCCGTGCCGCCGCGCAGCTCGATCGAGTCCGGCAGCGCGCCCCGGCCCGCGACGTCGAACACCGCGTCCACGCCCGAGGGCGCCAGCTCGCGCACCCGGTCGACGAGGCCGGGACCGTAGGTGGTCGGCGTGGCCCCGAGCGCGGCCACGTGCTCCTGGTTGCCCGGCCCGGCGGTGCCGATGACCCGGGCGCCCGCCGCGACGGCCAGCTGCACGGCGATCGTGCCCACCGCGCCCGCCGCGCCGTGGACGAGCAGGGTCTCCCCGGCGGTGACGCCCAGCAGGCGCAGCACCCGGTCGGCCGTCTCACCCGCGACCGGCAGCGCGACCGCCCGCTCCCAGTCCAGCGCGGCCGGCTTGCGGGCGAACGTGGTCAGCAGGGCCTGCTCGGCGTACGCGCCGGTGTCGGCGAACCCGAACACCTCGTCGCCCACCGCCGCACCGGTGACGTCGGGACCGACCGCGTCCACCTCGCCCGCGACCTCCGAGCCGAGCACGGTGGGCAGCACCGTGGTGAACGCGGACTCCATGGCCCCGGACCGCACCTTGGCGTCGAACGGGTTGACCCCCACCGCGCGCACCCGCACCCGCACCTGACCGGCCCCGGGCTCCGGAACCCCCACGTCGGCCGGCCGCAGCTCCTCCGGCCCACCGAACCGCTCCAGCACTACCGCCTTCATCGTGACGTCCCTCCGTGGCGCCGCGGCCGCCGGTGCGGCCGGGACGGCGAGGCTGCCGACGGTATCGCCGGTGCCGGGCGTGTCCCGGTCGGGGGACGGGTGAAGGACCGGCCACCCCGGCTCTCGACAACGCCCGAGTGCCCGGCGCCTGCGGCTTCCAGCACGGCTCGCTGGTCCCCGGGCCTCCGGCACCGCCTGCCGGTTCCCGCCACCTCGGCTCCGACGTGCCCCGCGGCCTCGGCTCCGGCACCGCCGCCGTCCCCGCCACCCGGGCGTCCGCCACATCCCGTCCGGCCCACCTGCCGCACCCACTCCACCCAGCACTCCGCTGTTTCCGCGCGCAAAAACAACGAATGTGCTAAAAATGAAGGTTGGCATTACCCGAGAAATTGCCGGGCAGATACAACCAGTATAGCACGAGGGGCAAGCATGACCACCGGGGAATTGTCCGAGGAACAAGAGAAGATCGCATCCATGCACGCCAGGCTCGACCAGGAGCGAGCCGAGGCGCAGGCCGCCCTGGACGCCGCCCTGCGCGACGCCGACGAACAGCGCTGGCACCGCGAGGTCACCGTGCGCACCAGGTCCGACCAGCTCAGCCGCCTGAAGGTGGCCGAGGACGGCCTGTGCTTCGGTCGCCTCGACACCGCCACCGGCGAGCGCTCCTACATCGGGCGGATCGGTTTGTTCGACCCCGGGGACGACTGCGAACCGCTGCTCCTGGATTGGCGCGCACCCGTCTCCCGCCCGTTCTACACGGCGACCGCGGCGAATCCCGAGGGGGTGACGCGGCGGCGCCACTTCCACGTCCGCGGGCGCGTGCTGGAGAGCTTCCACGACGACGACCTGCACGTCACCTCGGAGACCCTGCTGGCTGCGTTGAACGCGCCCCGCGCGGGGACCATGCGCGACATCGTGGCCACCATCCAGGCCGAGCAGGACGAGGTGATCCGCCTGCCGCACCGCGGCGTCCTGGTGATCGAGGGCGGTCCGGGCACCGGCAAGACCGCGGTGGCCCTGCACCGCGTCGCCTACCTGCTCTACGCGCAGCGCGAGCGGCTGTCCCGGCAGGGCGTCCTGGTGATCGGCCCGAACCCGGGGTTCCTGCGCTACATCGGCGAGGTGCTGCCGTCCCTGGGCGAGACCGACGTGGTGTTCGCGACGCCGGGTGAGCTGTTCCCGGGCGTGCGCACCGACCGCGAGGACACCCCTGAGCTCCAGGCGCTGAAGGGCGGACTGGCGGCCGTGGACCTGGTGCGCGAGGCGATCGCGGACCGCGAGGAGCTGCCGGACGAGCCGATCCCGGTCGAGCTGGAGGACGTCACGGTGCCGCTGACCGCGCCGCTGGTCGAGGTGGCCCGCGAGATCGCGCGCGCCTCGGGCCTGAAGCACAACGAGGCCGGGCCGGTGTTCCGCCGCGCGCTGGTCGACGTGCTCGTGCCGCCCGCGCTGGAGCTCATCGGCCTGGACTGGCCCGAGCTGGCCGACGACGTGCGCCGGGAGCTGACCCGTCACCCCGACCTGGCGCGGGCGGCCGCCGAGCTGTGGCCCGTGCTGACGCCGGAGGGCCTGCTGGCCGACCTGTACGCGGGCCGCTGCTTCGCCCTGGGCTACCCGGAGCTGCACCGGGACGACCCCGGGGCGTGGACGGTCTCCGACGTGCCGCTGCTGGACGAGGCCGCCGAGCTGCTGGGCACCGACGGGGCGGAGGAGCGCCGGGCGGCCCGGGAGCGCCGCGAGGCCGTCGAGTACGCGCGGGGCGTCCTGCACGTCGTCGACACCGACGCCGAGATGCACGAGGAGGAGCTGCGCGCCGTGGACCTGGTGCACGCCGAGTGGCTGGCCGACCGCCACACCCCGGCCGACCACCGCGTGCTCGCCGAACGCGCCGCCGCCGATCGCGAGTGGACCTACGGGCACGTGGTCGTGGACGAGGCGCAGGAGCTGTCCGCGATGGACTGGCGGCTGCTGCTGCGCCGGAGCCCCAACCGCGCCATGACCGTCGTCGGCGACCTGGCGCAGCGGCAGGCGGAAGCCGGCGTCCGCACGTGGCACGACGTCTTCGACCGCTACGTCCCGGACCGGTGGCGGTACCACCGGCTGACGGTCAACTACCGGACGCCCGCTGAGATCATGGCCTGTGCGGCGCGGGCGCTGGCCGAGGTCGACCCCGACGCGGTCCCGCCCACCTCGGTCCGCACCGGCGAGCCGCCCACCGAGGTCACCGGCGGCGACCCGGAGTCCTTCCGCCCGGAAACCGGCACGTTCGCCGTGATCAGCGTGGACGGCCCGCTCACCCCGCGCGCGTCGAAGGGCCTGGAGTTCGACGTGGCGGTGGTGGTCGACCCGGACCGCATGACCCCGCCCGAGCGCTACGTGGCCCTGACCCGGGCCACCCAACGCCTGGTGATCCTGCACAAACCCACCTGATCCGCGCGAGTCGTACGTTCAAACCCACCGTGTCGTACGTTCAGGACCCCCGAGTTCAACGTTCAGGACTCCCGGCCGACCCGATCGGGGGTACGCGAACGTAGAACTCGGGGGTCGCGAACGTACGACACGGTGGTCCTGGACGTACGACTCGCGCGGGGTGGCGTGTAGGGTGCGCGGCTGCGTGGTGGCGGTCGGGGGGAATCAGGGGAATCAAGTGGTAACGGTGGGGGAGGGTTCCGCGGCGGTCGGGGACCGGTGGCGGGTGGCGGCCGAGCGGTTGCTGCCGGAGGCGCCGCGCAGCGACCTGCCGCGCGGGCGGCTCGCGTTCGGGTTCGTCGTGGCGTTCCTGGGCGCGGTGGGGTTCCAGCTGCTCATGCCGGCCGGGTGGTCGCGGCTCCAGCGGGTCTGGGCCGAGGATGGCGCGCGCTTCCTGCTCGACGGCATCACACAGCCGTTCGCCACCAACCTGGTGTCGCCCTACGGCGGCTACCTGCACACGATCCCGCGCCTGGCCGCCGAGCTGGTGTCGGTGCTGCCGCTGGAGTGGGCCGCCACCGGGTTCGCGGTGCTGGCCGCGGTGCCGCGGGCGCTGGTCGCGCTGGTCGTCTTCGCCGCCTCGGCGGGCCACCTGCGCTCGCTGCCGGTCCGGTTCGCGCACGCCGCGCTCGTCGTGGTGCTGCCCGTGGGCAACTCCGAGCCGCTGGACAACGTCACCAACCTGCACTGGTTCCTGCTCTACGGGGTGTTCTGGGCGCTGCTGTGGCGGCGCGAGCCCCGCGTGCCGGTGGCCGTGGTCGTCTTCGTCGTGCTGGCCACCCTGTCCAGCCCGCTGGTGGTCCTGCTCATCCCGGTCGCGCTCCTGCGGTTGGCGCTGCGCCGGGACCTCGCCCTGCCCGTCGCCTTCCTGGGAGCCGCGGCGGTGCAGGCCGTGGTCATGGTCTTCGCCGAGCGGAACCCGTACTCCCGCGACCCCGTCGACCCGGTGCAGGTGGTGCTCGCCGCGCTGCTGCGGGTGCCGGTGGCCGCGTTCACCGGCTCCGAGCAGGTCGAGCGGTACTACCCGGCGCTGGGCAACGCGCCGGTGCTCGTGACCCTCGTGCTGGTCTGCCTGCCGGTGCTCGCCGGGCTCCGCTGGGGCGGCCGGCCCGGTCGGCTGCTGGTGGCGCTCGGGCTCGGCTACAGCGTGCTGGTGATCGTGGTGACGCTGACCACCAACTGGGGCCAGGAGCTCCAGGTGCAGCAGCCAGGCGTGGTGCTCGCCGCGCAGCGCTACAGCATCGCGCCGTGCCTGTTCCTGTTCGCCGCGGTGGCCGTCGGCCTCGACGCGGTGCCCCGGGAGACGTGGGCACGCCTGGCGGTCAAGACGGGGCAGGTCGTGTTCGCGCTCGTCGTGTTCTGGAGCGTGGTGCAGCACGTCCACGCGCGTGGCGGCGTGCTGGAGGGCCTCCCGTGGGGCGACAGCGTCGCGCGGGCCCGCGAGCAGTGCGCCGCGGGCGGGCCGGTCGGCCGGTTCGAGCACCAGCCGGACGGGTGGTTCTTCCACGTGCCCTGCGCCTACCTGGGCCGCTGATCCCCGCGCGACCGGTGCCCGCAGGCCCCACCCCCGCACGACCCGTCCCCGCACGACCGGGCGCGTTCGCGCAGGAACGCGCGTTCGGCGTCGTTGTCGGCCAGGGCGATGGCCCGCTCGTACTCGGCGGTCGCGTCGAGGCCGAGGCGGCGCAGCAGGTCGGCCTTGACCGCGGGCAGGTAGTGGTAGCCGGCCAGCCGCCGGTCCCGCTCCAGCTCCGCCACCTCGGCCAGCGCGGCGGCCGGGCCGCGGACCTCCGCCACCGCCACGGCCCGGTTGAGCGCCACCACGGGTGACGGCCACACCCGGGCCAGCTCGTCGTAGAGCACCAGGACCTGCGGCCAGTCCGTCTCGGCGTACGTCGGCGCGGTGGCGTGCAGCGCCGCGATCGCGGCCTGGAGGGCGAAGCGACCCGGGCGACCGCCGCGCAGCGCGGCCACGACCAGGTGGTGGGCCTCGTCGACGGCGTCCCGGTCCCAGGTCGACCGGTCCTGCTCGGCCAGGGTCAGCAGGCGGCCGTCGGTGGCCGTGCGGCCGGCCCGGCGCGCGGAGTTGGCCAGCAGCAGCGCCAGCAGGCCGCGCACCTCGCGCTCGTCGGGCATCAGCCGGTGCAGCAGGCGGGCCAGGTCGAGCGCGTGCCCGGCGAGGTCGTCCCGGGTCAGCGCGCCGCCGGAGGGCGCGGTGTGCCCGGTGGTGAACAGCAGGTGGATCGTGGTCAGCACGGCGTCGAGCCGGTCGGGCAGCTCGGCGGCGGTGGGCAGCCGGAACGGCACGCGCGCGGCGGCGACCTTCTTCTTCGCGCGCGTGATCCGGGCCGCCGCGGTGGGCTCGGGGACCAGGAGCGCGCGGGCGACGTCCGCGGTCGCCACGCCGCACACCAGCCGCAGCGTCAACGCCACCCGCGCCTCCGGGCTCAGCTCCGGGTGGCAGCACAGGAAGACCAGCCGCAACGGGTCGTCGGGCGGTGTCAGGACCTCCGGCGCGGTGGCGGGCTCCACCAGCAGGTGCAGCTTCGACCGCAGCGTGCCCGCCCGGCGCAGCGCGTCCACCGCCCGGTGCCGGGCCGCCGTGGTCAGCCAGGCGCCGGGCCTGACCGGCACGCCGTCGCGCGCCCAGTCGCGCAGCGCGGCGGCGTAGGCGTCCTGGACGCAGTCCTCGGCCAGGTCGAGGTCGCGGGTGACGCGCACCGTCGCGGCGAGCACGGCGGCCCACTCGCGGCGGTGCGCGTCGGCGACCGCGCGTTCGACCCCGCTCACACGTCCAGCAGCGGCCGGACCTCCACGGCCCCGGCCACGATCGGCAGCAGCCGGGCCACCTCGACGGCCTGGTCCAGGTCGACGGCCTCCACCACGAAGAACCCGGCGATGACCTCCTTGCTCTCCAGGAACGGCCCGTCGGTCACCAGACCGCCCCGGTGCACCGTGCGGGTGCGTGCGCTGGGTTCCAGGGCCTGCTCGTGGACGACCCGCACGCCCATGGCGGCGATCAGCTCACCGGCCCGGATGTTGGCCTCCATCACCTCCGGCGGGATGTCGGCGACCCCGCCGGGCGTCTCCTGCTCGTAGATCAGGATCGCGTACTGCGGCAAGGCGCGTCCCCCGTCCCGGGTCACCAGTTCCCCGTCTCCGGGCCCATCTCACCGTAGTGGAGCCCGCCGGCGCGCTCGTACCGGTTCACCAGGACCCCGCCCGCGGTCGTCGTGCCCGCGAGGGTGAACGTGGCCGGGCCGGTCCCCGCCCCGAACAGCCGCTTGCCTGCGCCGATCAGCACCGGGACCACTACCAGGTGCAGCTCGTCGACCAGGTCGTGCGCCAGGAGCGACTGGACCAGCTCGCCGCTGCCGTGCACCTGGACCTCACCGTCCCCGTCGCGCTTGAGCGCGGCGACCGCCTCGACGACGTCGCCGGCGAGCAGCGACGAGTTGCGCCACGACACCTCGGTGAGCGTGCGCGAGGCGACGTGCTTGGGCACGGCGTTGAGCTTCGCGCCGATCGGGTCGTCCTCGGCCAGCGGCCACGAGGCGGCGAAGATCTCGTAGGTCCGGCGGCCGAGCAGCAGGGCGTCCGCGCGGAGGGTCAGCTCCGAGATCCCCGCGACCACCTCGGGGCCGAGGTGCGGCACGGCCCAGCCGCCGTGGGCGAACCCGCCGTCGCGGTCCTCGTCCGGACCGCCCGGCGCCTGCACCACCCCGTCCAGCGAGATGAACGCCATGACCAGCAGTTTTCGCATCTGTCCTCCTCCGGGAGGGCGTCCGGTCGACACCCCCTCGCCACTACGGCGAACGGGTCGCGGCGAAATCGACACCTCCTTGCCGGATTGACGGCAAACGGGCTTTGCTGCTGAATCATGTGGGATTCCGTTCGAACATGGAGGTTCGTGGATGCCTCGCCTGGGCGTTCTCGTGGCGGTTGTGGCGGTCGTGGTGGGTTCGGCCGGGACGGTGGCGCCGACGAGCGCGGCGGGTGGCGCACCGCCCAACACCCCGTCGACGAGCACCTCGCCCTCGAGCGCCTCGCCGCCGGGCGGTGACCTCTACGCGTACCTGGAGGACCCGCGCAAGGTCGCCGAGGGCCAGGAAGCGCCGCACGCGTTCCTGCGCCCGCAGGCCGACACCGCCGCTGCGGTCCGCGGCGACGAGCGCGGCCCGTACAGCCTCGCCCTGGACGGGGAGTGGCGGATCGCCATGGCCGACCGGCCGGAGGAGGTGCCGGCGGGCTTCCACGCCGAGGGCTACGACACGTCGGGCTGGCGGCGGGTCACCGTGCCGCACACCTGGCAGACCGACGGCCTGGACCACCCGATCTTCCGCAACATCGCCACCGAGGTGCAGCCGGACGACCCGCCGCGGGTGCCGCGCGACGTCAACCCCACCGGCGCCTACGCCCGCGACTTCGACGTGCCCGCCGGCTGGCGCGACCGCCGCGCCTTCCTCCGGTTCGAGGGCGTGACCTCGGCCTACTTCGTCTGGGTCAACGGCCGGTACGTCGGCTACGACCAGGGCGGCTACACGCCCGCCGAGTTCGACGTGACCGACGCGCTGCGACCGGGCCGCAACCGGGTCGCCGTGCAGGTGCACCGCTGGAGCGCGGGCTCCTACCTGGAGGACGTCGACCAGTGGCGGTACTCCGGCATCTTCCGCTCGGTCGGCCTCTACGCCACGCCCGCCACCCACGTGCGGGATGTGACCCTGCGGACCGACCTGGACGAGACCTACACCGACGCCACCCTGACCGCCGACGTGGAGATCGCCCACGGGCCGGGCGGCACGACCGGCGCGCACCGCGTCACCGCGAGCCTGCGCGACGCCCGCGGCCGGGAGGTCGGCCGGACCTCCCAGCCGGTGGACGTGACCGGGCCGGGCGCGCGGGTCCGGCTCACCCTGCCGGTGCGCGACCCGGCGAAGTGGACCGACGAGACGCCGAACCTGCACACCGTCGTGCTCGTGCTGACCGGCCCGGACGGTCGCACCACCCACATCACCGGCGAGACCACCGGGTTCCGCGAGATCGAGGTCCGCGACGAGCAGCTGCTGATCAACGGCAGGCGCACCCTGTTCAAGGGCGTCAACCGGGCCGAGACCGACCCCGACCACGGCAGGCACGTGCCGCGTCCCGCGCAGGAGCGCGACGTGGCGCTGATGAAGCAGCTCAACGTCAACGCGGTGCGCACCTCGCACTACCCGTCCGACCCGTACTTCTACGAGCTGGCCGACCGGCACGGCCTGTGGATCGCCGACGAGGTCGACATCGAGACCCACAACCACGAGAACTGCCGGGTCTGGTGCCAGGCGGACCAGCCGGAGTGGCGCGACGCGTTCCTCGACCGCTTCACCGCCATGGTGCAGCGGGACAAGAACCACCCGAGCGTGTTCCTGTGGGACACCGGCAACGAGGCCGGCCTGGGCGCGCACCACCACGCGATGGCCGAGTGGCTGGACGCCAACGAGCCGACCCGACCGAAGTACCACCAGTCGAACAACCCGGACGGCGACGCGCCGTTCGCCGACGTCCGGGGCCCGCGCTACCCGTCACCGGAGAGGTTCGCCGAGCAGGCCCGCACCACCACCAAGCCGCTGATCCTCGGCGAGTACGCGCACGCCATGGGCAACAGCCTGGGCAACTTCCGCGAGTTCTGGGACGTCGTCCGCGCCAACCCCGCCGCCCAGGGCGGCTTCATCTGGGACTGGGCCGAGCAGAACATCCGGCAGCCGGTCCGGGTCGTGCCCGACGCCTCCGGCCACGACATCCCCGCCCACCTGTCCGGCGCGCCCGAGCTGGTCGACGGCCGGCGCGGCAAGGCGCTGCGCCTGTCGGGCCTGGACGACTTCGTGGAGGTCTACCGGGACCGGCGGCTCGACATCACCGGCACCGCGCTGACCCTCGACGTGTGGGTCAAGCCGGAGCGGTGGACCGGTGACTTCCGCATCCTGGGCAAGGGCGACCATCAATACGCCCTCAAGATGAAGACCGAGCACACCCTCGAGTTCTTCATCCACAGCGGCACCTGGCGCGCGGTTCAGGCCCCGGTGCCCGCCGACTTCTACGGCAACTGGCACCGGGTCAGCGGCACCTACGACGGCACCGCGCTGCGCCTGTACCTCGACGGCCGCGAACTCGCCTCGACCCCGTTCACCGGCGCCATCGACCCCTCGTCGGCCGAGGTCAACATCGGGCGCGACTTCGAGACCTCGTGGAACGACCCGTCGAACGTCGGCCGCATGGCGCAGGGCGCGTTCGACGACGCGCGGATCTACGACCGGGCGCTGAGCGCCGAGGAGCTCACCGCGCCGATCCCGGTCGGCGGCGCGGTCCTGGCCCTGGACTTCGACCGCGTCGAGGAGCGCGGCACGCACCTGTCCTACGGCTCCAGCCTGTCCGGCGTCGACGGCCTGGTGTCCGCCGACCGCGACCCGCAGCCCGAGACGACCCAGATGGCCTGGGCGCACCAGCCGCTGCGGTTCGGCTGGGCCGACGGCGTGCTGTCGGTGCACAACGAGCGGGCGTTCACCGGCACCGACGACCTGGCGCTGCGGTGGCGGGTCCAGGAGGGATCGCGCGTGGTGGCCCGCGGCGAGCAGCCGCTGCGCGTGGCGGCGGGGGAGACCGGGACCGTCCGGCCGCGCGTCCCGGCCAACCCGGGCGACCGCGAGCGGTTCCTGACCGTGGAGGCCGTGGTGGGGGCGGAGCAGCCGGTGCTGCCCGCCGGGCACGTGCTCGCCCACGACCAGTTCGCCCTCGGCGGCACGCGGGTCCCCGGCCTGGACCGGGCGCCCGGGTCGGGGCGGGTGCACGTCTCCGACGGGGCCGACTCGGTCACCGCCTCGGTCCGCGGCGTCACCTACGAGGTGGACAAGGGGACCGGCGCGCTGTCGTCGATCCGGGTGCGCGGGCGCGAGCTGCTGCACGGCGGGCCGCGGCTGGACGCGTGGCGGGCGCCGATCAGCAACGAGACGTTCGCCTGGGGCCGGGCCGAGGGTGAGGACTGGCGGCGCGTCGGCCTGGACCGGCTGGAGACGACCACCACCGGCGTCCGGGTCGAGCCCGACGGCGACGGGGTGCGGGTCGTGGTGGACAGCCGGGTGGCCGCGCCGGACGTGACCGGGGCCTGGTTCGACCAGGTCATGACCTACTCGGTCGACCGGACCGGGACCCTGCGCCTGGGCCACCGGGTGACGCCGCAGGGCGCGGTCCGGGACCTGCCGTACCTGCCGCGCATCGGGGTGTCACTGGCCGTGCCCGAGCGCTACGACCGGTTCACCTGGTACGGGCGGGAGGCCGAGAGCTACGTCGACCGGGAGGACGGCACCCCCATCGGCGTGCACCGCTCCACCGTGGCCGGGCAGTACGTGGAGTACCACCGGCCGCAGGACCACGGCAACCACACCGACACCCGCTGGGCCCTGCTCACGGACGGCCGCACGGGCGGGTTGCTGGTCGCGGGCGCGCCGGAGGTGGGCGTCACCCGGTACGACGACCTGGACCGGGCGGCCTACCCGTTCCAGCTGCGCCCCAACGACGGGTGGCACACGCTGCACGCGAGCCACGCCGTCACCGGGGTGGGTGACACCCCGAACCCGGTGCGGGAGCGCAGCCGGGTGCGGCCCGACACGACCTACGAGCACACCCTCACGCTGCGGCCGCTGACCCCGGCCGAGGCGCGGGCCGGGCTGCCGGCGGGGGGCTGATCGGCAGGTGCGGTTGGCCGGTCACGCCACGGTGACCGGCCAACCGCCGATCAGCGGCGCGTGCGAGATCGCCAGGTCCACCAGCTCCTGCCGCCGCTGCTCCGGCACGTTGGGCAGCTCCACCTTCAGCCGCGCGTCCACGTCGTACTTCTCCGCGCCCTCGTGCCGGAGCGACACCCCGGCGCTGACCACGCAGCCGGAGGTGTCGTCGCCGGCGGAGGACGCCATGAGCACGATGCTCTGGTGCAGGCAGGTGGCCAGCGCCGCCGCGTAGAGCTGCTCGGAGTTCCAGCCGCCGCCGGGGCCGCCCAGCTCGGTCGGCGCGGCCACGGGCAGGTCGGCCGAGTCGTCCACGCGGACCGAGCCCGCGTTGGACACGGCGGTGGTCGAGTAGAGGTTCGTCGCAGTCGTCACCGCCGCCGAGTACCCGGTCCCGGCCGAAAACCACGGGCCGATCCGTCATGCGAACGGCTGAAGCCGGCCCTACGGTGACGACGGCGGCCGCGATGGCCGCGAACGGAAGGTGACGGGCTGATGGCGAAGTTGGCGGCCGCGGCGGTGCCGGACGCGTTCGACGAGGCGGCGGCGGGCTACGACCTGCTGGTCGGCGCGAACCCCGACTACCACCGGGAGCTGCGCCGCTCGGCGACCGCGTTGCGCGTCCCCGGTGACGGCGCGGGACTGCGGCTGCTGGACCTGGGCTGCGGCACGGGCGCCTCGACCGCGGCGCTGCTGGCGGTCGCGCCGCGCGCGGAGATCGTCGCGGTCGACGCCTCGCGCGGGATGCTGGAGCGGGCCCGGCGCAAGTCCTGGCCGGCCAACGTGTCGTTCGTGCACGCCCGCGCCGAGGACCTGGCCGTGCACGGCCCGTTCGACGGGGTGTTCGCCGCCTACCTGGTGCGCAACCTGCCGGACCCGGACCCGGTGCTGACCGCCGTGCGCGGGCTGCTCAAGCCGGGGGCGCGGTTCGTGGCGCACGAGTACTCGGTGCGCGACTCGTGGGCGGCCACCGCGCTGTGGACGGCGGTGTGCTGGTCGGTGATCATCCCCAGCGGCGCCGCCGTCACCCGGTCGGCGAAGCTCTACACCTACCTGTGGCGCAGCGTGCTGGACTTCGACGGCGCGGGCGCGCTGCGGGACCGGTTGCGCCGCAACGGTTTCGTGCTCGTCCGGACGCTGCCCGCGGCGGGCTGGCAGCGGGGCGTCGTGCACACGTTCGTGGGCGAGGCGTGAGCGCGCCCGCCGGTCCGGCGGGCGCGCCCCGACCCGGTCAGCCCGGGAAGCGGCCCGTGGTGCGCAGCGCGTAGCGGCGCTCGGCGTAGGCCAGGTCGTCCTTCCACAACCGGGCCGCCGCCCACCTCATCAGCGGCCGGATGGCGGGTGCGACGGGCAGGGACTTCGCGAACCCCGGCCGGTCCGAGTAGGCGATGGTCGCCTCGACCACGGCGGTCCGGGCGGACCCGTCCGGCCCGGGGGCCAGCGGGGTGGCGTGGGTCTCCACCACGCTGCCCACGCCCTCGCCCTCCACGACGTGCATCACGACCGTGCGCGGCTCCGGGCAGGTGAAGGCGGCGACCACCGGCACGCCGACCCGCCCGACCAGCTTGAACGTCACCTCGACCAGGAACCGGTCCCGCTCCTCGGTCGGGGTCTCCAGCACCTTCAGGTTGGCGAACGAGTAGGGGTGGAACCAGGCCCCGTGCCACGGGTCGAGGCGGTTGGCCACCACGTCCTCCGGCTCGCACCGCCCGATCACGGTGGCCACCGCGTCCAGCGACGCCACCGGCGGGCGCTCCGGCAGCACGGGCGCGTCCAGCGGCTCCTCGCCGCCCACCTCGTCCAGCCGCACCCACACCAGCACGCCGTCGTCGTGCGCGGGGTAGGGGCTCCACGCGCCGGGGCGCCGCGGGCCCAGCACCAGGCCGTGCCACCGGCAGACCAGCTCACCCCGGTGCACCGCCCCGTCGCACAGCGGCGCGCCCAGGTGCGGGCACGAGCCCGGACCGGCCACCACGGTGGACCCCGAGCGCCACGCCACCACCTCGACGCCGGCGATCGTGCGGCCGAACGGCGCGGCCCCGGTGATCTCCCGGCTGGCGGCCAGCACGAACCAGTTGCCCGACGGCCGGGCCGAGGCGCGCTTCAGCGCGGCCCCGATCAGCGCGGGCTTGGCGTCCCGCCAGGTGGGTTCCTGCTCGGGCCACGGCTTGGCGGTGAACCGGCGCAACGGGGTGGGCATCTTCGCTACTCCTAGTGCAGTGCGGCGCGGGCGAGGGCGGGCAGCGCGATCACCAGCCGCCGCCCGTTGGACACGGTGACCCGCCGGGACAGCACGTCGTAGTCGGCGCGCTCGACGAGGTCGAGGATCCGCCCGTACAGGCGATAGGCGGTGGCCACGCACGGGCGCGACTCGGGCGCGAGCATCGGGATGCCCGGCGCGGCCTCGCGGTAGACCGACCGGACCCGCTCGACCTGGAACGCGAGGGCGCGCTTGACGCGGTCGTCGGCGCGCCCGGTGCGGCGGGCCCACAGCAGCAGCTCCCGGTCGACGTCGAACGCGGCCAGCTCCTCGGTCGGCAGGTACACCCGGCCCCGGTCCAGGTCCTCGCCGACGTCGCGCAGGAAGTTGGTCAGCTGGAACGCCACGCCCAGGGCCGCCGCGGCGGGCTCGGCCTCCTCGCGGGGCACGGACGTGCCCAGCACCGGCAGCACCTGGAGCCCGATCACCGCCGCCGACCCGTGCACGTAGCGGGCGAGGTCGGCGTAGGTCGGGTACGAGGTGACCGTCAGGTCCATCCGCATCGACGCCATGAAGTCCGCGAACAGCGACCGGTCGATCCCGTAGCGGTGCGCGGTGTCCACCACGGCGGCGATCACCGGGTGGTCGCTGCGGCCCGCGGCCAGCCCCTCGGCCAACCTGTCGTCCACAGTAGACAGCTGGGCGGCGCGCTCGGCGGGCGTCCGGCCGTCGTGCACCTCGTCCACCACGTCGTCGGCCCACCGGGCGAACCCGTAGAGGGCGTGGATCGCGGGGCGCCGGGCGCGCGGCAGGAGGCGCGTGGCCAGGTAGTAGGTGCGGCCGTGCTCGGCGTTCAGCTCACGGCAGCGCTGGTAGGCCGACCGCAGCACCGGGTCGGTGATGGCGGCGGCGTCGAGTTCGCGGTCGACCGACATGGGGGCAGGGAGTCCTTCCGCAGGTTTCGCTGCACCACGCTAGAACCCTGCGTGTCGCTCCGCACGACGGGTTGATCTGTCGTGCGGACCCAGGCCGGCGCTGTTTAGCTCGTGCCACCACGAGCAGCCGGGAGGCACGATGACGCTGGTTTCCAGGGCGCCCCGAGTCGAGGCGTCGGTGCTCGACGACGGGCTCGTGCCCCGGCTGCACCAGGAGCTGGAGGAGTTCCTCGCGCACGCGCCCGACACCGCGCCCGAGGTGGGCGGCGCGCTGGCCGACCTGGTGCTGGCCGGCGGCAAGCGGGTGCGGCCGACGTTCGCCTGGTGGGGCTGGCGCGCGGCGGGCGGCCCGGTGGAGGGCCCGGCGGCCGACGCCACCGTGCGGGCGCTGGTCGCCCTGGAGCTGCTCCAGGGTTGCGCGCTGGTGCACGACGACGTGATGGACCGCTCGGCCACCCGGCGGGGCAGGCCGACCGTGCACACCGCGTTCGCCGCCCGCCACCACCGGGGCCGCTGGGCGGGCGACTCCCGCCACTACGGCGACAGCGTGGCCGTCCTGGTCGGCGACCTGGCCCTGGCCTGGGCCGACGACGCGCTGGCCGGCGCCGGCCTCGACCCCGCCGCGCTGGCCCGCGCCCGGGAGCCGTGGCGGGCCATGCGCACCGAGATGATCGCCGGGCAGCACCTGGACCTGCTGGCGGGCGCCCGCCGCGAGGAGTCGCTGGAGAAGGCGCTGCGGGTGGCCCGGCTCAAAACCGCCGCCTACACCGTGGAGCGGCCGCTCCACCTCGGCGCGGCGCTGGCGGACGCGCGGCCGGAGCTCGTGGACGCCCTGCGGTCCTACGGCCGCGACGTCGGGGTGGCGTTCCAGCTGCGCGACGACCTGCTGGGTGTGTTCGGCGACACCGAGGTCACCGGCAAACCCGTCGGGGACGACCTGCGCGAGGGCAAGCGCACGGCGCTGATGGCGCTCGCGCTCGGCCTGGCCCGCACCGCCCACCGCCCGCATGCGGCGCGGCTGCTGCGGGACTGCCTGGAGGGCCACGGCGTCAGCGACCGGACCGTGACCGAGGTGGGTGAACTGCTGCGCGACCTGGGCGCCGTCGACGCGGTGGAGGAGCGGATCGGCTCGCTGGTGGAGCAGGCGCTGCGGACCGTCGACCTGGTGGAGCCGGCCGAGCCGGTGCGCCTGGCGCTGGGCGCGCTGGCCGCCAAGGCGACCGAGCGGCGGTGGTGACGGTGCGCGTCGTGCGGGGCAGGACGGACTCCGTCGTGGTGGTCGGCGCGGGGCTGGCGGGGTTGTCCGCCGCGCTGCACCTGCGGGGCGCGGGGCACGAGGTGACCGTGCTGGAGCGGCTGCCGCACCCCGGCGGGCTGGCGGGGCGGCTGGACGTGGGCGGGCACCTGGTCGACACCGGGCCGACCGTGCTGACCATGCCCGAGCTGGTGGACGAGGCGCTGGGCGCGGTGGGGGAGCGGCTGGCCGACCGGGTCGAGCTGCTCCCGCTGCACCCGGCCTACCGGGCGTGCTTCGCCGACGGCAGCGCGCTGGACGTGCACACCTCGGCCGAGGAGATGGAGCAGGCGGTCCGGGAGTTCGCGGGCGGGCGGGAGGCCGCCGGGTACCGGGAGCTGCGGGCGTGGCTGACCCGGTTGTACGAGGTGGAGCGGGACCGGTTCGTCGGCGCGAACTTCGACAGCCCGCTGGACCTGGTGGGGCGCGACCTGGTGGCGCTGGCGCGCCTGGGCGGGTTCGGGTCGCTGGACCGGGCGGTGGGCCGGTTCCTGCGCGACCCGCGCCTGCGGCGGGTGTTCACCTTCCAGGCCCTCTACGCGGGCGTCGCGCCGAAGCACGCCCTGGCGGCGTACGCGGTGATCGCCTACATGGACACCGTGGCCGGCGTGTGGTTCCCGCGCGGCGGGATGCGGGCGGTGCCGCAGGCGATGGCCGACGCCGCCGCCGACGCCGGGGTCCGGTTCGCCTACGGGTGCGAGGTGGAGTCGCTGGAGCTGCGCGGCGACCGGGCGCGGGCGGTGATCGCCTCCGGCGAGCGGTTCCCCTGCGACGCGGTCGTGCTGGCCGCCGGGCCCGCGCAGACGACCCGGCTGCTGCGCCGGGTACCGCGCCGCCCGGTGCCGGTGCGCTGGTCGCCGTCGGCCGTGGTGGTGCACCTGAGCGGGCCGCGCGTCGAGGGGCACGCGCACCACACGATCTCCTTCGGCGACGCCTGGGACCGCACGTTCGACGAGATCGTGGACCGGGGCGAGCTGATGACCGACCCGTCCCTGCTGCTCACCACGCCCACGGTGACCGACCCGGGGCTGGCCCCGGCGGACCGGCACCTGCACTACCTGCTGGCGCCGTGCCCGAACCTGGACGCGGGGCCGCTGGACTGGGCGGACCTGGGCGGGGACTACGCCGACCGGCTCGTGGACGAGCTGGCGCACCGCAAGCTGATCTCCTCGCCGGACGAGGTGACGCGGCTGTCGCTGAGCACGCCGGACGACTGGGCCCGCGCGGGGCAGGCGGCGGGGACCCCGTTCTCGGCCGCGCACACCTTCGCCCAGACCGGCCCGTTCCGGCCCCGGAACCTGCCCTCCCGCGACGGCAACGTGGTGCTGGCGGGCAGCGGCACCACGCCGGGTGTCGGGATCCCGCCGGTGCTGATCTCGGGCCGGCTGGCCGCCGAACGCCTCCGGTGACGGCCGGCTCGTCAGGGTTCGCCCTGCTCAGGGCCCGTCCACGGCCAGCTTGCGCGCCAGGAACCCGGTCCACGCCAGGGCCGCCGCGGTCACACCCAGCACGCCCGCCGCGCCGAGCCCGGCCGCGACCGCGCCGACCGCCGCCGGGATGACCACCTGGCCCGCGCGGTTCCCGGTGAGCCGCAGCGACATCGCGCGGCCCCGTGCGCCGGGCGGGGCGGACTCGGCCAGCCACGACATGGTCAGCGGCTGGCCCACCCCCAGCCCGAGCCCGGCGACCACGACCGCGACCACCAGCGCCCACGGCGGCACGGGCGCGGCGCACGCGGCCAGCCCCAGGGCCGCGAGCGCGATGCTGCCCACCAGCAACCGCCTGCGCCCCAGGGCCGCGCTCAACCGCCCCAGCAGCAGCCGCGACACCATCGACGCCGCCGCGCGCAACGCCAGCAGCGCGCTCACCAACCCGGCGGACAGGTCCCGGTCCGCGCCCAGCGCCGGCAGGTAGACCAGGGTGATGTCCACCCCGGCGATCACCACGCAGCTCGTCGTCAGCGCCCGCACCAGGCCGGGCAGGCGCAGCAGCGCCCCCAGCCCGCCCGCCTCCGCGGCGGCCCGCCCGTGCCCCGCGCCCCGGCCGGGCAGCGGCAGCACGCAGCCGACCAGCAGCACGCTCACCGCGCACGCGCCGAGGAAGACCGGCCCGGTGTCGGGGATCGACCCGCCGCCGCCCAGCAGCGGGATCAGCAGCGGCCCCAGCAGCTGCCCGAGCGAGGCCGCGAACGTGTAGTAGCCGAACGCGGAGTCCAGCCGCCCGCCGGGCGCGGCCGCGTTCGCCACCAGCGCCTGCTGACCGACCACGGCGCACAGGTGGGCGGTGCCCAGCAGCACGCTGCCCGCCAGCAGCCCGGCCGGCGAGTCGCCGAGCAGCACGAACACCGCGCCCGCGCCGGTCATCAGCACGCTGCCGACCAGCAGCACCCGGCGTTCCCCGACCCGGTCGACCACGTGCCCGGCGGGCAGCGCCAGCACCAGCGGCACCAGCGCGAAGGACGCCGACAGCGCGCCCAGCCACGAGGCGGGCACCTCCAGCTCCAGCGCCCGGTAGGACGCCGCCGGCCGCAGCACGAACGTCACCACCTGGGTGAGCACCGAGTGCGCGAACAGCGCGACCAGCGCCGGGCACCTCACCGCGACAGCCGCCGCGCGGCCAGCGCGCCGAGGCTCGTCTCCACGTGCGCGAGCATCAGCGCCGCCGCCGCGTCCCCGTCTCCGGTGACGACGAGGTCGAGCAGCGTCGCGTGCTCGTGGTCCTTCCGCGCGCGCTCGGCGTCGTCCCGACCGGTCTCCAGCGCCAGGCGGCGGTAGCGGTCGGTCTTGTCCCACAGCCCGTCCAGCGCCTCGACCAGCGGGGTGTTGTGCGAGGCCCGGTACAGCGCGGCGTGGAACCGCCGGTGCGCCAGCAGCTCGTCGTACGCGGGGTTCGACGGCAGCGCGTGCAGGCCGACGGCCGCCTCCCGCATCGCCCGCACGTCCTCGTCGGTGCGCCGCCGCGCCGCCAGCCCCACCGCCAGCGGGTCGAGCGCGCGCCGCACCTCCAGCAGGTCCCGCGCCTCCTCGGCGCGCAGCTCGGTGACCCGGGCGTCCCGGTGCGCCCCCAGCTCGACCAGCCCCTCCGCGCCGAGCCGCTTGAGCGCCTCGCGCAGCGGGGTGGTGCTCAGGCCCATCTCCTCGGCCAGCGCCCCCTGGTTGATCACCGCCCCCGGCGCCAGCACACCGGTCAGCACCCGGCGCCGCACCTCGTGGTAGGCGAACTCGGCCTTGGTCTGGAACACGCCGACCCCTTTCAGGCTATAGCCTATAACCTACTGGGCCGTAGCCAACGGGAGAAAGGGCCTGAGGTCGCGCTCACAGACCGTCGAGGAACTCCAGCAGCGCCCGGTTCACGTCGTCGGCGCGCTCCTGCTGCGTCCAGTGCCCGCACCCGGCCAGGTCGTGGACGCCGCGCAGGTTCGGCAGCGTCCCCGGCAGCAGCTCGAAGAGGTTCGGCGGGGAGAAGCCGCGCACCAGGTCCCGGTCACCGGTCACGAACAGCGCGGGCGGGGTGATCACGGCGTCCTGCCAGGGTGCGGTGAGCTCCCAGTTGCGGTCGATGTTGCGGTACCAGTTCAGGCCGCCGGTGAAGCCGGTGCGGTCGAACTGCTCCACGAACGCGTCGACGTCGGCCTCGGTGAGCCAGGCGGGCAGCTCCTCCGGGTCGGGGAAGGCGCCGAGGAAGCCCTCGCCGCGCGAGGACGGCGGCACGGCGTCGCCGGACAGGCCGACCAGCGTCCGGCGGAACGCCGCGCGCGGGTCGCGGCCCAGCTCGGCGTCCGCCACGCCCGGCTGCTGGAAGTACAGCTGGTAGAAGTCGTCGCCGAAGCGCTGCCGGGCCGCCACCAGGGGCGGCACGGACCCGCGCGGCATCGGCGGGACGCTCAGGCCGGCCACGCCGCGCACCAGGTCGGGCCGCACCTGCGCGGTGTGCCAGGCGACCGGCGCGCCCCAGTCGTGCCCGACGACCACGGCTTCGCGCTCGCCCAGCGCCGCGATGAGCCCCACCACGTCGCCGACGAGGTGCAGGATCGTGTAGGCGTCCACGTCGTCGGGCCGGTCGGTGCCGCCGTAGCCGCGCTGGTCCGGCGCGACCACCCGGTACCCGGCCGCGGCCAGCGGCCCGAACTGGTGGCGCCAGGAGTACCAGCTCTCCGGGAACCCGTGCAGCAGCAGGACCAGCGGTCCCTCGCCCTCCTCGGCGACGTGCATCGTGATGCCGTTGACGGGCAGTTCGCGGTGCTGCGGCACGTGGTCCCCCTTCGTCCTGGCGCGGCACCGGCAGCCTATCGCCGGGAGGGGTTCGGTGGGCCGGACCCGGGCCGGCCCACCGAACCCCGCTCACCGGGGCGTCGGCGGTTCGGGCGTGGGCGGCAACGGCGGTTCGGTGCCCGGACCGGGCTCCGGTCGGGGGTGGTCGGGGATCGGCTCGGGCACCGGCATCGGCGGCGGCCCGGGTGGTTCCGGATGGACCATGACAACCTCCTTCGTCGCGGGACTACCCACCCGGACGACCACCCAGACGTCCACCGGGACGCGGCATCGGGGTGAAGAACCCGCCACCGACGGGTGACCCCCGTCCCCCGGACGGGAACGGCCCACTACCGTCGTCGGGGGAGGGGACATGCGGAGCAGCGCGGAACCGGGCACGGTCCTCGACCACCGCCCCCTGCCCCGGTCCCTGTGGCCCGACTCCGCCGCCGAGGCGTTCCACCTCGTCTACCAGGGCCTGGGCTACGACGGCTCCGGGCGCGCGGTCAGCGGCTCGCTCTTCCTGCCGGACCGACCCGCACCGCCCGGCGGCCTGCCGGTCGTCAGCTACGCCCACGGCACCACCGGGCTCGCGGACCACTGCGCACCCTCCACCACCGGCCTGACCCGGCTCGAACGGGAGCACGTGGCCCGCTGGCTCGCCGCCGGCTACGCGGTCGCCGCCACCGACTACGAGGGCCTGGCCACCCCGGGCCCGCACCCGTACTTCAACGGCGAGGCCGTGGCCGACGACGTGGTGGACATCGTGCGCGCGGCCCGCCTGCTCCACCCCGACGTCGGCCGCACCTGGCTCGTCACCGGCTTCTCCCAGGGCGGCCACGCGGCCCTGTTCACCGGTCTGATCGCCGCGACCCACGCCCCGGAGCTCGACTTCCGCGGCACCCTCGCCCTCGCCCCGCCGGTCCACCTGCCGCTGCTGGTCGACCTGGTCACCGCCGACGGCGCGGGGCGGCTGTCCGTGCTGCTGCCCTTCCTGCTCGCGGGCCTGCGCACCTCCCACCCCGGCTTCGACGCCCGCGCCCTGCTCACCGACGCGGGCGGCAGGCTGCTCGACGTGGCCGAGACCGCGACCCTGGTCGACATGTTCCGCGCCGTCGGCCGCCTCACCAACGACGAGACCGGCGTCACCGACCTGCCCACCCGCCCCGGCGTCGCCCCGGTCCTGCGCGCCTGCCGCGTGCCCGTCACGCGGATGGACCGCCCGGTCCTGGTGTCGGCCGGCGGCGCGGACGAGATCGTGCCCCTGGCCGTGGTGGAGCGGTTCGTGGCCGACCTGGCGGGCACCGGCACGCCCGTCCGCTTCGACCGCCACGAGGGCGCCACCCACGCGGACGTCCTGGCGGCGGGCCACGACCGGCTCATCGGCTGGGCCGACGAGCTGGTGGCGGGCGAGGTCGCCCCGCCGGACTTCGACCCGCTCGACGTCGACGGCGACGGCTGCCTGACCCGGGACGACTTCGACGTCTTCGCCCTGCGCCTGGCCCAGGGCGCGGGCGAACCGCCGGGCTCACCCCGGGCCAGGGCGATCCGCCACGACTACCGCGCCCTGTGGCACCGGCTCGCCGAGCGGGCCGACACCGACGTGGACGGCCGGGTCAGCCGCGAGGAGTTCCAGCGCCTGCTCGCGGACGACCCCGCCGCCCTCGCGGACCTCCACGACCTCGGCGGGGTGTCCCCGGGGGTCAGTCCCCGAGCGCGTAGAAGTGCACCGGTGAGTTCGGGGTGAAGCCGATCCGCAGGTACACGGGCGCCCCGGCGGCGGTCGCGTGCAGGGTGGCGCGGGTCAGCCCGGTGGCCCGGCCGCCCTCGTGCAGCGCCTTGCGCGTCGCCGCCTCGCCGTAGCCCTTGCGCCGGTGGTCCGGGTCGGTGGCGACGAGCGCGACGAAGAGGCGGCCCGCGACCTCGACGCTCGCCGCGCACGTCACCGGAACGCCCTCCCGCAGGCCCAGGTAGGCGTGCACCCCGGTCTTCCACAGCGCGGAGCCGGCGATCCCGTCGCGACCGTCCTCCGGCGCGAACCCGTAGGCGCGCGAGTTGAGGTCCGCGTAGGCCAGCAGCTGCTCGTCGGTGGTCACGCGGACGAAGGTCAGGTCGGGGTGCTCCGGGTCGGGCACCGGCAGCAGGTCCCCGGCCATCCCGGAGCCGGAGAAGGCGCGCCGGAGACCCGCCCGCTCGGCCGCCTCGTCCAGCGCGGCGCGCGCCCCGTCGTCCAGCAGGTCCTCGAACAGCCACAGGAAACCGGGGTGCCGCTTGGTGCGCATGACCTCCGCCACCTGCTCCAGGCGCCGGCCGACGAGCTCCGCGCCCGCGCCGACCTCGGTCAGCGTGACGCAGTTCCAGAACGCGAACCGGCAGTCGGCCCAGCGCACGGCGATCCCCGGGAGGTCCCGCACGTCGGCGCCCGGGTCCCGGTCGAGGACCAGGCCCCGCCAGGCCGCGGTGAGCTGCTCCACCGATTCCACCGCGTCCCCACGCTCGGGCATCAAGGCTCCTCGTCGCTCCGGTCGATCACCGAGGCGCAGAGCCTAGCGAGCGGGACCGCGCCCGGTGATCACCGGTGCCCGGCCTCGACCCGCTCCGGCGCGTGCTCCGGGCGCACCACCACCGTGCGGGTCCCCGCCACCCGTTCGTGCCAGCCCAGCTGGTCGCGCCGGAACACCGGCACCACGAAGATCCCCACCAGCACCACCGCGAGCACCACGAGGTCGAGCCCGAACTCCCACCACTGGTCCGACCGCGGCGACACCACCACCGCGTAGGCGAACAGCCCGGTCACGCCCAGCAGCTCGCGCAGCGCGATCCGCCACGCCCCGGCCCGCTCGCCGTCCGGCCGGCGCGTGCGGTACCGCATCAGCCACCCGCCGAACGTCCAGCCGCCGCTCACCGCGGGCACCACCACCCGCAGCAGCACCAGCAGCGCCAGCGCCCACTCCAGCTCGGGCAGCAGCAGCCGGGACACCAGCACCACCACCAGCAGGTCCGCCACCAACCCGCCCAGGCGGCGCGGCACGCCCACCGTGCCGGGCGGGGCGGTGACCTCCTCCTGGGCCCGCACGGTCGGCACCACGAGCGCCGCGGGCGCGACCATCCACCCCAGCAGCGCGCCGCCGGTGTTGGAGATCAGGTCGTCCAGGTCCGCGATCCGGTACGGGCACGGGTACAACCCGAGGTTCCCGGTGTACTGCACGACCTCCACCGCCAGCGAGACGCCCAGGCCGATGCACACCACCGCGAGCGGCCCCCGCCGGTAAGCCTTGCGCAGCACCACGCCCAGCGGCACGAACAGCGCGACGTTGAACGCCTGCTGGAGGAACGCCTGCGAGGTCACCATCGCCTGGATGCCCGACCGGCCGGTGGCCGCCATGTTGTGGCGCATGTCGGTGACCCACTGGAACGGCGTCGTGGACAGCATGGTCTCGCCGCGGCACACCGAGTCCCGGTCCGGGAACGGCAGGAAGATCAGCGCCAGCGCCACGAGCCCGTAGGCCAGCAGGCCGTAGAGCACCAGCGCCCGCCGCGGCTCCACCCGCCCGAACCGCCAGTAGTGCAGCGCGATCAGGGGCAGCAGCAGCAGCGCGCCGACGCCGACGAAGGTGAGGAACCCGGTGCGCGCGGGCTCCAGGTACGAACTCAGCATGTCCACCGCTCCACCCAGGGATCCGCGACGAGATGATCCCTCCTTATCCAGCGGGCGCGGGAACCAAACCCGTCAACGCTTCAGGTTCGGCAGCACCTCCGCGCCGAACAGCCGGATCGCGTCGAGCACGGCCCCGTGGGGCAGGCCGCCGATGTCGATCATCACCAGCTGGGCGTCCAGCCCGAGCAGCCCGGTCAGCGCGTTGAGCCGCTCGGTCACCTCGGCCGGGTCGCCGCACACCGCCGCGCCGTCCATCAACGCGTCCACGTCCACGCCGCCGTCGCCCCGCCACCGGTCGGCGAAGTGCGCGTAGGCGGTCAGGTGCGGCCGCCACCGCGCCCGCGCCCCGGCGGCGGTGGGCGCCACGAACACGTGGCTGGGCAGCGCCACCCGGCCGCCGCCGGACATGGCACCCCGGTAGCGCTCGACCACCGACCGGTGCGTGCTCGGGTCGCGCAGGGTGCTCGGCAGCATCAGCGGCAGGTCCAGCTCGACCGCGAGGTCCGCGGACACCGCCGAGCCGCTGCCGATCCACACCGGCGGTCGGGGCCGCTGCACCGGCCGCGGGGTCGTGGTCACGTCCACCAGCGGGCTGCGGTACCTGCCCTCCCAGGTCACGTGCGGCTCCTCCAGCAGCCGCAGCAGCAACCGCAGGTTCTCGTCGAACCGCTCCCGCAGGTCGTCCTGCACGCCGAACGCGGCGTCGGTGCGCTGCGACACGCCCCGCGCCACGATCAGCTCCGCCCGGCCCCGCGACAGCACGTCCAGCGTGGCCAGCTCCTCGGCCACCCGCACCGGGTCGTGGTGGGCCAGCAGGGTCACCCCGGTGGACAGCCGGAGCGTGGACGTGCGCGCCGCGATCGTGGCCAGCAGCAGTTCCGGCGCCGAGACGATGTAGCGGGTGAAGTGGTGCTCGCCGATCGCCACCCCGGTGAAGCCCGCCTCCTCGGCGACCACGGCCTGCTCCACGATCGCGCGCAGCCGGTCGGCCTCGGTCACCGCGTGCCCGGAGTCCGGGTTGGGCAGGTGGTCGCCGAGGATCAGCAGGTAGACGTCCATGTGAACAATCTTGCACGGCACGCGCGGGGGTCGGCCGCACCACCTGGGCGGCAGTAAGTTACCGGGAAGTAGGATCACGGGGTGGACTGGACCCAACCCGGTGCCTTCGAGGTCGCGCCCGGCGTGCACCGCATCCCGCTGCCGCTGCCCGGCGACGGCCTGCACACCGTCAACGCCTACGCGGTCCGGGACGGCGACGGGGTGGTCCTGATCGACCCCGGCTGGTCGCTCGACGCCGGTTCCACCGCCCTGGAACGGGCGCTGGGCGCCCTCGGGCACGGCTTCGAGGACGTCCGCCGGTTCCTGGTCACCCACGCCCACCGCGACCACTACACGATGGCCGTCGCCCTGCGCCGACGCTTCGGCACGAAGGTCGCGCTCGGGCTCGGGGAGCAGCCGTCGCTGGCCCGGATCACCGCCCGCTCGACCAGCCAGGTGCGCAGCCTGCGCGAGTGGGGCGCGCCGCACCTGGCCGAGCACTGGCGGACCGTGCTGTCCGCCCTCGGGGACGACGCGGCGCGCGACTACGAGGACCCCGACGAGTGGCTGGAGGAGGGCGACCTGGAGCTGGACGAGCGCGTGCTGCGCGTCCTGCCCACCCCCGGCCACACCCGCGGGCACGTGGTGTTCGTCGACGCCGAGGCCCAGCTGCTGTTCGCGGGCGACCACGTGCTGCCGCACATCACGCCGTCCATCGGCTTCGAAGCGGCCCGGCCCGCGCTGCCCCTCGGCGACTACCTGGACTCGCTGCGCCTGGTCCGGTCCTGCCCCGACCTGCGGCTGCTGCCCGCCCACGGCCCCGTCACCGGGTCCAGCCACGCCAGGGTCGACGAGCTGCTGGCCCACCACGAGGACCGGCTGGCGGCCACCCTGGAGGCCGTCCGCGCGGGCACCGGCACGGCCTTCGCGACCGCGGGCCGGCTCGGCTGGACCCGCCGCGGCCGGTCGTTCGCCGAGCTGGACCCGTTCAACCAGGTGCTGGCGGTCGGGGAGACCTCCGCCCACCTGGACCTGCTGGTCAGGCGCGGCCTGGTGCGCGCGACCGAGCGGGACGGCGTGGTCGGCTACGAGGCCGGCTGACGCGCGAAGTGCTCGGCGAGCACGGGGCGAGCACCTCCGCCGGACCCGGGCCCACCCGGGTGAACCCGATCCGCGTGCCGCCCGCCGAGACCACCGAACCCGATGACCCCCCTCGGGCGCCCTAGCGGGGCAGCTTCACCACGGTCACGAAGAAGTCGTCGATCTGCCGCACGACCTCGATGAACCGGTCGAAGTCGACCGGCTTGGTGACGTAGGCGTTGGCGTGCAGGTTGTAGCTGCGCAGGATGTCCTCCTCCGCCTCCGAGGTGGTCAGCACCACCACCGGGATCGTGCGCAGCGACGCGTCGGCCTTGATGTCCGCCAGCACCTCGCGCCCGTCCCGCTTCGGCAGGTTCAGGTCCAGCAGGATCAGGCCCGGCCGGGGCGCGTCGGCGTACTGGCCCTCGCGCCGCAGGAACTCCAGCGCCTCGATGCCGTCGCGGACCACGTGCAGCTGGTTGCGGATCTTGTGGTGCTCGAACGCCTCCTGCGTCATGAGGGCGTCACCCGGGTCGTCCTCGACCAGCAGCACGTCGATCACGTTCAGCGGGTTGCTCATTGCTCGTCGTCCTCTACTGCCGGGAGGGTGAACCTGAAGGTGGTGCCGGTGTCCTCGGTGGTGTCCAGCCAGATCGTGCCGCCGTGGTACTCGATGATCTTCCGGCACATCGCCAGGCCGATGCCGGTGCCGGGGTAGTCGTCCTTGTGGTGCAGGCGTTGGAAGATCACGAAGATGCGTTCAGCGTACTCGGTGTCGATGCCGATGCCGTTGTCCTTCACGGTGAACGTCCAGAGGTCACCGGTCCGCTCGGCGGTGATCGACACGTGGGGCGGCTCCTCGCCGCGGAACTTGAGCGCGTTGCTGACCAGGTTGCCGAACACACCGCCCAGCAGGGACTCCTCGCCGAGCACCGTCGGCAGCTCGCCCGCCTCCACCGTCGCGCCGGTGCGCTCGATGACCTCGGAGTAGCTGTCCATCACCTGCTCCACCAGCACGTCGCAGTCCACCAGGGTCTGCTCGCGGGTGATCCGCCCGACCCGGGAGAACGCCAGCAGGTCGTTGATCAGCACCTGCATCCGCTTCGCGCCGTCCACCGCGAACCGCAGGTACTGCTCGCCGCGGTCGTCGAGCTGACCGGAGTAGCGGCGCTCCAGCAGCTGGCAGAAGCTCGCCACCTTGCGCAGCGGCTCCTGGAGGTCGTGCGAGGCGACGTAGGCGAACTGCTCCAGCTCCGAGTTCGACCGCTGGAGGTCCTTGACGTCGGAGAGGATGCGCGAGCGCATGGCCTCCACGTCCTGGCCGAGCATCACGACCTCGCGCGGCCCGCCCGCCCGCACCTCGTGGGCGAAGTCGCCGGTGGACACCTGCCGCACGTCGGCCGCCAGGCCGGACAGCGGCGCGATCAGGATCCGGTACAGCACCACCGCGATCCCGCTGATGATCACCACCAGCAGCGCGCCCAGGCCGACGAGCAGCCACACCACGTCCCGCGCGACGTCGTCCAGGTCCGTGCGCGCCGCGGCGGCGTCACCGTCGAGCTGCCCGACCAGGCTGTTGATGGCCGTCCGCAGCTGGTCGAACAGCTCCTTGCCCAGCAGGGACCCGGCGGGCTGCGCCTCCGGACTGCCGGACGAGTCGACCGAGGCGATCAGCGGCCGGGCGTACTCCGACCGCCACCGCTCCGACAGCAGGGTCAGGGCGTCGATCTCGTCGGCCAGGTCGGGGCGCATCGGCACGACCAGCCGCCTGGTGTCCTCGACCGCGTTCCACTCGTCCGCCAGGCCGGCCTCGTAGGGCTCCAGGAAGGCCCGGTTCGCGCTGAGCAGGTACCCGCGCACGCCGGTTTCCTGGTTGATCACCGCGGTGTCGATGCCCAGCACCGCGTCGCGGGCCGGCGCGATCCGGTCGAGCAGCGTGTGGCGGGCGTCGGACAGGGTCGACAGGGCGATCGCCAGGCTGGCGATCGCCACCGCGCTGACGGTGAAGAGGAGCGCCACGGCGGCGACGAGCAGCCTGGCCGCGGGCCAGCGGGTGCGGTAGTCCATCAGTCCTGTTCCGAGATCAGCATGACGGCCATGTCGTCGTCGAGTTCCCCGCCGTTGAGCTCCTTGACCCTGGAGATGAGGGTGTCGAGCAGCACGTCCGGGTCCTGGACCCGGCGGATGTCGCCGCCGGTGACCTGCCCGATCAGCTCGATCAGCCGTTCCGAGCCGAGCCGCTCGACGTCGCCGACCACCCGGCCCTCGACCAGGCCGTCGGTGTAGAGCAGCATCGACCAGCCCTGCGGCAGCGGGACGTCCAGGCCGCTCCACGTGCTGTCCGGCAGCACGCCGAGCGGCAGGCCCGCCCGGTCCCGGGGCAGCTCCACCACGCGGTCGCCGACCAGCAGCATCGGCTCGGGGTGGCCGGCCAGGTAGACCCGCGCCCACCGGCGGTCGGGGGAGATGGTCACCATGCACGCGGTGGTGAACAGGCCCGGCTGGTGGCGCTCGTGCTCCAGGATCTCGTGCAGCGTGCGCAGCACCCGCGACGGCTCCTGGTCGGCCAGCACCAGCGCCCGCCACGCGATGCGCAGGAACACGCCCAGCGCGGCCTCGTCCGGGCCGTGCCCGCACACGTCGCCGATGATCACCTGGAGCGTGCCGTCCGGCCTGCTGACCGCGTCGAAGAAGTCGCCGCCCAGCAGCATCCGGCTGCCGCCGGGCCGGTAGCGGAACTTCACGTCGGGCGCGTCGGGGTGCAGGATGAACGAGGGCAGCAGACCGCGCTCCAGGCGCGTCTTCTCCGCCGCGAGCAGCTGTTCGTCGCGCAGCTGCCGCTGGGTCTCCTCGGCGTGCTTGCGGCCGACCGCGTAGCGGATGCCGCGGGCCAGGCCCAGCCCGTCGACCTGGCCCTTGACCAGGTAGTCCTCCGCGCCCGCGGCCACCGCGCGGGTGCCGTGGTGCTCGTCGTTCAGGCCGGTGAGGACGATGATCGCGACCGGGGCGGGGTGCGCGAGCAGCCGGGTCAGCCCGTCCAGCCCGGTGGTGTCGGGCAGGCCGAGGTCGAGCAGCACGCAGTCGACCTTCGCCAGCAGCACCTCGGCCTCGCGCAGGGTCCGCGCGCGGTGCAGCTCGACGTCGGCGTCCACCTCGTCCAGGAGGGCTTCGACCAGCACGGCATCGCCCTCGTCGTCCTCGACGAGCAGCACGCTGATGCGGTCCACCGCGGTGCGCGGTGCGGGGAGCCCTGCCACGGGGGAGGAGATTAGTCGAACTGGATCAGGGTCGGGTGACGCGGTGCGGCGGGTCGCCGGAACGGGGACGACGACCATGACCGAAGATCCCCCCCGTGACGTTCTACCGGATGGCGGCGATGACCGCCCGGCTGCCCCGCCGAGGCCGGGGTTTCTGGTACTCGGTGGCCATCGACCTGCTGTGGCCGCTGGTCGTGCTGTTCGTGCGGATGCGGATGGGCGGCCGGGCCAACATCCCCCGGCGGGGGCCCGTGCTGCTCGCCTCCAACCACCTGTCGTTCGCCGACCCGGTGACGCTGACCGCGTTCGCGCTGGTGTCCGGTCGGGTGCCGCGGTACTTCGCGAAGGCGAGCCTGTGGCGGGCGCCGGTCCTCGGGTGGGTGATGTCCTCCGGGCGGCACATCCCCGTCGACCGGGGCACGGCCCGCGCCGGGCACGCGCTGGACGCCGCGCGGACGTCCCTGGAGGAGGGGGAGTGCGTGATCGTCTACCCCGAGGGGACGTTCACCTCCGACCCGGACGGGTGGCCGATGCGGGGCAAGAACGGCGTGGCGCGGGTCGCGCTGACCACCCGGACGCCCGTGGTGCCGGTGGCGCAGTGGGGCACGCGGGAACTGCTGCCGCCCGGCCGGTTCCTGCCCCGCCCGTGGCGGCGGGTGTCGGTGGTGGCGGGCGCGGAGGTCGACCTGTCCGACCTGTACGGGCTGGAGCCGACCAAGGTCGTGCTGGACGAGGCCACCGCGCGGATCATGGGCGCGATCACCGGGCTGCTGACCGGTATCCGGGAGCTGCCGGGCCCCGGGACCCGGTGAGCGGGGGTCAGGGTCGGGGTTCGCGCCTGCGGCCCGAGCGCTCCCAGTTGAGGTACTGACCCGCGACGGTGGACACGCTGGTGAGCAGCCACACCGCCACGCCCGCGTCGTCGGTGACGCCGATCAGCGGCAGCAGCTCGGGCAGCACGTCGATCGGCGAGACGAGGTAGACCAGCGCGAACGCCCAGGTGGCCAGGGTGGTGCCGGGCAGCCCGTACGCCTTGCGCTCCCGGATGAGGCGGGGCAGGGCGCGGGCGCGCTGGAGGACGTTGCCGACCGGCCGGGGTTCGCCGTCGCGCTCCCACCTGCGGCGGCGGCGGACGGACCACAGCACGCCGGCGCCCACGCCCAGCGCGAGCAGGCCGAGTCCGGCGACCACCGGGGGTAGCCCGAGCAGGTCGGCGTCACGCCACAGCAGGGTGCCCGCGCCCAGCAGGGTGAGCACGACGGCTACGAGGATCACGCCCCCATGGTAGGCGGCGCGCCGGGAACTTCCGGTCCCTTCCCGCCCCGACGCCGACGGCGGTCACCCCACCGCCGGACCCTTTCGACCGGAAGGGGCCCGCCGCGTGCGCGACGGGCCCCCGGTCGGGCGTCTCGGTTCAGATGCCGCAGGAGGGGGCCGACCAGAAGCGGCTGCCCCGGTGGTCGACGTGGGTGTGGTCGTTGTGGCCCGGGTAGCCGGGGCCGAGGATGCCGTTGAAGCCGTGGTTGCGGGCCTGCTGCGCCAGTCGGCACAGCGAGTGCGGGCTCACCCCGAGGTCCACCGCGTCACCGTAGAGGTGCCGGGAGTCCGAGGCTCCGCCCGCCGCGTTGTTGCACGCCACGCTGCGGAAACCGCTGGTGACGCGGATCGACTGGTCGCCCAGCGCGTGCCGCATGGCCTGGAGCTTCCACATCGACACCAGCGCGTTGAACCGGGCCGTGGCCGCCGACACCCGGCCGCCCGACCAGTCGGAGTTGCAGTTGTTCAGCTCGGCGTAGGAGAAGTTGACCGGGGTGCAGTCGTCGTCCTGGAGGGCGTAGATGCGCGAGTAGGTCGCGCTGCCCGCCACGCCGTCCGCCCCCAGGCCGTACGCCTGCTGGAAGCGGACCAGCGCGGACCTCGTCGCGGGGCCGAACTGGCCGTCGATGCCGAGCACCGCGCCGGAGCCGGGGTAACCGGCCAGGCGGATCTGCAACTGCCGGACGTCCTCACCGGACGCGCCCTGGGAGAGGGTTCGGTTCCACGTGTAGCAGCCGTCGGCTTGCGCCGTGCCGCCGCCGAGCACGAGCACGGCGGCGACCAGCGCCAACGAGGCGAGGTAGGACAGGAGTCGGGGCACGAGGACCTCCAGACCGTTGAGGTGCAGGGGACCTGGAGCCTGGCGGATGTTGAAAACTTAAGTCAATCTGTCCTCGATGTCCGAAGTTTTCACACATGAGAAATAGTTTGTGAACAGAAGGATCTTCCCGGCGGGCGTCACGCGGGCACGCTCCAGGCCGGCGAGACGTCGTTGTACCCCGCCCAGTGGCGCACGTCGAACCTGCCCGGCCCGGTCCGCCCGCCCAGCGCGATCCCCCGGTCCCGCACCGCGCGCACGGTCCCCGCCGCCTGCCGGTCCAGCAGTCCGTCGATCTCGCCGTCGCCCAGCCCGTCGATCTCCTCCCAGAAGGTCAGCACCCGGTTCACGTACAGCGCCACCAGGTGGTCCCGGGCCGCCTCGAACCGACCGCCCGCCACCGCCGCCAGCGCGTCGGCCAGCACGTGCGGCCAGTGCTCCCCGGTCATCCGCAGCCCCCACGGCGCGGGACCCGCCGCGGCGGCCGACGGGAACAGCCGCCGCACGTCGCCCCGGTGCGCCTCCAGGTACCGCGCCACGCACTCCGCCACCCGCGACACCACCGCCGGGTCCTGCGGCGCCGACGCGCCGTCCACCGCGGCCCGCGCCGCCGGGGCGGTCGGACCGGGGGAGCGCACCGCGTCGGTCCGCAGCACGACGTGGAACAGCGAGTCCAGCACCTGCTGCGGCAACCGCAGGATCTTCGGGAACGGCGAGTTGTGCAGCTTGCGGCCCAGCGGCACCTCCACCACGCGCAGGTGCTCGCGCAGCGCGTTCGCGGTCAGCCACACGTCGATGCCGTACAGGTACGCGCTGTCCGGCCGGGGCCAGGTGCGCGCCCGTTCCAGGAACGCCCGGTTGAACGCGAACTCGCCGCCGATGGGCTGCTGCACGTGCACCCCGAACACGGCCGCCAGCAGCGGGCTGGCCAGGTGGTTGGTCGTGTTGGCCTCGAACCGGTTGCGCCGGTAGGAGGGCACGGCGAGCGTCGGCTCGTCGTGGTCCACCGCGTCGGCCAGGGCCGAGATCCACCGGGGTTCGGTGGACCGCACGTCCGCGTCGAGCAGGAGCAGTCGGTCCGCGTCGAGGTCGAGCGCCCGCTCCACGATCGCGAACACGTTCGTGCCCTTGCCGGTGCCCTCGCCGCCGGAGCGCGCCACCACCTTGCGGCTGCGCAGCGGTGTCTCGGTGAAGCGCCGAACCGTGTCGTCGGTGCTGCCGTTCTCGGCCAGCACCACCACGTTCGCGCCCCCGGGAAAAGCGAGGTGCAGGCCGGCGTCGGCGGCCGTGGCCACCGCGCCGACCGTGCGCGCCTCGTCGCGGGCCGGGATCCCGACGACGGTGACTCCACTCCGGTTCGCCATGGGAGGGAATGCTTGGTGGCCGGCGTTACGGCGACACGGCATCGAGGTAACAGATGTCCGGACACCGGGGTGCGATCCGGTCCGAACCGGCCGTCGGCGTGCGAAACCCCCTCTTCGGGTGTCACCCCGGGGAACCGGGGTGGTGTTCGGTCGGGCCTTGGTCGACCGGTCCGGTGGTCTACTCCCCGCTCCTCAGCGGGGTCGGGCGCGTGGTCCGGTGCGGGCCAGCGGCCTGCCGCCATACCCGCGCGTGCGCACCACGGGCGCGTGCGCGGGCACCGGCAGCGGCTGCGACTCCTGCTGCTGCCGGGGGACCTGCGCGTCGAACCGCGCCGGCTCGTAGGGCCGGCCCGGCTCGTGGGGCCGGGCCCACGCCGCCGGTGCGGCCCGCTCCGGCTCGCGACCGCGGTCCGCCAGGCGCTCGGGCGGGGCCAGGTGCTGCGGACCGCCGCGCGGCGGTCCGCCCTCGGCCACCCGGTTCTGCCGCCACAGCTCCGTGGACAGCTTGATCATCGCGGTGGGCGCGTCCAGGCCGACCATCCCCACCAGGCGGCCGTCCTGGACGAAGCCGGTGATGGTCCGGTGGTCCTTCTGGGACCCGGCCAGCGTCGTGGTGTCCTTGCCGAGCGCGGGGATGCCCGACCCCTGGATGCGCATCCCGTACTGCTCGGTCCAGAACCGGGGGACAGGGGTGAACGGCCGCGAGTTCTCCCTGCCCGCCAACAGGTTCTCCGCGGCCGCCCGCCCCATCTCCACCGCGTTGAGCCAGTGCTCGACCCGACGCGGTTGTCCACCGAACCGGAGGTTGGGCCACCGCGCGACGTCACCCGCGGCCACGACGTCGGTCGCGCCGACCACGTGGCACGTGGGGTCGCACAGCACCCCGTCCTCCAGCACCAGACCCGACCCGCGCAACCAGTGGATCGACGGGGAGGCGCCCACCGCGATCACCACGACCGCGGCGAAGAACACCTGCCCGTCGGACAGGTGGATCGCCACCCCGCCCGCCTGGCGCACCCAGTGCCGGATCTTCACGCCCATCGCCATCCGCACGCCCCGCACCCGGTGCGCTTCGGTGACCGTCTCGGCGATGTTCTTGCCGACCGCGCTGCCCAGCAGCGTGGACGACCTGCTCACGATGGCGACGTCACGGCCCATCGCCTTCACCGACGCGGCCATCTCGCACCCGATCAGGCCGCCGCCGATCACCACGACCAGCCCCTGCGTGGAGTTGATCGCCCGCTTGATCGCGACGGCGTCGTCCACGGTGCGCAGCACGTGGATGCGCGGGTCCTGCCGCGGCGCGCCCGCGAGGTGGCGCGGCTCGACCCCGGTCGCGATGACCAGCCCGTCGTACTTCAGCTCCTCACCGCCGGGCAGCCCGACCACGTGCCGGTCGGGCTCCAGGTGGGTCGCGGACGTGCCCAGCCGCCAGATCGCGTTCAGCTCGCGGCTGATGGTCAGCCGCAGGTCCGACGCCGTCAGCTCGCCGTTGATGGCCTCCTTGGACAGCGCGGGCCGGTGGTAGGGCAGGTGCCGCTCCGCGCTCACGATCACGATCTCGCCGCGGAAGCCCAGCTCCCGCAACCGCTCGCCCGCGCGCAGGCCGGCCAGCCCGCCGCCCGCGATGACCACCCGTTCCTCGTTCTTCACCGCACACGCTCCCGCAGCTCGATCGCGCGCATCGGGCACGCGCGGGCGGCGGCCCGCGCCTTGGCGAACTGCTCGGGCGGCGGCCTGCGCTCGTAGCGCAGGCGCTCGTCGTCGACCAGCTGGAACAGCCCCGGCGCCTCGGCCTGGCAGATGCCGTAGCGGTGGCAGCGCTCGTTGTCCACGCTGATGTCGAGCGCGCTGCCGCCCGCGCCGTCGGGCTCGGGCTCGAACCCGGGCTCCGGCTCCAGCATCCCCAGCTTCACCAGCACGTCCGGCGGCAGGAAGCGGGCGATGGCGATGGTCGCGGTCGGGACGAGGACGGTGAGACCGGCCAGCCACAGCACGGAGAACGTGCCGTTGGCGATCGCGCCGAACCAGGAGTGGACCACCCCGAGCGCGACCGCGGCGTAGGCCAGCTGGTGCCCGCGCAGCCACTTCCGGTAGTAGATCTTCTTGCGCAGGCCCGCGGTGAACGCGATGGCCAGCATCAGCTCCAGCGCCGCGATGCCCAGGGCGTGCCGGAGCGGGCCGCCGTCGGCGAAGGGCACCACGAGCCGGAGGTACGAGAACGCGCCGAGCCGCAGCAGGGTGAACGCGAACGCGTGGAGCGAGGCGAAGGCCAGGGCCAGCGTCGCCAGCACCATGTGGCTGTTGCGCAGGCCCTGCCTACCGGTGATCTTGTTGGCCCAGCCGGTCGCGATCAGCACGCCCCAGCACAGGGTGGCGCACATGAACACGTAGGCCAGGCGCGCCGAGATCTGGGCGACGTGGCGCACACCGGCGTCGTGGTCGCCGCCGGTCGCCTGGGCGACCAGCAGCGGAACCTGGGAGAGCACGGGACTTACCTCCGAGATGGCGGGGGAGGACTCTCAGGCGGTGGGGCTGCGACCCGTCCGGCCGCCGTGCAGGAGTGGTCACGGCGGCCGGGCGGGTCGAGGGGTTCGGTAGGTCTCCGGAACGGTTCGAGCCGTGGTGTCCGTCCGTCCGGCCACCACCTCCTTTCACCTGACGTCGCCGCGGGGCCGCAGCAGGCGCAGGACGCCGATCGTCACCACCACGCCTGCCAGGCAGATGAGGAGCACGACGAGGGGACTGGGGTTGTTCGTGGGGACCACCTGCGCGGCGCGCACCGGGTCCGCGGCGGACGCCGCCTGGTTCACCTGGTTCACCGCGCCCGCTGCCACCGGTTTGGACAGTCCCGTGTCGGTGACCATGTTCGTGCTCTCCAGCAGCGTCATGTGCTTGAGCACGATCTGGTTGCAGATCTGGGCGAACTGCCGGATGGCCTCGTTGCGGGTGTTCGCCCGGACCGTGCCGATGACCGGGAAGATCGAGCCGTGGGCGGCGCGCAGCCGGTTGGCGAACGAGTCGTCGAACGCGGCGCCGGTGCGCGAGCGCATCTCCGCCATCCACGACTGCTGGTCGGCGTTGGCCTCGGCGGGCAGCTCCACCCCCATCTGGGACGCCAGCCGCACCACCCGCTCGTCGAGGAACTCGTGGTCGCTCGCCAGCTGCTGCCCGACGTCCTTGACCCGCCGGCTGGCGGCGCGGGTCTGCGCCTCCTCGCCCATGGGCATCTCCCACAGGCCCGCCAGCCGCACCTTGACCAGCAGGTCCTCGTCCAGCGCGGTGATCGGGCCGAGCGGGGTCTGCTGGACCGGGCCCGCGTCGGCCGGGTCGTCCGCGTGCGCGACACCGGTCGAACCGGACAGGAGCAGCAGGTGCAGGGCCAGCGCGAACGCCGCGAAACGCTTGGCTGACATGGGTCTTCTCGTCCTGGTCGCCGTGGTGGTGGTCGGGGTGGTCTTCAGTAGCCGTCGCCCGTGCCCGTGCCCGTGCCCGTGTCGGTGTCGGGCTCGGCGTCGGCCTCACCGGCTCCCGTGCCGGAGCCGGAGCCCTCGTCCGCGTCCGCGTCGCCGGCCGTGGCACCGTCGTTCGCCTGCGCCTTCTTGCCCTCCGGCGTCACCGCGAACCAGGTGCCGTTCCGGCCCTGGCCGGTCAGGTCGCCGGCCTTCTTGTCGCCCGCGTACCGGTAGAGGGGCCACCCGGCGAGCGTGACCTGCCGCCGGCCGTCGGTCCGGGCCACCGAACCGACCAGCGTCGGGTCCACCCCGGAGGTCATGGTGTGCTCCCCGACCAGCACCGGCGGCCACTGCTCCAGGCACGCCGCGTCGCAAGTGGACTTCGACGGTTTCGCGGTGTCCTTGTCGAAGCGGTAGAGGGCGAACCCGCCCGCGTCCGCCACGAACCACCCGACCTGCTTGGACTCGGTCGCCAGCAGCAGCTGGTGGGGCTCCTTGCCGAATTCCGGGTTCTGCTGGAGAGTCGTCGTGCCGGAGTTGGCGCCGGCCGCCCCACCCTGGCCGCCCGCGGTACCGGTGCCGGTCGCGCCACAGGCGCTGACCAGCAGCAACGCCGCGGCTGCCGGAACCAGCAGCAACGCCTTTCGGGTACGTCGACTGGGCATCATTGGTCCTTTCTCCTGCTGGCGGGATCCGCCACAAGGCGCAAGGACCGGGTGGTCGGGTCCTGACCGTTGAAGCGGATACCGGGAAGTACGGACACGATGCGGTGACGGTTCACGAACAAATCAACCACTTTTTTTGCGGCCAAACCCTCGACGCGGAAGCACCCGGCGCGCTTGGATGCACGGCGTGGCGCGGCACAGACGCAGCACTTCCCCCCAAAGAGAACGCACCTGGCCGGACGCGAGCCCGGAAGACGAGCTGATCCGCAGGCTCTACCAGGAGTTCGGCAGCGCGCTGCTCGGACATGCCATGAGACTGACCGGCAGCGACCGGCAGTGGGCAGAGGACATCGTCCAGGAGACGCTCGTGCGGGCGTGGCGGAACGCCGAGAAGCTGGAGCGGGACCCCGTCCTGCTGCGCTCCTGGCTGTTCACCGTCGCCCGGCGACTGGTCATCGACGACCGTCGGAAGCGGAGCGTCAGACCGCAGGAGTCGGAGTTGACGCCGTCGGACGAAGCCCCGGTGCGGGACGAGGCCGACCGCACCCTGTCGGCGATAGTTGTGGCCGAAGCGATGAACGGACTGACCGAGGAGCACCGGGAGGCTATTCTCGAAACGTACTTGAGGGACCGGACCGTCGGGGAGGCCGCAGCGGTGCTCGGGGTGCCGCCGGGCACGGTGAAATCCAGGGTGTACTACGCGCTCCGCGCCTTGCGGCGGGCGTTGCAGGATCGGGGCTGACGCGCGTGACATCGCCTACGGAGCACATCGACGTGGCGGCGTACGTCCTCGGGGTGTTGGACGAGGACGAGGTCGACGCCTTCGAGAACCACCTGGCCCAGTGCCGGCGGTGCGCGCTCGACCTGCGTGATTTCGCCCAGCTGCCCGACCTGCTCGACGAGGCGAACGCCAACGGCCTGCTGCGCGCCGGAACGGGGGAGCGGCCCGACGGCCGCTCGGTGCGCGCCATGCTGGACAACGTCTCGGACCTCCGCGCGCGCAAGCGCCGGAACGCGGTGCTGGCGGCGGCGGCCGCCGCCGTGCTGCTGGTCGTGCTGACCGCGGTCGTGTCGGTCTACGTCGCCGCGCCGACCGACCGGGTCGCCGGGTCCACCACGTCGGTCCCGGCGCAGACCAACGTGGCCAAGGACGCGCCGGACGCCTCCGGCAGGCTCACCAGGACCGACACGACGACCGGCGTGTCCGCCGACCTCGTCGCGACCCCGCAGCGCTGGGGCATGTCCCTGGAGCTGGAGGTCAAGGGTGCCCAGGGCCCGACCAGGTGCGAGCTGATCGCCAAGTCCAAGACCGGCGAGACGATGGTCCTGGGCTCCTGGCTGGCCTCGTCCCCGACCCCCGACCGCGACCCGGCCCACCTCCAGGCGGCAGTGGGCCTGCGCTGGCACGAGATCGCGGAGTTCACGATCCGCGACACCAAAACCGGCACCACCCTGGTCCGCCTACCCACCACCCAGTAACCCAACCAGGGGCTCCCGACCCCCGAACTCAGGCTCCCTGAACGTACGACACGCGCGGCTCGAGTGTTCGACACGCGCGCGAGTCGTACGTTCAGGACCACCGTGTCGTACGTTCGCGACCCCCGAGTTCAACGTTCGTGACGCACCAGTGTTGATGTTGGTCAGCGCGGTGGAGGCCGGGAGCCGAACCGACCTTCTGGTACCCCACGCCGTTCCAGTGACCCGGCCGTACTCGCGGCGTGGCACCAGGCCCGCCCGGTACGTGAAACCGTTGGCAGCCAACGACAAGCGAACGTGACACCAGGTCTGGTGCAACCCTGGTCTGCCGCCCCGCCACCTCCTGACCCGACCGGGGGACCCTGAACGCTGAACTCGGGGGTCCTGAACGTACGACTCGCGGGGGCTGAACGTACGACTCGCGTGTGTTGTGCGGTTGGGAGGGCCGAGGTCGGCGGTTGTGGCGCACCAGCGTTCAAGACGGCGGGGATGTGGGGGAGTGGGATGGAGTGGGAGGCGGCGCTCGGGCGTCGCCGGGGTGGACCGGGAGGTCGTGGTGGAGGTCGGTTTCGTCGGGCTCGGGATCATGGGTCAGCCGATGGCCCTCAACCTGGCGCGTGCCGGGCGGCCGCTGGTGGTGTGGAACCGGTCGCCGCACCGGTGCGAGCCGCTGCGAGAGGCCGGCGCGCTGGTCGTGGACGAGGTGGGGGAGGTGTTCCGGCGGGCCGAGCTGGTCATCGTGATGTTGGCGAACGAGGCCGCGATCGACGCCGTGCTGGAGCGCGGCGGCCCTGGCTTCGCGGGCAAGGTGGCCGGTCGCACGCTCGTGCACATGGGCACCACGTCGCCCGGCTTCTCCCACGGCCTCGAAGCCGACGTGCGGGCGGCGGGCGGCCACTACGTCGAGGCGCCGGTGTCCGGCTCGCGCGGTCCGGCCGAGGCGGGTGAGCTGGTCGCCATGCTGGCCGGTGAGCCCGAGGCCGTCGCACGGGTGCGCGAGGTCGTCGGGTCGATGTGCTCGAACGTGGTCGAGTGCGGCGAGGCGCCCAAGGCGCTGCTGATGAAGCTGGCGGTGAACCTGTTCCTGATCACCATGACCACCGGCCTGGTCGAGTCGTTCCACTTCGCCGAGCGGCACGAGTTGGACCTCGGCAAGCTGGTCGAGGTGCTGGACTCGGGGCCGATGTCGAGCAAGGTGTCCCGGGCCAAGACCGGCAAGCTGCTGGCCGGTGACTTCGGGGCGCAGGCGGCGATCGCCGACGTGCTGATGAACAACCGCCTGATCGCCGACGCGGCTCGGGCCGCCGCCATCGCCTCGCCGCTGCTGGACGTGTGCCTGGAGCTGTTCACCCGCACCGAGGAGCTGGGGTACGGCAAGGAGGACATGGCCGCTGTGGTGCGGGCGGTCCGGGAGCGGTCGGACGCGGTGTAGCGCGGGTGCGGGGCGCCTACGGCGCGGAGGCGGGTGCGGGCGGCTTACGGTGCGGGGTGCGGGGTCAGATGCCGCGCAGGCCGGCCAGGACCCGCTCCATGAGGTCCATCGACGGCCTGCCCTCGGCGTCGATCGGTTCGCCCTGGTGCACGGTGATCAGGCTCAGTTCGGACATGTCCGCGAGCAGCACCCGCGCCACGCCGAGCGGCAGCCGCAGCCGCGCCGCGACCTCCGCCACCGAGTGCGGGTTGCGGCACAGGTCGCTGATCGCGCGGTGCTCGGCGGTCGAGGTCAGGGCGTCCCGGTCGATCCGCTCGTTCGTGGACACGATCGTCTCGATGGCCAGCGTCCGCGCGGAATGCGTGCGGCCGCCGGTTCTGGTGTACGGGCGTACCCGGAGGGTAGACACACCAGCTCCTCGAAGCGGTCGGAAGTGATCTTCACTCGTCTGTGGTCAGGGGCGCTGACGGCACCCGACCATACGGTTGATCAGGCATTCTGTCTCGAATTTCCCAGGATGTGGGAGGAATTCGACAGGGCTGCGACGGTGTGTGTTCGACCGTTCTCGCGGGGTGTCTGAACCCCTCGGAAGCCATCCCATCATCGAACGGTCGCCCCGTGTTTCCCCCTGGTTCGCCCGGGACGGGGGTCCCGGGCGCCGTTGGGAACAACCAGGACTAACCGATGGGGGTCGGGTTCGTGATCACGGGCCCGACGCTAGGCACCGGTGGAGCGCTCCCACAACGGTTGTTGACGAAGGTTTGAGGTTCGTCCACCGACTGTCCTCCGGCGACCCGTCCCGAAAGGCCGGACTGGCAGGCCGGACCGGAGGGCGGGGCTGGAGGGCGGGGCTGGAGGGCGGGGCTGGAGGGCGGGGCTGGAGGGCGGGGCTAGAGGGCGGGGCCGGACCGGGGGTGTGCCGGGCCGGCGCCGAACCACTACCCCTCGTCGCCCAGCTTGAGCGCCTCCTCCAGCAGGGCCTCGACGATCCCGGACTCGGGCACGGTCCGCACCACCCGCCCGCGCACGAAGATCTGCCCCTTCCCGTTGCCCGACGACACGCCGAGGTCCGCCTCCCTGGCCTCCCCGGGCCCGTTGACCACGCACCCCATCACCGCGACCCGCAGCGGTTCCGGAAAGCCCTCGAACGCGGCGGTCACCTGCTCGGCCAGCCGGTACACGTCGACCTGGGCCCGTCCGCAGGAGGGGCAGGACACGATCTCCAGCTTGCGCGGCCGCAGCCCGAGCGACGCCAGGATCTGCGCGCCCGCCTTGACCTCCTCGACCGGCGGCGCCGACAGCGAGACCCGGATGGTGTCGCCGATGCCCTCCGACAGCAGCACGCCGAAGGCCACCGAGGACTTGACCGTGCCCTGCACCAGCGGCCCGGCCTCGGTGACGCCCAGGTGCAGCGGGTAGTCGCAGGCGCGGGCCAGCTGCCGGTAGGCGGAGATCACGACCAGCGGGTCGTGGTGCTTGACCGAGATCTTGAGGTCGGTGAAGCCGTGCTCCTCGAACAGGGAGCACTCCCACAGCGCCGACTCCACCAGCGCCTCGGGCGTCGCCCCGCCGTGCTTGTCGTAGAGCCGCTGGTCCAGCGAGCCGGCGTTCACGCCGATGCGGATGGGCACGCCCGCGCCTGCCGCGGCGCGCGCGATCTCCCCGACCCGGTCGTCGAACCTGCGGATGTTGCCGGGGTTGACCCGCACCGCCGCGCACCCGGCGTCGATCGCGGCGAAGACGTAGCGGGGTTGGAAGTGGATGTCGGCGACCACCGGGATGGGCGACTTGCGGGCGATGGCGGGCAGGGCGTCCGCGTCGTCCTGCGACGGCACGGCGACGCGGACGATCTCGCACCCGGCGGCGGTCAGCTCCGCGATCTGCCGCAGCGTGGCCTCCACGTCCGCGGTCGGCGTGGTCGTCATCGACTGCACGCTCACCGGCGCGTCGCCGCCGACGGGCACCCCGCCGACGTCGAGCCTGCGGGACGTCCTGCGCCGCCGTGCGGGCGGGGCGAGCTGAAGGGCGGTCAACTGTGCTCCCCGAGTCGTTTGAGGACGGTGGTGGCGATGCCGGCCGCGTCGAGGCCGTGCGCGCGCAGGATCTCCTCGCGCGTGCCGTGCGGCAGGAAGCCCGCGGGCAGCGCGTAGGTGCCGACCCGCGTCGGCGCGCCCACCAGGGCCAACGCCTGCGCCAGCCGGCCGCCGAGGGCGCCGGGGGTGGTGGTGTCCTCCACCGCCAGCACGAGCCGGTGCCCGGCGGCCAGCCGGACCAGGTCCGGGTCCAGCGGCGCGGTCCAGCGGGGGTCGACCACGGTGACCGGCACGCCCTGCCGGGCCAGCTCCTCGGCCGCGGCCAGGCACGGCCCGGCCATCGGGCCGACCGCGACGATCAGGCCCTCCGCGCCGGGCTCCTCGCGCAGCACGTCGCAGCGGCCCTCCCGGCGCAGCGCCGGGATGTCGGCCGACGCCTTGGCCTTCGGGTAGCGGACGGCGGTCGGGCCGTCCTCCACGGCGACGGCCTCGCGCAGCGCCTCCCGCAACCGGGCCGGGTCGCGCGGCGCGGCCAGCCGCAGGCCGGGCACGACCGGCAGCACCGAGGCGTCCCACATGCCGTGGTGGCTGGGCCCGTCCGGTCCGGTGACCCCGGCGCGGTCGAGCACGAACGTCACGGGCAGCCGGTGCAGCGCCACGTCCAGCAGCACCTGGTCGAACGCGCGGGACAGGAACGTGGCGTAGACCGCGACCACCGGGTGCATCCCGGCCAGCGCCAGGCCCGCCGCCGAGGTGACCGCGTGCTGCTCCGCGATGCCCACGTCGAAGGTGCGCTCCGGGAACCGGCGGGCGAACCCGTCCAGCCCGGTCGGGCCGCGCATGGCGGCGGTCACGCACACCACGTCGTCCCGCTGCTCGCCGATGCGGGCGATCTCGTCGCCGAACACGTCGGTCCAGGTGACCCCGCCGCGCGACCCGCTCGGCGACACCGCGTGCTGGTGGTCGACCAGGTCCCGCTCGGCGGGCGGGTGGCCCTCGCCCTTGCGCGTCACGCAGTGCACCACCACCGGCCGCCCCAGCGCGACGGCCTCGACCAGCGCCCGCTCCACCGCGACCGCGTCGTGCCCGTCCACCGGGCCGAGGTAGGGCAGGCCCAGGGCCTCGAACAGCGCGGGCCCGCGGCCGGCGCGCAGCTCCGCCAGGTGCCCGGCCAGGCCGCCCGCGGTCGGCGCGTACGAGCGGCCGTTGTCGTTGAGCACGACCACCACCGGGTGCCGGGCGCCCGCGAGGTTGTTCAGCGCCTCCCACGCCATGCCGCCGGTCAGCGCGCCGTCGCCGACGACCGCCACCACGCGCCGGTCCGAGCCGCGCAGCCGCAGCCCCCTGGCCAGCCCGTCGGCGTAGGAGAGGGCGGTGGAGGCGTGCGAGTTCTCGATGACGTCGTGCGGCGACTCGGCGGCGGACGGGTAGCCGGACAGCCCGCCGGCGCGGCGCAGCGCGTCGAAGGCGTCGGCGCGGCCGGTGAGGACCTTGTGCACGTAGGTCTGGTGCCCGGTGTCGAACAGCAGCACGTCGTGCGGCGAGTCGAACACCCGGTGCACCGCGATGGTCAGCTCCACCGCGCCCAGGTTCGGCCCCAGGTGGCCGCCTGACCGGCCCACCCGGTCGACCAGGAACCGGCGGATCTCCGCCGCCAGCTCGGGCAGCTGCGAGGGGGCTAAGGCCCGCACGTCACCGGGCCCGGCGATGGCCTCCAGGAGCGTCACCGCGGCCTCACCGCGGCCGGCAGCGTGAACCGGATGGTCTCGCGGGCGGTCTCGCGCACCTGCACGTCCCACGCGCCCAGCGCCTCGATCACCTCGTCCACGAGCCGCGGCGGCGCGGACGCCCCGGCGCTCAGACCGACCACCCGCACGCCCTCCAGCCACTCCGGCCGGATGTCCGCGGCGTCGTCGACGAGGTGCGCGGGCGTGCCCATCCGGCGGGCCAGCTCCACCAGCCGCACCGAGTTGGACGAGTTCGCCGACCCGACGACCAGCACCAGGTCGGCCTCGTGGGCCACCTCGCGCACGGCTTCCTGCCGGTTGGTGGTGGCGTAGCAGATGTCGGCCGACGGGGGTCCCTTGAGCGCGGGGAACCTCGCCCGCAGCGCGGCCAGCACCTCGGCCGTCTCGTCCACCGCCAGCGTGGTCTGGGTCAGGTAGGACACCCGCCCCGGGTCGGGCACGTCCAGGGCCTCGACGTCCGCGACGCTCTCCACCAGCACGATCCGCTCGGGCGCCTCGCCGAGCGTGCCCTCGACCTCCTCGTGGCCCTCGTGCCCGATCAGCACCACGGTGTCGCCGCGACCGACGAACCGCCTGGCCTCCGCGTGCACCTTGGTGACCAGCGGGCAGGTCGCGTCGACGACCTCCAGGCCCCGGCCGGCGGCCTCCTCGCGCACCGCGGGGGACACGCCGTGGGCCGAGAACACCACGGTCGCGCCGTCGGGCACCTCGTCCAGCTCGTCGACGAAGACCGCGCCGCGCGCCTCCAGGTCGGCCACCACGTGGGTGTTGTGCACGATCTGCTTGCGCACGTGGATCGGCCCGCCGCGCTGGTCGAGCAGCCGGTCGACGATGTCGATGGCCCGTTCCACCCCGGCGCAGAACGACCGGGGCGACGCGAGCAGCACAACGGGAAGGACCATGGGCACGGCTCCTCGGCGAGGGAACGCGAGTGGGGCGGGGGCGGTGCGGTGGGGACGGTGCGGGGGCGGTGCGGTGGGGACAGTGCGGGGTGGTGCGGTGGGGACGGGGTCCGGGCTCCGGGGGACGGGGCCCGGAGTTCAGCGGTTCAGCGGTCGCGGCGCGTGGCCAGGCGCGCCACGGCGTCCAGCTCCCGCGCCGCCGACTCCGCCGGCTCGGCCGCCCGCAGGTGGACCCGGGCCCGCGCCAGCAGGTGGTCGGCCCGGCCCTGGCTCCACGCCCGCGCGCCGGACACCTCGATCAGGTCGGCCGCGCGCGCCAGGTCGGCCCCGGTCAGCTGCCGGTCCGCGTGGTAGAGCTCGTCCAGCTCCCGCGCGGCGGCCGTGTCCGAGGTCAGCGCCGCCACCACCGGCAGCGACTTCTTGCGGTTCTGGAGGTCGGAGAACACCGGCTTGCCGGTCACCTCGGGGTCGCCCCAGATGCCGAGCAGGTCGTCCACGAACTGGAACGCCAGCCCCATCCGCTCGCCGAACGACCGCAGGTGCTCCACCTGGTCCGGTCGCCCGCCGCCGAACAGCGCGCCCAGCGCGCAGGCCGCGCCGAGCAGCGACCCGGTCTTGCACTCGGCCATGCGCACGCACTCGGCCAGCCGCACGTCACCGCGCTCCTCGAACGCCAGGTCCGCGCTCTGCCCGTCCAGCAGCTGCTGCACCGCGGTCGACAGCACCCGGATGCCCTGCTGCGCGGCCGGGTTCCCGCTGCCCGCGAGCACGTCCAGGGAGAGGGTGAGCAGCGAGTCTCCCGCCAGCACGGCCGGGTTGACGCCGAACACGCTCCACGCCGTGGGCCGGTGCCGCCGGGTGGTGTCGCCGTCCATCACGTCGTCGTGCAGCAGCGAGAAGTTGTGCACCAGCTCCACCGCCACCGCCGCGGGCAGCGCCTGCTCCACCGAGCCCCCGACGGCCCGCGCGCCCAGCAGCGCCAGCGCCGGCCGGATGGCCTTGCCCGCGTCCGCGCCGGCGGGCCTGCCGTGCTCGTCCCACCACCCGAAGTGGTAGCCCGCGATCCCCCGCATCGACTCGGGCAGCCGGTCCACCGCGGCCCGCAACGCCGGGTCGACCCCGGCACGGCTCCAGCTCAGCACCTCGCGCGCGGACCGGTGCGCGGGGCTCACGTCCAGGTCGGTCATCGCCACAGCTCCTGTTCGGGGGATGCGCCCGCGGTGCGGGCGGGGGTACGGCAGCCGGGCGCGGCGGGCCCGGCTGCCGTCGAACCGGCGGGACTACGACCGACCGATCTCCACGTTCTCCAACACGCCCAGCGCGTCCGGGACCAGCACGGCCACCGAGTAGTATGCGCTGACCAGGTACGACACGATCGCCTTCTCGCTGATGCCCATGAACCGGGCGTTGATCCCCGGCTGCACCTCGTCGGGCAGCCCCGGCTGGTGCAGTCCGACCACGCCGCTGTCCTGCTCGCCCACGCGCATCGCGATGATGGAGCTGGCGCCGCGATCGCTGATCGGGATCTTGTTCGACGGGAACAGCGGGACGCCCCGCCAGGTGAGCACCTGCGTGCCGTCGACGTTGGTCGTGCCGGGGTAGAGGCCCCGCTTGCTGACCTCGCGCCCGAACGCCGCGATGGCGCGGGGGTGGGCCAGCATGAACGCGGTCTTGCGCCGGCGGGACAGCAGTTCGTCCAGGTCGTCGGGGGTCGGCGGCCCGGTGCGGGTGTGGATGCGCTGCTTGAGCTCGGCGTTGTGGAGCAGGCCGATGCGCCGGTTGTTGATCATCTCGTACTCCTGGCGCTCGCGCAGCGCCTCGATGGTCAACCGCAACTGCTGCTCGGTCTGGTTCATCGGGTGGTTGTAGAGGTCCGCCACGCGGGTGTGCACGCGCAGCACGGTCTGGGCCACCTCCAGCTCGTACTCCCGCGGCGCGAGTTCGTAGTCCACGAACGTCGCGGGCAGGTCGGGCTCGCCCTCGTGGCCCGAGGCGATCTCGATGTCCGCCTCGCCGTGCTTGTTCTGCGGCTTGCCGCCGGCGCGGACCAGCGCCTCGACGTGCTCGCGCAGCACGTCGGCCCGGCCGTTGAGCCGCTGGACCGCCTCCTGGCGCAGCACCAGCGCGATCACCGGGGTGACCGCCCGGAAGGTGTGCCCCCAGGTCGCCTCGCCGCCGGTCAGCGCGTCGGAGCCGAAGTGCTCGCCGTCGGCCATGGTGTCCAGCACGGTCTGGTCGCCGTACTCGCCGCGGCCGACCTGCTGGACCTTGCCGTGGGCGATGAGGAAGACCTCGTCGGCCAGGCCGCCGAACTCGGCCAGCACGTCGCCGGGCTCGTACCGGCGCTGCTCGAACCGCTCCGCCAGCGCGACCAGCACGTCGTCGTCGGGGAGGTCGCGCAGCACGGGCAGCTCCCGCAGCTCCTGCGGGATGACCCGGATGTCGGCGCCGGTGCTGATGAAGGTCACCCGGCCGTCGCCGACGGCGTAGGTGAGGCGGCGGTTCACCCGGTAGGTGCCCGCCTGGGTGGTCACCCACGGCAGCTTGCGCAGCAGCCAGCGGGGCGAGATGCCCTGCATCTGGGGCGTGGACTTGGTCGTGCTCGCCAGGTTCCGCGCGGCCGCGGGGCCGAGGCTCTGCCGGCGGTGCTCGGCCTCCTCAGGGGTGAGGCCGGGGTCGGTCACGGTCACGTCAGGTGTCCGATCTGGTCGTGGGGAACTAGTCTTCGCGGCCGATCTGGACGTGCTCCAGCACGCCGACGGCGTCCGGGACGAGGATCGCGGTGGAGTAGTAGGCGCTGACGAGGTAGGAGATGATCGCCTTCTCGCTGATGCCCATGAAGCGCACGTTCAGCCCCGGCTGGTACTCGTCGGGCAGGCCGGTCTGGTGCAGGCCGATGACGCCCTGGTTCTGCTCCCCGGCGCGCAGCAGCAGGATCGAGCTGGTGCGGGCCTCGCTGACGGCGATCTTGTTGCACGGCAGGACGGGGACACCGCGCCACGCGGGGACGTGGTGGCCGTTGAAGTCGATCGTGTCCGGGTAGACGCCGCGCTTGTTGCACTCCCGGCCGAACGCCGCGATCACCCTCGGGTGGGCCAGGAACGCGGTCGGCTCCTTCCACACCGTGGACAGCAGCTCGTCCAGGTCGTCCGGGGTCGGCGGGCCGCTGCGGGTGTGGATGCGCTGCTTGAGGTCGGCGCTGTGCAGCAGGCCGAAGTCGCGGTTGTTCACCATCTCGTACTCCTGGCGCTCGCGCAGCGCCTCGATGGTGAGCCGCAACTGCTGCTCGACCTGGTCCATCGGGTGGTTGTAGAGGTCGGCGACGCGGCTGTGGACCCGCAGCACGGTCTGCGCCACGCTCAGCTCCAGCTCGCGCGGCGCCAGCTCGTAGTCGACGTAGGTGCCGGGCAGGTCCGGCTCGCCGTCGTGGCCCGAGGCGATCTCGATCTCGGCCTCGCCGTGCTGGTTGGACCGGCCGGACACGCCCGCGAACGCGTGCTGGATGTGCGCCCGCAGGCCGCCGGCCTCGCCGTTGAGCCGCTCGAACACGTCCCACGGCAGGACCAGCGCGATGACCGGCGTGACGGCCTTGACGGTGAACTCCCACTCGCCCTGCGGCCCGGCCAGGACCTGGTCGCCGAAGTAGTCGCCGTCGGCCAGCACGCCGAGCGCGGTCTGGGCGCCGTACTCGCCCTGCCCGATCTTGTCGACCCTGCCGTGCGCGATGAGGTGGACGGCGTCCTGGGGACGACCGCGCTCGACGATCACGTCACCCGGTTGGTACTCCCGCTGCTCGAAGCGCGAGGCGAGCGCGGTCAGCGCCTCGACGTCGTCGTAGTCGCGCAGCAGCGGCAGTTCGGTCAGCTCCTGCGGGACGACCGAGACGTCCGCGCCGATGTTGGTGAACGTCAGCCGGCCGTCGCCGATGGCGTAGCTGAGCCTGCGGTTGACCCGGAACGCGCCACCCTTCGCCTCCACCCAGGGCAGCACCTTGAGCAGCCACCGCGAGGTGATGTTCTGCATCTGGGGGACGGACTTGGTGGTCGTCGCGAGGTTCCGCGCCGCAGCCCTGCTCAGGCTGAGCTGATGCCGCTCGACCTCGACGTCCGAATCGGTCACAGACACCCGGCACACCGCCAATCGGATTTAGTTCATTGGGCCGGCTTGACGGTAGTGAGGCCGAATGCGTCACGGGAAGCGGCCGATGCGGCGACCCCCTTGAGGGTCATTTTGACGGCCGGTGCGCACTGATAGTGCAACTGGTGAACGACACGGGTGACAACGGGTGATTCTCGCGCGCGGGGAGTAGAGTATTCACTCTAACGTGGAATGGTTGCCACGTTCGTACCAGCGTTTTTCACGCGAAGGTGTCGTTGACGAGGGGCTGGTTCACGTTTCCGTGGCGATTTTGTCGAGGTGCGGACAAAAAGTCAGCCTTGTGCGGCGGCCGCTTCACGTTGTCGTGTACCCGATTTTTGCGAGGATGTCGTCCTGGTGGGCCACCGGAAAAAGCGAGAAATGCTCGTTCCCGGTCGGACCGGTCCTCGCGGGGGCGGGTACCACCGGCGCGCACGCCGAAACCGCGCCACCCCGGGAGCTCGGGTGGCGCGGTTCCGGTGTCGGGGTGGTGCGGTGTCGGGGTGGTGCGGAGTGGTGCGCTGCGGTCGGGGGCGGTGCGGTCAGGTGGAGTGCGGGCAGGTGTCCCGGTACTCCTCGATCAGGGTGCTGCGGCCCGGCGCCGGGCAGAGGAACTGCTCGTAGCGGGTGTCGTTGTCGATGAACCGCTTGAGCCAGGCGATGCTGTACTTGGCGATGGTGGTGTTGGACGTGTTCGGCGCGAAGTGGCTCGCGCCGTTCAGCTCCAGGTACGCCTTGTCCAGCGTCGAGGGCAGGGACGAGTAGAACGGCTCGGAGTGCGACGACACCGGCGCGACCGAGTCGTTCTCGGCGCCGACGACGAGGGTCGGCACGCGCACGCCGCTCCAGGACTTGTCGGTGTGCCACCCGGTCAGCGGGATCGCGGCCTGGAGGGCCGGTCGCTGCTCGGCCGCGCGCAGGGTGCCGCCGCCGCCCATCGAGTGGCCCATGACGCCCAGCCGGGAGGTGTCGATCCGGCTGCGCACCGTGCTGCGCTGGGTCAGGTAGTCCAGCGCGGCCAGCAGCTGGTTCGCCCGGCTGTCGGGCTGGTCGACCGTGGTGTTGGTGTCGATGGTGAACACCACGAAGCCCTGGGACGCCAGGCGCGGGCCGAGCCAGGAGATGCTCGACTGCGTGCCGGTGAAGCCGGGGGAGACGGCGATCGCGCCGTAGGTGCCCTCGGCGGTGCTCGTGGGGTAGTAGATGGTGCCGCCGCCGAAGCCGCTCACGGCGAGCGAGGACACGGAGGTCTCGGAGGTGGAGAACGGACCGCGCACGGCCTCGATGCTGGAGTTCGAGGGCGCCGGACCGCGGCGGTACTCGGTCTCGGCGGCGTTCGCCTGGGGGGCGACGAGCGCCAGGACCAGGGCGGGGACGAGCGCCGGGATCAGTTTGCGGAGTTGCACGTCGGTGTACACCTCGCTCGGCAGGGAACTGCGGACAGCGACGACCTTGCTCCGCCGCGTCACCACGCCGCATCGGTGCAACCACCGGTCCGCCACGAAAACTAACGCTGGTAGATAACTTCGGCCCGACCCCTTCCGCGAAACGGCCCAGGCCCGTAGAACTGGCCTCATGCTGCGCGGACGTCATCGGCAGCGCGCCGAGGTGGACGCGCTGCTCACCCGGGCCCGAGCCGGGCGCGGTGGTGCGCTGGTGCTGCGCGGCGGTCCGGGGTCGGGCAAGAGCGCGCTGCTGGCGGCGGCCCGCGAGTCCGCGGCCCGGGAATTCGCCGCTCGCGAGGCGGGTGCCCAGGGGGCCGGTGCCCAGGGGCCCGGGACCCGGGGGTCCGGTACCCGTGCCGGCCGCTCGGCGGCGTCGGCGCCCGGCGGTCCGAACCCCGACGAGCCGACCCCCGGCACGTCCACCCCGCGCGAAGTCCTCCTGTGCGTGGACGACGCCCACCTGCTCGACGACGCCGCGTGGCTCACCGGCCTGGCCCGGGACATCGCCGACGAACCGGTGGCCCTGCTCATCGCCACCGAGGAGGACATCCCGGGCCTGCCCCGGGTCCGCCTCGACCCGCTCGACCACGCCGACAGTCTCCGCGTCCTGCGTGACCTGCGCCCCGGCCTGCCGCCCGGCCTCGCCGACGCGGTCGCCGACCTCGCCCTGGGCAACCCGCTCGCCCTGGTCGAGCTGACCCGCGCGCTCACCTCGGAGCAGCTGGGCGGCACCGCGCCCCCGCCCGACGCGCTGCCCGAGGACAGCTCGCTGCGCGCCCGGTTCAGCGCGCGCTTCCACGACCTGTCCCCGCAGGCCCGCTACGCGATCGCGCTGCTCGTCGTGGACGACGAGGTCGACGCGGACACCCTGGCCCGGATGCCCGACCTCGACCTGGCAGCCGTCGACCAGGCCCACGCCCTGCTCGACGGCGGGCCGCTGGTCCGCTCGACCCTGCGCACCGAGATCCCGCTGGCCCTGCGCTACGCCGCGCACGCGGCGCTGGCCGAGGCCCTGCCCGCCGGTCCGCGCCGCACCTGGCACGAGGCCGCCCGCGCGCCGGGCGACCGGGGCGCGTTCGCCGACCGGCTGGCCGACGCCGCCCGCCGCGCCCGCCGCTGCGGCGACTACCCGGCCGCCGCCCGCGACCACGACCGCGCCGCCGCCCTGGCCGGCGCCCCCGACGCGCGGGCCCGCCACCTGGTCGCCGCCGCCACCGACCACTGGGCGCACGGCGCGCCCCGCCGGGCCCGCGCCGCCCTGCGCACCGCCGTCCGCCTCACCGACGACCCCGGCCTGCGCGCCCGCGCCGAACTGCTGCGCGGCGGCCTGGACCTCGGCCACGGGCTGCCGGACGTGGCCGCCCGCCGCCTGCTGCACGCGGCCGGCGAGCTGGTCGGCACGCACCGCGCGCTGGCCATCACCGCCCTGGGCTTCGCGGGCGAGGCGGCCAGCATCGCCGGCGACCACCGCCGCTACGCCGAGACGGCCGCCTTCGCCGACCGCCTGCGCCTGCCCGACGAGCCCGACGACACGCGCGTCACCCTCGACCACCTCACCGGCATGGCCGCCACGTTCGCCGGCCGCCACCAGGAGGCCCTGCCCGCCCTGCGCTCGGTGGTGGACCTGGCCGAGCGCCTGCCGCACCCGCAGGCCAAGATCTGGGGCGGTCAGGCCGCCTACACCCTGGGCGAGGCGACCAAGGCCCACGAGCTGGCCACCAGCGCGGTCACCGCCGCGCACGAGCACGGCCTGACCGGTCTGGTGCCGTGGGCGCTGGTCTACCGGGCGCTGTCGGCGCTGCTGCTCGACCAGCACTCGGTGGCGCTGTCGGCGGCCTACGAGGGCGTGCACGCGGCCACCTCCATGGGCCAGCACAACGCCGTGGTGGACCACCTGACGATCCTCGCCCTGCTCTCCGCCCTGCGCGGCGACACCGAGACCGCCGTGCACCGCATCGACGCCGCCGCCGAGCAGATCGCCCAGCGCGGTCTCGGCCGGTCCGGCGCGTTCGGCGCGTGGGCGTTCGCCTGCGTCGACCTGGTGCTGGACCGCCCGGCCGACGCGCTGGACCGGCTGCGCCTGATGGCGCCCGGCACGGGCGGCGTGCACGCGGGCATCAAGGTGCTGGCCGCGCCGCACGTGGTGGAGGCCGCGGTCGGCTGCGGCCGGCCCGCCGCCGGGGACCGGGCGCTGCGCCGCTACGAGAAGTGGGCCGGCGCCACCGGCAGCGCCGCCCGGCTCGCGCTGTCGCACCGCTGCCGCGGCATGCTGTCCGACGGCGTGCGCTCCGACGAGCACTTCCGCGAGGCCATCCGGCTGCACCGGGCCAGCGGCACCGCCATGGAGCTGGCCAAGACCGAGCTGTTCTACGGCCACCGGCTGCGGCGCGGGCGCAGCCCCCGGGCCGCGCGGGAGCTGCTGCGCGACGCGGTGAAGATCTTCGAGAGCTACGAGGCCGACCGCTGGGTCGCGCGGGCCCGCGCCGAGCTGCGCGCGGCGGGCGACACCGTCGGCGTCGCCCCCGGCGGTCCGGCCGGCGGGCCGCCCGGCGCGGACCGGGCCGCCGAGCTGACCGCGCAGCAGGTGCGGATCGCCCGCCTGGTCGCCGAGGGCGCGACCAACCGGGAGGTCGCGTCCCGCCTGTTCCTGAGCCACCGCACCGTCGAGCACCACCTGCGCAACATCTTCGCCAAGCTCGGCGTGCGGTCCCGGGTCGAGCTGAGCAGGGTGCTCGACTGAGGACCGGTCCGGCGGGACCGGCCCCGCGATCCGGCCCCGCGATCCGGCAGCTCGACCCGGCCCGACGACCCGGCAGTTCGACAGGACAGGAGTGCGCGTGCGCGAGGACTACCGCCACTGGCGGCGAATCCCCACCCGGTGGCACGACAACGACGTGTACGGGCACGTCAACAACGTCGTGCACTACGCGTTCATGGACACGGTGATCAACACCTGGCTCATCGGCGAGGGCGGGCTGGACATCCACCGCGGGCGGGCGATCGGGCTGTGCGTGGAGTCGCACTGCAACTACCGCTCGTCCGTCGCCTTCCCCGAGGCCGTCGACGCGGGCCTGCGCATCGGCCACCTGGGTCGCTCCAGCGTCCGCTACGAGCTCGGCTTCTACCCCGAGGGCCGCGACGACGTGGTGGCCGAGGGCCACTTCGTGCACGTGTTCGTCGACCGGGAGACGCGCAAGCCGGTGGAGATCCCGGTCGACCTGCGCGGCGCGATGGCGGGACTGGTGGTCGCGTGAGGACGCGCGGTGCGGTGCTGACCGAGGTCGGCGGGCCGCTGGAGGTCGTCGACCTGGAACTGGACCCGCCGGGTCCCGGCGAGCTGCTGGTGCGGGTGCGCGCCACCGGGCTGTGCCACTCGGACCTGTCGGTCATCGACGGCTCCCGCGTCCGGCCGCTGCCCATGGTGCTCGGCCACGAGGCCGCGGGCGAGGTCGTGGGCACCGGGCCCGGCCCGTCGGAGTTCGCGGTGGGCGACCGGGTCGTGCTGTCGTTCGTGCCCGCCTGCGGGTCGTGCCGGTGGTGCGTGGCGGGCAGGCAGGCGCTGTGCGAGCCGGGCGCCGCGGCCAACCGGGCGGGCACGCTGCTCGGCGGCGAGCGGCGGCTGCGGCTGCCCGACGGCACGCGCCCGCACCACCACCTGGGCGTGTCCGGGTTCGCCGAGCACGCCGTGGTGTCGGCGAGGTCCGCCACCCGCGTGCCCGACGACCTGCCGTTCGACGTGGCCGCGCTGTTCGGCTGCGCGGTGCTCACCGGCGCGGGCGCGGCGTTCTACAGCGCGGGCGTCGTGCCGGGGGACCGGGTCGCGGTGTTCGGGCTCGGCGGCGTCGGTCTGGCCGCCCTGCTGGCCGCGCGGGCGGCGGGCGCGACGCAGGTCGTCGCGGTGGACGTGGTGGCGGGCAAGCGGGAACTGGCGCTCGCGCTCGGCGCGACCGACCAGGTGGAGGGCGGCCCGGACGCGGTCGAGGCGGTGCGGTCGCTCACCGGCGGCGGCGCGGACAAGGTCATCGACACGACCGGCGTGGCCGCCGTGCTGGAGCAGGCGTACCTGGCCACCGGCGCGGGCGGCACCACGGTCACGGTCGGGCTGCCGCACCCGGACCGCAGGGTGTCGCTGCCCGCGCTGAGCCTGGTCGCCGAGGAGCGCACGCTCAAGGGCAGCTACCTCGGCTCGTGCGTGCCCCGGCGGGACGTGCCGCGGTTCGTGGCGCTGTACCGGGCGGGGCGGCTGCCCGTGCACGAGCTGCTGTCTGGCCGGTTGGCGCTGGACGAGGTGAACACCGGGTTCACCCGTTTGGCATCCGGAGAAGCCGTCCGACAGGTTGTCGTGCCGTGATCACCCGGCCGGTACGGTTACCCGGATCGGGTGACAGCTGAGCGGATGGAGTGGTCGTCGGTGCGCAGGCGGTCGATGCTCGCGGGTGTGGTTTCGGCGGTGGGCGGCGCGGTGGCCGCGGGCGGTGGTTCGGCTCGGGCCTCGGGCCGTCCGCTGGGCCTGGGCGACTACCGGCTGGTGAACCTGGCGCACGTCAACGACCCGGACCGGACCAACGTCTACCCGGGCGACCCGGAGTTCACCCTCACCACGGTCACCACCGTGCCCGAGCACGGCTTCTACCTCCAGTACGTGTCGCAGGGCGAGCACACCGGCACGCACTGGGGCGCGCCCGCGCACTTCAACGCCGACCAGCCCCACGCCGACGAGCTGGACCCGGAGGACCTGTTCCTGCCCGCGGTCAGGGTCGACGTGCGCGAGCGGGCGGCGCGCGACGCCGACTACGAGGTGACCGTCCAGGACCTCCAGCGCTGGGAGAAGCGGCACGGCCGCATCCCGCGCGAGGCGGCGGTGGTGCTGTGGACCGGCTGGCAGGACCGCTGGGGCACCCCGGCGTTCTACAACTTCGACGAGCACGGGCAGATGCACCAGCCCGGGTTCTCCCCGGCCGCGGTGGAGTGGCTGGTGAGCACCGGCAGGCTGGGCAGGCGCGGGGCGCTCGGCACCGACACGTTCAGCCCGGAGCGGGCGCTGGACGCGGAGTACCGGGTGTCCAAGCTGCTCTACCGGGAGCACCGGATCAGCCTGGAGATCCTGACCAACCTGGACCAGCTGCCCGAGCAGGGCGCGCACGTCCTGGTCGGCGGTGTGGTCAACCGGCGCGGGTCCGGGTCGCCGGCGAGCGTGTACGCGTTCGTGCCCAGGCGCTGAGGAGTTCCCCCCGGCAGCGCGGTGGCCTTCACCGACCTCGGCAGGCGGGTGAGCACCTGGTGACCGCGGCCGCCCTCACCGGTGGACGACCAGCCCGCGCCCGCCCTCCCGCTTGGCCTCGTACATGGCCTTGTCCGCGCGCTTCAGCACCGACGCCGCGGTGGTCTCCGGGTCGCGGTCCGCGCAGACCACCACCCCCACCGACGCGCTGATCTCCTCACCGAGGCTGTCCAGCACCCGGAAGGCCACCTCGCGCGGCTCGCCCACCCCCTCCACCAGCACGCCGAACTCGTCGCCGCCCAGCCGGGCCACCACGTCGGTGTCGCGGACGCACCCGCGCAACCTCCGGGCCACCCGCTCCAGCAGCGCGTCGCCGTGCGCGTGGCCCGACACGTCGTTGACCGCCTTGAAGTCGTCCAGGTCCACGAACAGCAGCCCGAACGGCGTGCCGTCGCGGTGGTGGCGGGCCAGCGCCTCGTCCAGCCTGCCCTCGAACAGCGCCCGGTTGGCCAGGCCGGTGAGCGGGTCGTGGTGCGCCTGGTGGGCCAGCGTGCGCTCGGACTCCCGCAGCATCAGGACCAGCCTCGCGTTGTCCACGATGGTCACCAGCTGCCGCAGGACCACCGCGACGAACACGGTGAAACCGCACCCGATCTCCACCCCGTCCAGCGGCTCCACCTCGCCGATGGCGGTGCGCCGCAGCACCAGCACGGTGCAGACCAGCAGCGGCACGTACGGCATGAGCAGGTAGGCCCACTGCCACGGCCGCCGGCTGCGCCCGGGGCCGCCGACCGGGGTCGGGGTCGGCGCGAGGGCGGCCAGGGCGATCAGCGCGGGGCCGAGCACGAAGCCCGCGTTGGCCGCCGGCGGCACCTCCGGCGCCTGGATGCTGACCAGGTAGGCGAACGCCAGGTCCGACGCCGCCAGCGCGGCCAGCCCCAGGCCGAGCAGCCGCAGCTGCGGCCGGAGCACCACCTTGCGGTCGGCGCCGAGCACCACCACGACGACCAGCAGCACCAGGTCGGTGACCGGGTAGGCGACGGCCACCAGGAACGCCGCCGTGCTCGGGTTGCCCACCGCCACGAGGCCGCCCAGCGCCGTGGTCCAGGTGAGCGCGAACAGCGACCCGACCACGATCACGCCGTCCAGCAGCAGCACCAGGCGGGTGCTGCCCGACCGGTGGTCCAGCAGGGCGTCCGGGGTGTCCGACCGCCGGTGGCTGCCGATGACCAGCAGCGCGACGAACGCGAACGGCACGATGCTCAGGTACCCCGCGTCGGCGGGCGACGGCGAGGGCACGGCCCGCTCCTCGGCCAGCTGGTACCAGGTCCACAGCGCCATGCCGACCGTCCAGCCGAACGTGCCGCAGCCCATGGCGACGCGCCACCGGCGGTCCGGCCCGCCGCGCCGGCGCGCCGTCCACCAGCAGCAACCGGTGGCGAGCAGGCCCGCGGCGAGCTGGGCGAGGTTGTCGAGCACGACCGAGGCCCGGCCCTCGACGAGGTCGAGACCGGGTGCCACCCACGCGGCCGCGGCGAGCACCAGCACCGCCGTGGCGGTGACGGCGAAGCGCCTCGTCCCGATCACGCGGCCAAGTGTGCCCGATTTCCGCCCCACCGGCGGGGTGGCCCTGCGAGGATCGGCGGGTGGCAGAGCACGAGGTCCCGGCTGCGGACGACGTGGTGACGGAGCAGGACTACGAGCGCTTCGCGCGGCACCGGATCGCCGGGATGGGCGGTGACGCCGGGGCGTTCAGCCTCTCGTACAACGTGCTGCACCTGGCGTACATGATGATCACCGACTACGAGGCGCTCGTGCACCGCGAGCAGGGCTGGACGATGCCGGGGTTCCGGCTGATGTTCAAGCTGTGGATCCTCGGCCCCACGCAGCCCGCGCGGCTGGCCGACCTGTCCGGCACCACCAGGTCGGCGATGTCGAACCTGATCAACACGCTGGAGCGGGGCGGGCTGGTCGAGCGCACCAGGGACGGCCAGGACCGGCGCGTGGTGTTCGTGGCGCTGACCGAGGAGGGCCGCGCGGCCGTGGCGGGCGTCTTCCCGGTGCAGAACGCGCGCGAGTCGCGGTGGTTCGACGCCCTGGACGACGAGGAGCGCGTGTACGTGGTGCGGCTGATCCGGCGGGTGGTGGCGGCGCGGCCGCAGTAGCACGCCCCCGGCACCCGGACCACGCTGTCCGGGTGCCGGGGGCGCCGTGCGCGGCGGCGGAAGGACGTCCCCGGTGGCCGGACCACGCTGTCCGGCCACCGGGGACAGCTCAGGTGAGCGGCCGGTCCGTCGGCTCGATCGGCCGGGGCAGCACGTCCCGCCCCATCAGGTACGCGTCGACACCCGCGGCGGCCGAGCGGCCCTCCGCGATCGCCCACACGATCAGCGACTGCCCGCGCCCCATGTCACCGGCCACGAACACGCCCTCCACCGAGGTGGCGAACGACGCGTCCCGGGCGACGTTGCCCCGCGCGTCCAGCTCCACCCCCAGGTCCGTGACCAGCCCCTCCTTCTCGGGACCGACGAACCCCATGGCCAGCGTCACCAGCTGCGCCGGGACCTCGCGCTCGCTGCCGGGCACCGGCTCGAAGCGCCCACCGGCCGCCCGCACCTCGACCAGCCGCAGCGCCCGCACCGCGCCGTCGTCGTCGCCCAGGAACTCCGCGGTGGACACCGAGTACAGGCGCTCGCCGCCCTCCTCGTGCGCCGACGTCACCCGGTACAGCATCGGGTAGGTCGGCCACGGGTGGGCCTCCGACCGCAGCTCCGGCGGCCTCGGCATGATCTCCAGCTGCGTCACCGACAGCGCGCCCTGGCGGTGGGCCGTGCCCACGCAGTCCGCGCCCGTGTCACCGCCGCCGATGACCACGACGTGCTTGCCCTCCGCCGTGATCGGCGGCGACGCCAGCTCGCCGCGCGCCACCCGGTTCGCGCCCGGCAGGTACTCCATCGCCTGGTGCACCCCGCGCAGCGACCGGCCGGGGATCGGCAGGTCCCGCCACGCCGTGGCGCCGCCGGCCAGCACCACCGCGTCGAAGGAACCGCGCAGCTCCTCGACCGCGATGTCCGCGCCGACGTCCACGCCCGTCCGGAACTCGGTGCCCTCGGCGCGCATCTGCTCCAACCGCCGGTCCAGGCGCCACTTCTCCATCTTGAACTCGGGTATGCCGTACCGCAGCAGGCCGCCGATCGCGTCGGCCCGCTCCAGCACCACCACGGAGTGCCCGGCCCGGGTCAGCTGCTGCGCCGCGGCCAGCCCGGCCGGACCGGAGCCGACCACCGCGACCTTCCGGCCGGTCCGGGTGGCGGGCACCTGCGGGGTCACCCAGCCCTCGTCCCAGGCCCGGTCGACGATGGAGATCTCCACCCGCTTGATGGTCACCGGATCGCCGTTGATCCCGACCACGCAGGCGGCCTCGCACGGCGCGGGGCACAGCGTCCCGGTGAACTCCGGGAAGTTGTTGGTGGCGTGCAGCCGCTCCGACGCCTTCCGCCAGTCCTCCCGCCACACCAGGTTGTTCCACTCGGGGATCAGGTTCCCCAGCGGACAGCCCTGGTGGCAGAACGGGATGCCGCAGTCCATGCACCGCCCGGCCTGCTTCTCCAGCCGCGGCCGCTCGAACTCCTCGTAGACCTCGCGCCAGTCGCGCAGCCGCAGGAACACCGGCCTGCTGCGCGGCACCTCGCGCTCGGTGGTGAGGAAGCCCCGGGGGTCAGCCATGAGACGCCTCCATGATCGCTTCGTTGACGTCCCGGCCTTCCTGCTCGGCCAGGGCGCGGGCGGCCAGCACCCGCTTGTAGTCCTTGGGCATGACCTTGGTGAACCGGTCGACCGCGAGGTCCCAGTCCGCCAGCAGCGCGTGCGCCACCGCCGAGCCGGTCTCCGCGTAGTGCTTCTCCACCGCGGACCGCAGGAACTCCCGGTCGGCGGTGTCCAGCGGGTCCAGGTCCACCATCTCGGCGTTCACCCGGCCGACCAGCGCGTCGAGCAAGTAGGCGATCCCGCCCGACATGCCCGCCGCGAAGTTGCGCCCGGTCGGCCCGAGCACGACCACCCGGCCACCGGTCATGTACTCGCACCCGTGGTCGCCCACGCCCTCGACCACGGCCAGCGCGCCGGAGTTGCGCACGCAGAACCGCTCGCCGACGCGACCGCGCAGGAAGATCTCGCCGGACGTGGCGCCGTAGCCGATCACGTTGCCCGCGACCACCTGCTGCTCGGCCACGAACTGCGCGTCCGGCACCGGCCGCAGCGTGATCCGGCCGCCGGACAGGCCCTTGCCGAGGTAGTCGTTCGCGTCACCGACGAGCCGCAGCGTGATGCCGCGCGGCACGAACGCGCCGAACGACTGCCCGGCGGTGCCGGTGAACGTGATGTCGATCGTGTCGTCGGGCAGGCCCCGGCCACCCCACTTCCGGGTCACCTCGGACCCGAGCATGGTGCCCACGGTCCGGTTGACGTTGCGCACCGGCAGCTCCAGCCGGACCCGGTCGCCCGAGGCGATGGCGCCCTCGGCCAGCTGGATCAGCGTGTTGTCCAACGCCTTCTCCAACCCGTGGTCCTGCGCCACCACCCGGTGCCGCGCCGCGCCCTCCGGTAGCTCCGGCACGTGGAAGATCGGCGACAGGTCGAGCCCGGCCGCCTTCCAGTGGTCCACCGCCTTGCGCGTGTCGAGCAGGTCGGCCTGGCCCACGGCCTCGGCCAGGGTGCGGAAACCGAGGCGCGCCAGCAGCTCCCGCACCTCCTGCGCGACGAACTCGAAGAAGTTCACCACGTGCTCGGCCTTGCCCGCGAACTTCGCGCGCAGCACCGGGTTCTGCGTGGCCACGCCCACCGGGCAGGTGTCCAGGTGGCACACCCGCATCATGATGCAGCCCGACACGACCAGGGGAGCGGTGGCGAAGCCGAACTCCTCCGCGCCCAGCAGCGCCGCGATCACCACGTCCCGGCCGGTCTTGAGCTGGCCGTCGGTCTGCACCACGATCCGGTCCCGCAGCCGGTTGGCCAGCAGCGTCTGCTGCGTCTCGGCCAGGCCCAGCTCCCACGGGCCGCCCGCGTGCTTGATCGACGACAGGGGCGAGGCGCCGGTGCCGCCGTCGTGGCCGGAGATCAGCACGACGTCCGCGTGCGCCTTGGACACGCCCGCCGCGACCGTGCCCACGCCGACCTCGGAGACGAGCTTCACGTGCACGCGCGCCGCCGGGTTGGCGTTCTTCAGGTCGTGGATGAGCTGCGCCAGGTCCTCGATCGAGTAGATGTCGTGGTGCGGCGGCGGCGAGATCAGGCCGACGCCCGGCGTGGAGTGCCGGGTCTTGGCGATCCACGGGTACACCTTCGCGCCGGGCAGCTGGCCGCCCTCGCCGGGCTTCGCGCCCTGCGCCATCTTGATCTGGATGTCGTCGGCGTTGACCAGGTACTCGCTGGTCACGCCGAACCGGCCGGACGCGACCTGCTTGATCGCGGACCGCCGCGAGTCGCCGTTGGCGTCGGGCACGAACCGCTCCGGGTCCTCGCCGCCCTCGCCGGTGTTGGACTTCGCGCCCAACCGGTTCATCGCGATCGCCAGCACCTCGTGCATCTCCTGCGAGATGGACCCGTAGGAGATGGCGCCGGTGGCGAACCGCTTGACGATCGACGAGACCGGCTCGACCTCCTCGACCGGCACCGGCGGCCGCACGCCCTCCCGGAACTCGAACAGCCCGCGCAGCGTCATCAGCCGCCCGGCCTGCTCGTCGACCGCGCGCGTGTACTCCTTGAAGACGTCGTAGCGGCCGCTGCGGGTGGAGTGCTGGAGCTTGAACACCGTCTGCGGGTTGAACAGGTGCGCCTCGCCCTCGCGGCGCCACTGGTAGTCGCCGCCGGTCTCCAGCTCCCGGTGGTGCGGCCGGACGCCGTCTGCGGGGAACGCGGTGCGGTGCCGCCGGGCGACCTCCTCGGCGATGACGTCGAACCCGATGCCGCCCAGCCGCGAGGTGGTGCCGGTGAAGCAGGAGTCGACGACCTCGTCACCCAGGCCGATGGCCTCGAAGATCTGCGCGCCCGTGTAGGAGGCGACGGTCGACACGCCCATCTTGGACATGGTCTTGCGCACGCCCTTGCCCAGCGCCTTGATCAGGTTGCGGGCGGCGACCTTCGGCTCGACGTCCGGCAGCTCCTCCACCGAGGCCATCGCCAGGTACGGGTTGACCGCCTTGGCGCCGTAGCCGACCAGCAGCGCGATGTGGTGCACCTCGCGGGCGTCGCCCGCCTCCACGATCAGGTCCACCTGGGTGCGGGTCTTCTCCCGCACCAGGTGGTGGTGCACCGCGCCGGTGAGCAGCAGCGACGGGATCGGCGCGTGGTCGGCGTCGACGCCCCGGTCGGACAGCACGACCAGCCGCGCGCCGTCCCGGATGGCCGCCGACACCTCGGCGCGGACCTCGTCCAGCCGCCGCACCAGGGCCGCGCCGCCGCCCGCCATCTCGTAGAGGCCGCGCACGGTGAAGGTGCGGAACTCCGGCAGGGTGCCGTCGTCGTCGACGTGCACCAGCTTGGCCAGCTCGTCGTTGTCCAGCACCGGGAACGGCAGCGAGATGCGCCGGCAGGAGCTCTCGTCCGAGAGCAGCAGGTTGGGCTCCGCGCCCAGGGTGGCGTGCAGCGAGGTCACCAGCTCCTCGCGGATCGCGTCCAGCGGCGGGTTGGTCACCTGGGCGAACAGCTGGGTGAAGTAGTCGAACAGCTGCCGCGGCCGGTTCGACAGCGGCGCGAACGGGGCGTCGTTGCCCATCGAGCCGATCGGCTCCGCGCCGGTGCGGGCCATCGGGCCCAGCAGCAGCGCCAGCTCCTCCTCGGTGTAGCCGAACGCCTGCTGGCGGCGCACCAGCGACGAGTGCGTGGGCACCTCGCGCGCCCGCACCGGCAGGTCGGCCAGGCGCAGCACGCCCCGGGCGACCCACTCCTGGTACGGGTGCTCCGCGGCCAACTGCCCCTTGATCTCCTCGTCGTCGATGATCCGCCCCTGGGCGGTGTCGACAAGGAACATCCGGCCCGGCTCCAGCCGGCCCTTGCGCACGATGGTGGTCGGGTCGAGGTCGAGCACGCCCGCCTCGCTGCCGAGCACCACCAAGCCGTCCTCGGTGACCCAGTACCGAGCGGGGCGCAGGCCGTTGCGGTCGAGCACCGCGCCGATCAGCGTGCCGTCGGTGAACGAGACCAGCGCCGGGCCGTCCCACGGCTCCATGAGCGTGGAGTGGAACTCGTAGAACGCCCGCCGCGCGGGGTCCATCTCGGTGTGGTTCTCCCACGCCTCGGGGATCATCATCAGCACCGCGTGGGGCAGGCTGCGACCGCCCAGGTGCAGCAGCTCCAGCACCTCGTCGAAGGTGGCCGAGTCGCTGGCGCCGCGCGTGATGACCGGGAACACCCGGGACAGGTCGCCGGAGATCAGGTCGGTGGCCAGCACCGACTCCCGGGCGTCCATCCAGTTGCGGTTGCCGCGCAGGGTGTTGATCTCGCCGTTGTGCGCCACGTACCGGTACGGGTGGGCCAGCGGCCACGACGGGAACGTGTTGGTGGAGAAGCGCGAGTGCACCAGGCCGATGGAGCTGGTCACCCGCTCGTCGGTGAGGTCCGGGAAGAACCTCTCCACCTGCGGCTCGGTGAGCATCCCCTTGTAGACCACCGTGCGGCCCGACAGGCTCGGGAAGTACGCCTCGGTGGCGTGCTCCACGCGCTTGCGGACCACGAACGCCAGGCGCTCCAGCTCCAGCCCGCCGGTGCCCTCCGGCCCGGCGAGGAAGAGCTGGCGGAACGCGGGCATGGTCGTCCGCGCGGTCGGCCCGACGTGGTCGGTGTCCACGGGCAGCTCGCGCCAGCCCAGGACGGTGGCGCCCTCCTCGGCGGCGATGCGCTCGACCTCGGCCTTGACCTCGTCCTGCCCGTCGTGCGGCAGGAACGCGGTGCCGACGGCGTAGTGGCCCGGTCCGGGCAGCGCGAAGTCGACGACCTCCCGGTAGAACGCGTCGGGCACCTGGATCAGGATGCCCGCGCCGTCGCCGGTTTCGGGCTCCGCACCGCGGGCACCCCGGTGTTCGAGGTTGCGCAACGCGATCAGGGCCTGGCGCACGATCGCGTGGTTCCTACGCCCGGCCAGGTCGGCCACGAACGCGACGCCACAGGCGTCGTGCTCGTACCGCGGGTCGTAGAGGCCGCCTTGCGGCTGGTTGTGGTGGTGGGTCACAACGGGCCCTCCCGTACGTCGTCTGTTCGCCCTGTTTTCGGGCAAACGGATGCGGCCGAGCGCCCGCGCGCGGCTTTACGCGGACAGGTCGGCCTGCAGGTGCTGGCTGGGGAACCACGCCGGGAGATCATCAGCGTGGGGACCGCACTCCGTTGTGCGGGAGAACTGCACTTCCTGGTGCGTGCGTTCCGTGACCGGATGGGGTCGTGGGAGCACGCTGGGCGGTGCACCGGGGTTGCCGGGGTCTTGTGACGATAGTGTGAATTCGGGGTTATGGCGCTAGTCCGAGAGGGCGGCGTGGCGAAGACCACCCCTACTTGACGCCGTTCGGGTCAGCGGAGTGCACCCTTTCGGGTCAGCTTTTCGGGGGTTCCGGCCGCGGTGGAGGTCAGCCCCTCGCTCCGCGCGCCGCTCTGACGCAGGCGCCGGCGGTGGTCAGGAACAGGATCGCGACGACACCCTGCCACCAGGCGGCCTCGCTCGCGGCCAAGAGCACGTTGACGCTCGCCACCAGTGCGAACAGGGCGGCGAGCAGGGTCCACACCCGGCGTTCGCTCTTCTCCGAACGGGGTACCAGGACGTAGGTCGGCGGGTGGGTCATGGCGGGCACCTCCAGTCGGGCGCTCGTCGCGACCGGGGGCGACGAAGCGGTCCGGAGTACCCGCAGTTTGCGTAGATCACACCTCGGCGGGTGCTCTTCTTTCGCCGCCCGACGAACGTCGTGCACGCTGCGTGATAGGGGTTACCCCGCGGTTACGCCGAACAGGAGACCCACGCCGTAGGTGACGGCCATCGTCAGCGACCCGACCACGACGTTGCGGCGCACCGCCCGCCCGGCCGGGCTGCCGCCGAGCCGGGCGCTGACCACGCCGGTGAGCACCAGCCCGACCAGCACCGCCGCCGCGCACGCCCAGACCCGCCACGCCGTCGGCGGCAGCACGATCGCCGCCAGCGGGATCACCGAACCCGCGGCGAACGCCCCCAGCGAGGCCCACGCGGCGTGCCACGGGTTGGTCAGGTGGTCCGGGTCGATCTGGAGCTCGGCCTCGGCGTGGGCGCGCAGGGCGTCCTTCTCGGTCAGCTCGTGCGCGACCCGGGCGGCCAGGTCCTCGGTCAGGTCCTTGTCCCGGTAGATCCCGGCCAGCTCGCGCTCTTCCTCCTCCGGCATCTCCCGCAGCTCCCACGCCTCCCGGCGCAGCGCGGCCCGCTCGGTGTCCCGCTGGGTGCTCACCGAGGCGTACTCGCCGCCCGCCATCGACAGCGAGCCCGCGACCAGGCCGGCCACCCCCGCGGCGAGGATCGCGGTGCGGTCCGCGGTGGCGCCCGCGACGCCCACGACCAGGCCCGCCGTGGACACGATCCCGTCGTTCGCGCCCAGGACGCCCGCCCGGAGCCGGTTCAGCCGGCCGGAGAGGTCGTCGTGGTGCGGTTCACCGGGGTGCGTCATGCCGGAATCGAACCACCCGGCACGCCACCGGGTGGTGCGCGGGCCGCGAACGGGTGAGGGGCTGGACAACGCGCGCCGGGGCTCGCGCGTCCCCGCTGTGGGGCAAGCGGTTGTGACGAATGGGGGAAGCGGTGGTCGGCGGGCGGGTGGTGGTGCTCGGTGTCGGTCCGGGGTGGTCGGGCTCGGGCTGTGCGCGCTCCCGGTGCCTGTGGTCGGGTGGTGTGTCGCGCCGGGTGTGGAGTGGGGCTCGTCGCTCGCGCGGATCTGCCGGTAGTACGAAATTCCACTCGCGGAGATCCACGGGGGCCGCGACTTTGTGGACGGTGTGGGTTGTCCTGGCCGCGCCCTGCACGTCGTGTTGCCGGAGCTGCGCGTCGGGGTGACCCCGGTCGTGTGGCCGGGTCAGCCGGACTCGATGATCCGCCACTGCGGACCGTTGACCCAGGTGGCCTCCAGGCGGGAGCGGTGCCCGGCTCCGGTGAACTCGACGACCACCGCGTCGGCCGGTTGCTCGACGGTGGCGGCGAAGCCCTGGTGCGGGGTGGCCGAGATCGGTTGCAGGTCGCGGGGTGCGAAGCGGACGGCGGCCACGCCGCCGTGGAGGCGGAAGCTGCGCAGGTAGACCGGTTCGCCGTCCTGCCTGGTCCAGGTGCCCTCCTCCGAGGGCAGCGGCGGTGGTTCGGCGGTGGTGGTGGTTGTGGTGGTGGTCGCCGTCGTTGTGGTGGTCGTGGGCGCGGTGGTGACGATTGGCGGGGGAGTGGTGGTGGTCGGCGTGGTCGTCGAAGGGACGGCGGAGGACTGCTGGACCGGCCCGGCGACGAAGCGCGGCCGCTCCGGCACGCCCGCGTCGAGGACGGACCGGATGCCCAGCCAGGACAGCGCCACCGCGGCGGCGGTCGAGGCCGACCACGCCGCGAGGTACCGCAGGCCCCTGCTCACGCCCGTCATCCTGCCGGCGGTGGGGCGCCCGACCTGACGAGGCCCTGGCGCTGTCCCACCCGGCGGCGGATCAGGCGGCCACGCCGACGAAGTCCGCGAGCCTGCGCAGGTCGCCCTTCACCGAGCGCCGTTCGCGTCGGAGCATCCCGCGGAGCATCGAGTGGACCCGACCGGTGAAGAGCAGTTGCTCCGGGGCGGACGTCCTGGCCAGGTCTAGCGCATCCAGCGCTTCGCGGTCTTGCCGCCGCAGGTAGTGGGCCCACGCGACGGTGATCAGGTGCGAGGTCCGTCGCTCGGACAACTCCCCAGGCAGGTCGTCGTGCGGCACGTTCTCCGCTGCCGCGATGGCCGCTCCCGGGTCACCGAGTTCAAGTGCCAGCCACACGCGGTGGATGGCGATGTTCGTCGGCCCGAAAGCCAGCCAGAAGTCGTTCCGGTCCCCGGTCTTCTCCGCTGCCCGTGCGGCTTCGTCCAGGTGGTCGCGCGCGGCCCGGTGGTCGCCGAGGGTGGCTGCCCCCACGGCGCCCTTCAGCATGAGCGAGCCGTACACGCTGTAGGACTGCGGAGAGCCGAGGCGGGAACGCAGGGCGTCCGCCGCCACGACGGGGGCGTCGGTCGATTCGGTGAGGCGCCCGGCGTGGCGCAGGACCACGGCCAGTCGCCACGCCCCGCCCGCGATCAGCAGGGGGTCACCGGATTCCTCGGCGGCGTGCATCGAACGTTCGGCGGCAACCCACGGCAGGTGTGGCTCGCCCAGTCGGTCCAGCATCCCGGAGGTCACCCGGTACACCAGTGCTTGGAGCGAGGCGGCCTCGCGCTTCTGCTGCTCGTTCTCGGCGGCGTGCGCCAGGTGCCAGGCGTCCGCGATCATGTCCGGCACGAGCGGGGCCATCGCGGACCACCGCTCCGTCTGCGAGTGCGCGAACGCTTTCCCGACGCGAACCCGGAGGTGTTCCGGCGAAACGGACATGCGGTCCGGTGCGCCGATCAGCGAAGCGATGCCGTTGTAGCGCAGCATCGCCGCTTCGATCTCCGGAACGACGTTCGGGGCGGTGCCGAGCGAATCCTTGCGCTTCGCCGTCGCGCGAAAAGGGCCTGGCAGCAGTGCCGACGGGGGAATCCGCAGGGCCTCGGCCACCGCCACGATCGTGGACAACCTGTCCACCTCGCGCTTGCCGTTCTCGATCTGCCTCAGCCACTCGGTGGTGCGTCCCCCGGCCAGTCCGCACAGCACCTCTTGGGTCATCCCCTGCCGCTTGCGGTAGTAGGCGATGCGCTCGCCCACGGTCGCCTCGGTGTCCGGCCGCATATCCCCAGGGTACTCGCGCCCGCCTCGGGCAATGGACCCCCAACAGAAATTTGGGGTTGGCCGCGCGAGGTGGATCTAGCGTCTCGACCGAGCGGCATCCGTGGTCACCAACTCCCTCGGTGACCGGTGTGCCGCTGTCTGAACCGGACATTCGGCAGTTGGGGCAGATCGACATGAGTGAAAGTCCACAGGGCGAAGATCCGCCACGCGTGAGCGACGCCTACAGTCGCGATCTCGGGGCGCTACTGCGGGAAATCCGGCACCGGTCGGGCTGGGCCTCGAACAAGCTGCTGAAGAAGTTGGACTGGTCCGCCGGAAAATTGTCCAAGCTCGAATCGGGAACACGGGGGACGGGCGAGCGGGACATCCTCTTCTTGCTGGGCGTCCTCCAGGCGAGCAAAGAGGATCGCGAACAGGTTCACGATGTTCTTTCGGCGGGCAACCGACACGCCTTTGTCCGTCGTCACGACACCGACGGCAGTGCGCGGTGCATGAGAATCCATGAAGAATCGTCGGTGTCGGTCATCGCGTACGAGCCTTTCACGATTCCGCCGCTCGCTCAGGCGTGGGACTACGCACTGGCCTTGACCGGCAGCGAGGTGTGCGCAAACTCCCGGGCCCGCCGCAAGGATGCCGCCAGGTCGCGTGCCACGGGTCATCAAGGGCAGAGGTGGCGCTTCTACATCCACGAACTCGCCTTGCGAACGGTTGTCGGGGGTAAGGACGTGATGCGCGACCAGATGTTGGACCTCACGCTCACGGTGGGCCTGACGAACATCTCGGTCAACGTCGTTCCGGAGGTCGCGGGCATGGACGCTTACCTGCTGCGACCGGCAACCCTCATGGACGTCGGGCACTCCGCTGGAGCGGTCGCCTGCGTCGAAGGGGATTCCGCCACCGCGTTCTACGACGATGAAGAGATCGTCCAGGAGGTCAAGGAAAAAATGTGCAGGATCAGTGCGGCTGCACTGGGCGACGATGAATCACGGTCCCTGCTCGCCAGGTGGGCCGACCTCTACGACAGGGGCCAGTAGTCGCCTCTTGTCGAGGTCGGTCCCACCGTACGGGATCAAGCTGCGGTCGCAACCTTTCACAGCAGAAGTCGGAAATATGAAACAAAACACGGTTTTCCGGGATCTTCGTCTGGTGGTCATCGGGCTGGCACTCGGTGGACTCGGCCTGAACATCTACCGCCGTACGAGGCGTCAGCCTGCTCCCATCGAGCCGCACAGGGACCGGTTCCCGACCGACAAGGCGGCATGGACGCCCTACCACCACAGGCTGGACGCGCGTCAGCAGCTCCAGGCCGACCTGCTGGTGGGAATTCGGGACGGCGTCAACGCGGTCCTCACCACGATCACGCTCGGCCTGTACCGGCCCGAACCGATGGACGCGCAGAGCCGATACCACCCTCCTCGCCCGCCACGCGCCACCGCCTGAACCGGCCTGCACCCACCCGACCCCGCCGGGTTACCGTGCGCCCCATGGTCTCCGTGCTTCTCGTCGAGGACGATCCCGTGGTGCGGTCGGCGGTCGGCCGCGCGCTCACCGGGCTCGGGCACGCCGTGCTCCCGGTCGGCACGGCGCTGGAGGCGCTGCGCGAGATCACCAGCTCCACCTTCGACCTCGTGGTGCTCGACCTCGGCCTGCCGGACATGGACGGCGCGGACGCGTTGCGGATGATGCGCGGCGTGTGCGACGTGCCGGTGATCGTGGCCACCGCCCGTGATGACGAGGCCGAGATCGTCCGGGTGCTCAACGCGGGGGCCGACGACTACCTGGTCAAGCCGTTCTCCAGCGAGCACCTCGCGGCCCGGTTGGCGGCGGTGCTGCGGCGGGCCCGCAAGCAGGCGCCCGTGGAGGCCCTGCGGCTCGGCGGGCTGACCGTGGACCTCGACCGGCGGGAGGCCCGGCTCCACGGGCGCGAGCTCAACCTGACCCGCAAGGAGTTCGACCTCCTGGCCTACCTCGCCGCCCGCGAGGGCAAGGTGGTGCCGCGCGCCGAGCTGCTGGCGAACCTGTGGAACCTGCCCGGCCGCCACGACGACCAAACACTGGACGTCCACCTGTCCTGGCTCCGCCGCAAGCTCGGTGAGCGCGCGGCCGAACCCCGTTTCCTGCACACCGTGCGCGGCGTCGGGTTCAAGCTCACGGCGGCCGGGTGAGGAAGTCCCTCGCGCTGGTCTCCCTCGCGGTCACCTCGATGGTGGCGCTGGCCTTCCTGATCCCGCTCGCCCTGGTGGTCCGCCAGTTGGCCGAGGACCGGGCGATCACCGACGCCGAGCGCCGGGCGGCCGCCTTCGCGCCGGTGCTGGTGATCACCGACGACCCGGTGGCGGTCAACCAGGCCCTGGCCTCCGGCACGGGCGGGGTCGCGGTGCACCTGGCGGACGGTCGGTCCGCCGGCGTGCCCAGGGCTTCGGCGGAGCAGCTCGACGACGCCCGCGACCAGGTGCGCGCGTTCACCGACACCGTCCCGGCGGGGCGCGTCCACCTCCAACCCGTGCTGCTGGCCCAGGGCCGCGTCGCCGTGGTCGAGGCGTTCGTGCCCGAGGCCGAGCTGTCCCGGGGCGTGACCCAGGCGTGGCTGGCGCTCAGCGGCGTCGCGGTGGCCCTGGTGCTGGCCTCGGTGCTGGTGGCCGACCGGCTCGGGGCGCGCGTGGTGCGGGCGGCGACCGCCCTGGCCGACGGGGCCCGCCGGATGGGGCAGGGCGACCTCGCCGCCCGCGTCGCGCCCACCGGGCCGCCCGAACTGGTCGACGCGGGCGGCGCGTTCAACCGCATGGCCGACCGGATCGGCCAGCTGCTGGCGGGGGAGCGCGAGCTGCTGGCCGACCTCTCCCACCGCCTGCGCACGCCGCTGACCGCGCTGCGCCTGGACTCCGAGACCCTCGGTGCGGACCCCGGCGCCAACCGCGTCCGCCAGGCCGTGCACGCGCTGGAGCGCGAGGTCAACGAGCTGATCCGGGCGGCGCGGCGCGAGCTGGACGACCCGGGCGGCGGTCGGTGCGACGCCGCCGGGGTGGTGCACGACCGGCTGGTGTTCTGGTCGGCCCTGGCCGACGACCAGCAGCGCCTGTGGAACCTGCGCGGCACCGAGCGCGGCGCGGTCGTCCCGCTCAGCCGCAGCGACCTGGCCGCCGCCATGGACGCGGTGCTGGGCAACGTCTTCCGGCACACCCCGGAGGGCACCGGGTTCGTGGTGGCGCTGTTCCACCGGCCGGACCGGGTGGTGGTCGTCGTCGAGGACGCCGGACCCGGTATCGAGGACCTGGAGTCGGCGCTGCGGCGGGGCAGCAGCGGCGCGGGCTCCACCGGCCTGGGGCTCGACATCGCCCGCCGGGCCGCGGAGGCCACCGGCGGCTCCCTCGTGGTCGACCGGGGCCCGCTGGGCGGTACCCGCGTCCAGCTGCGGCTGCTGCTGGCCGACCAGGCTTGATCACCGCACCTTTCCCGCGCCTGATGGCACCTTTAAATCTTTCTTAAGAAAATGCCCGGTTGACATTTTTTCGATCGTGGATAGAGTTCTTTTTGGAATTGCGGCCGGCCGTAGCGCTCCCTCCCTTGCCCGGCCCGCCCGGTTCCCCGTCGGTGCGGCGGCCGCAGCGCTTACCCTGCGAAGAAGCGTTCGCGCGGCCGCCGCACCGAAAACACCGCCGAATGCAAACGAGGTTCTTCCCGTGTCGCGCAAGAGCCGTGTGCTGCCCCTCGCCGCCGTCCTGACCGGCCTGGTCCTCACCGGGTGCGAGCACCCCGACGGAACCGCCCTGGTCACGGTGAACGCGACCGCGGAGCTCAAGGCGGCGATCGGCACCCCGACCCGGGCCGCCACCTCCTCGCGCCCGGCCACCCCGTCGAGCGGGACCACGACCACCACCACCGGCACCTCCACGACCGAGGTCCCGCCGACCACCACGACCACGACCACCACGGCCGAACCGGCGGCGCCCCGACCCGAGGACCGGCCCCGCCCCCGGGTCGACACCCCCGCCGCGCCCCCGAAACCCACCGCCCCCGACGCACCCGCCAAGAGCGAGGTGGAGATCGCCGAGGCCCGCGTGGTCGAGCTGACCAACGCCGAGCGCGCCGCCCAGGGCTGCCCCGCCCTGGCCGCCGACGACCGGCTCGCCGCGGCCGCCCGCGCGCACAGCGCCGACATGGCCGCCCGCGACTACTTCGACCACGTCTCCCAGGACGGCCGCTCGTTCGTCGACCGGGTCAAGGCCGCCGGCTACCCCAGCCCCGGCGCGGAGAACATCGCGGCCGGCCAGCGGACCGCCGAAGCCGTGGTCAAGGGCTGGATGGACTCGCCGGGCCACCGCGCGAACATCCTCAACTGCAAGCTCAAGGCGCTGGGCGCGGGCATGGCCCGCGGCGGTTCCTACGGCATCTACTGGACTCAGAACTTCGGCTGGTGACCCTCGGCGGGCAGCTCGTCGAGGATCAGCACGGTGTGGCTGGACGTCACGTCCGGCATCGTCTGCAACCGCGACAGCACCAGGTCGCGCAGGCTGTGCGCGTCCGGCGCGCGCACCAGCAGCACCAGGTCGTAGTCGCCCGACACCAGCGCCCCGTGCCACACCTCGGGGATCTCCAGCACCCGCTGCCGCACCGCCTTCCACGAGTGCTGGCTGATCTTGAGGTAGACGTAGGCGGAGATGCCGAAGCCGTAGCGCTCCGGGTCGACCACCGCCGCGTACCCGGTGACCACGCCGTCCCGGTGCAGCCGCTCCACCCGTGAGTACGCGCTCGCGCGGGAGATGTGGAGCTTCTCGGCGAGCGCCCGCATCGACAGCCGCCCGTCCGCGCGCAGCGCCTCCACGATGCGCCGGTCCAGCTCGTCGAGCGGTGCCGAACGTCCAGCCTTCGCCGTCATGCGGCCGACCTTAACCCGTCCACGCGGCCGTTCGTCCGGGAAAAGGGCCGTGATCTGGACCTTTGGTCGGTGTGACGCGGACCATGCCCCCATCTCGTCACAGGAGACGGCACAGAAGACCCGGAGGCGCCCATGGCCCGCACCCGCGCACCCGAGCGGACGTTGCTGCCCAGCGAGGAACCCCTGTCGCTGCTGCGCAAGGACGGCTCACCGGTCGAGGACCCGCTCCTGGCGATGCCCGGTGACGACGTGCTGGTGGAGCTGCACCGCCGGATGGTGATCGGCCGCCGCTTCGACGCCCAGGCCACCGCGCTGACCAAGCAGGGCAGGCTGGCCGTCTACCCCTCCTCGCGCGGCCAGGAGGCGTGCGAGGTCGGCGCGGTGGTGGCGCTGCGCGAGCAGGACTGGCTGTTCCCCACCTACCGCGACTCGGTCGCCCTGGTGACCAGGGGCATCGACCCGGGGGAGACGCTGACCCTGCTCCAGGGCGGCTGGCACCTGGGCTACGACCCCTACGAGCACCGCGTCGGCCCGCAGTGCACGCCGCTGGCGACCAACACCCTGCACGCGGTCGGCTTCGCGCACGCGGCCCGGCTGAAGGGCGAGGACACCGCCGCGCTGGTGCTGCTCGGCGACGGCGCCACCTCCGAGGGCGACACGCACGAGGCGCTGAACTTCGCGGGCGTGTGGCGGGCGCCCGTGGTCTTCCTGGTGCAGAACAACGGCTACGCGATCAGCGTGCCCATGTCCAAGCAGACCGCCGCGCCGTCGCTGGCCCACAAGGGCATCGGGTACGGCGTGCCGTCCGTGCTGGTGGACGGCAACGACGTGGCCGCCGTGTACGCGGTGGTGCGCGAGGCGCTCAACGCGGACGGGCCCACGCTGATCGAGGCGGTGACCTACCGCATCGAGGCGCACACCAACGCCGACGACGCCAACCGCTACCGGGACGCCGCCGAGGTCGCGGCCTGGCTGGACCGCGACCCGGTGGACCGGATCGAGTCCTACCTGACCTCGCGCGGGCTGCTGGACCCCGCGCGCCGCGACGCCGTGGCGGCCGAGGCCGAGGACTTCGCGGCGGGGGTGCGGGCGCGGCTCAACACCGACGTCGAGCCCTCGCCCGAGGAGCTGTTCGAGCACGTCTACGCGGCCAGGACCACGCACCTGCGGGAGCAGGCCGCCGCGCTGCGGGAGGAACTGGCATGACCGTCTCCCTGGCAGGGGCGCTGAACAAGGCGCTGGCCGACGCGCTGGAGGCCGACCCCGGCGTGCTGGTGTTCGGCGAGGACGTCGGGCCGCTGGGCGGCGTGTTCCGGGTGACCGACGGGCTGTCCGCGCGGTTCGGCGACGCGCGGGTGTTCGACACGCCGCTGGCGGAGGCCGGCATCGTCGGCACCGCCATCGGCATGGCGATGAACGGCCTGCGGCCCGTGGTCGAGATGCAGTTCGACGCGTTCGCCTACCCGGCGTTCGAGCAGATCACCAGCCACCTGGCCAAGATGCGCAACCGCACCAGGGGCCGCGTGGGGCTGCCCGTCGTGATCCGCGTGCCCTACGGCGGCGGCATCGGCGGCGTGGAGCACCACTGCGACTCCTCCGAGGCGTACTACGCGCACACACCCGGCCTGCGGGTCGTCACGCCGGGCACCCCGGACGACGCCTACCGGCTGCTGCGCGACGCGATCGACTCGCCGGACCCGGTGATCTTCCTGGAGCCCAAGCGGCGGTACTGGGCGAAGGGCGAGCTGGGCGGCGACCCGGTCGGCTTCGACCGGGCGCTGGTCCGGCGACCCGGCCGGGACGTCACGCTGATCGCCTACGGCCCCATGGTCGCCACCGCCCTGGAGACCGCCGAGGCGGCGGGGGAGGAGGGCTGGGACGTCGAGGTGGTCGACCTGAGGTCGCTGTCCCCGTTCGACGACGAGACCGTGTGCGCGTCGGTGGTGAAGACCGGCCGGGCCGTGGTGGTGCACGAGGCGTCCGGGTTCGGCGGGTACGGCGCGGAGGTCGTCGCCCGGGTCACCGAGCGGTGCTTCCACCACCTGCACGCGCCGGTGCTGCGGGTGACCGGGTTCGACATCCCCTACCCGCCGCCGAAGCTGGAGCGCCACCACCTGCCGTCGGTGGACCGCATCCTGGACGCGATCGCCCGGTTGCAGTGGGACGACGAGGTCGTGGGGGGCCACCGTGCCTGACTTCCGCCTGCCCGACCTCGGCGAGGGCCTGACCGAGGGCGAGATCGTCAACTGGCTGGTGTCAGTGGGCGACCACGTGTCGATCGACCAGCCGGTGGTCGAGGTGGAGACGGCCAAGGCGCTGGTCGAGGTGCCCTGCCCGTTCGAGGGCGTGGTGAGCGCCCGGCACGGCGAACCGGGCGAGAAGCTGGCCGTGGGCTCCGTCCTCCTCTCCGTAGGCGCCCCCACCCCCCTCACCCCCACCCCCACCCCCACCCCGGAATCCCCGGACTCCTCCGAGTACTCCGGCAACGTCCTCATCGGCTACGGCACCACCCACACCCCGCGCCGCCGCCGCTCCCGCCCCGGCAAACCCCGCGAGTCGAACGCTCAGGACCACCGTGTCGAACGTTCAGGACCCCCGAGTTCCACATCCGCGCCACCGCGACCCGCGGCCCCGGCCGTCATCTCCCCGATCGTGCGGCAACTGGCCAGGGAGCACGGGCTGGCCCTGGACCGGATCGAGGGCAGCGGCCCCGGCGGCGTGATCCGCCGCGCCGACGTCGAGCGGGAGCTGGCCCGCGCCACCGCCCCGGTCCCCGAACCCCGGTCCGGCCGCCGGATACCGTTGCACGGCCTGCGCGGCGTGGTCGCGCGGAAGCTGGCCACCTCGCGGCGGGAGATCCCCGAGGCGACGGTGTGGGTCGACGTCGACGCCACCGACTTCCTCGCCGCCCGCGCCGCGCTGCCGTCGGTGTCGCTGCTCGCGCTGCTGGCCCGGTTCACCGTGCTGGGCCTCAAGAAGTTCCCCGAGCTGAACTCCCGGGTGGAGGGCGACGAGGTCGTGGTCCTCGACGAGGTCAACCTCGGCTTCGCCGCCCAGACCGACCGCGGCCTGGTCGTGCCCGTGGTCCGGGACGCGCACGCGGCCACCACCGCCGAGCTCGCCACGGCGATCGCCGCCCACACCGCGGCCGCCCGCGAGGGCCGGCTGTCGCCCGCCGCGCTCACCGGCGGCACCTTCACGGTCAACAACTACGGCGTGTTCGGCGTCGACGGCTCGGCCGCGATCATCAACCACCCGGAGGCGGCGATCCTCGGCCTGGGCCGCATCATCGACCGGCCGTGGGTGGTCGGCGGGCAGCTGGCCGTCCGCAAGGTCGCCCAGCTCACGCTCGCCTTCGACCACCGCGTGTGCGACGGCGGCACGGCGGGCGGGTTCCTGCGGTTCGTCGCCGACTGCGTCGAATCGCCCGTCACCGCCCTGGCCGACCTATAGGTTCGACCTCGTGACGTCCAGGGGCGCGGCAGGAGCGACAGGAGCGACGGGGGCCGACCGGGGCGGCCCGGTCGGCGCGGGCAGACCCACCTACCCCGTGCGGACGCGCCGCCTCCTCCTGCGCCCGTTCACCTTCGCCGACCACGCCGCCCTGCACTCGTGGCAGGGCCGGGCCGACGTCAACCGCTACCTCTACAGCGAGGCCCGCACGTCCGAGGAGACCGCCGAGAGCCTGGTCAAGAAGGTCACCCTGAAGTGGCCGGAGCAGGAGGGCGACGCCCTCTCGCTGGCGATCGAGAAAGACGGCGAGGTCATCGGCGAGGCGGTGCTCAAGTACCTCAGCGAGCACCACCGCCAGGGCGAGGTGGGCTACATCCTGCACCCCGACCACCACGGCCGCGGCTACGCCACCGAGGCGGCCGCCGCGGTGCTCGACCTCGCCTTCGACCACCTGGGGCTGCACCGGGTCCGGGCGTCGTGCGACGCGTTCAACGAACCGTCGTGGCGGGTCATGGAGCGGTTGGGGATGCGCCGCGAAGCGCATTTCCGCCACAACGAGGTGTTCAAGGGCGCGTGGGGCGAGGAGTTCGTCTACGCGGTCCTCGACGACGAGTGGCACCGAATGGCGGACAGCCGACCGGGGGCCGACGGCGGATGATGGCTCGATGATCGAGAGGTTCGTCGTGGACAGCGGCGCCTACGAGACCTGGTTGGCCGGCCACCAGGACCAGTACGTGATCAACGCCGAGCGCATCCTGAACCCGGACAACCTCGTCCTGCACCGGGCGACCTGCCGCACCATCAACGGCACACCGGCGCACGGGGCGACGTGGGTGGGCAGCTACGTCAAGCTCGTCGGCACCCGGGAGGAGCTGGAGACCGCCCACCCGGCCGCCCGCCCGTGCCGGCAGTGCCTGTGACCGCTCGTCCGGTCGGGCACGTCGGCTCCGACCCGCACGCGGACCGCGTCGCCCGCCACCTCGCGGACGCCACGCCGTCCCGGACCGCCGGGGAGGTGGCGGAACCGCTCAGGGGCTGAGCCGGTCGAGGACCGCCGCCAGCCCTTCCTCCGGGGACGTGCCGGTGTCGAACGCGTGGGTGACCTCGTGCCACGGCCCCAGCCGGTGCCACAGCAGGGCCCGCGCCCGCTGCTCCCCGGTCACGCCGTAGGACTCCGCCACGGCGTCCGCGAACGGGCGGGCGGTCCCGTGCAGCGCCCACGCCAGGTCGAGGGCCGGGTCACCGAGGTGCGCGTCGCCGAAGTCGATGACCCCGGTCAGGCCGGCGCCGTCGGCCAGCACGTGCTCCGGGCCCACGTCGCCGTGCACCACCGCGTCGGCGGGCAGGTCGCGCACGGCGTCGAGCAGGGCCCCGGCCCGCGCCCGCACCGCCGCGGGCAGCAGCGGCACGACCTCGGCGGCGAACCGGTCCAGGGCGCCGGCGCGGTCGGCCGGCGCCACGCCCAGGGCCGCGGCTCCGGCGGGCGGGGTCGCGTGCAGCGCCCGCAGGAACGCGCCGAGGGCCCGGCCGTGCGCGGGGTCCACGCCCCCGGTCGGCTCACCGGGCACCAGCACGTGCCGCACGACCAGCGGGTCGTCGGACACCAACTCCGGCACCGGGACGGGCAGCGGCAGGCGCGGGGCCAACCACGGCATCAGCCGCACCTCGCGCCGCAGCTGCGGTTCGACGTCCGGTCGCCGCGGGCGGCGCTCCACCCGGTCCCCGACCAGCACGGCCACGCTGCCCCACCCGCCCGCGAACTCCACGCGACCAGTCTGCCGGAGCACCCCGAGCCGGTCAGTCGGGGTCCGGCACCGCGTCGAGGTCCCCGTCCCCGCCCGCCACGCAGGACGCCGACCGCGCGGACGTCGCCAGGAACCGGCTCATGCACCGGCCGAACTGCGCGTAGCCGCGCGCGTTGGGGTGGAAGGACTCCTGGAGCGCGTGCTTGGCCCGCTCGGAGTCGCGCAGGCCCTCGAAGTCCACGGTCAGCCGGGTGAACCACTCCTCCTCCGGCCGCGAGCCGCCCACGCACGCCTCGCGCCGGTCGCCCGCCCGGGACAGGTCGAGGAACCTGGCGTCGACCTCCACGGCGGTCCGGCGCAGGGCCGCCGACAGCTCGGCCACCGCCCGGTCGCGCACCCACTCCAGGTCACCGGTGCGCAGCGGGCAGCCGGCGAGGTTCTGGAGGTCGAACGGCAGACCGGGCGCGACCGGCGCGGCGTAGGACTGGAGCACCAGCGTGTAGGAGCGGGGCGTGTACCCCTCGTCCTGCAACACCTGCCGGATGTCGCGCAGGGCCTGCTCGACCTTCGGCGCCATCCGCGCCACGCGGGCCTTCCACTCCTCCTCCAGGGTCCCGGCGCAGTCCACGCGGCGCTCGACCCACGCCCGCAGGCACGCGCCCAGCACGTCGGCGAACCGCGGGTCGTCGTTCGCGCCGACGGCCACCACGACGACCGACACCCGGTTCCGGCGGGCGATCTCGGCCAGCCGCAGCGCCTGCGAGCCCTCGGTGTTGCGGACCTGGTCGGTGATGCCGACCTGCTCGGCGTTCGCGCCCGAGCAGGCCAGGTTGAACACCCGGTCCACGCCCTCGACGCGGGTGTGGTGGACCGACGCCTCGGTGGACCGGTGGCACCAGTTGCCGTTCTCGCCGTCGGTGCCCGGCTCGTAGGACCCGGCGCCCTCGCCGGACATGGTGCTGTCGCCCATGGCCACGAGCGCCCTGGGCGCGTCGCGCGGCGGGCCGGGCAGGGGCGGGTAGGGGGAGTCGCTGACCACCAGCAGCAGGGCCAGCAGCGGGAACACCAGGGCGACGGCCACGAGTCGACGCAACATCGACACCTATCCTACGGACAACTGTCCGCCGGCCAGCACCACCGTGCGGTCCGCCGCCCGGCGCACCTCCTCGTGGTGCGTGGCGATCAGCACCGCCGCGCCCTCGTCGGCGGCCCGGCGCAGCACCCGCACGGCCGCCGGTGCGCTGTCCCGGTCGAGGTGCGCGGTGGGCTCGTCGGCCAGCAGCACGGCGGGGGAGCAGACCACGGCCCGCGCCAGGGCGGCGCGCTGCTGCTGTCCGAACGACACCTCGCCCGGGTAGCGGTCGGCCAGCTGCGCGACGCCCAGCTCCGCCAGCAGCGCGGTCACCCGGCCGAGGTCGCCCCCGGCGCGGCCGAGCCGCAGGGGCAGGGCGACGTTCTCGGCCAGGGTCAGCTCGCCCGCCAGGCCCAGCGCCTGCGGCAGCAGGGCGCACACCTCCCACGACGGCGGCGAGGTCAGCACCCGGCCGCACATCTCGACCGCCCCCGCGTCGGCCCGGTCGAACCCGGCCAGCACGCTCAGCAGCGCGCTCTTGCCCGACCCGGACGGTCCCGACAGCGTCACCAGCTCACCGGCCGCCACCTCCAGGTCGATCCCGCGCAGCACCCGCACCGGACCACTGGCGTGCACGAACGTCCGCTCGACGCCCACCACCCGCAACACCGTCACGCCGCCAGCACCCCGTTCTCCAGCTCGAACCTGGTGTGCGCCAAGGCGATCAGGCGGGGGTCGTGCGAGGCGACCACCACCGGGACCCCGCGCGCGGCCAGGTCGGCCACCGTCTCCAGCACCAGGTCGGCCGAGGCCGGGTCCAGCTGCGAGGTCGGCTCGTCGGCCAGCACCACCGACGCCCGCCGCGCCAGCGCGCACCCGAACGCCAGCCGCTGCTGCTGCCCGCCGGACAGCGACGGGACCCGCCAGCCGGCCGTGCCGGGCAGGCCCAGCCGCGCCAGCAGCTCGTCCACCTCGACCTCCCGGCCCGCCGCCTGCGCCGCGGCCCGCAGGTTGTCGCGCACGTCCAGGTGCGCCACCAGGTTGTCGGCCGGGTCCTGGAACACCAGGGCGACCTCGCGCCGCCGCAGGGCCCGCCGCGCCCGGTTGGACAGCCGCGCCGTGCCCGCGCCGCGCAGCTCCACCCCGCCGGTCGTGGGCCGCTCCACCAGGCTCAGCACCCGCAGCAGCGTCGACTTGCCCGACCCGGACGGCCCGGCCAGCACGGTGATCCCGGTGGACGGCACCTCCAGCGACACGTCCGACACGGCGGTCACCTCGCCCGCCGGCGTGCGGTAGCGCACGCCGACCCCGGTCAGCCGCAACACGGAGTCAGCCACGGATCAACTCCCCGATCTTCGCCGTGCGCACCGAGCGCACCGCGATCCACGCCGCCACCAGCACCACCAGCACTCCGCCCACGACCGTGGCCACCAGCAGCGGCACCGGGTCCGGCACCTCGGGCACGGGGGTCAGCCGCGGCGCGGGGTCCAGCCTGGGCACGGTGAAGCCGCTGCTCACCGCGCTGGCGGTGAGGCCGATCGCGACCGCGGCCGCGGCCAGTACGCCCAGCTCCAGCAGGTGGCTGCGCAGCAGCGCCGCCGGGCGCAGGCCCATCCGGGTGCTGAACGCGCCGGACACCGCGTTCTGCCGCCGCCGCACCTCCACCGCCATCAGCAGCGCGATCGAGGCCACCGCGGCGAGCACCACGCCGATGGCGGTGACGAACCCGAACGTCCACTGGATGGTCAGGAACGGCAGGCCCTGCACCGCCTTGGCCTTCTCGGTGACGTTGCGGTACGGCACGCCCGCCGCCGCCAGCGCCCCGGTCAGCTCGCCCAGCGGCCTGCTCGACCACACGTACCAGGAGCCGATCTCCCGGCGGTTCTCGACCAGGTCGACCGGCACCACCCAGCCCGAGGTGCCGAGCTTCGGGAACGAGGGCACGTGCGCGCTCGGGTCGAGCGGCGGCAGCCCGCGCAGGGTGACCTCGCGGCGGGGCGCGTCGCCGACGCGCAGCGGTTCGGCCAGCAGCGCCGGGTCGAGGCCGAACGGGGCCGGGAACGCGCCGTCCCGGAACGTCCGCGGGTCCACCACCAGCGCGGTCCGGTCCTGGACCGTGACGAAGCCGACGATCGTGGCGCTGCCGCGCAGCGGCTCGGGCACCTCGGTGAGGTTCGCGTGGACCTGGGCGACGCTGTTCGCGCCGGTGAACATGCCGGACTTGTCCTCCAGCGCGGTGCGCTGCGAGTCGGCGATGGCGGTGCCGACCGCGATCGTGCCGACGGCCAGCACGCCGACCAGCAGCACGCCCGTCACCGGTCCGGCCGCGGCGGCGAGCCGGCGGATCGCCAGCTGCGCGGTCGGCCTGGACCACAGCGACACGCGGTGCGACGCGGCCAGCGCCCAGCGCGCCAGGCGGGTCGCCAGCAGCGCCGCGGTGAGCACGACCAGCAGCGGGAACGCCAGCGCGGCCGCGTCGACGCGGGGCAGGGAGCCGACCGAGTCGGTGGTGGCCAGGCCGCTGTTCTGCACCCGGCCCCACGCCCACACCGCGAACCCCGCGGTGACCAGCTCCCACGGCAGCGCGGTCAGCACCCGGCGCACCCGGTGCCCGCGCGTCGCGACCTGGAACGACCGGTGCGCGCGCAGGGCGGCGGTGACCGCGGTGACGGCCAGGGCGAGCACGACGACCGCCAGCACGGCCAGCGCCGCGCCGGTCGCGGTGCCGGGCGGCAGCACGTCCGACGGCGCGTAGACCGGCAGCAGCAGCCGGGCCGCGCCGAGCCCGGCCACGCCGCCGACCACCAGCGGCAGGCCCAGCTCCAGCACCGCGCGCCCGCCCAGGGCGGCCGGGCCCGAGCCCCGCACCCACAGCAGGCGCAGCTCCCGGTGGCGCCGCTGCGCCCACTGCACGGCGACCGTGGCCACGCCCGCCAGGCCGATGAGCACGCTGATCAGCACCAGGCCCAGGATCGCCGAGCGCACGTTGACCGCGGTCTGCTCGGCGTTGCGCACGGGCAGCGCGAGGTGCGAGACCACGCGGCCGAAGCCCTCGAACGGTTCGACGCGCGCGGTGCCCTCGGCGAGCAGGGCACGCGCCTCGTCGACGGTGCGGGGCTGGGCGGTGGGGAAGCGGATGGTGATGTCGGTGCGCCCGCCGACCTCCTCGGGCAGCGCGGTGAACGACTCGAAGCTGGGCATCCACACCACCGCGGTGGCCAGCTCGTCGCGGTCGAGCGCGTTGGGCACCACGAAGTGGCGCTCCGAGCACCACCACGCGGGCAGCGGGTCGCGCACGTCCTCGTAGATCGCGGTCACCGGGGGCAGCCGCCCGCCCAGGCCGCGCCCGCCCACCCGGACCCCGACGGTGTCGGCGATGCTCTTGGGCACCCAGAGGCCGTCCCCGGCACCGCCCTCGATCACCCTGAGGTGGTCGGTCGCGCCCTCCCGGTAGCCGAATTTGGCCAGGGTCGTGGCGCCGCCGAAGTCGGTCCGCCGCTCCCTGGTGTAGGTGCCGATGAGCGTCGGGTGGCCCTGCGCGAGGTCGGTGAACACGGTGACCGCGCTCGCGATCTCGCGGTGGTCGGCGTCGGTCTCCACCGACGGGTGCAGCGCCTCCGCGCACAGCCGGCCCTGCTGGTGGGCGACGGCCGCGCTCCCGGAGGCGGCCGAGTGCATGACGGCCGCCGCGACCACGAAGCCGAGCAGCAGCGCCGTCACCAGGCTGACCAGCAGCGTCAGCGGGCTCGACAGCGCGGCGCGGGGGGCGGCTCTCCACGGTACCTGCACGACCAGGACGTTAGCCGCCGCCCGATCCGCGCAGGAGGCGTTTCGTGAACGGCGTTCACGAGTCGGACAACGTCCGGACAACGGCGCGTGTTGTCCGCGTCACGGCTCGTGTCCAGGACAAAGGTTCGCCCGCCGGCGACGGGGTACTGGCAGGTCATGAGACTGAACGTGGTGAAGAGGTCGGTGGCGGTGCTGGTGAGCGGCGCGGCCCTGTTCCTGACGCTGGGCGCCGGCTGCGAGAGCGGCGGCGGCGACGGCGACGACAACCCCGGTGTCGAGAACACCCAGGACAACGAGGGCGACGAGCAGGACGGCGAGCAGGGGGACGAGGAGGGCGACGAGGGGAACTGAGTCCCCGCGTCGCCCGTCCCGGCCGCGGTCACCGACCGCGGCCGGTCTCCTCCTGCAACTTGTCGATGAGCTGGGACGCCTCGACCTTCGTCAGGTCCTCCGGCACCTCTTCGCCGGCCTCCTGAGCCAGCGTGTTCAGGTAGGACTCCTGCGGGCCGGTCATCGGCTCGTCGCCCGTGGTCCAGTCACTCGGGTCCTTCTCCGGCGTGCGGTTCACGTCGAGTCTCCCTTCGTTCGAACGCGAGTTCGAGGTACCCACTGCGCGGACGGCCCAACCGTCGCGGCCGATCGTCGGAACTGTTGACACGCACCGGTGTGGTCCAGTCCAATTTCGGCACCTGGAGGCCGCCACCGCTGGGAGGTACGACGATGTCGCGCAGGGTCTTGTTCGCCAGGGTGGCGACGGTGGCGGCGTTGGTGGTGGGAGCGGCGGCGGTGAGCTTCGCGCCCGCCTACGCCGCCTCGGTCACCGCCACGTTCACCAAGACCGCGAGCTGGGACACCGGCTACACCGCGCAGTTCTCCGTCAAGAACGGGACGAGCGCGGCGGTGACGGGCTGGCGGGTCGAGTTCGACCTGCCGGCCGGCACCTCGGTCGGCGCCTACTGGGACGCGTTGCAGACCAACGCGAGCGGGCGGTACACCTTCACCAACCGCGACTACAACGGCACCCTCGCGCCCGGCGCCGCGGTGACGTTCGGCTTCAACGCCTCCGGCACCGCGAGCCCGGCCAACTGCCGGATCAACGGCGCGTCGTGCGCCGGTGCCCCGACGACGACCACGACCACGACGACCACCACTACGACGGCGACCACCACGACCACGACGGGCCCCACGACCACGACGGGCCCCACGACGACCACCACGGCACCGCCGCAGGGCGGCCTGCCCAAGCGGGTCCTGGTCGGCTACCTGCACGCGAGCTTCGCCAACGGCTCCGGCTACATCCGGATGAAGGACGTCTCCGACGACTGGGACATCATCAACCTGTCCTTCGCCGAGCCCACCTCCGCCACCTCCGGCGACCTGCGCTTCGCCCAGTGCCCGGTGGCCGAGTGCCCCAACGTCGAGTCCGAGGCCGAGTTCATCGCGGGCATCCGGGAGAAGCAGGCCAAGGGCAAGAAGGTGCTGATCTCCATCGGCGGCGCGAACGGGCAGGTGCAGCTGGCCACCGCGGCGGCGCGCGACGCGTTCGTCCGCTCGGCCTCGGCCATCATCGACCGGTACGGCCTGGACGGCCTGGACGTCGACTTCGAGGGCCACTCGCTCTCGCTCAACGCGGGAGACACGGACTTCCGCGCGCCCACCACGCCGGTGATCGTCAACCTGATCCAGGCGCTGAAGACCCTCAAGGCCCGCTACGGCAGCCGGTTCGTGCTGACCATGGCCCCGGAGACGTTCTTCGTCCAGGTGGGCTACCAGCACTACGGCGGCGGCAGCGGCGCGGACCCCCGGGCGGGCGCGTACCTGCCGGTGATCCACGCGCTGCGCGACGACCTGACGCTGCTGCACGTCCAGCACTACAACTCGGGGCCGATCATGGGCCTGGACAACCAGTACCACTTCATGGGCGGCCACGACTTCCACGTCAGCATGGCCGACATGGTGCTGGCGGGGTTCCCGGTGCGCGGTGACGCCACGCGGGTCTTCCCGGGCCTGCGGCAGGACCAGGTCGCCATCGGCCTGCCCGCCGGCGTCAACGCGGGCAACGGGTTCACCTCCGTGGCCGAGGTGCACCGCACGCTCGACTGCCTGGTGAAGGGCTCGAACTGCGGCACCTACAAGCCCCGGGCGGTCTACCCGGGCCTGCGCGGGCTGATGACGTGGTCGGTCAACTGGGACCGGCACAACCAGTTCGAGTTCTCCCGGTCCCACCGGGCCTACCTGTCCCGGTGACCAGACTGTCCCGGTGACCCGCCTGTCCCGGTGACCCGCCTGTCCCGGTGACTGATCGGCGCGGCCCCGCCCGGCGGCGGGGCCGCGTCACCCCCGGTGGCGCAGCCACACGACCACGGCCGCTGCCGCCACCAGGGCCGGCAGGACTTCGCTCGCCAGGCCCAACCGGTGCTCCACCACCCCGAGGCCCGCGCCCGCGCCGTACCCCAGCAGCACCACCCCGCTCGCCCACAGCAGCCCGCCCGCCGCGTTCCAGGTGGCGAAGGCGCGCAGCGGCAGGCCGCTCATCCCGGCCAGACCCGGCACCAGGGCCCGCAGCAGCGCGGTGAACCGGCCGAGGAACACCGCGGGGCCGCCGCGGCGGCGGATCAGCGCCGTGGCCCGCTCCACCGCCGCCGGGCGCACCAGCCGCCGCGGCAGGCGGCGCAGCAGGGCGTGCCCCCAGCGCCTGCCCACGAAGTAGCCCGCCAGGTCACCCAGCACCGCGCCCGCCACGCCGGCGACCAGCACCGCCCACAGCGGCGCGCCGCCCGCGTGCGCCGCCGCGCCCGCGACCAGCAGCGCCACCTCGCCGGGGAAGACCACCCCCAGCATGGTGGACGCCTCCAGGGCGGGCAGCAGGAAGGCCAGGGCGAGCACCGGGGCCGGGGGCAGGTCGCGCAGCGCGTCGAGGACCACGGACCGATCCTCCGCCGGTCCACAGTGGACTTCAAGCTAACGCGCCGGGTCCGCCGCCGATCCCAGGGTGAGGAGGTGGGCCCATGACCACCGCGATCCGCCTGTCCGCCGGCCCGGCGCGCCTGTTGCCGCCCGTCCTGCCCGCGCTGCTCCTGCTGCTCGCCGTGGTGCTCGCGCCGGTCGCGCCCGCGAAGGCGTCGAACGGCCTCTACCGGGTCGACACCCCGGAGTTCTCGGTCGTCGAGGGCTTCGAGTGCGCGCCGAGCGGCCACTCGTGCTCGGTCGTCGTGGCCGGTCGGGTCCTGACCGTCCGGGCCGAGCTGCTCAGCCCCTGCTCCGCCGAGTACGACGGCCGGTCGGTGAGCTGCCGGCCCGTCTCCCAGTACGGGCCGGCCGAACCGTGGGTCGAAGTCGGCTCGCTGGGCGTGTCGCCGGACCAGGCGCCCCGCACGCCGCTGTGGCGGGACGCGATCGACCGGTGGTGGACGATCTGGTGGCTCGGCGGGGCGCTGGGCCTGGGGCTGTTGATGGCCCTGGCGACCGCCGTGCTGTACCGGGGGCCGCGGCTGCCGGACGAGCACCAGTCGGTTCGGACGCTGGTGACCGGGGTGGTGTGCTGGTTGGTGCCCGCCGCGGCCACGCTGATCGTGGAACCCGCGGGTCGGGAGAGCATGGTGGGGGTGGTGCTGGTGGCCCCGCACTTCGTGCTGCTGCCCGCCGCGTTGATGGCGGTGTGGCAGCACCTGGCCGGTGGTCCGCAGAGCGGTCGGCTGCGCGGTCGGTTGGGGCAGGCCGCGATGGCCGCGGTGGCCACCACCCTGTACTTCGGCGGCGGGGTCATCGGGTTCGCGATGGCGGCCGGGCTGCCGGACTAGGTGGTCCGGCAGCCCGGCCGTTCAGCGGTTCGGTCTTCGGGTCTTTCGGGTTTCGGTCTTTCGGCGGCCTGGTCGTGTCGCGGGTCAGCAGCCGATCCGCTTGGTGCCCAGCGCGATGTCGTCGAACCAGAGGTCGTAGGCGCCCTCGTTCGGCTGGTACAGCTGCCAGCCGATCTTGACCGTGTCGAACCGGGGGAACAGGAAGTCGACCTGGTTGCCGCCGTGCTCCCGGGTCGACACGGTCAGGTCCGGCTTGGGCTTGCCGTCGAACCACAGCTCGACCCGGTTGTCCGAGGCGTCCATCCGCCACTCGACGCACTGCCACCGGCCCGCCTCGGAGGGGGCCGACTCGCGCCAGTTCGTCCAGTCGCCGGTGGGCCCGCCGTCCGCGCCGACGCCCCACAGGGGCCGGTCCAGGGTCGGCACGTACTGGCCGCCCAGCGGGCGGACGACCTCCGGGCCGTCGCCGGTGGCCTCGACGAGCGTGTAGTGCGCCCAGTCCGGGGCGGTGGGGAACGCCTCGACCTTCACCCGGACCCGGCCGTAGAAGCTGTTGCCGGGCGCGGCGAAGTCGTCGACCTTGAGGAACGCCCGGCCGTTGCGCTCGGCGCGCACGTGCAGGACCTTCTGGCCGCGGCGGTCGCGCTCGACCTCCAGCGAGCCGTTCCTGGTGTCCACGCCCCAGTTCAGGCTGGTGCCCGCGCCGGTGGGCACGCGCTGGAAGTCCTCGCAGAACAGCAGGTCGGTCTTGGCGCACGTGGTGAGCCGCTGGTGGGTCGGGCCGGAGGCGGCGGCGACCGGCAGGGCGATGACCGACAGCAGGGCGGCGAGGACCGCCGAGGACAACCGTTTCCGCACGTCTGGCTCCTTCTGCGCTGAGGGGGCAGGAGAGGAAGTTAGCCGTTCTGGGAACGCTCCCATACCTCCGGGCGGCGGAACCGGGGTGGACGGGCTTCGGGGCCGGGACGGGCGGTGGCCGGCGCTGGTGGGGCCGAGGGTCGGGCCGGTGGGCCGGAGCCGGTGGGATGAGAGCGGCGGCCCACCACCAGCCGCCTGTGGTCGGACCGGGAGCCCGAGGGCTACTCGAAGCGCGAGGGGTCGCCCGCCCCGCGCCGGACGATCTCCGGCTCACCCTGCGAGAAGTCCACCACGGTGGTCGGCTCGGTGCCGCAGTCGCCGGAGTCCAGCACCGCGTCCACCACGTGGTCCAGGCGCTCCTTGATCTCCCAGCCCTGCACCAGCGGCTCGTCCTGGTCCGGCAGCAGCAGCGTGCTGGACAGCAGCGGCTCGCCCAGCTCCGCCAGCAGCGCCTGCGCCACCGCGTGGTTCGGGATGCGAGCGCCCACCGTCTTCTTCTTCGGGTGCAGCAGGCGGCGCGGCACCTCGGTGGTGGCCGGGAGGATGAACGTGTAGCTGCCCGGCGTGGCCGCCTTGATCGCCCGGAACACCGCGTTGTCCACGTGCACGAACTGGCCCAGCTGCGCGAAGTCCCGGCACATCAGGGTGAAGTGGTGCTTGTCGTCCAGGTGGCGGATCTGCCGGATGCGGTCCAGGCCGTCCTTGTTGCCCAGCCGGCTGCCCAGCGCGTAGCAGGAGTCGGTGGGGTAGGCGACGAGCCCGTCGTCCTTGATCAGCGCGACCACCTGGTCGATGGCCCTGCGCTGGGGGTTGACCGGGTGCACGTCGAAGTACCTCGCCATGCCGGGAGCCTAGTCCCCCGAACGGTCGAGCACGGGAGGGCCCGGCCGGCTCGTCCGCCCGGGGCTGCCCGTTCCCGCCCGTGATCGGCTCCGCTCGCGCCGACCAAACCCGATCGCCACTTTCGCGCGAAACATGTGCCCACCGAGGTGACCACGCCCGTTCTCACTCTGCGACACCTGTTGCTAGGCCGTTAGTGTCCGGCGTTGGGCTGTATCAGTGAAAGGCATCGAGGGAACGCGACATGTTTTCGCAGATGAGCGCAATGACCTTCTACTCAAAGTTTTCCGCTCGACCTTCCGCACGAGGTTGTCTCACTCGAACAGGCGTTGTCGCATTGCTCCTCGTGTCGCTCTTGACACCGGCGTCGGCCGCTGAGGACCGGTGGCCGGCCCGCGTCCAGGTGTTCGTCGCCAACAGCGCCTCGAACACCGTCACCGCCTACGACACCCGGCTCGGGCAGGTGGTGGCGACGGTGCCGGTGGGGCCGGGTCCGGTGGGTGTGGGCGCGGCCCCCGGCGGCGACCGGGTGTACGTGACCAACGAGCAGGGCGCCTCCCTGTCGGTGATCAACCCGCGGACCTACGAGGTGGTGGCGACCGTGCCGGTCGGGCAGCACCCCTTCGGCGTGGCGGCCACGCCGACCCGCGCGTACGTGACCAACTTCGGCTCCGACACGGTCACCGTCGTCGACACCGCCACGAACAGGCCGCTGCGGGACATCCCGGTCGGCCGGTTCCCGCACACCCCGGCGGTGAGCCCGAACGGCAAGCTCGTCTACGTCACCAACAACGGCGGCCAGAGCGTGACCGTGATCAGCACGCGCAACGACGAACCGGTGGCCACCATCCCGGTCGGCCGCTTCCCGGCGGGCGTCGCCTTCAGCCCGGACGGCGAACGGGCCTACGTGGCGAACACCGGCTCGAACACCGTGACCGTCATCGACGTCGACCGCGGCCGGGCGATCGACACCGACGCGGTGGGCCGCGCGCCGATGGGGGTCTCGGTCACCCCGCGCGGCCGGGTGTACGTGGCCAACGCCGGCGACGACACGGTGTCGGTGCTCAACCGGTCCGGTGAGCCGGTCGGCCCGGCCGTGCCCGTCGGCAAGCAGCCCGAGGGCTCCGCGGCCAGCCCCGACGACAGCTTCGTCTACGTGACCAACTCCAGGTCGGACTCGATGTCGGTCATCGACGCGTCCAGCGGGTCGGTGGTGGCGACCGTGCCCGTGGGGAAGGAACCGGAGGGCCTCGTCGTGACGTCCTGAGGCGGCGCGGGGGCGTCCCGGCTCACTTAGGCGACCCTAACGTACCGTGGGGGTGATTGCGCTGACCGAGTGAACCGAGGAGTGCGCGGATGGCCCATCACGGCCAGGTGGTGCGGACCGAGTGGATCGCGCCCGGGATGATCCGGGTCGTGCTCGGCGGGAACGGGCTCGCGGACTTCGCGACCGGTCCGCACACCGACAGCTACGTCAAGCTGATCTTCCCGCAGGAGGGCGTGACCTACCCGGAGCCGTTCGACCTCGCGGCCGCCCGGGAGGCCCTGCCGCGCGACCAGTGGCCCCGCACGCGCACCTACACGGTCCGCCGGTGGGACCCCGACACCCGCGAGCTGTGGATCGACTTCGTGGTGCACGGGGATTCGGGGATCGCCGGGCCGTGGGCGGCTCGGGCCCGGCCCGGCGACGTGCTGCGCTTCGCCGGGCCCGGCGGCGCCTACGCGCCCGACCCGACCGCCGATTGGCACCTGCTGGCCGGTGACGAGAGCGCCTGGCCCGCCATCGCGGCGGCCGTGGAGGCCCTGCCGGCGGGCGCGCGGGCCACGGTGGTCGTCGAGGTCGGCGGACCGGCGGACCGGCAGGTCGTGTCCACGGCGGGCGACGTGGACCTGGTGTGGCTGCACCGGGCCGGCCGGCCGCGCGGTCGGGCGGTCGTCGAGGCGGTCGGCAAGCTGGACTTCCCGGCCGGCGTGGTGCAGGTGTTCGTGCACGGCGAGGCGACCATGGTCAAGGAGCTGCGCGGTCACCTGCGGCTGGACCGGGGCGTGCCGCGCGAGCGGATGTCGATCTCCGGCTACTGGCGGCTGGGCGCGGACGAGGACGGGTGGCAGTCGTCCAAGCGCGAGTGGAACCAGCAGGTCGAGCAGGAGCAGGAGCGGGAGTAGGCCCGGGGCGGGAGTGGCGGGAGCGGACCGGGGCGGGAGCAGGTCCGAGAGCAGGCCGGGGGCGGGTCAGCCCAGCGCGTCCGCCAGGCCCAGGGGCGTGGCGGGCGGCAGCGGCCCGTCCGCCTGGAACGCCTGGAGGAAGTAGGCCACCAGCCGTCGCGAGGCGATGAGGGTCGCCTCCACCGTGCCGGCCACGATGCCGCCGTTGGCCATCATCAGCAGCACGAGGTCGTCGGCCACGAAGTCGGCGCGCAGCCGCCCGGCGGCCTTGGCGCGCCGCGCCAGCTCGGCGAACGCCTCCTCGGCCCGGGTGCGCTCCCGCGCCACCGGGAGGGCGTCCGGGAACGCCGCCAGGAAGGCCGCGCTGAACCCCCGGTCCACCGCCTGCATCGCGCACAGCTCGCCGACCACGACGCAGAACCCGCGCCACGGGTCCGGGTCCTCCAGGGCGTCGTGCACGACCGAGGTGCACGAGGCGAACTGGTCCGCGAACACCGCGGTGACCAGGGCCTCCTTGGTGGGGAAGCGCCGGTAGAGGGTCGCCGCGCCGACGCCGGCGCGCCGCGCGATGGTGGTCATCGGCACGTCCAGGCCCTCGGCCGCGAACGCCTCTCGGGCCACGGCGAGCACCCGGTTCCGGTTGGCCAGCGCGTCCACGCGCAACTGAGTCGGTTCACCGGCCACGACTCTCACTTTAGCCCGCGCGGAAGACATCCCCCGGTGCCCGGTGCTAGAAGTGGAAGGTAGTTTCCACTTAGTGCGGAGGGTGACGATGCGCGCAGCGCTCTACGACCGGTTCGGCCCGCCGGAGGTGCTCCACGAGGGCACCGTGCCGGAACCGGCCGTCCCGCCGGGCCACGTGCTGGTCCGGGTGCACGGGGCCAGCGTGAACGGCGGTGAGCTGCTGCTGAGGTCCGGCCGGTTGGGGCCGCTGCTCGGCCGGCGCTTCCCGAAGCTGGTCGGCGTGGACTTCGCGGGCGAGGTCGTCCGAGGCCCCGGCTACGAGCCCGGCGCCCTCGTGTGGGGCGGGCTGCCGCGCGGCAGGTTCGGCGCCGCCGCCGAGTACGTCGCCGTCCACCCGAGGCAGCTCGCCCTCGCCCCGACCGGGCTCGACCCGGTGCGCGCCGCCGCGCTGCCGGCCGTCGGCACCACCGCCATCACCGCCCTGCGCGATCAAGCGCGCCTGCGCGCGGGTGAGCGGCTGCTGGTGCGCGGCGCGAGCGGCGGCGTGGGCAGCGTCGCGGTCCAGCTGGGCAAGGCCCACGGCGCGCACGTCACGGCGCTGGCGAGCGCGCGCAACCTCGACGCGGTGCGCGAGCTGGGCGCCGACGAGGTGGTGGACTACGCGGCCGACCCGGCCGGGCTGGGCCGGTTCGACGTCGTCCTCGACACCTACGGCGGCTCGCCGCGCGCCTACCGCCGGCTGCTCGCGCCGGGCGGCCGCATGGTGGGCATCGCCTTCCGCTCGGCGGGCGACCTCGCCTACGTGCTGGCGTCCGCGGTGTTTGGGTCGCGGCGGGTGCGGTTCTTCAGCGGCAACCCGCGGCACGAGCTGTTCGCCGACCTGACCGCGCTGGTCGAGCGCGGCGCGGTCCGGCCCGTGATCGAGGCGGTGCACCCGCTCTCGCGCATCGCCGACGCCCACCGCGCGCTGGAGGCGGGCGGCGGGCACGGCAAGCACGTCATCCGGGTGAGCGGCTGACCACGCTGCGCTCACGGGGGTAACGCCGAACGGGGCCGACCGATGGTCAGGCATACACCCGTTCGGCACCTGGAGTGGGCAGTGATCGAGAACTCGTCGGCCGGCTTGGTGATGTTGCCGGGAGAGGCCACCGTGACGGTGACCCGGGAGGAACACCACCAGGCCGCCTTGAGCCCGTACGACGTCGTCCCCGGCGCGCACCGCCGCGTCGCGGTCGAGCTGGGGTGGTGCACGGTCGGCACGGGCAAGCACCGCGGCCGGCGCGTGGTCGAGGTCCTGCTGGACGGCCGGCGGGTCGGCGAGCTGACGCACCTGATGTCCCAGCGCTACGCCGGGTTGGTGAGCCAGGTGGCCGACCGGGGCGGCCGGCCCGGGTGCGAGGCGGTGGTGCAGCGGGGCCCCCGCGGGCTGGAGGTCCTGCTGCGCCTGCCGCGCGACGCGGAGGGCGTGCTCCCGCTGATGCCGCCGCAGCCGACCACCGCGTTCGGCGCGGTGCCGCCGCTTCCGCCCGTGTCGACCGCCGCGTTCGGGACGGTGCCGCCGCAGCACACCGCCGCGTTCGCCGCCGGGCCGCCGCTCCCGCCAGTGCCGAAGAAGCCCCGCCGTCCGGTGTGGATCGCGGTGGGGATCGTCGCCCTGCTGTTCGCCTTCATCGGCGCCCTGACCGACGACGACAAGCCGACGAGCACGGCGGCCGACCTGAGCACCGCGGCGGCCGCGACGACCACGGCCCGGCCGACCACCACGCCGCCGCCGAGCACCACGACCACCACGACGACCACCACCACCACGACTACGACCACCACCACGACGACCGTGGCGCCGGCCCCGCAGCCGAAGCCCCAGCCGCAACCTCAGCCGCAACCCAAACCGCAGCCCCAGCCCCAGCCGCAACCCAAACCGCAGCCGCAGCCGCAGCCCGCGCCCAACAACGGCTGCCACGCCAGCTACACGCCGTGCGTGCCGATCTCCAGCGACGTCGACTGCGCGGGCGGCAGCGGCAACGGGCCCGCCTACGTCAGCGGGCCGGTCACCGTCATCGGTCCCGACGTCTACGGCCTGGACCACGACAAGGACGGCACGGGCTGCGAGTAGGTCAGCCGACGGGCTCCTCGGCCGGCGCCGACCGAGGAGCCAGCACGTCCGCGAACACCGCCGCCACCACGCACAGCACCACGGGCACGGCGAACGCGGCGTTCAGCGGGATCCAGTGCGCCAGGCCGCCGATCAGCGCCGGGCCGGCCAGCAGGCCCACGTAACCCAGCCCGACGACCCGCGCCATCAGCGCCCCGGACGCCCGCGGGTCGAGGTTGCCCGCCGCGCTGAACAGCTGCGGCACGCTGCCCGACAGGCCCAGGCCGAACAGCGCCCAGCCGGCCAGGGCCAGCGGCAGCCACGGCGTGAACACCACGAGGGTCAGGCCGACCGCGGCGAGCGCCGACCCGTACCGGACGATGGCCACCGGGCCGACCCGCGCGGCGACCCGGTCGGTGGCGAACCGGCCGGCGGTCATCGCGACCGCGAACGAGCCGTAGGCGAACGCGGCGGTGCTCGTGGACGTGCCGAGGACGTCCTCGGAGTGCAGCGCCGCCCAGTCGTTGGCCACGCCCTCGGCGAGCATCATCGCGAACGCGATGGCACCCAGCAGCCAGACGAGCTTGCGCGACGGCCTGGCCGACGGCGCGGCCTCGGTGCTCCCGGGCTGCTCCGGCTCGGGCGTCGCGTCGATCACGAACCGGGCGGCTGCCAGCGAGACGACCACGCAGACCGCGCCGACCGAGCCGAGCGTCACCGCGGTCGGCACCCCGGCGGCCAGCGTGCCCGCGCCGACCAGGGCGGCCAGCGCGCCGCCGATCGACCACATCGCGTGGAACGCCGCCATGATCGGGCGCGGGTAGGCGCGTTCCACCACCACGGCGTGGGAGTTCATCGCCACGTCGATGGTGCCGTTGCCGAAGCCGAGGCAGAACAGCGCGATCCCGAGCGTCCACCAGGAGTCGGCCAGGCCGGGACCGACCAGCGCCAGGCCCAGCAGCACGCCCGCCGCGGGCAGCAGGCGGCGCTGGCCGAAGCGGTCGGCCAGGGGACCGGCGACCTGCATCCCCAGGAACGCGGCGGCGCCCAGCACGAGCAGCAGCCCGCCCAGCGCGCTGTGGGTGATGCCGGTGGCGCGTTCGACGTTGGGGATGTGCACCACCCACATCCCGACGGCGAACCCGTTGAGGGTGAAGTAGGTCCAGGTCGCGACGCGCGCGGCACGGGGCAGGGGGTGGGTCACGGGTTCTCCTGTGCGGGTTGGGCGACGTGCACCAGCACACCGCGCGCGGCCAGCTCGGCGCGCTGGTCCTCCGGCGCGGTGGTGTCGGTGACGAGCACGTCGGGCCGGTCGGCCGGGCAGACGTGGGCCATGGCGGTGCGGTCCCACTTGCTGCCGTCGGCCAGCGCGATGGTGCGGGCGGACACCGCGAGCGCCTGCTGCTTGACCTCCGCGTCGGCCAGGTCGTGGGCGGTGAGCCCGCCGGTGGTGCTCAGCGCGCAGGGGCTGAGCACGGCCACGTCGAAGCGCAGCGCCCGCAGCGAGGCCAGCGCCAGCGGGCCGACCAGGGCCAGCTCGCCGGGCCGGGGCTCGCCGCCGGGCAGCAGCAGCCGCACCCCGGGCGCGTCCAGCAGCTCGCGGACCGCGTGCAGCGACAGCGGCATGACCGCGAGCGACCGCTCGCGCAGCAGCCGCGCCACCTCCAGGGTCGTGGTGCCGCTGTCGAGCAGGACGGTCTCGCCGTCCCGGATCAGCTCGACCGCGGCGGCGGCGATCGCGCGCTTGGCGGCGGCGGCCGAGGTGGCGCGGGCGGCGAACGGCGGTTCGACGCCCGAGGGGGTGGCGGGCACCGCGCCGCCGTGCACCCGGCGCAGCACGCCGCTCGCGGCGAGCAGGTCGAGGTCGCGGCGGATGGTCATCTCCGACGCCCCGGTGGCCACCGCCAGCTCCACCACGGCGACCTGGGTCGACGTGCGGAGCCGTTCCACGATCACCCGGTGCCGGTCGGCGCTCTTCACCCGGTGATGGTGACAAGGGGATGTGCGTTCGAACAAGTTATTTGTTAGAACGCTCATAGTGGCTTGGTGGGGAGGGGCCGCTCGCGCGCGGGTGTCCGCACCCTTCCGGAGGGGTGGACCGCACGGGGAGCAGGCTCCTGGCGATGTGCGCGAGCGTGGTGGCGGCCGTACCCGACAGCCGGCCGGTTGGTCTGAACGGGGCCTGGCCGGCGATTGATCGCCTCCCTATCGTTCGAACCGACTGGGAGCGCTCCCAGTCGGTTCACGGGAGAGGGATTCTCGATGAGGAGAGTTCTCGCCGGTGCGCTCGCCACCTCCGTCGTCGCCGCGCTGGTCGCGGTCGCGCAGGTCGGTCCGGGCGCCGCCGCGGCGGATGACCCGGTCGTGGTCGTCACCAGCACGTTCGAGGACGCCACGACGCAGGGCTGGGCGCCGCGCGGCGGCCACGCCGTCGAGGTCGGCACCGCCGTGGCCCACGGCGGCACGCACAGCCTCGCCGCCACCGGCCGCACCCAGAACTGGGAGGGCCCGACGCTCGACCTGCTCGACGAGGTCGACCCGGGCACCAGGTACGAGCTGTCGGTCTGGGTCCGGCTCGCGGCGGGCGAGGCGGCCACGCAGGCGCGGCTGTCCGTCGAGCGCCGCACCGCCGGCACCCCGTCCTACGACCAGGTGGTGAGCGGCACCGACGTCACCGCCGACGGCTGGGTCAACCTCCGGGGCAGCTACACCCTCGCCGCCGACGTCGACTTCCTCGCCGCCTACGTCGAGCTGACCAGCGCCACCGCGTCGCTGCACATCGACGACTTCACCCTCTCCTACACGCCGCTGCCCCCGATCCAGACCGACATCCCGTCGGTGAAGGACGCGCTGGCCGACCACTTCGAGGCCGTCGGCGCGGCGGTCGAGCCCGCGCAGCTCCTGGGCAACCACGGCCAACTGCTCGCCAAGCACTTCAACTCCCTCACCCCGGGCAACCAGCTCAAGTGGGACGCCACCGAGCCCACCGAGGGGACGTTCCGGTTCGCCGACGCCGACGCGCTGGTGGCGTTCGCGCGGGCCAACGGCATGGCGGTGCGCGGCCACACCCTCGTCTGGCACCAGCAGACGCCCGCCTGGGTGTTCCGGGACGCCGCGGGCGCGGACATGACCGCCACCCCGGCGAACAAGGCGCTGCTGCTGGCCCGCCTGGAGGCGCACATCCGCGCCGTGGTCGGCCACTTCGGCGACGACATCGGCGTGTGGGACGTGGTCAACGAGGTCATCGACGAGACCCAGGCCGACGGCCTGCGCCGCAGCCGGTGGTTCGAGATCGCCGGGCTCGACTACGTCCGCACGGCCTTCCGGGTGGCCCGCGAGGTCGCGCCGGACGCGGTGCTGGTGATCAACGACTACAACACCAACGTCCCGGCCAAGCGGGACAGGTTGCACGACCTGGTGGCGCAGCTGCGGGCCGAGGGCGTGCCGGTGGACGCGGTCGGGCACCAGATGCACGTCAACGTGCAGTGGCCGTCGGTCGCCGAGACCGAGGCGATGATCACCAAGTTCGCGCCGCTCGGGGTGGACCAGCAGATCACCGAGATGGACATCTCCGTCTACACGGACAACAGCCAGTCCTACCCGACCCCGCCGGCCGAGGTGCTGCTGGCGCAGGCGCACCGCTACCGCGACCTGTTCGAGGTCTTCAAGCGGCACTCCGGCGAGATCAGCTCGGTGACCCTGTGGGGCCTGGCCGACGACAACACCTGGCTCGACAGCTTCCCGGTGACCCGCAAGGACCACCCGCTGCTGTTCGACACCCGCCTCCAGGCCAAGGACGCCTACTGGGGCGTGGTGGACCCGAGCCAGATCGGCGGCCCGACCACCACGACGACGACAACCACCACCACCACGACCACGACGGACTCCCCGCCGCCCGCGAGCTGCGCGGTGTCCTACGACATCGCGGGCCAGTGGCAGAACGGCTTCCAGGGCTCGGTCCGCATCACCAACCGCGGCACCGCGCCCATCGACAGGTGGACGCTCACCTGGCACTACGCCAACGGCCAGCGGGTCACCCAGCTCTGGAACGGCGCCTTCCGCCAGTCCGGCGGGCAGGTCACCGTGGACCACGTCGGGTGGAACCACCTGATCCCGGCCGGCGGCTCGACGTCGATCGGCTTCCTCGGCACCTGGTCGGGCGTGAACACCAAGCCGACCGCGTTCACCCTCAACGGCCTGGCCTGCCGGCTCGGCTAGCACGGGCCCCTCGGTGGGATCGACTTCCGATCCCACCGAGGGATTTGCCTAAACGACTTAGGCAAGCGCATAATCCCTTCAGGAAACAGGAGGGATGACCGTGGCGCGCGCAGGACTCACCCCGGAACGCCTGACCCGAGCGGGCGCGGAGCTGGCGGACGAGGTCGGCTTCGACCAGGTGACCGTCACCGAGCTGGCCAGGCGGTTCGACGTCAAGGTCGCGAGCCTGTACTCGCACCTGAAGAACTCCCACGACCTCAAGACCCGGATCGCCCTGCTCGCCCTGGAGGAGCTCGCCGACCGGGGCGCCGCCGCGCTGGCCGGCCGCGCGGGCCGGGACGCCCTGGCCGCGCTGGGCGACGTCTACCGCGACTACGCCCGCGAGCACCCCGGCCGCTACGCCGCCGCCCAGCTCAGGCTCGACCCGGCCACGGCCGCCGCCAGTGCGGGCGGCAGGCACTCGCAGATGACGCGGGCGATCCTGCGCGGTTACGACCTCGCCGAGCCGGACCAGACGCACGCGGTCCGGCTGCTGGGCAGCGTCTTCCACGGCTACGTGAGCCTGGAGCTGGCCGGTGGGTTCAGCCACAGCGCGCCCGACAGCCAGGAGAGCTGGACGCGTGTCCTGGACGCCCTGGACGCCCTGCTGCGCAACTGGCCCGCCCCGTGACCGGGGCCCGCGCCGACCACCCGAACACCCCGACCGAGCAGGCGAGAGCGATGCGCGACCCCATCACCACACCCGTCACCCCGGACCTCCTGCGCGGCGCCCTCGACGTCGAGCGCACCGAGCGCGGCCTGCTGCCGCACCGGCTGCCCGCGCGGGCCCGTGCCCAGTTCTCCGACGGCCAACTGGCCGCGGTCGAGGCCCAGCCCTCCGGCGTGCGGCTGGTCTTCCGCACCCGCGCCACCACCGTCGAGCTGGACACCCTGCCCACCAAGCGGGTCTACCGGGGCGTCCCGCCCCGCCCGGACGGCGTGTACGACCTGGTCGTCGACAACCGCCTGGTCGGGCAGGCGAGCGTGCCCGGCGGGAACACCCTGGTCGTCGACCTGGCCACCGGCGCCGCCGAGCGGCGGTCCGGGCCGTCGGGCACCCTCCGCTTCACCGGCCTGCCCGACGGCGCCAAGGACGTCGAGATCTGGCTGCCGCACAACGAGGTGGCCGAACTCGTCGCCCTGCGCACCGACGCGCCCGTCGAGCCCGCGCCCGACCGGGGCCGCCGGGTGTGGCTGCACCACGGCAGCTCGATCAGCCAGGGCTCCGACGCCGCGAGCCCCAGCACCACGTGGCCCGCGCTGGCCGCCTCCCTCGGCGGCGTGGACCTGGTCAACCTCGGCCTGGGCGGCAGCGCCCTGCTCGACCCGTTCACCGCCCGCGCGCTGCGGGACGCGCCCGCCGACCTGATCAGCGTCAAGATCGGCATCAACCTGGTCAACGCCGACCTGATGCGCCTGCGGGCCTTCACCCCGGCCGTGCACGGCTTCCTCGACACCGTCCGCGAGGGCCACCCGACCACGCCGCTGCTGGTCGTCTCGCCCATCCTGTGCCCGATCCACGAGGACACGCCCGGTCCCGGCGCCCTGGACACCGCCGAGCTGGCCCGGGGACGGGTGCGGTTCCTGGCCACGGGCGACCCGGCGGAACGGGCGAGCGGGAAGCTGACCCTGGGCGTCATCCGGGAGGAGCTGGCCCGGATCGTGGCGCGGCGGGCGGTCGACGACCCGAACCTGCACCACCTCGACGGCCGCGAGCTCTACGGCGAGGCGGACGCCGCCGCGCTGCCGCTGCCCGACCGGCTCCACCCGGACGCCGCCACCCACCGGCTCATGGGCGAGCGCTTCGCCGGGCTGGTCTTCGCCGACGGCGCGTTCGCGGGGCGCCGGGCGGGGTGACCGCCGCCGGGGCAACATGGGTGCCACCACGGATGGACGTCCCGGAGCGCGTCCGGGCAGCCTGGTGGACCGGAGGCGGTGCGTGTTCCTGTTCTGGCGGATCTTCCTGCTCAACGCGGCGGTGCTGGTGACGGCCACCGGCGTGCTGACGCTCGGCCCCGTCACCGTGTCGACGCCCGTCCTGCTGACCGAGGCGCTGGTGGTGACCGGGGGCCTGGGCGCGATGCTCGTCATCGACGCCGTGCTGCTGCGCGTCGGCCTCGCCCCGCTGGACCGGCTGGCCCACGCCATGACGACCACCGACCTGCTCAAGCCGCACCCCAGGCCCGCGGTGTCCGGTCGCGGCCACATCCCGGAGCTGATCCGGGCGTTCAACCGGATGCTCGACCGGCTGGAGGCCGAGCGCGGCCTGAGCGCCGCGCGGGCGCTGTCCGCGCAGGAGGCCGAGCGCAGCCGCATCGCCCGGGAGCTGCACGACGAGGTCGGCCAGACGCTCACCGCGGTGCTGCTCGACCTCAAGCGGGTCGCCGACCAGGCGCCCGAGGACGTGCGCGCCGAGCTGCGCCAGGTGCAGGAGACCACGCGCGCCGGCCTGGACGAGATCCGCCGCATCGCCCGCCGCCTGCGGCCCGGCGTGCTGGAGGAGCTGGGCCTGACGAGCGCGCTCAAGGCCCTCACCGCCGAGATGTCCGCCCACGACGGGCCGACCGCGCGCAGCAGGTTCGACCAGGACCTGCCGGCGCTGGGGGAGGAGAAGGAACTGGTCGTCTACCGGGTCGCCCAGGAGTGCCTGACCAACACCGCGCGCCACGCCCGCGCCACGCACGCCGAGCTGTCGCTGCGGCGCACCGGCGCGGGCGTGGAGCTGCTGGTGCGCGACAACGGCCGCGGCCTGCGCGGCGCCGAGGAGGGGGCGGGCATCACCGGCATGAGGGAACGGGCGCTGCTCATCGGGGCGGACCTGGAGATCGGGCCGGCCGAGGGCGGCGGCACGGTCGTGCGCCTGGGCGTCCCGGTGGGTGCGCCGTGACCGTCCGCATCCTGCTCGCCGACGACCACTCGCTGGTCCGCCGCGGCGTCCGGCTCATCCTCGACAACGAGCCGGACCTGGAGGTGGTGGCCGAGGCCGGCGACGGCGCGGAGGCCGTCGCCGCGGCCCGGCGCGAGGAGCCCGACCTCGCCATCCTGGACATCGCCATGCCCCGGATGACCGGCCTCCAGGCGGCGCGCGAGCTGTCCCGGCTGCGACCGGCGCTGCGCATCCTCATCCTGACCATGTACGACAACGAGCAGTACTTCTTCGAGTCGCTCAAGGTCGGCGCGTCCGGCTACGTGCTCAAGTCCGTGGCCGACCGCGACCTGGTGGAGGCGTGCCGGGCCACCATGCGCGGCGAGCCGTTCCTGTACCCGGGCGCGGTGACCGCGCTGATCCGCGACTACCTCGACCGCGCCCGGGAGGGCTCCCTGCCCGCCAGGGCCATCACCGACCGCGAGGAGGAGATCCTCAAGCTGGTCGCGGAGGGCCACTCCTCGAAGGAGATCGCGGACCTGCTGTTCATCAGCGTCAAGACCGTCGAGCGGCACCGCGCCAACCTGCTCCAGAAGCTCGGCCTGCGCGACCGCCTGGAGCTCACCCGCTACGCGATCAGGGTCGGTCTGATCGAGCCCTGAACCACGTGGCGGGCGAGCCGGCGGGTCAGAAGTACCGCAGCCACACGTAGCCCCACGCCATCAGGATGGTCAGCGCGGTGACCAGCGCGCCGTACTTGGTGAACTGCCAGAACGAGATCCGGTGCCCGGCCCGCGCGGCGATGCCGATGGCCACCACGTTCGCGCTGGCCGCCACCGCGGTGCCGTTGCCGCCGAAGTCCGCGCCCAGCGCGAACGCCCACCACAGGGACTCGCCGGTCTCCGGGTCCGGCGCCTCCGCCACCAGGCCCTCCACCACCGGCGCCATGGTCGCCACGTACGGGATGTTGTCGAAGAAAGCGCCCAGCACGCCCGAGCCGAACAGCAGCGCGGTGGCGGCGAGGAAGTAGTCGTCGCCGACCGCGTCGATCGACCACTCGCCGATGGCCCCGATCACCCCGGTGTGCAGCAGGCCCGACACCATCACGAACAGGCCCATGAAGAACACCAGCGTGGGCCACTCGACCTCGCGCAGCACCTCGCCGACGTCCATCTTGGACACCAGCACCATCGCGCCCGCGCCCAGCAGGGCCACGACCGCGGGTTCCACGTGCAGCACGGAGTGCAGGCCGAACCCGAGGACCACCACCGCCAGCACCACCAGGCAGCGGACCAGCAGGCGGGTGTCGGTGATGGCGCGCCTCTCCTGCAACGCCATCACCGACTCGACGTGTTCCGGGTTGTACCGGAACGACTTGCGGAACAGCACCCTGGTGAACAGCACGAAGAACACGAACACCACGATCGTGATCGGGGCCATGTGCACCAGGAAGTCGTTGAAGCTCAGGCCCGCCCGGCTGCCGATGATGATGTTCGGCGGGTCGCCGATCAGGGTTGCCGCGCCGCCGATGTTGGAGGCCAGGATCTCGGCGATCAGGTAGGGCTGCGCCGGGATGCGCAGCCGGTTGCACACCACGATCGTGACCGGCGCGACCAGCATGATGGTGGTGACGTTGTCCAGGAACGGCGAGGCGATCGCGGTGATCGCCATGAGCAGCACCATCAGCCGGTAGGGCTTGCCGCGCGACCGCTTGGCGGCCCAGATGCCGAGGTAGTCGAACACGCCGGTCTGCTTGACCACGCCGACGATCACCATCATGCCGAACAGCAGGAAGATGACGTTCCAGTCGATCCCCTCGTGCTCGGAGAAGAACACCTCGCTGCCGGGCACGATCCCGACCAGGGCCATCACACCGGACGCGATGAGCACGACCTTGACCTTGTCGGCCTTCTCGGTCGCGATGAAGAAGAAGGCGACGGCGAAGACGCCGATGGCGAGGAGCGGGCTCATGGCTGCGGCCAAGGGCAGGGCAAGGACGACCTCCGGGCACGGTGAACTCCCGGCGGCCGCGCGGGGCGGTCGCCGGGGCGGGGGACGGGCATGGGCGGCGGCCGCGCGTGGCGGTCGCCGGCGAGGGTGGTGCGGCACGGGTCGGGCGAAGTGGTGGTGCGGCACGGGGGTGGCGCGGCACCGGTCGGACAAGGGGGTGGTTCGGCGAAAGAGCTGGTGCGGCGCCGGTCGGGCGTTGGCCGGGTCAGGCGTCGGGGCGCGACACCGCGAGGCTGGTCAGCAGCCGTTCCAGGGTGATGACCCCGGCCAGCGCGCCGTCTTCGGCGAGGACCGCGACCAGCGGGCTGTGCACGCGGCACATCAGTGCCGCGACCTCCAGGATGGTCGAGTCGGCCGCGACCGTGACGGGTTTGGCGCGTTTGGGCGGCAGGCAGTCACCTACCGTCAGGTCGGCCAGCTCCTCCCAGAACAGGTCGGCGTGCGCCTCGTCGATCGTGCGGGCCAGTGCCGGGTCGTCCTGGAACGACGCCGGCACGGCGAGGCGCAGCACCTGGGTGCCGGGCAGCACGGTCAGCGGTCGCCCGGCCTCGTCCACCACGACCAGCCCCGGCAACCGGCTCACCGCCATCACGCGCAACGCCCACGACACGGGGTCGTGGACGGTCACCGTCGGCACGTGGGCGGCGATGTCGGACGCTCGCATGGCACCGTTCCGTGGGGCTCCGTGGTGGACCGGTCGGAGCACGGTGAAGGCGTTCACGGCTCCCCCTCCCACTGCGCTTGGGGTTTCGGACACCTGGAGTGTTGTCGACCGTCGCGGCCGCCACCATCGGGTGTGACACCCATTCGGGGAGGGGGAGAACGTGCACGTGGTCAGCCGGCGGGCTCCGACCGGCGGTAGACGATGTCGACGTACTCGGGGTGGCGCGCGATGTAGCTCGCGATGAACGGGCACTGCGGCATCACCGGCAGCTCCCACGCGCGGGCCTGGTCCAGCGCGGCCCTGGCCAGGGCGCTGCCCACGCCCTTGCCCTCGAACGCCGGGTCGACCTCGGTGTGGGTGAACACGATCAGCCCCGCGGTCCGCAGGTACTCGGCCCGACCGGCCGGCACCCCGTCCACGACGGCGGCGAAGTGCTTCTCGTCGGGGACGTCGTGCACCTCGATGGCCATGCGGTTCCTCCTGGTTGGACGAACCCCGAACCTAACACCGCCCACCCGCGCGGGGCCGGCGCGACCACATGCGCCGCGTCCTGGTGCGACGTTTTCACGGGGAGTGACGAGGGTAGTCGTTCGGTGACCACACCGGGGTAGTCGAAGGGGAAACTTCATGCGCATCGGCATCGTGCTGGTGGCCGCGCTCTGCACCACCGTCGGTTGCGGTGGGTCGGGCTCGGACGCCGCCGGACCCGAGTCCACCACCACGTCCGAGTCCGCGGTCACGAACCGGCAGGTCGGGGTGCTGGCCGAGGTGAGCGACGCGGACACCGCCTTCACCTACGACACCACCGCCGCGCCGCCCGGGGGCGAACTGGAGCTGGAGGTGGTCGAGGGGGAGGGCACGACGACCGTGCGCCTGATCGTCTCGGGGCTCCAGCCCGACCGCGGCTACGCCGCCCACGCCCACACCGACCCGTGCGGGGAGACCGGCGCGGACGCCGGACCGCACTTCCAGAACGAGCCCGACCCCAACGCGACGCCGGACAAGCCGTCGACCGACCCGGCCTACGCCAACCCGCAGAACGAGATCTGGCTCGACCTGACCACCGACGGCGAGGGCAACGGCACGGCGGAGACCGCGGTGCCGTTCGACTTCGCCGACCGCGTGCCCGCCTCGGTCGTGCTGCACGAGCAGCCGGCCACGGCCACCGAACCGGGCAAGGCCGGCAGCGCGGGCGGCCGGGTCGCCTGCTTCACCGCCCCGTTCCGGGGTTGAACCGGTCGGGGTGGACGAGGCGGGCGGCCTGGTTGCCCGTCCTCGTCCTGGCCCTGGTGACGGCGGGGTGCGGGCTGCCGCGCGACGTGGACGGCACCCTGGACCGCGTCCGGGGCGGCGCGCTGCGCGCCGGCGTGACCGACAACCCGCCGTGGACCGAGGCGGGGGACGGGGAGCCGGCGGGTGCGGAGGTGGAGCTGGTGGAGCGGTTCGCGGAAGAGGTGGGCGCCCGCGTCGAGTGGCGGCGGGGCTCGGAGTCGGCGCTGATGACGGCGCTGGGCAACGGTGAGCTGGACGTGGTCGTCGGTGGGTTCGAGGAGCAGTCGCCCTGGGTCGAGCACGCCTCGCTGACCCTTCCGTACGTGGACGGGCACGTGTGGGCGCTGCCGCTGGGGGAGAACGCGTGGCAGGTCGAGGTGGAGCGGTTCCTGCTGGACCTGCCGGACGACGAGGTCGATCGGCTGCCGGGGCGCCGGTGAGGGTGCAGGACAGGTTCGAGCTGCCGCCGGACAAGGCGGCGCTGCACCGGCGCGCGGTGCGGCTGGAGTGGTGGACCATCGCGTTCTTCGCGGCGGCCGTCGCCCTGCTGGCGGCCACGCTGGGGCAGTCGCAGGCGATGAAGGCCGCCTGGATCGAGGACATGCTGGGGCTGGTGCCGCCCGCCGCGTTCCTGCTCGCCGCCCGCTACCGCAACCGGCCGCCGAACGCGCGGTTCCCCTACGGCTACCACCGGTCGGTCAGCGTGGCGTTCCTGGCGGGCTCGGTGGCGCTGCTGGGCTGGGCGGCTACGTCGTCCACGACTCGCTGACGCGGCTGCTGGCGGGTGAGCGCGCGCCCATCGGGCTGGTGGAGGTGTTCGGCGTCCGGCTGTGGCTGGGCTGGCTGATGATCGCGGTGCTGCTGGTGACCATGGCGCCCGCCGTCCTGCTGGGCCGCGCCAAGCTGAAGATCGCCCGGCAGCTGCACGACAAGGTGCTCTACGCGGACGCGGAGATGAACCGCGCCGACTGGCTCACCGCCGGGGCGGCGGTGCTGGGCGTGCTCGGCATCGGCTTCGGCCTGTGGTGGGCCGACGCGGTGGCCGCGCTGGTCATCGGCGCCGACATCGTCCGCGACGGGGTGAACACCACGCGGAGCGCGGTGGGGAACCTGATGGACAGCCGCCCGCAGGTGGTCGGGAGCCGCGACCCGCACCCGCTGCCGGGCCGGTTGCTGGCCGCCGTGCTCGACCACGACTGGGTGGCCGACGCGTGGCTGCGCGTCCGCGAGGAGGGCCACGTGTTCGTCGGCGAGCTGCTCGTCGTGCCGACGGGCGAGGAGGGGCTCCCGGCGCGCCTGGCGGAGCTGGGCGAGTGGGCCAGGGACTTCGACTGGCGCGTGCACGACCTGGTCGTGGTGCCCGTCACCCGCATCGAGCGGGGTCCGGCGGAGGGCTGAGAACCCGTGGTGGGATTTCGCGGCGGATTCGCGCGCACCTGTGCTTGTGACTTGAGTCACAACGCAGTTCGGTAACCCGCAACGGGGCCGGATTCACCCGTTCGCCACGTTTCGGCTAGGCCGGTCACCGAGTGCACGGGATCGCCGCCCCGCATTCGTGCGGTCATTTCCCCAACGTGCGCGAACAGGTCCGCGCCGGCCCCGAACGCGAGTCTCCCTCTGTATCGCGGATCACCCTTCCGGTCGCGTTTGAACGGAGCGTGTCCGAAGTGCCCGTGAGAAGGATCGGTGCTTCATGGAAATATCCGAGTGTTGGTCGTGACGGCGCCTTCCGGCGAAAGGAGCAATTCCAGGGCTCTTTTCGGCTTGTCACCCGAAAGGACTCGTGCGCAGCAATTCCCGGTTCTGCTTGTATTTGGTCAGCGCCGATCGGCGCAGACGGAACTTTCGAACTAGGAGCCCAAGTTGTTGAAGCGTCTTGTCTCGGGTGCCGCTCTCACCGCGATCACCGGTGCGCTCCTCTTCAGTGGTTCGACCGCGGCCCAGGCGACCACCAAGCCGGACGTCGGCTGCCTGAACTCCCCGATCGGCCTGGTCAACGTCGTCGCCTGCACCGTGGACGTGGACGTGGACATCCTGCCCGACGCCGTCATCACCTTCGGCGACATCCTGAGCGGCAACAAGGTCCTCAACGGGACCGAGCTGGACCTGCTGGAGGTCGAGCTGGAGAACGTCCTCAAGACCGTCAACGTCGAGGACAACCTGGTCTTCAAGAACACCCTGGTCGACGCGCTGAACGACCTGGACCTGATCGACGACATCGACATCTCGAAGATCCTGGTCAGCATCCTCCCCTGATCGACGGCCGACCGGCCCGGTGAGTCGGCCCTGCGGGGCACCTGCGATCCAGGTGCCCCCGCAGGGCATCACCCGTTTGCAGAATTCGAATTTACATTTTCGACGCGGAATTCGGTGATGGGGGTCAGCGCCTGCCCAGCAGTGCGGAGAGGTCCACCGCGTTCGCCATGGCCTCGGTGCCCGCGTCGTTCGGGTGCAGGTGGTCGCCGCTGTCGTAAACGGGGTTGAGCGTGGCCGGGTCGCCCGGCACCGCGGTCGCGGCGGCGAAGTCCACCACGCCGTCGAATTCGCCGGACGTGCGGATCCAGTCGTTCAGGGTGCGCCAGGTCGCCTCGCGCTCCTCGGTCCAGACGAACGAGCCCTTGAACGGCAGCACGGTGCCGCCGTAGACGTCGACCCCCGCGGCTCGCGCCTGCCTGATCACCTCGCGGTGTCCCTCGATCAGGTCCGCCGCCGACGCGCTGTAGCCGATGTCGTTGACCGCCAGCAGCATGATCACCGCCTTGACGCCGGTCTGCGACAGCACGTCGCGCCGCACCCGCGTGACGCCAGCGACGCCGTAGAACGGCTCGCCCTCCCGGTCGGCGAGCAGCCGGTTCCCGCCCAGGCCCGCGTTCACCACCGACAGCGTCCGGCCCCGCACCGCGTCCAGCCGCCGGGCCAGGAAGTCCGGCCAGCGGCGGTTGGCGTTGCCGGTCGTGCCGGCCGTGTCGGTGATCGAGTCGCCGAACGCCACGACCGTGCCCGCGACCCGCCCGGACGGCGCCACGTCGACCCCGTTGACCACCATCCAGCACGGCGTGTCCGCGAATCCGCCCGACACCGCGCCGGTCCGGTCGCCCGGGGCCAGGTAGTTGCCCTGGGCGGTGAACGGGTGGTTGGTCAGCGGCCCGGTCGCCTCCGGCACGTACGCGCTGACCAGCAGCGTGGACAGCGCCTCGACGTCCAGGCGCACGGGGTCGCTGAAGACCTCCCGGCCCGGCGGCACGACCACCTCCCGCCGACCCTGGAACGTCACCGCGCGCAGGGTGCCGGGCACGGCCGCGTCGTCGGCCGCCCGCACCGCGACCGAGGTCCGGCCCACCCGCAGCGGTCCGGTGCCGAACGCGTTGGTCAGCCGCACCCGCACCGACCTCCCGCCCGCGCTGGTGAACACGACGTTGCGCACGGTCTGGTCGGCCAGCCCCTCGCCCGCCGGGCACGAGCTCCAGGGGATCTCGCTGCCGACCACCGGGCTCGCCGCCCACGCGGCCACCCAGTCCCTGCCGTGCGCGCCTGCGGCGGGCTGCACCGCCGTGGTGGCCACGAGCGCCGCGATCACGGTCAGCTTTCCCAGGTGTCTTGGCATGGGGTCTCCTCGCCGGTCGTCGTTGGTGGCGGGGCCGACGGTGGCAGCGGCCAAATTAACCGGTCAAGCAGGTCACGACGAGCGGCGGAGGAGTTGCGCTGAGTGGTAGTTACTTAACGTTCAGCATTCATTGGCGGGGTCAGCGGGGTCAGTGGGATGCGGGCGACGGCGTTGGGCAGGCCGACGGCCGGCCAGGTGACCAGCAGGTCGAGCACGCCGCCGGTGGGTGCGTCGAAGACGTACCGGGAGTCGGTGACCACGCGCCCGGAGCCCCCGGCGGCCTCCGCGGAGTGCGGGGACAGCCAGAACGCCTCCGCGCCGCGCACGACCGCCAGGCCGGGACCGGGGCCGCCCCGCGAGGACCACGAGAGGTCGGGCGGGGACCCGTCCGGGGCCGTGAGGTTGGGCGAGGGCTCTCCCCACCGGGCCGTGAGGTCGGGCGGGGACCCGTCCGGGGCCGTGAGGTCGTCCACGACCTGATCCCCGGCCGCGTCCCCGGCCACGCCCACCACGTACGCCGCCAGCAGCCCCGGCTCCACCGCGGCGAGCCGGGTGAGCACGACCGCCGCGTGCCCACCCCGGTGCAGGACCCGTGGTGCGGCCGCGGTGACCCCGGTCTCGACGGCGACGGCGCCCACGTGGCGGGCTTCCCGGTCCGCGAACCCCGTGGTGGTCGGCACGGCGGCGACGGGCGCGTCCCAGATCGGGAGGGCGTCGCGTTCGACGGTGTCCCGGTCGGGCAGGGGCAGGGTGACCACCGTCTCGGGGAACCCGATCCCCGGCCAGGCGAACACCAGCGAGACCTCGTCGAAGGCGGGCGGGAGGAGGAAGGTCCGGTGGTGCGCGGGACCGAACTCGCCGGTGTGGTGGTCGCCGGTCCAGCCCGACTCCCGCACCGGCCACGCCCAGCGCGCCCGCCCGTCGTCGCCGAGCACGCCGAGGCGCAGCTCCAGGCCCTCGTCGTGCTGGGGCAGCAGCACGCGTGGCGCGGGCGGGACCACGTGCCCCTCGCGGACCTCGCGCTGCCGCCGGGTCGCGTCCCGCCGGTCCAGCGGCTGCCGCGCCAGCACCTCGACCTCCAGCCCGGACGGCCGCGACACCACCCGCACCACGCCGATGCTCAGCTCGGGCCGCCGCACCACCAGCCCACCCGGGTGCCCGGACACCCCCAGCACCTCGACCGCGTCCGCGAAGTCCCCCATCACCACTCCACCATCCCGCGGGGCGACCACCGGGCCAAGTAGTTTGGGCGGGGTGAACGGGCGGTCGCGTGCGGGTGTCGTCCGGCTCGTGCTGCTCGTCGCGCTCGTGGTGCTGTTCGCGGTCGGCGTCGCCACCGGGGTTACGCCCGGTGTGGACGAGGTCCGCGGCTGGGTCGAGGCCGCCGGGCCCGCCGCGCCGCTGGTGTTCGTGGCGGTCTGCGCGGCCGGGTCGTCGGTGCTGGTGCCCAAACCGGTGTTGAGCGTGCTCGGCGGTGTGCTGTTCGGGCCGTGGCTCGGTGCCGGCGTGGTGGTGGCGGGTGTGACGCTGGGCGCGCTGGTGGGCTTCGCGCTGTCGCGGGGGCTCGGGCGCGACGCGGTTCGGCCCGGCGGGGCCCGGCCGGATGAGGCCCGGTCCGGCGAGGCCCGGCCCGACCAGATCCCGCCCGGCGAGGGCCGCTTCGCCCGCGTCGACCGGCTGCTGGAGCGGCACGGCTTCGCCGCCGTGGTGGCGTTGCGGCTGCTGCCGGTGGTGCCGTTCGGCCTGGTCAACTACACCGCCGGGCTCACCGGCGTGCGGGTCGGCTCGTTCGCGGCCGGCACGGCGCTCGGCGTGGTCCCCGCCACGGCCGTCTACACCGCCACCGGCGCGTCGCTGACCACCATGACCACCGGCCGGTGGCTGCTGGCGGGATCGGCGGTGGCGCTGCCCGCGCTGGTCGGGTTCGCGGTGCTCCGGGTCAGGCGAGCGCGGTGACCGCCGCGACCACGTCCGGGCCGTCGAGCAGCACCCGGTCGTTGTGGTCGGCGCCCGGCACCTCCACCGCGCGCCCGCCCGCCGCCGTCGCCACCGCGCGGCTCTGCCCCGGCGGGACGACCGAGTCGGCCGAGCCGTAGACGACGGTGACCGGCGCGCTGGTCGCGGCCGCGTGCTCGGCGGTCGGGAACCGGTCCAGCAGCAGCCACCGCACCGGCAGGAACGGGTAGTGCACCCGGCCCACCGCGGCCAGGTCGGTGAACGGCGAGCGCAGCACCAGCCCGACCGGCGGGTGCTCGACGGCCAGTTCGGCGACCACGGCCGAACCCAGGCTCTCCCCGAAGTACAGCAGCGGCAGGCCGGTCTCGGTGACCAGGAAGTCGCGCGCGGCCCGGACGTCGAGCGCCAGGCCCGCCTCGGTGGGCGAGCCGGGGTTGCCGCCGAAGCCCCGGTAGTCCAGCAGCAGCACCGACAGGCCGCGGGCGGTGAGCGCGGCCGCGAGCGGCGCGCGCATCGACCGGTTGCCCGCGTTGCCCGGTGCGACCAGCACGGCGGCCCGCGCGCCGGGCACCGGGAAGTACCAGGCGGACAGGCTCAGGCCGTCGGCGGTGGCGAGGGTGGCGTCACGACCGCCGGGCAGCACGTCGGCCGCGGCGGGCAGCGGACCGCCCGAGGGCAGGAACACGAGCTTGCGCTGGAGGGCGAACGCGCTGCCGAGCACCACGACCACGATGATGACGGCCGCGGTGATCCCGGGCAACACGCGCCTGCGCACGTGACCATCATGGGCCGGCCCGCCCGCGGTACCCGGTTGCGGTCGGTGATCGGGTCGGGCGAGGCTGCCCCGGTGGACATGCACGACGACCAGCTGACCGTCACCGCGGCGACGGTCCGCGCGCTGGTGGCCGACCAGTTCCCCGGCTGGCGGGACCTGCCCGTGCGGGACGTCGCCGCGCACGGGACCGTCAACGCGATCTTCCGCGTCGGGGACGGGCTCACCGCCCGCTTCCCGCTGCGGCCCGGTGACCCGGGCGAGGTCCGGCGTGAGCTGGTGGCCGAGGCCGACGCCGCCCGCGAGCTGCTCGGCCGCACCCCGTTCCGCACGCCCGAACCGGTCGCGCTGGGCGGACCCGGCGCGGGCTACCCGCTGCCCTGGTCGGTGCAGACCTGGTTGCCCGGCGCGCCGGCCACGCCCGACAGCGCCGCCGGGTCCGTGCCGTTCGCGCGCGACCTGGCCGCGTTCGTCCGCGGCGTGCGCGCGATCGACACCCGCGGCCGGGTGTTCCGGGGGCGGGGGCGGGGCGGGGAGCTGAGGTCCCACGACGAGTACCTGGAGAGCTGCTTCCGGCGCAGCGAACACCTGCTGGACGTGCCGCGGCTGCGCGGGCTGTGGGCGGACCTGCGGTCGCTGCCGCGCGGCGACGCACCCGACGTGATGACCCACGGCGACCTGATCCCCGGCAACGTGCTGGTCGCCGGCGGGCGGTTGACCGGGGTGATCGACGTGGGCGGGCTCGGGCCGGCCGACCCCGCGCTGGACCTGGTCGGCGCCTGGCACCTGCTCGACGCGGGTCCGCGCCGGGTGCTGCGCGAGGAGCTGGGCTGCGGTGACGACGAGTGGGCGCGCGGCCGGGGGTGGGCTTTCCAGCAGGCGATGGGGTTGGTCTGGTACTACGCCGCGAGCAACCCGGTGATGAGCGGGCTGGGGCGGCGCACCCTGGCGCGCCTCGTGGAGGAGGAGGGCGAACCGGGAGCACCGGAGCCCGGACAGCAGCACGGAGCGCGATCGTCCGGCGACGCGGAGCGCATCGGTTAGGTTGTCGCCATGGCAACCGCGGACTCCGCCGGCGCGGAGCCCCGCTGGGCCGAGTGGAGCCGACCGGGACCCACCCCGGCCCAGCAGCGCCGGGACGTGGTGCTCGCGGTGGGCGTGATGGCCGGCGCGCTCGCGATGACCGTCCTGGTGAACAGCATGGGCGCGCTGGCGTTCGGCCGGGCCCCCTCGCTGGGCGAGCAGCTGTTCTGGAGCGTCGCGGTCACCGCCCCGCTGGTGGTGCGCCGCCGGTTCCCGTTCGCCGTCCTGCTCGTGGTGGGCGTGCTGTTCATCGCCGCACAGACCCGGCAGATCGGCGACAACTTCGTGCCCTCGGTGGCGCTGTTCGCCGCGATCTACACCTCCGGCGCGTGGGAGCGCAGCCGCGTGCTCGCCCGGTGGTCGCGGATCGGGGTGATCGTGGCCATGTTCGCCTGGCTCGGGTTCAACCTGGTGCGTTTCCTCATCGGACCGCCGCAGGACTACGGCGACGTCACCGGGCCCCTGGACCCGGTGCTGGCGTCCGTCCTCTACGGACTCGGCTTCAACGTCCTGTACTTCCTGTCCGCCTACGTCATCGGCGACACCGCCTGGGTGTCCGCCCGCCGGCGGGCGGAACTGGAGCACCGCGCCGAGCAGCTGCGCCGCTCCCAGGAGCAGAACACCCGCGGCGCGCTCGTGGCCGAGCGGATGCGCATCGCCCGCGACCTGCACGACGTGGTCGCCCACCACGTGTCGGTGATGGGCATCCAGGCGGGCGCCGCGCGGCGCGTGCTCGACACCGACCGCGAGCTGGCCCGCTCGGCGCTGCTGATGGTCGAGCAGACCGCCCGGGGCTCGATCGCCGAGCTGCGCGGGCTGCTGGGCGTGCTGCGCGCCGAACCGACCGCGGAGGACGCGCCGGACGGCGAACTGGCCGCCCTCGACCGGCTGCCCGACCTGGTGGCCACGGCGCGCTCGGCCGGGCTGGAGGTGGCGCACCAGACCTACGGCGAGCCCCGGCCCGTGCCGGACGGCGTCGCCCTGTCCGCCTACCGGGTGGTGCAGGAGGCGCTGACCAACGTGGTCAAGCACGCGGCCGCGCACCGGGTCGACGTCCGGGTCCGTTACCTCGACCGCGCGCTGGAGGTCGAGATCGCCGACGACGGGCGCGGGCCCGTGCCCGCCACCACGCCCGGGTTCGGCCTGGTGGGGATGCGGGAGCGCGTCGCGGTCCACGGTGGGCAGCTCGAAGCCCGCCCGCGCAAGGGCAAGGGCTACCTGGTGCGCGCGACCCTGCCGACCACCGCCGAGGAGGACCTCCCGTGACCGACCGGCCGCTGCGCGTCGTGCTCGCCGACGACCAGGACCTGGTCCGCGCCGGGTTCCGGGTCATCCTCGGGACGGAGGACGGCATCGAGGTCGTCGGCGAGGCGGGCGACGGCGAACGGGCCGTCGAACTGGTCGAGCGGCTGCGGCCCGACGTGGTGCTGATGGACGTCCAGATGCCGCGCGTCGACGGGCTGGAGGCCACCCGCCGCATCCTCGGCGCGCCCGGCAACACCGCCCGCGTCGTCATCCTCACCACGTTCGACCGCGAGGACTACCTGTTCGAGGCGCTGCGGGCGGGTGCGAGCGGGTTCCTGCTCAAGAACGCCTCGCCGGAGGACCTGGTGGAGTCCGTCCGGATCGTGGCCCGCGGCGACGCGCTGCTCTCGCCCGAGGTGACCCGCCGCGTCATCGCGAAGTTCCACGGCCGGGACCGGATCGGGACCGCGCCGGCCCACCGGCCGCCCGAGCTGACCGACCGCGAGTACGAGGTGCTGGTGGAACTGGCGCGCGGGGCCAGCAACGCCGAGATCGCGCGCGCCCTGCACCTGGGCGAGACCACGGTCAAGACCCACGTCTCCCGGGTGCTCAACAAGCTCGACCTGCGCGACCGCACCCACGCCGTGGTGTTCGCCTACGAGCGCGGCATCGTCCAGCCCGGTGACGGCCGCGGGTAGGTCGCGCGGAGGACCCGCCGGGTGGGTCCCGCGGAGGACGCGGGGCGGGTGCGGCACGGCATAGCGTTCCGGTCGTGTTGACTGTGACGGCGATCAGCCGGAGCTTCGGGGACCACCGGGTGCTCCACGACGTGACCTTCGAGGTCCGCCCCGGGCGGATGACCGGTTTCCTCGGCGCCAACGGCTCGGGCAAGACCACGACCATGCGCATCGTCCTCGGGGTGCTCGCACCGCACGGCGGCGAGGTGGCCTGGCGCGGGCGACCGGTTCGGGAGGGGGAGCGGCCCTCGTTCGGCTACATGCCCGAGGAGCGCGGTCTCTACCCGAAGATGGCGGTGGGCGACCAGATCGCGTGGCTGGGCCGGCTGCACGGCCTGGACCGCGCCACCGCCCGCGCCAACACCGACCGCCTGCTCGACCGGCTCGACCTCGCCGACCGCGCGGGCGACCAGCTGGAGGCGCTGTCGCTGGGCAACCAGCAGCGCGTGCAGATCGCGGCCGCGCTGGTGCACGACCCCGAGGTGCTGGTGCTCGACGAGCCGTTCTCCGGCCTGGACCCGATCGCGGTGGGGGTGGTGCTCGGGGTGCTGCGCGAGCGCGCCGCCGCGGGCGTGCCCGTGCTGTTCTCCAGCCACCAGCTCGCGCTGGTCGAGCAGCTGTGCGACGACGTGGTCATCATCTCCGGCGGCCGGGTGACGGCGAGCGGCACGCGGGAGGAGCTGCGCGAGCGGTACGGGACGCGGCGGCACGAGCTGGTCGTGTCCTCCGACGCGGGCTGGGTGCGCGACCTGCCGGGCGTCCGCGTGGTCGAGCTGGACGGTCCGCGGGCGGTCTTCGAGCTGGACGGCGGCGACGACCAGGACGTGCTGCGCGCGGCCCTGGAGCGCGGCGCGGTCCGAGCCTTCGGCCCCGTGGTCCCCACCCTGGACGAGATCTTCAAGGAGGCGATGTGAGCGTGTCGTTCACCGGGGCGACCCGGTTGGTCGCCGAGCGCGAGGTCAAGGTCCTCGTGCGCACCAAGGGCTTCTGGATCGGCTTCGCCGTGATGCTGGTCGGGCTGTTCGCGCTGACCGTGCTGCCGGCGGTGTTCGGCGGCGGCGCCACGCCGGTGGCCCTGGTCGGGTCGCAGGCGGCCGGGGCCTTCGCCGGCGAGGACTTCGAGGTCCGCCAGGTCGAGGACGTCGCCGCGGCCGAGGAGCTGGTGCGCGCGGAGGAGGTGGACGCCGCGGTCGTGCCGGACACCACCGGCGAGTCCGCCACCGGGGTGCGCGTGGTCGCCCTGACCGAGCCGCCGGGCGAGGTGGTGGCCGCGCTGGCCACCGCACCGCCGGTGGACCTGCTCGAGCAGGCCGAGGTCGGCGAGGACGAGCGGTTCGTCGTCGTCCTGGTGTTCGCCCTGGTGTTCATGATGTTCGGGATGGGCGGCGCGGCCATCGCGCAGAGCACCGTCACCGAGAAGCAGACCCGCATCGTGGAGATCCTGGTGTCCACGATCCCGGTGCGGGCCATGCTCGCGGGCAAGATCGCCGGGCACACCCTGCTGACCATCGGGCAGGTGGTGGTGCTCGCCCTGGCCACGCCCATCGCCCTGCGCCTGGGCGGCCAGTCCGAGCTGCTCGCGGTCGTCGCCCCGGCCCTGGGCTGGTTCGTGCCGTTCCTGCTGCTGGGGTTCGTGCTGCTGGCCTCGATGTGGGCGGTGACGGGCTCGCTGGTCAGCCGCCAGGAGGACCTGGGCTCGACCATGGGCGTGGTCATGATCCTGGTGATGGGCCCGTACTTCGCGGTGCTGGCGTTCGCCGACAACTCGGCGGTGATGGGCGTGCTGTCCTACGTCCCGTTCTCCGCGCCCGTCGCGATGCCGGTGCGGCTGTTCGCCGGGCAGGCGCAGGCGTGGGAGGCGCTGCTGTCGCTCGCCGTGCTGGCCTGCTCGGTCGTGGCGATCGTGCTGCTGGCCGCCCGGCTCTACGAGGGGTCGCTGCTGCGCACCGGCGGCAAGGTCAAGCTGTCCAAGGCGTGGGCGCGGCAGGACTGACCAGGTCCCGAGGGGGTTCCGGATTCCGCGCGGCCCTGTTGCCTATCTATGATTGTTGCGAACCACTAGCAACAGCATTGAGGGGGCGATTGGGTTGCGTGGAGCTACCCGGCGGCTGGTGGCCGCGGCGGTCGTCACGGCGACCGCCGCGACGGCCTGTTCCAGCGGTGACGCGGCCGGCGGCCCGGCGCCGACCGAGCTGCGGTTGGCCATCGGCGGCGAGTCGGAGGAGGGCTACGACCCGACGCTGGGCTGGGGCCGCTACGGCAACCCGCTGTTCCAGTCCACGCTCCTGACCCGGGACGCCGACCTGCGCGTCACCAACGACCTGGCCACCGGCCACTCGGTGAGCCCCGACGGTCTGGTGTGGACGGTCGAGCTCCGCGCCGACGCCCGGTTCTCCGACGGCCGCCCGGTCACCGCGCGCGACGTCGCCTACACCTTCACCACGGCGGCCAAGAGCGGCGGCCTCACCGACGTCACCGTGCTCGACGAGGCCGTGGCCGTCGACGACGACACCGTGGAGCTGCGCCTGAGCCGGCCGCAGAGCACGTTCGTCAACCGGCTGGTGTCGCTGGGCATCGTGCCCGAGCACGCCCACGGGCCCGACTACGCGCGGCGGCCCGTGGGCTCCGGGCCGTTCGTGCTGGAGCAGTGGGACGAGGGGCAGCAGCTCATCGTCCGCCGCAACGACGACTACTACGGCGCCAAGCCCGCCTTCGAGCGCGTCGTGTTCGTGTTCACCGGCGAGGACGCCTCCCTGGCGGCGGCCCGCTCCGGGCAGGTCGACGTGGCCGCGCTGCCCTCGTCGCTGGCCTCCACCGCGATGCCCGGCATGGAGCTGCACCGGGTGGAGTCGGTCGACAACCGCGGCATCATGTTCCCCTACCCGCCCGCCGACGGCCGCACCGACGACGACGGCAACCCCGTCGGCAACGACGTCACCTCCGACCTGGCGGTGCGGCGGGCGGTCAACACCGCCCTGGACCGCCGGGCCCTGGTCGACGGCGTGCTCGACGGGTACGGCCGCCCCGCCACCGGCCCGGTCGACGGCCTGCCCTGGTACGAGCCCGCCACCGCCGCCCCGGACAACGACCCCGACGCCGCGCGCCGCCTGCTGGAGGAGGCCGGGTGGCGCGACACCGACGGCGACGGCACCCGCGAGCGCGACGGCGTCAGGGCCGAGTTCTCCCTGCTCTACCCGGCCACCGACTCCCTGCGGCAGGGGCTCGCGCTCGCCGCGGCCGACATGCTCGAGGCCGTCGGCATCGCGGTGACGCCCAAGGGCGAGAGCTGGGAGGTCATCTACACCCGGATGCACGCCGACGCGGTGCTGTTCGGCTGGGGCAGCCACGACCCGACCGAGATGTACAACCTGTACTCGTCGGCGCAGGCGGGCGTCGAGAGCTGGAACCCCGGCTTCTACGCCGACGCCGAGGTCGACGCCGCCCTGGCCGCGGCGATGGCGGCCACCGACGCCGACGAGGCCACCCGGCACTGGCGGGAGGCCCAGCGCGGCTTCGGCCCGGCCGCCGACGCGGCGTGGGCCTGGCTGGTCAACCTCGACCACACCTACTTCGTCGACTCCTGCCTGGACGTCGGCCCGGTGCAGGTCGAGCCGCACGGCCACGGCTGGCCGATCACCTGGGGCATCACCGGCTGGCGCTGGACGTGCTGATCCCGGCGCTGCGCGGCGCGGCCGGGCGGCTGACGCGGCTGGTGCTGCTGCTGGCCGCCGTGGCGGTGGCGTCCTTCGCGCTGATGGTCAACTCCCCGGTCGACCCGGTCGCCGCCTACGTCGGCGCGGACGTGGCGGCGATCGGCCCGGAGCAGCGGGCGCTGATCGCGGAGCGCTGGGGGCTGGACGACCCGGCCCCCGAGCGGCTCCTGTCCTGGTTCGGCAACCTCGTGCGGGGCGACTTCGGCTTCTCCGCCACGTTCAACCAGCCGGTGCTGGACGTGATCGGCGACAAGTTCCTCACCAGCCTCGCGCTCATGGCGCTGGCCTGGCTGCTGTCCGGCGTGCTCGGCTTCGCGCTCGGCCTGGTGGCGGGTGCCCGGCGGGGGCGCGCGGCCGACCGCGTGATCACCTGGTGGTCCTACACGCTGGCCTCCGCGCCGACGTTCTGGGTCGGGCTGCTCCTGCTGTACGCGTTCGCGGTGTCGCTGAACTGGGCGCCGGTGTGCTGCGCGGTGCCCATCGGCGTGCCCGCGGCCGAGGTCGGGCTGCTCGACCGGCTGCACCACCTGGCGCTGCCCGCGATCACGCTCAGCGTGGTGGGCGTCGCCCCGGTCGTGCTGCACACCCGGCAGGCCGTGATCGAGGCGATGGGCAGCGACCACGTGGCGTTCGCCCGCGCGCAGGGGGAGCGGGGGATCGGCCTGGTGCGGCACCGGGTCGTGCGCAACGCGGCCGCCCCGGCGCTGCTGCTCCAGTTCGGTTCGCTGGGCGAGCTGTTCGGCGGGTCGGTGCTGGCCGAGCAGGTGTTCTCCTACCCCGGTCTCGGCGCGGCCACCACGACCGCCGCGCTCGGCCAGGACGTGCCGCTGCTGCTGGGCATCGCCCTGTTCACCACGGTGCTGGTGTTCGCGGGCAACGCCGTCGGCGACCGCGTGCACGCCGCCGTCGACCCGCGGGCCGCGCTCGCCGACGCCAGGAGGCGCACGTGACCGCCACCGTCCTGCCCCGGCTGGACCGCCGCGGCCGCACCCTGGCCCAGCTCGGCGCGTCGGCGCTGCTCGTGGTCGCCGTGGTGGTCGCGGGCACGGTCGCGGAGGACGCCGCGCAGACCACCGGGCTGGCCGAGCGCAACCGGGCGCCGTCGGTCGGGCACTGGTTCGGCACCGACTGGCTGGGCCGGGACGTGCTGGCCCGCGTGCTGGCCGGGCTGCGGTTGAGCCTGGTGGTGGGCACCTCGGCCGCGGTGCTGTCGGCGCTGATCGCGCTCGTGCTGGCCTGCGCGGCGACCGTCGGCGGGCCCAGGGTGGACGCGGTGGTCGGGTGGCTGGTCGACCTGTTCCTGGCGCTGCCGCACCTGGTGCTGCTGATCCTGCTGGCGTTCGCCTTCGGCGGCGGCACGGAGGCGGTGGTGGTCGCGGTCGCGGTCACCCACTGGCCGACGCTGACGCGGGTGCTGCGCGGCCAGGCCCGGCAGGTCGTCGGCTCGGACTTCATCGTGGTGTCCGCCCAGCTGGGCCGGAGCCGGTGGTGGATCGCGCGGCGGCACGTGTCCGGGCACCTGGTCGGGCAGTTCCTGGTCGGCCTGGTGCTGCTGTTCCCGCACGCGATCCTGCACGAGGCGGCGCTGTCGTTCCTCGGCCTGGGCGTGGACCCGGCGGAGCCGTCGATCGGCGTGCTGCTGGCCGAGTCGATGCGCTTCCTGTCCGCCGGCGCGTGGTGGCTGGCCGTGCTGCCGGGCCTGTGCCTGCTGCTGGTGGTCAAGGCGGTCGACGGCATCGGCGAGAATCTGCGTTCGCTGCTGAACCCGAGGAGCCACCACTCGTGAGCCCGCTGCTGGAGGTCTCCTCGCTGGCCGTGTCGTTCCACCAGTACGAGCGGGGCCTGCGCCGCCGCACGGTGGTCGCGCTGGCCGGGATGGACCTGACCGCCGACCGGGGCGAGCTGGTCGCCCTGGTCGGGGCGAGCGGGGCGGGCAAGAGCCTGCTCGCGCACGCCGTGCTCGGCATGTTGCCGCCCAACGCCGAGGAGAGCGGCGTGGTCCGCTTCGACGGCGTCGCGCTGGACCCGGCGGCCCGCCGGGCGCGGGCCGGTTCCGGCACCGCCCTGCTGCCGCAGGCGGTGACGTTCCTGGACCCGGTGACGCCGGTCGGGCGGCAGGTGCGGCGCTCGGCGGAGCTGGCGCGCAGGCCCGACCCGGATCTGTCCGCGGCGGTGGCGCTGGCGGACCGGGGGCTGGGCCCGGAGGTGGCGCGCCGCCACCCGCACGAGCTGTCCGGCGGCATGGTCCGGCGCGTGCTGACGGCCATGGCGATGATGGCGAGCCCCGCGCTGGTGCTCGCGGACGAGCCGACGCCCGGCCTGCCGCCCGAGGCGGTCCGGGCGGTGCTGGCCGAGCTGCGCCGCATCGCCGACGAGGACCGGGCCGTGGTGCTGATCACCCACGACCTGACCGCCGCGCTGGAGGTCGCCGACCGGGTGGTGATCTGCCGGGACGGCCGCACCGTGGACGAGGCGCGGCCCGCGGACTTCCGCTACGACGGCGCGGCGCTGTCCCACCCGTACACCCGCGCGCTGTGGCGGGCCCTGCCCGCCAACGGCTTCCACCTGCCGGAGGACCCGTGACCCTGCTCGCCGAAGACGTCTGGTTCCGCTACGGCCGGCGGCAGCCGTGGGTGGTGCGCGGCGCGTCGCTGACCGTTGAGCCCGGCGAGGTCGTCGGGCTGCACGGCCCCAGCGGCGCGGGCAAGAGCACCCTGGGCAGGCTGCTGGCCGGGCTCGTCGCGCCCGGCCGCGGCCGGGTGGAGGTCGACGGCGAGCCGCCGCGGCCCGACCGCCGGGCCGGGCGGCCGAACCCGGTGCAGGTGGTGCACCAGCACGCCCACCTGGCCATGGACCCGCTGTGGAAGGTGGGTGCGGTGCTGGCCGAGGCGGGGTCGGCGGCGGTGGACCCCACCCTCGTGCCGCCGGCGCTGCTCGACCGCTTCCCGCACGAGATCAGCGGCGGCGAGGCGCAGCGGGTCGCCCTGGCCCGCGCGCTGCTGGCCCGGCCGCGGTTCCTGGTCGCCGACGAGATCAGCGCGAGCCTGGACGCGATCAGCCAGGCCGAGGTGTGGCGGCTGCTGCTGGCGCGGGTCCGCGCCGGGGGCGTCGGCGTGCTCGCCATCTCCCACGACGGGCCGCTGCTGGAGGCCGTGGCCGACCGGGTGCTGGACTTCGCCGACCTCGCGGTGTCACCCGATTGGGTTGTCACTGGATAGTGGTAATCCTCGGCGGGGACCCCCAAAGGTCCACCGCAGGTTGGACGATTGGCCGGTCGAGTGGTGATTTCCTCGTTGCTGACCTCAATGGACCAACCAAGGGAGTGACCGATGTCGGGAGCACAACCTGTCGTGGCCGGCCAGACCTCCGGTGAGGTGCGGCCGGTCGAGGAGGACCGGGGCGCCGCCCGCTCGACCGAGCCCGCCGAGCCCGCCGCACCCGAGCGGAAGGCCCCGCCCGGGAGCCCGGCCCGTGGTGTCTGCGCCGCGCACGGTGTGCCGGAGTGCAAGCGCTGCGGATGACCGGGGGGCGCCTCCGGCCGATCGCCGCCGACGTCGCGCTGGCCGTGGCCGCCTGCGTGATGGACCTGACGCTGTACTCCGCCGCTCCGCTGCGGATCGACGACCCGCACTTCTGGTCCTCGGTCGGGTACCTGGTGTTGATCTTCGCGGCCCTGCTGGCGCGGCGGCGGCGACCGGCGGCGGTGTTCGTGGTGGTGCTGGCGCTGTCGGTGCTGGCCGAGCCGTTGACCGGGGTCGACTTCCAGCCCCTGGTCGTGGTCTACCTCGCGCTGTTCGCCACCGCGGTGGGCTGCCGGAAGGAGGTGGCGGCGGCCGCGCTGGCGGGCGCGCTGGCGTGCGCCGTCCGGCTCGCGTTCGAGGACGTCCACGTCGGGAACCTCGAGGAGCTCGTGGTGGAGGTGGTGGCGGGGGTGTACCTGATGGTGCTGCCCCTGTCCGTGTGGGCGGCCGGCAGGTGGGTGCGGATCAGCCGGGAGCACGCGAAGGACCTGGAGGCGCGCCGGGAGCTGGAGGCGCGGCAGGCGGTGGTCGAGGAACGGGCCAGGATCGCCCGGGAGCTGCACGACATCGTGTCGCACGCGGTGACCGTGATGGTGCTCCAGGCGGCGGGCGGGCGCCGCGTCCTGCGCCGCGACCCGGCGCGGGCCGAGCGGGTGCTCGACACCATCGGGCAGGTGGGGGAGGAGGCGATGGGGGAGCTGCGCCGGATGCTGGGGCTGCTGCGCACCGACTGGCCGGTCGGGTCGGGAGGCCGGGGCCGGCCGGGGGGATCGGGCGGGGCGGCCGGGTCGGGTGCGGCGGATGGGTCGGGTACGCCGGGTGGAGCAGACGGGCCGGATGAGTCGGGTACGCCGGGTGGATCGGGCGCTGCGGGTGAAGCAGGCGCGCCGGGTGAAGCAGGTGGGGCGCCCGGGTCGGGCAGGTCGGGGGGTCTGCCCGACCCGGGTGACGTGCCCGACCCGCTCGGTCCGGGGGAGTTCGACGGGCCGTGCTCCGGGGTGGCCGACCTGCCCCGCCTGCTCGACCCGGTCCGCGCCGTCGGCGTGGACGTGGCGCTGCGGGTGGCGGGCGAGCCGCGCGCCGTCGCGCCGGGTGTGGACCTCGCGGTGTACCGGGTGGTGCAGGAGGGGCTGACCAACGTCACCAAGCACGCCGGGGCGGGCGCCAGCGCCGAGGTCCGGCTGACCTGGTCGGGGGACCGGGTGGAGGTGGAGGTGGTCGACGACGGGGGCGAGGGGGAGCCCCGGCGCGGCCTGTCCACCGGGCACGGGCTGTCCGGGCTGCGGCAGCGGCTGGCGGTGCTCGGCGGCGACCTCACGGCGGGGGAGCTGCACGGCGGCGGGTTCCGGCTCGCCGCCGTGCTGCCGGTCGCGGACCGGCTGGTGGCCTCGGGCTGACCCCTCGCCCCGGCCCGTCAGGCGTAGCGGGGCAGCGTGGCCGCCACCTCGTGCGGCGACGGCATGGCGGCCACCTCGGCGGCGATCGCCCTCGCGGCCTCGCGCACCGCCTCGTCGGCCAGCAGGCGCCGCGCCTTCTCGGCGACCGCCTCGGCGGTGACCTGCTCGCCCAGCAGTTGGTCGCCCAGCCCGCCCTCGGTGACGGCCGCGGCGTTGCTGAACTGGTCGGCCCCCTGCGGCAGGAGCAGCTGCGGCACGCCCGCGCCGAACGAGCCCATGGTGGTGCCGCTGCCGCCGTGGTGCACCACGAGGTCCACGTGCGGCAGCAGGTCGGCCTGCGGCACCCACGGCAGCACCACCACGTGGTCGGGCACCTCGCCCAGCGCCTCGGTCGACACGGTGGGACCGGCGGCCACCAGCACCCGGGCGCCCAGCCCGGCCAGGCCCCCGATCGCGGTGCGCAGCACCTCCACGTCGCCGAACGCGGTGCCCAGCGTCAGGTAGACCAGCGGCTCGCGGTGCTCGGTCACCCACGCGGGCAGCTCGCCGGGCTCCGCGAACGGCACGGGCCGCAGCTCGATCCGCTCGGTGGAGGCCAGGAACGCCGGCGCCTGCACCGAGGGCGGGCAGATGTCGAGGTACGGGTTGCCCATCAGCATGGGGTCGTTCCCGGGGGCCTTCGCGCCCAGCTCGTCGGCGACCTGGGCGATCAGGCCGGCGGCGTGCCGGACGAGGTCGTCGTCACCCGTCCACATGCGGCCGAAGCCGTGGCACAGGGCCGGTAAGCCGGCCACCTGCGCGGCCATGCCCGCGCCGGGGTTGGCCACCTCGTGCACCACGAGGTCCGGCCGCCGGTCGGCGATGATCGGCTTGAGGTCGAGCGCGAAGCCGCGCGGCAGGAGGTAGCCGAAGAGCCGGGCCAACATCTCGGGCAGGATTTCGCGGGGCCCCTCGGCGTCGAGGCCGGCGGTGGCCTCGGCGAAGGCGGCCCCCAGCTCCGGTCCGCCGGTGAGGTGCTCGACGCCGACCCTTTCCAGGGCGGGGCCGAAGGCCGCCGAGGTGACGTAGAGGACCTCGTGGCCCAGGTCGCGGGCGGCGGCCGCCAGCGGGATCAGCGGGTAGGTGTGTCCGTGCGAGCCGAGGCTCGAAAAGAGGATCTTCACCGGTTCGAGGGTACTCAGCTTTTTCCACAGCGGGTGAATTGCTCTCGGTTGAGAGGTGGGTCACTCCGCCAGGTCGGTCCGCACGGCCACGGTCGCCTCGATGCTCGCCGCGAGGAACCGCGCGACGACCTCCTTCTCGGCCTCGCCGAACCCGACCCAGGCCCGGGTCAGCGCCTCGTTGAGCGGGGTGAAGAAGGCGCGTCCGAGGTCCAGCGCCTTCTCGTTCACCCGCAGTTCGACCTTACGTCGGTCCTGTGCGCTGCGGGTGCGTTCGACGTGCCCGGACGCCTCCAGCCGGTCCAGCACGGAGGTGGTCGCGGACGCGCTCAGGTGCATCGCCTCGGCCAGTCTGCTCGGCGACATCGGCTCGCCGCCCCACCGCGCGTCCATGATCAGCGCCAGCGCGTTCAGGTCGGTGCGGTGCATCCGCTGCCGCTCGCCGAACAGCTCCGCGAACCGGTCGCTCTCGACCGTGAGCTGCCGCAGCAACCTGACCAAGGTCGAGTTGTCGACCATGCGCCCTCCCCTTAAAATTTCGATCGTCGAACCATCAGATCATCGAACTAAGTTGTTCCGGAAGGACATTCTCCCGTGCACGCCACCCGTTCCCGCACCCGCTGGCTGCTGCCCGCCCTCGTGGCGGTCGCCTGGTTGGCCCTGGGCGGCTTCTCCGGCCCCTTCGCGGGCAAGCTCGGCGAGGTCTCGGTCAACGACAACACCGCGTTCCTGCCCGCCTCGGCCGAGGCCACCGAGGTGGCCGAGCGGGTGCGGGAGTTCGGCGCCGGGCAGGGCCTGCCCGCGGTCGTGGTCGCCGAACGCCCCTCCGGCCTCACCCAGGCCGACCGGGACTGGCTCGGCGGCCGCGAGTGGCCCGGCGAGGCGTCCCCGGTCATCCCCTCCGAGCGGGACGACCAGGCGGCCCAGGTGGTCGTCGTGGTCGACCCGGAGGACCCGGCCGGCGCGGTCGAGGAGCTCCGGTCGCGGCTGACCTCGCCGCCCGACGGGCTGACCGTGCTGGTCGCCGGGCCCGCCGCGCAGGTCGCGGACCTGAAGGAGGCGTTCGGCGGCATCGACGGCCTGCTGCTGCTCGTCGCGGGCGCGGTGGTCGCGGTGATCCTGGTGCTGGTCTACCGCAGCCCGCTGCTGCCGTTCGTGGTGCTGCTGTCGGGCGTGTTCGCCCTGGGGCTGGCGAGCCTCGCGGTCTACCTGCTGGCCGACGGCGGTGTGGTCGACCTCAACGGCCAGAGCCAGGGCATCCTGTTCATCCTCGTCTTCGGCGCGGCCACCGACTACGCCCTGCTGCTGGTCTCCCGGTTCCGCGAGGAGCTGCGCGACACCGAGGACCGGTACCGGGCGGTGCGGGTCGCCTGGCGCGCCACCATCGAGCCCATCGCCGCGTCCGCCGGCACCGTCGTGCTCGGCGTGCTGTGCCTGCTGTTCAGCGACCTCAACTCCAACAAGGGCCTCGGGCCGGTGGCGGCCATCGGCATCGCCGCGGCGTTCCTGGCCTCGGTGACCTTCCTGCCCGCCGTGCTCGCGCTGCTCGGCCGCGCCGCGTTCTGGCCGCTGCGCCCGGCGTTCGGCTCGCCGCACCCCGAGGCGAGCGGCCTGTGGGCGCGGGTGGCCGGCCTGGTCGCCGCCCGCCCGCGCGCCACCTGGGTGGTCACCACCCTGGTGCTGCTGGTCGGCGTGGCCTTCGTGCCGCAGCTCAAGGCGTCCGGCACGGCCCAGTCCGACGTCTTCCTGACCGAGGTCGACTCCGCGGCCGGGCAGGAGGTGCTGTCGCGGCACTTCCCGGGCGGCAGCGGCTCGCCCGCGATCGTGCTGGCCGACGCGGACCGGGCGCAGGCGGTCGGCGAGGCCGCCGGCGGCGTCGAGGGCGTGTCCGCGGTGCGGCCCGCCGGGGAGGCCGGGGGACTGGTCCGGATTGACGCCGTGCTGACCGACCCGGCCGACTCCGACGCGGCGCTGGCCACCGTCGAGCGGCTGCGAGAGGCCGTGCGGGCGGTGCCGGACGCGGACGCGAAGGTCGGCGGGCCCACCGCGACCCAGCTCGACACGCGCGACACCTCCGAGCGCGACCGGCTGGTGATCATCCCGATCGTGCTGCTGGTGATCTTCCTGGTGCTGGCGCTGCTGCTGAGGTCGCTGCTGGCGCCGCTGCTGCTGATCGCCACCGTGGTGCTGTCGTTCGGGGCCACGACGGGCGTGGCCGCGCTGGTGTTCAACGGCCTGTTCGACTTCCCCGGCGCGGACCCCGTCGTGCCGCTGTTCGGGTTCGTGTTCCTGGTCGCGCTGGGCATCGACTACAACATCTTCCTCATGACGCGCGTGCGCGAGGAGGCGGCGGAGCTGGGCACGCGTCAAGGCGTGCTGCGCGGCCTGACCGTGACCGGTGGCGTGATCACCTCGGCGGGCGTGGTGCTCGCGGCGACGTTCTCGGCGCTGGCGGTGCTGCCCATCCTGTTCCTGGCGCAGCTCGCGTTCATCGTCGCCTTCGGCGTGCTGCTGGACACCTTCGTGGTGCGGTCGCTGCTGGTGCCCGCCCTGGGGATGGACCTGGGGCGGCGCATCTGGTGGCCGTCGGCGCTGGCGCGCGGCAAGGACTAGGCCGTCCCGCCCGGGTCCGGCCACCGGAGCCGGACCCGGGCGGGACGACCCGGGGCGGGTCAGCGGTAGAGCCGGACGTCGGCCAGGCTCCACCAGTTCGGCGCGGCCGTCGTCGTGGTGATCCGGAGGTGCCGCGCGCTGGTCGGCGGGAGGTCCACCGCGGTCAGCTGACCGGTGGCGGAACCGGTCCGCAGGGTGCGCCACGTGCGGCCGTCGTCGCCGGCGGCCAGTTCGTAGCCGCGCGCGAAGTCGCCCACCTCGCCGCCGCTGTCGAGGGCGACGCGCCGGAAGGACTTGCGCCCGCCCAGGTCCAGCTGGAGGTACTGGCCCGCGACCTGCGCGGTGCCGGTGCTCCAGCGGGTGGAGGCGTCGTCGTCCACGGCCAGGCCCGGGTCCCCGCCGAGCGGGGAGGTGGCCGTGGCGCCCTCCAGCGGCACCCGGTCCAGGGTGGTGCGCAGCGCCGCGCTGCGCGGCCAGGTGAACGTGGCCAGCGCGCCGCCCGGGAGGGTGTACTCGAAGGTGCGGCTGCCGACGTTGACCGCGAACGCGCGCGGGTCGTCGTTCTGGTTGTGCACGACCAGCGCGGTGGAGCCGTCCGGGTTGCGGAACGCGACGTCCATGACCTGGCCGTTCCAGCCGGTGGTGCCGAACGAGGTGCTGGCGACGCGCCGCGCGCCCGGCTTCACGAACTTCGCCAGGTGGCCGATCGTGTAGTACTCGGCGTCGGTGGTGACCGAGCCGTCGGGCTGGACGGTGACCAGGCCGGTGCACGTGCCGCAGCCGCCGTTGTGCGGGCCGCCGGTGCTGTCCAGGGCGATGTTCCAGTTCACCGCCGAGCGCGCCCAGTTGCGGGTGGTGCCGATGACGACGTTGCGTGCGTGCCAGGTGAGGGTGTCGCGGAAGACCTTGGCGGGCGGGTCGGTGACGCCCTTCGAGCCCGAGCACTCGGTGAACCAGATCCCCTTGTCCGGGAACGCCTCGTGCAGCGCGGTCTGCGCGCTCGGGTCGCCGTAGTAGCAGTGGAACGCGGTGCCCGCGACCCAGCGGGACGCCCGGCCGCGCAGCACCTCGTACGGGTAGTCGGTCTCCGGGTCGGAGCCGGGCGGGGTGGCGGCGACGTCGTTGGGGTGCGTGGCCCAGTTGTGGTCGTAGGCGAGGATCTTGGTGCGCGGGCTGGCCAGGCGCAGCTTCGGGCCCAGCGCCTCGATCACCCCGAGCTGCTGGGCGACCGGCATGTCCGTGCCGGGGTAGGCGTCGGGCGTGCGGTTCTGCGGCTCGTTCTGCACCGACAGGAAGTCGATCGGCACGCCGGCCGCCGCGTACGCCTGGACGAACTTCACCAGGTAGCGGGCGTAGGCGTCGTAGATCCGCGGGTCGTCCTCGAGCCGCCCGCCCACGAGCGAGTCGGTGGTCTTCATCCACGCGGGCGGGCTCCACGGCGTGGCCATGACCTTCAGCGCGGGGTTGAGCCGCTTGGCCTCGCGCAGCAGCGGCAGCACCTGTGCGCGGTCGCGGTCGATGCTGAAGTGCCGCAGGGCGAAGTCGGTCTGCCCGGCCGGGACGTCGTCGTAGGTCCAGTGCTCGGCGGCCGCGGTGAAGTCGGAGGAGCCGACCGGCTGGCGCAGGAAGCTCACGCCGATGCCGCGCACCGGGTCGAACAGCTTCCGCATGGTCTCCGCGCGCACGGCGGGCGGTAGGCCGGCGAGCAGGGCCGCCGAGGAGTCGGTGATCGAGGCGCCGAAGCCGTCGACCTGCTGGTACGCGTGGTCGGGGTCGACCACGATCGTCGGGAGCGTCGACGGCGCGGTGCCGAACGCGACGCGCGGGCGCTCGGCCAGCAGTTCGGACCGGTCGGCCGCGGTCACCCAGACGCGGGCCTCCACGGCACCCCGGTCGGGGCCCCGGTCGGGACCTGTGGCCTGCGCGGCGACCACGCCACCGCAGGTCAAGGCCACCGCGGTCGTGACCGCCGCCACGCCGCGCACGGTTCTCCTCATCAGCCACCCACTTCTCGCGCACCAGGGATCAATCATGGTGGAACAACTTGTTCCGGAATGGAACACGTCATCGTTGTCGCACGTCAAGCCCCAGGTCGTGGGTATGGTGATGCGGTGGAGACCGACCGGCGACGTGCCAGGGTCCGCGACATCGCGGCGGAGACCGGCGTGTCCATCGCCACCGTGTCGCGCGTGCTCAACGACCACGTCAACGTCTCCCCGCGGACCCGCGAGCTGGTGCTGCGGGCGGTCGAGCGGCGGCGGACCGGGGACGGCGGGCCGCGCACCGTCCACGTCCGGTGCCCGTACGTGCTCACCGACTACTTCGGGCTGATCGTCTCCTCGATCGCCGAGGCGCTGCGCCTGCACGGCGCGCGCATGGTCCTCGACGCGGGCGAGGCGTCGCAGCACACCGACACCCTGGCCGGGCTGCCCGACGAGCCGGGCGTGGCCGGGGCGGTCCTCATCCTGCCGCCCGAGGACGGCGACCAGCTGGTGGAGCTGGCCGGGCGCGGGTTCCCGTTCGTCGTGGTCGACCCCCGCACGCCCCCGCCGCCGGACGTCGCCGCGGTGTCCGCCGCGCACTTCTCCGGCGCCCGCGCCCTGACCGCGCACCTGGTCGGGCTGGGGCACCGGGACATCGGCGTGGTCGCGGGCCCCGAGGAGTGGCTGGCGGGCGACGCGCGCACGGCGGGCCACCACGCCGCGCTGGCGCGGGTCGGCGTGCTGCCCGCGCCGGACCGGGTCCACCACGTCGAGCCGACCGCGGCCGAGGGGCTGCGGGCCGCCGGCGCGCTGCTGGACGGTCCCGACCGACCGACCGCGATCGCCTGCTTCAACGACAAGCTCGCGGTGGGTGCGCTGCACGCCGCGTTCGAGCGGGGGCTGAGGGTGCCGGAGGACCTGTCCGTGGCGGGGTTCGACGACATCGACCTGAGCCGGGCCACGCGGCCCGCGCTGACCACGGTTCGGCAGCCGCTGCGGGAGATGGGGCGCCTCGCGGTCACCCAGCTGATGCGCGTGCTTGACGGCCACCGGCCGGAGGCGCTGCACCTGGAGCTGTCCACCACGCTGGTCGTGCGGGGCTCGACCGGGCCGGTGCCGGGCCGCTGAGCCGGGTTGCTGGACCGGGTTGCTGAGCCGGTTCGCTGGACCGGGCCACCGGTAGCGGGGTGGGCGCGGGCGGGCGCCTCGGTCAGCCCCGCGGGCTCAGACCCGCCACCGCCAACCGGAACAGCCGGTCCGCCCGTGCGGCGGGGTCGGGGTGGTGCTCCGTGGCCAGGACGATGCCGACGGCCAGTGTGATCAGGTCCGAGACGGTGACGCCCGTCGCCACCGCGCCGTCCCGCGCGGCGCGGCGCAGCAGGGGCCCCGCCGCCTCCTCCAGTGCCGCCGAGCAGGAGTTCTCGTGCACGGGGTCGGGTTCGACCCCGTCGTAGGCCAGCGCCGCCGCCAGCCCCCGGGCGGAAACGCAGTAGGCGACGACCTCGCCCAGCCACTCCAGGAGCGCGTCGCGGCTGTCGTCCCGGCCGGTCAGGTCGTGGGCACGCGCGGCCAGCGCCTCGATCCGCTCCCGGGAGACCGCCTCCAGCAGCGCGCGGCGGGTGGGGAAGTGCCGGCGCACGGTGGCCGAGCCGACCTCCGCGGTGCGGGCGATCTGCTCCAGGGAGGCGCCGGCGCCGTGGGCGGCGACCTCCGCCTCGGCCACGGCGAGGATGCGCGCGTAGTTGCGCCGGGCGTCGGCGCGCTGGCGGTCCGGCATGGCGTGGTCTCCGTGCTTGCTCAAGTGGCGGGCCCCGCCGTATCGTACCGCGGCAGAAACGGCGGGCCCCGCCGTTTCTAGCCGAGCACCCGAGGAGCGCCATGTCCGCAGATCCCGCACCCGTCCTGGTCACCGGGGCCACCGGCAAGCAGGGCGGCGCCACCGTCCGCGCCCTGCGCGCGGCGGGTGTCCCCGTCCGCGCCCTGGTGCGCGACCCGGCCACCGACCGGGCCCGGTCCGTCGAGGCGCTCGGCGTCGACCTGGTCACCGGCGACCTCCACGACCGCGGGTCCGTGACCCGGGCCGCCGAGGGCGTCCGCGCCGTCTTCTCCGTGCAGATGCCCGCGATGACCGCGGCGGGGTTCGACTACGAGGGGGAGGTGGCCCAGGGCGCCAACCTCGTCGCGGGCGCGAGGGCCGCCGGGGTGCCGCAGTTCGTGCACACGTCCGTCAGCGGCGCGGGGCAGCACACCGGGGCGCCCGGCTGGGCCGAGGGCCGGTGGGCTTCGATGGCGCCCACCCTGGGCGCCAAGAGCGCGGTGCAGGACCTGGTCCGCGAGGCCGGCTTCCCCCGCTGGACGCTGCTCAAGCCGGGCTTCTTCATGGAGAACTTCCTCCCCTCCGCGGCGTTCCTGTTCCCGCGCGGCGTCGAGGGCGGCCTGGTGAGCGTCGTCAAGCCCGGGACCCGGCTGTCCCTGGTCGCGGTGGAGGACATCGGCCGGGCCGCCGCGGCGGCCGTCGCCGAGCCGGAGCGGTTCGACGGCGTCGAGCTGGAGCTGGCGGGCGACCACCTGTCGATGGCGGGGATCGCCGACGTCCTCTCCCGCGTCCTGGGCGCCCCGCTGCCCGCGCCGGACATGACCGAGGAGGAGGCCCTGGCCGCCGGGATGCCGGCCATGGGCGCTTCGCACGAGTGGATGAACGTCGTCGAACAACCGGCCCGCCCGCGGTACGCGAGGGACCTCGGCATCCCGCTCACCACCTTCGACGAGTGGGCGCGCGAGCACTTCCGGGCCGACGCCTGACCCGGTGCTCCCACGCGCCCGGCGGATCGCCGGCACCGGGGAACCCGACCGGCGACCGCGGGCGGCGCGTTCGCCTCACGACACCGGCGGCACGAGGGCGGGCACGGCGGTGAACACGCCGTCCGGGTCCAGCCGCCGCTTGACCTCCAGCAGCCGCGCGGTGTTGGGGCCGAACGCGGCCATCGCGCGCTCGTGGTCGTCCGGCCCCAGCAGGTTCGGGTAGCCACCGGGCAGCGCCGACCGCTCCAGCTCGTCGGCCAGCGCGGCCGCCCACTCGCGGTGCGCGCCGCCGCTGTCCGGGGAGTTCGGGGCCCAGGTGGTGATGATCTCCAGCAGGACGTGCTCGTCGCGCAGGCCGAACGCGGTCGACGAGACGGGCACGCGGGTCGCCGCGCCGTGGAAGTGGTGCAGCGTCAGGGAGGACAGCGGTGACGTGACCCGCCGGGCGAAGTCCACCAGCACGTCGCACACGTCCTCGGTCAGCACGGGCAGCCACCGGCTCGTCGCGGTGTTGTGCCGGCCGTCGACGACGAACGGGTCCAGCAGCCCCAGCTGCTCGGGCGCCGTCATCGGGCCGAGCCGCGAGAACACCGGGGTGCCGAGCGCCCGGATCCGCCGCAGGTACGGCTCGCCCGCCGCCGGGTCGCCGCTCCACGTCGGGTACAGCATGATCAGCGGCGAGCCGTCGGGGCCGCTGTAGAAGCCCCCGATGACCGACAGCTCGTCCGGCGACTCGGCCAGCAGCTCGCGGTAGCCGCGCAGCACCGAGGGCGCCTGCGCCAGGGGGAACATCGCCATGCCGGACAGCACGGTCGGGATCGGGTGCACCCGGTAGCGCAGCCCGGTCACGACGCCGAAGTTGCCGCCACCGCCGCGCAGCGCCCAGAACAGGTCCGGGTTCTCCTCGGCGTCCGCGGTCACCGCCGTGCCGTCGGCCAGCACGACGTCCGCGCCCAGCAGGTTGTCCAGCGCGAGCCCGTGCGCGCCCAGCAGCGGGCCGTAGCCGCCGCCCAGCGTCAGCCCGGCGATGCCCACCGCGTTGACCGTGCCGGTGACCGCGCGCAACCCGTGCTCCGCCAGGGCGGAGGCGACCCCGCCCGCCAACGACCCGCCCCGCACCCGCGCGGTCCGCCCGTCGGCGTCGAGCTCCACCCCGCGCATCGCGGAGAGGTCGAGCACCACGCCGCCCTCGCGGATCGCCCGGCCACCCCAGTCGTGGCCGCCGCCCCGGACCGACAGCGGCGCGCCGTGGTCGCGGGCGACCCGCACCGCGTCCGCCACGTCGGCCGCGTCCGCGCACCGCACGACCGCCGCCGGGTACCGGTCCACCAGGCCGTTCCACACCCGCCGGCCGCGGTCGTAGTCCGGTCCGCCCGGGATCAGCACGGGGCAGCGGACGACCGCCCGCAGGGCGTTCGCGACGGTGCGGGCGGGGGAAGAGGTGGTGGCGGTCATCGGTCCTCCAGCAGCGAGAGGGGATGTCCGGGACACTAGAGCGGGAATTCCGGGATTGCCCACGGCGATCGCACGGAGTGCGGTGCGGCCGATCGCCGGGCCTCCCCCGAACGAGTGGCGTTCCCCGACCTGGGCCCGTCCGGCGGGGTCGACCTGCGCGAACGCCCCACGCCATCCTGGTACTCGCGGTGCCACGACCAGTCGGTACTGGAACCCCCCTCGCGCGCGGCGGGATGCTGTGGGTCCACGTGACCGGAAAGACTGGGGGATCCCCATGGCCGACGACGGCGGGGTCTTACGCGACCGCAACATCGCGGCGGTGACCGAGTTCCTCCGCCTCCTGGAGGAGGGCGACATCCCGGCGTGGATGGAGCTGTGGGCCGAGGACGCGGACCACTACTACCCGTACGGCACCGAGATGTTCCCCGCTCACATCGTCGGCAAGGCGGCGATCCACGAGCGGTGGAAGGGGATGCCGGGCAACTTCTCCGAGCTGAGCTTCCCGATCAGGGAGACGTGGGCCGACGGCGACACCGTGCTGGCCCGCTTCGACTCGGACCTGGTGCTCAAGGACAGCGGGGACGAGTACCACAACAGCTACCTCGGGGTCTTCAAGTTCGACGACGAGGGCAGGTTGTACGAGTACCGGGAGTACTTCGACCCGATCCTCGCGGGTCAGGCGTTCGGCCTGCTCGACGTCACCTACCGGTAACAGATCTCAAGCAGCACAACACCATAGGAGCAGTGCATGAGCACGGTCACCCTTTCCCGGCACGACGCCCGGCGCGTGCTCGACGCCGCACTCGCCCACGCGCAGGAGCTGGGGGTCAGCGTCTCCATCTCGGTCGTGGACGACGGCGGCCACCTCAAGGCGTTCGAGCGGATGGACGGCGCGTCGTTCTTCAACACCTCGCTGGCCACCAGCAAGGCGATCACCGCGGTGGGCATCGGCATGTCCACCGAGGACTTCATGCAGTTCGTGGCGGGCATCCCGCCGCTGCTGGCCGGCCTGTCCGCCCAGCCGAACGTCGCCATCCTGCCCGGCGGCGCGCCGATCACGGTCGACGGCGTGGTCGTCGGGGCCATCGGCGTGGCCGGTGGCAAGGGCGGCGAGGACCAGCCGGTCGCGCAGGCCGGCCTGATCGGCTTGACCGCCGCCGCGGTCTGAGCGCGACACTCTCGCGAGGAAATCGAGGTAGGTGCACATGAGCACGACCATCCAACCGGGGGAGGGTCATCCCCGGAGCACTGTGGCCCTGGTGGCGTTGGCGCTGGGTTCCTTCGTGATCGGCACGGCGGAACTCGTCATCGTCGGCATCCTGAACCTGGTCGCCGACGACCTGTCGGTGTCGGTGAGCACGGCCGGGCAGCTCGTCACGGCCTACGCGCTCGGCATCTCCGTCGGCGGTCCGATCGTGACCGCCCTGACCATCCGGTTCGGCCGCCGCACGCTCTTGTGGGCGTCGCTCGTGGTCTACATCGCCGGCAACCTGTTCGCGGTGTTCGCCGTCGGGTTCGGGGCGCTGCTGGCCGCGCGCCTGGTGACCGGTGCGATCCACGGGCTGTTCATCGGCGTGGCGTCCACGATCGCCGCCGCCCTGGTGGCGCCGAACAAGCGGGGCCAGGCCATGGGGATGGTCTTCGGCGGCATCGCGGTGTCCACCGTCCTCGGCGTGCCCCTCGGCACCCTGGTCGGCCAGTCGATGGGGTGGCAGGCCGCCTTCGTCGGCATCGTCGGCCTCGGCGTGATCGCGCTCGTCGCGACGCTGCTGATGGTGCCGCCGGTGCGGAGCGCCGCGCCCTCCGGGCTCGGCGCGCAGGCGAAGTCGGCGTTCGCGCCCAGGGTGCTCGCCACGCTGGCGGTGGGTTTCCTGCTGCTGGGCGGGCAGTTCACGGTGCTGACCTACCTCGCGCCGTACCTGGAGGAGGTCACCGGCATCACCGGTTCGCTGATCAGCGTCTTCCTGCTGGCCTACGGCATCGCGAGCGCGGTGGGCACGTTCTTCGGCGGCCGGTTCGCCGACCGCAGCGCGACGCGGACGCTGGTCGTGGCCAACGTGCTGCTGATCATCGCGCTGGGCGGGCTCTACCTGCTGGGCGCCTCGCCGGTCCTGGCCGCGGTGGCGCTGGCCCTGTGGGGCCTGGTCGGCTTCGGGCTCGTCCCGTCGCTCCAGCTGCGGGTGATCACGCTCGCCGGTCCGGGCGGCGACCTGGCCGCCACGCTCGGCGCCTCCGCGGTGAACGCGGGCATCGCCGTGGGCGCGGTGGGCGGCGGGCTCGCGCTCGCCTCCGGCGGCCCGAACGCGGTGGTCCTCACCGGCCTGGTCGTCTGCGCCGTGGTGCTGCCCGCCACGTGGGCGATCGGCCTGCTCAAGGTGCCGGGCGCGGCTCCCGCGGCCGGCAGCCCGTCGAGCGCCGCGGCGGACCCCGTCACCGCGTAGCGAGCGCGGACGCACGCAGTCGAGGGCCCCGAACCGACCGATCGGTTCGGGGCCCTCGACTAGGCGCGCTCGGCGGGCACGTGCGCCGCCGACCCGGCCAGCGCCACCAGCACCAGCGTGCCGACCGCGACGATGAACGCCGTCGTCGCGCCGCGCGTGCCGATGGCGTCGACGGCCAGTCCGAGGCCGATCGCGGGGAACGCCGTGCCGATGTAGGCGACCACGTTCACGGCGGCCATCAGCTCGCCGCGCCTGCCGGGTGCGGCCAGCTCGCTGAGCAGCCGGAACGCGGCCAGGTAGGTGGCGCCCCAACCGAAGCCCAGCAGGGCGGTCGCGGTGAAGAACAGGGCGGTCGACCCCAGGGACAGGGCGACCAGGACCAGGGCGAGGCCGCCGAGCAGCAGCCAGGAGCCGGCCGCCATGGCGGTGCGGCAGCGGACGCCGCGGCACGAGACCTGCGCCAGCGCCCCGGCCCCGGCCAGCGCGGTGACCACCAGGCCGTCGACCACGCTGCTCCGGCTGCCCAGCAGCTCCGCCGCGAGCAGCGGCCCGAGCCCGAGGTACAGCCCGCCCACCGCCCACACGGCGACCACCGGCAGCGACAGCGCCAGGAACGCCCGGCGCGCCCGCGACGGCACCGAGATCCGGCGCGCCACCCCGATCCCGCGCCCGCGGGCGCCCGGCACGGTCTCCGGCAGGAACAGCACCCCGGCGGCCGCGCCGACGAGCAGCACCAGCAGGACCACGTAGGTCAGCACGGTGGGCGCGGGGCCGTGCTCGACCAGCGCGCCGGCGCCGAGCGCCCCGGCCCCGATGCCGACGATCGGGGTGAGGCTGCCCAGCAGCGCGCCCGCCGGCGCGAGGTCGATCAGCGCCGCCGCCACGGCGCACCCGCCGATCCCGCCGCCGAACCCCTGGAGGGCCCGCGCGGCGAGCAGCCAGCCGACCCCGTCCGCGAACGCGAACAGCAGGGTGGACCCGGCCACGAGCCCCAGCGCCAGCAGGAGCACCGGTCGGCGGCCCGCCGTGTCGGACAGCGAACCGAACAGCACCATGCCGGTCAGGGCGCACAGGCAGTAGACGGCGAACACGACCGTGGTCGTCGCCGTCGAGAAGTGCCAGCGCTCCTGGTACAGGACGTACATCGGGGAGGGGGCGGTGGAGGCCGCCGACAGCAGCACGGCCACCGCGCACACCAGGGAACACGCCCACCGGGATCTATCCGAATCGGAACCGCCCGCCACCTGGGGGCGGGCGTCCACGAACTCCATGACTTCTCCTCGGGGATTCTCCGAGATCCGACGGAAATGGTCGGGAAATTACATTCGCCGACCATGGTGGCGGAATTTTCGGAGCCCTCACAAGAAGATCGCACCCCGGCGGGCGCAGTACGTGATGTCGAAAAAAGTAAAAACCGCGTTCCCGCCCGCTGGGGCAGACGGGAACGCGGCGCCTCGGGGGTCTTTCCGGGGATCAGAGGCGGAACAGGCCCGGGTCCTGCACCACGACGTCGAGCAGCACCGGGCCGTCGGCGTTCAGCGCGGCCTTGAGCGACGCGCGCAGCGATTCCGGCGATTCGATGCGCTCGGCCGGGCAGCCGAAGCCGCGGGCCAGCTCGGCCATGTTCACGCCGCTCAGGTCCCAGCCGGAGTGCCACGCCTTCTGGCTGTTCTCGTCCAGGTAGTACTTGAGCGACAGGTAGCCGGAGTTGTTCGGGATGATGAAGGTGACCGGCAGGTTGTGCTGCGCCGCGGTCCACAGCGCGTGCAGCGTGTACTGCGCCGACCCCTCGCCCATCACCACGACGGCCCGGCGGTCCGGCCGCGCCACGGCGTACCCGACCGCGCCCGCGAACGGGAAGCCCAGCGCGCCGCTGGCGGTGGCGAAGTAGCCGTTGTCCGGGCCGAGCGGGATCTGCTCGTGGAAGTCCGCGCGGGCGATCGGCAGCTCCTCGAACAGCTGGGCGTCGGCCGGCAGCTCCTGCGCGAGCAGGTGGAACAGGTACGCCTGGGTCAGCGGCGTGGTCGCCTCCGGCACCGGGATCTCCTCCCGGAACGACGGGAGCGCCACCTTCTCGTGCTCGCGGACCAGCGGCAGCAGGTCGCGCACGGCCTGCGCGGGCGGGCAGACGTACGCCGCGTCGGCCATCGACCACGCCGCGGCCTCGGGGCTGTCGGTGACGTGCAGGACCCGCGTGCCCTCGGGCAGCGCCGGCTGGTCGCTCTCGTCGAGCGCGGCCGGGTTGGTGGAGAACAGGTCCACCGTGGTGAACAGGGTGAACGTCGGGCTGCCCAGCACCACCACCACGTCGTGCTCGGCGAGCTTCATGTTGATCAGCTCGGGCATCGGCGCCAGGACGCCGCCGAACAGCGGGTGCGTCTCGGGGAAGCTGCCGCGCGGCCACACCGGGCTGCCGTAGACCCTGGCGTTGAGCCGCTCGGCCAGCCGCACCAGGTCGAGCCGGGCGCCGCCGATCTCCACACCCGGACCCGCGACCAGGGCCGGGCGCTCGGCGCCGTCGAGCGCCGCGGCGATCGTGGCCAGCACCTCGGGGTCGGGCACGACCGCGCTGCGCACCTCGCGCACCTTGATCGGGCCGGGCGCGGCGGGGCGGATCCAGTCGTCCTCGGGCACCGCGACGAACACGGGACCGGCGGGCGCCTGCTTGGCGATGTGGTACGCCTTCTCGATCAGCGCGGGCACGTCCTGCGGGCGCGCCGGCTCACCGGCCCACTTGATGTAGGGCTTGGGCAGCTGCGTCGCGTCGCTCGCCTTGAGGAAGGGCTCGCCGAGCAGCAGCTTGCGGGCCTGCTGGCCGCCCAGGATCACCATCGGCGTGTGCGCGCTGGCCGCCGTGTAGATCGAGCCCATCGCGTTGCCGACGCCCGGCCCGCCGTTGATGATCACCAGCGACGGCTCGCCGGTCGCCTGGGCGTGGCCGTCGGCCATGCCGACGATGCTGGCCTCCTGGAGGCCCATCACGAACTTGAAGTCGTCCGGCCACTGCTCGAACAACTTCATCTCGGTGTGGCTCGGATTGCTGAAGACCGTGGTCATCCCCAGTGCCCGGAACAATTCCAAGGTCGCCTCGCGGACGGTTCTGGAATTGGCTTGTTCCGCTGTCATAATCCACGCTCCTGGCTTGTTTGCGATTGACGTGGCCGACGATGATCGCGGGTGTCGAAGAAGTGTCGCGCGTCGTCGCGGCGTTAACGTTCCACCCGTTGCACGGAATACTGTCCCAGCGTCGGGGCGGTCTCAAGCCTCCCCGATCCCGGGGCGGCCACTTCGTTAGCTGGCCACCCCGGCGCGGATTCTCGGTCAGCTCACGTCGAGCACGAGCCGGCCGCGCACGTGGCCGCGCTCACCGGTCCGGTGCGCGTCCGCCACCCGTTCCAGCGGCAGCACGTCCTCGATCGCGATCCGCAGCCCACCGCGGGCCAGCAGGTCCGCCACGGCGGCCAGCGCCTCGGGGTCGGGGCTCACGTAGGTGTAAGCCGTGCGCAGGCCCCGTGCGGCGGCGGCCCGGTCCAGCGCGTCGTCCTGGCCCTTGAGCGTGACCAGCACCCCGCCGGGCCGCAGCACGTCGAGCAACCGCAGGGCGTCCGGGCCACCCCTCGTGTCCACCACCAGGTCGATGTCGCGGACCACGTCCTCGACCCGCTCGGCGGTGTAGTCCACGACCCGGCCCGCGCCCAGGCCCGCCACGAAGTCGTGGTTGTGCGCGGACGCCGTCCCGACGACGTCGGCGCCCGCGTCCGCGGCGAGCTGCACGGCGACGTGGCCGACGCCGCCCGCGGCGCCGTGCACGAGCACCCGCTGCCCCTCGACCAGCCCGCCGTGGCGGAACAGCGTCTGCCACGCGGTGGTGCCGACCATCGGCGCGGCCGCCGCGGCGCGGTGGTCGACGCCGGCGGGCTTGGCCGCCAGCTCCGCGGCCGGCGCGACCACGTACTCGGCGTAGGCGCCCGCCAGGTTCGGGAAGCGCGGCATCCCGAACACCTCCGCCCCGGTGTCGACCGCGGTGCCGGAGACGTCCCAGCCCAGCACGGCGGGGAAGGACCGCACCCCGACGCCCTGGCCGGCCCGGGAGAACCAGTCGATCGCGTTGACGCCGGCCGCGTGCACCCGGACGAGGACCTCGCCCTCGCCCGGGGTGGGGACGGGGACCTCCGCGATCCGCAGCGCCTCCGCGGGTCCGAAGGCGTCGATGACCGCGGCGCGCATGGTGTCCGCCATCGTCAGCGGCCCACCCGCTGGTACCGGCCGGAGGACACCGTGGGCAGGTCGATGGCGGCGAGGAAGTCCTGCGTCTCCGAGGCGCCGAAGAACGCGGCGATGGTCGCCTCGGCGTCCTCGACGGTGGCCCAGTGGACGGACACCATCCACTCGCCGTCCTCGCTCACCGCGGTCTCGCGGGACTGGAAGCCCGGCCGGCGCTCCATGTACTCGGTCTCCACGTACCGGTTGCGCCGGATGAAGTCCTCGGTCTCGACGTCGTCCCGCAACCGGAACCTGATCGTCTCGATGGTGCTCATGCGTCTACCTCCCGTTCGTTCCTGCGGTCGTGGTGGTCACAGCGCCAGGCGGAGGTCGTGCTCCGGGGCCAGCTCCACGATCTGCCGCTGCTGCTCGGGCGTCAGCGGCACGGGCGCGATGCCCGGCCGCGCGGGCGTGCCGATGGCGCTGAAGAAGTTCTCCATGCCGGTGCTCGGCGTGAAGAGGAAGAGCAGCCGCGACACGTGCAGGCCGACGTTGCGGAAGCGGTGCCTCGTGCCGCGCGGGATGTACACGAAGTCGCCCTCGCCCGCCAGGAAGGTCTCCTGGCCGTTGAGGAACTCCAGCTCGCCCGAGAGGATGAAGAACGCCTCGTCGGCGTGCGGGTGGACGTGCGGGGGCGGACCGCCGCCGGGCGGCACGGACGCCTCCGCGAACGTGAGGGCGCCGTTCGTGGTCGCCTTGGTGGCCTTGAAGCTGTAGATGGCGTCGCCGAACCACACCGCCGGGCCCTGACCGGCCTTCGCGTGGATGACGGGGAGCAGGTCGTTCTCCGTCGTGGTCATCGCTGCCTCCGTGGGGTGGGGACGTCGGCGACCGGAAGAGCGTCGACGACGTCCCCACCGTGGCCCACCCGCGCCGTTCTAGGGAGCGTGAGCTTGTGGTGGTACCGCGAGTGCCAGTCAGGGACTGCGTCGAGTCCGAGCAGTCAGCCCGGCCTCCTCGTCAAACACCGGCGGCGTGTTCAGGGTGAGGGGGAGAGGTCGTCGAGGGGCGAGGAGGCGATCAGGGTGAGGCGACGAGACCTGGGCGGGGTTGCGGAGGTCGTTCCGTGACCGGCATCGCACACGATCCCGACTGGTTCAAGAAGGTCGTGTTCTACGAGGTGCTGGTCCGCGCGTTCAGCGATTCCGACGGCGACGGCACCGGCGACCTGCGCGGCCTGGCGTCCAAGTTGGACTACCTCCGGTGGCTGGGCGTCGGGTGCGTCTGGTTGCCGCCGTTCTTCGCCTCGCCGCTGCGCGACGGCGGCTACGACATCTCGGACTTCCGCACGGTGCTGCCGGAGTTCGGCACGGTCGAGGACTTCGTGCACCTGCTGGACGAGGCGCACCGGCGGGGCATCCGGGTGATCATCGACCTGGTGCTCAACCACACCAGCGACGCGCACCCGTGGTTCGAGCAGTCGCGCACCGACCCGGACGGCCCCTACGGCGACTTCTACGTCTGGCACGACGACGACCGGAAGTACGCCGACGCGCGCATCATCTTCGTCGACACGGAGACCTCGAACTGGACCTACGACCCGGTGCGCGGCCAGTTCTACTGGCACCGGTTCTTCTCCCACCAGCCGGACCTGAACTACGAGAACCCGGCCGTGCAGGAGGCGATGCTCGACGTCCTGCGGTTCTGGCTGGACCTGGGCATCGACGGGTTCCGGCTGGACGCGGTGCCGTACCTGTTCGAGCAGGAGGGCTCCAACTGCGAGAACCTGCCGCGCACGCACGACTTCCTCAAGCGCTGCCGCAAGGTGATGGACGACGAGTACCCGGGCCGGGTGATGCTCGCCGAGGCCAACATGTGGCCCGACGACGTCATCGACTACTTCGGCGATCCGACCGTGGGCGGGGACGAGTGCCACATGGCGTTCCACTTCCCGCTGATGCCGCGCATCTTCATGGCCGTGCGGCGCGAGTCGCGGTTCCCGATCTCGGAGATCCTGGCGCGGACGCCGCAGATCCCCGACCGCTGCCAGTGGGGCATCTTCCTGCGCAACCACGACGAGCTCACCCTCGAGATGGTCACGAACGAAGAGCGCGACTACATGTACGCCGAATATGCGAAAGACCCTCGCATGAAGGCGAACATCGGCATCCGGCGCCGGCTCGCGCCGCTGCTGGAGAACGACCGCGACCAGCAGGAGCTGTTCACCGCGCTGCTGCTGTCGCTGCCCGGCTCGCCGGTGCTGTACTACGGCGACGAGATCGGCATGGGCGACAACATCTGGCTGGGCGACCGCGACGCGGTGCGCACGCCGATGCAGTGGACGCCGGACCGCAACGCCGGCTTCTCCCACGCCGACCCGGGCCGGCTGTACCTGCCGACCATCGCCGACGCGGTCTACGGCTACCAGGGCGTGAACGTCGAGGCGCAGGTCGACAACCAGTCCTCGCTGCTCAACTGGACCCGGCGGATGCTCCGGGTGCGCGCGCTGAACCCGGTGTTCGCCCTGGGGACGTTCCGGGAGCTGGGCGCCTCCAACCCGAGCGTGCTGACCTACGTGCGCGGGCTGACCGGGGAGGACGGCCGCGAGACCACCGTCGTGCTGTGCGTGAACAACCTCTCGCGCTTCGCGCAGCCGGTGGAGCTGGACCTGTGCGCCTACCGCGGCCGGACACCGGTGGAGATGACCGGCGGCGCCCGGTTCCCGCGCATCGGGGACCAGCCGTACTCGCTCACCCTGGCCGGCTACGGCTTCTACTGGCTGGAGCTGGAACCGCAGTTCGAGCCCGGGTCGGAGGAAGAGGGACGATGACGACGATGAACCCCGCCGCGTTCGCCGAGGCGCTGGGTACCGCGCTGGTCGACTGGCTGCCGGACCGCCGCTGGTTCGCCGGTGGCGGCCGGACCGCCCGGGACGTCGAGGTGGTGTCGCTGGCCCAGGTCGAGGGGAACGGCGTGCTCGCCGTCGTCGCGGTGCGGTTCGCCGACGGCGTCGAGCACTACCACCTGCCGCTGGCCCTGCGCCGGGACGCGCCGGACGTCGAGGTGATCGCCCGGGTGGGCGAGGTCGGGATCACCGACGGGGCCGGCGACCCCGACCTCCCGTGCGCATTGTTCGACGCGATGGCGCGCAACCTCCGGGTGAGCGGGGCGTCGTTCCGGTCCGAGCCGCGCAGCGGCCTGGTGGCCGGGCGGGTGCGCTCCAGCCGGGCGCTCGGGGTGGAGCAGTCCAACACCTCCGTGGTGCTGGGGGAGCGGTACGTCCTCAAGCTGTTCCGCCGCCTGGCCCCGGGCCTCAACCCGGACCTGGAGGTGCACCGCGCCCTGGGCCTGCTGGGCAGCGAGCACGTCGTGCCGGTGCTCGGCGCGATCGAGGGCGAACTCGACGGCACCCGCACGACGCTCGGCGTGCTCCACCCGTTCCTCGCCCACGCCGAGGAGGGGTGGGACCTGGCCACCAGGTCCGCGGCGCCGTTCGCGGCCCGCGAGCTGGGGGAGGCGGTCGCCGCGGTGCACCGCCAGCTCGTGGTCGCCTTCGGCGCCGCCACCCTGGACGCGGGAGAGCTGAGCCGGGAGCTGCTGACCCGCCTGGACGCCGCCGCGCCCCTGCTGCACGGCCGGGGCGCGTGGGCGCGCGAGGTGTTCACCGCGGTCGCCGGGCTGCCACCGGTGCCGGCGCAGCGGGTGCACGGCGACCTGCACCTGGGCCAGGTGCTGCGCGCCGACGGCCGGTGGCTGCTCATCGACTTCGAGGGCGAGCCGTCCGCGCCGGTCGCGCGGCGCCGCGCCGTGCACTCGCCGCTGCGCGACGTGGCCGGGGTCCTGCGCTCCTTCGACTACACCGGCTCGCCGCTCGCCCCCGCGTGGGCGGCGGAGTTCCTGCGCGGGTACGCCGACGAGTCCGGGATCGACCTCGACCGGCACCGGGCCCTGCTCACGGCCTACGAGCTGGACAAGGCGGTGTACGAGGTGGTCTACGAGACCCGCAACCGGCCGGACCGGGTGCACGTCCCGCTGCGGGCGCTGCGCCGCCCCGACGCCGCGTGACCGGGCGGTCCGGCTCAGCCGGGGCCGTGCAGCCAGGCGGTCAGCTCGTCGGGCAGCCGGTGGACCTCCGCGGTGGGCGCGGTGGCCGCCGCGTAGCCGTCCGGCCGGACCAGCACCGCGTCCGACCGGTCCTCGGCCGGCTCGACGGTGATCGGCCTGCCCACCACCGCGGACCGGGCCGCCGCCACCCCGGCCGCGGTCGGGACCAGCAGCGACCAGCCCAGGCGCGGGGTCGTCGCGGGACCCGGCGCGACGCGGTGGCCCACCGCGCCGTAGCGGACGTCGAGCTGCGCCAACCTCGTCGCCAGCCACCGGGTCAGGCGGGGCGTCGACCCGAACGAGCGCACCAGGTCGTCACGCAGCTCGTGCATCCCCGTGGTGACCGCGCGGGTCAGCTGCTCGCTGAACGCCGCCGCCGCCTCGGCGACCGGGCGGCGCTCCGCGTCGTAGGTCCGCAGCAGCCCGGACCCGGCCGTGCCGTCCAGCACGGCGGCCAGCTTCCAGGCCAGGTTCACCGCGTCCTGGATGCCCGAGTTCATGCCCTGCCCGCCCGCCGGGCTGTGCACGTGCGCGGCGTCGCCGGCCAGGAACACCGGGCCGCGGCCGAAGGTCTCCGCCACCCGGTACCGCACCCGCCAGGTGCTGCTGACGTCGAGCGACCGCACCCGCGCGCCACCCGGGCCCCGGTCGTCGAGCAGCCGCCGCACGGCGGCCAGGTCCGGCGCGGGCGCGTCCGGCGGCACGGGCGCGGCCACGCGGAACCGCCCGTCCGGCAGCGGCGACACGAGCAGGGTGCCGCCGGGGGACAGGTAGTAGGTGAAGGCGTCCACCGGCCCGGACCAGTCCATCGCCACCTCGGCGAGCGCGAACACGTGCGGGTCGGTGCGCCCGGTGAACGCGATGCCGGACCGCTCGCGCACCGCGCTGCGCAGGCCGTCGCAGCCGACCAGGTAGCGCGCCCGCACCACCCGCGCCGTGCCGCCGGGATCGGCCACCACCGCGGTGACGCCCTCCTGCCCCTCGTGCACGTCGATCAGCGCGTGGCCCCGGCGCACCGAGCCGCCGAGCTGCCGCAGCCGCGCTCCGAGCACCTGCTCGGTGGTCTCCTGCGGCACGCACAGCGCGAACGGGTAGGGGGTGCCGAGCTCGTGGAACGCGGCGGACAGCAGGACGCCGTCGCGGTTGCGCACGGTGGCGGCCGGGGCGGGCAGGCCGCGGGCGACCAGCTCGTCGGCCGCGCCGACCAGCGCCAGGGTCTCCAGCGTCCGGGCGTGCACGACGGCCGCCCGGGAGTGCCTGGCCGGTTCGTCGGCCTGGTCGAGGACGAGGTGGTCGACCCCCAGTGAGCGGAGCGCGCAGCCGAGCGTGAGACCGGTGGGGCCGGCGCCCACGACGAGCACGTCGACCTGGTGGGGAAGCGGTTCGGGCATGGGTTCCTCGCAGGGGAAGGAGTGGGGAGTTCAGACCATGATGTGATCATCTCGAATTGGCAATGCGCATCACACGAAGTAATTCAACCCGCCACGCGCCTTCGTGGTACTGCCGCTACCACCACCAATTCACGCTGGACCGTTTCCGTTGACCGGGACGAACCTGATCCCAGTCAACCAAGAGAAGGTGACGGCCATGCGCTACTCCACTCAGGTCGAGCGGGTCGTTTTTCGCAGCGGCGGTGATCTCCTGGTCGGGGACCTGCACCGGCCCGTCGGCGCGGACCCCGGCGCGGCGGTGGTGGTGGCCGGGTCCTGGACGACGGTGAAGGAGCAGATGGCGGGCGGGTACGCCCGGGGGCTCGCCGCGCGCGGCCTCGCGGCGCTGGCCTTCGACTTCCGCGGCTTCGGCGAGTCCGGCGGCGAGCCCCGGGACCTCGAATCGCCCGAGCGCAAGGTCGAGGACCTGCGCGAGGCGGTCGGCGCGCTGGTCGCGAGCACCGGGAGCGACGCGGTCGGCCTGCTCGGCGTGTGCGCGGGCGCCGGGTACACCGCGGTCGCCGCGGCCGAGGACGAGCGGGTCCGGTCGCTGGCGCTGGTCGCGCCGTGGCTGCACGACGAGGGGCTGGTCGAGGCGGTGTACGGCGCGGACGGCGTGCGCGCCAGGATCCGCGCGGGCGAGGAGGCGGCCCGCGAGCACGGGCGCACCGGCCGGACCGCCTACGTGCCGGTGGTGAGCGAGACCGGCGAGGCCGCCGCCATGCACGGCCGGTGCGACTACTACGTCGACGCCGACCGCGGCGCGGTCCCGGAGTGGCCCAACCGGTTCGCCGTCATGGCGTGGCCGGGCTGGCTGCGGTTCGACCCCATCTCGTGGGCGAGCCGGATTCCCGTGCCCGTGCTGGTGGTGCACAGCGACGACGCGGCCATCCCGGAGGGGGTCCGGAAATTCCGCGCGGGCCTGTCCGGGCCGTCGGAGGTGCGGTGGCTGTCGGGCACCCAATACGACTTCTACGACCGCGAGCCCGTGTTCACCGAGGCGTTGAACGCGGTGGCCGACCACTTCCGCGACGTGCCCTCGCGCATTCTGTGAGGTCCGCGCCCCGACTCAACGGAGTCCCCGGGGCGTTGCCGTCCACACCTGCCGTGAACCGCGCCCGTCGGCAACAGTTCCGACGAGGAAACCGGTTGTTCGGCGAGCATCGGGACAGGAGCCTGTGATGACCACCCAGCAAACACGCCAAGTGGTGGAGAAGTACTTCACCGACCTGGAGAACGGGGACCTCGCCTCGGCGCTGTCCGCGTTGGCGGAGGACGTCGAGTTCGAACTCCCCCGCGACCAGTGGAACGAGGTCATCCCGTACCTCGGGGTGCACCGGGGCGTCGCCGAGGTCACCCGCGCCTTCCAGGTCCGCGGCGAGACCACGGAGGTGCTCGACTACGGGATGCGGGACCTGCGCGTGGAGGGCGACACCGCCTTCGCCGTCATCTACACCAAGGGCGCGCACACGCGGACCCGCCAGGAGTTCGAGATCGAGGACTCCCACCGGCTCGTCGTCGCCGACGGCAAGATCGTGGCCTGGAAGGTCTACTTCGACCCCAACGGCGAGGTCGCCGCCTTCAACGCCGACCGCGAGGACCGCCTCGTCGCCGCGGTGTGGGCCTCCGACCACGCGCTGGTGACCGAGTTGCTCGGCACCGGGGCGCGGGTGGACCACCGCGACCGGTCCAGCGGCCTCACGCCGCTGATGATCGCGGCCGGCCAGGCGGACGCGCCGATGGTGGCGCTGCTGCTGGAGGCGGGCGCCGACGTGTTCACCGCGGACAGCGGCGCGGGCGCCACCGCGCTGCACAAGGCGTGCCAGGGCGGCAGCCTCGACGTGGTGCGCGCGCTGGTCGACGCGGGCGCGTTCATCGACGCCGTCGCGCCGACCACCGGCCACACGCCGCTGATGGACGCCCTGTGGTTCAAGTACCCGGACATCGCCAAGCACCTGCTCGACGCCGGCGCCGGCCTGAACCTGTCGACGCACTACGGGTTCACGCTCAAGGAGCACTTCGAGTACGAGCTCAACGTCAACACGCGCGGCAAGGACCGCCTGCTGCTGGCCGAGCAGTACCTCAAGGCCCGCGTGGCGGGCGACGACGCGCGGATCGAGGGCCACCGCCTGATGGCCGCCGTCAACGCCGGCGACGTCGAGGGCGTGCGCGCGCTGCTGGCCGGGGGCGTCGACGTGGACGAGCTGTACCCGATCGTCAACGGCTTCAACGACGGCCACACCGCGCTGCTGGTCGCCTCCCGCGACGGGCACACCGAGATCGCGCGGCTGCTGCTGGACGCGGGCGCGGACGTCAACGCCACCGAGCCGACCTTCGGCGCCGTGCCGCTGCACAAGGCCGTCTACAACGGCCACGTCGCGCTGACCGCGCTGATCGCCGCGCGACCGGGCGTGGACCTGGACTTCCAGGGCGCCACCAACGGCTACACGCCGCTGCACGACGCGCTGTGGCACGGGTACGACGAGTGCGCCGCGATCCTGCTGGACCAGGGCGCCCGCCTGGACCTGCGCGGCCACGACGGCAAGACCCCGTTGGACCTGGCGACCGAGGTCTTCGGCGCCGAGCACGACCTGACCCGCCGGATCGCAGCCGCTGCCCAGCAGGACGAGAGGTGATGACGTGCTGTTCTACGTCCAGATGAAGTGGAAGCACGAGGGCCGGATCTCCCTGGACGAACTGTGGGAGATCGAGGCCGAGGAGGCCGAGCACGCGAAGGAGACCGTGGACTCCGGTTTCTGCGTGGGGATCTGGAAGGTGGCCGCGCAGAAGCGGGTCATCGCGATCATCGACTCGCCGGACGCGGAGGAGCTCGACCGCACGGCGCTGGGCCGGTTGCCCATGCGCGAGTACCTGGAGTTCGAGGAGGTCTGGCCGCTCCGGGACTACCTGGGGTTCGCCGACGACGTCCTCAAGAAGTACAAGGTCTGACGCCCTCGCGAGGAGAATGCCATGATCCACCAACTGATCTTCGCCTACCCCAAGCCGGGCATGACCGAGCAGGAGTTCCAGCGCTACTGGCTGGACGTGCACGCGGTGCAGTACGCGAGCAAGATCCCGCAGATCAGGAAGTACATGATCGACACCAGGGTCTCCCTCGGCCCCGACGAGGAAGAGCCGAAGTGGAGCGGCGTCGCGGAGATCTGGCTGGAGAACGAGCAGGAGCAGCTCGCGTCGCTCCAGACCGAGGAGTTCCTCCAGGGCGCGCGGCTGGACGAGCCCAAGTGGGCCGCGTTCTGGCGGACGCTGGTGCTCGACACCGACGCGCACGTGCTGCGCGAGGGCAGTGAGGACGCGGGCGGCGTCAAGCTCATCGTCCTGGTCAAGCGCAAGGAGGGCCTGCCCCTCCACGAGTTCCGCGAGCACAGCCTCGGCAAGTACGCGGACCTGGTGCTCGACGTCCCGGGCGTGCGACGCTACCTCCAGGGCCACACCAGGGACGGCGCCTACGGCATCGGCGAGGCCGTGCTCGACGCCGCCCACCAGCTGTGGTTCGACGACCTGGACGCGATGAACGCGGCCCTGGCGTCGCCGGAGTTCCAGCGGGCGCAGGAGGACCTGGAGTCCTTCGTGGAGACCCGCTACGTCCACCGCATGGTGGTCGAGGAGCACTGGGTGATCGGTCCGCGCCCCCGCTAGAGCGCCACGGGAGCCCGCACGCCGAGTGGCGTGCGGGCGCCCGCGCGTCAGGAGGAAGCCGTGCTGTTCCAGGACTTCCGGCTGTTCACCGGGGAGCGGGTGCTCCACCGGGCGGACGTGCTGGTGTCGTCCGGGCGCGTGGTCGCGGTCGGCGCCGGGCTGCGGGGCGGACCCGTCGTCCGCGGCGCCGGCCGCACCCTGCTGCCCGGACTGGTCGACGCCCACGTGCACGTCGTGCCCGGCGCGTCCCGCCAGGCGGTCCGCTTCGGGGTGACCACGCAGCTCGACATGTTCGCCGAGCCCCGCGTGCTGCGGGTCGAGCGCGCGGCCGGCCCGGACGCGGCGGACCTCCGGTCGGCCGGGATCGGCGCCACCGCGCCCGGCGGGCACCCCGGCCAGTACCCGCGGTTCTCGGCCTTCCCCACGGTGTCGGGCGCGGGCTCGGCCGACGCGTTCGTGGCCGCGCGGGTCGCCGAGGGGTCGGACTACCTGAAGGTGTTCGCCTCGTCCGCGCCGGGGGAGCCCGACCTGCCGACCGTGTCGCCGGAGGTGGTGGCCGCCCTGGTGTCCGCCGCCCACGACCGGGGCCTGCGGGTGGTCGTGCACGCCACCGACCAGGAGGCCGCGCTGATGGCCGTGCGGACGGGCGCGGACGGCCTGGCGCACCTGCCCTTCGACCGCCCGCCGTGCCCGGCGTTCGTCGCCGCGCTGGCCCCGGTGTTCGTCGTGCCGACGCTGACCGCGGTGGAGTCGTTCTGCCAGGTGCGCCACGAGGTCGACCCGCGCGTGGCCGCCCGGCTGGACGCGGACGCCCTGGCGAACCTGGAGGACTGCATGGAGCCGCCGCCGGCCCCGTGCTACCGGCCCGAGCACGCCTCCGGGGCGGTGCGGCCGCTGCGCGACGCGGGGGTCGCGGTCCTGGCGGGGACCGACGCCGGCGTCCCGGGCACCGCGTACGGGGCCAGCCTGCACCGGGAGCTGGAGCTGCTGGTGTCGGCGGGGTTGACGCCCGTCGAAGCCCTGGCGGCCGCGACGTCGGTCCCGGCGCGGTGCTTCGGCCTGGTCGACCGGGGTCGGGTCGCGCCGGGGCTGCGGGCGGACCTGGTCGTCGTGGACGGCGACCCGACCCGGCGGATCACGGACTCCGCGGCGGTGGCGGCGGTGTACCGCGGCGGCCGGCTGGTCAGCGGTCGGGCGTGACCGGCCGGCAAAGTGCGACAGCCGGCGGGGCGTGACCTGCCGGCGGCGACGGCCTGCCGGGTGTGACCGACAGGCGGGGCGGTCCGCTCAGCACACCGCCCGGTAGTGGTGGATCAGCGCCACGGCCATGGCGCCCTCGCCCACGCCGGCGGCGATGCGCTTGACCGAGTGCGACCGCACGTCTCCCGCCGCGAACACGCCCGGCATGCTGGTCTCCAGCAGCAGCGGCTCGCGCGGCTGTTCCCAGCGCACCGCCGCGCCCTGGTCCCGGCACAGGTCCGGACCGGTGAGCACGAAGCCCTTGTCGTCGCGCAGCACGGACTGGGCCAGCCAGTCGGTGCGCGGGCGGGCCCCGATGTAGGTGAACACGTACTCGGCGGGCTCGGTGGTGCGCCGACCGGTGCGCAGGTCCTCCAGCGTGATCTGCTCCAGCCGGTCCGCCCCGTCTGCCGCGACGAGCCGGGTGCCGGTGTGCACGTGGATGTTCGGCGCCTGCTCGATCTCCCGCACCAGGTAGTGGGACATGCCCGCGCTCAGGTCCTCGGCCCGCACGACCATCCGCACCGACGCCGCGTGCTGGGCGAAGTGCAGCGCCGCCTGCCCGGCCGAGTTCGCCCCGCCGACGATCCACACGTGCTGGTCGGCGCACGAGGTGGTCTCCGAGGACGTCGCCCCGTAGTAGATGCCGGCGCCCTCGAAGCGCTCCGCGCCCGTCGCGTCCAGGCGGTGGTAGGCCAGGCCGGTGGCCAGCAGCACGGTGCCGCCGCTGATCTCGCTGCCGTCGGACAGGGTGATCACGCGACCGCGCCCCGCGGCCCGCAGGGACACCGCGCTGACCGGCGACATGACCTCGGCGCCGAACCGCCGCGCCTGCGCCACCGCGCGCCGGGTCAGCTCGGACCCGGTCACCCCCGAGGGAAAACCCAGGTAGTTCTCGATCCGGCTGGACGTGCCCGCCTGGCCGCCGGGCACGTACGCCTCCAGCAGGAGCGTCGACAGGCCCTCCGAGGCGCTGTAGACGGCGGCGGCCAGCCCCGCCGGCCCGCCGCCGACGATGACCACGTCGTAGTGCGGGCGCCGGGACTCCACGCCCAGGCCGAGCAGCTCCACCAGGTCGGCGTGCGAGGGCCGGTCCAGCCGGGTGCCGTCCGGCAGCACCACGGCGGGCAGCCTGCCCAGGTCCAGGCCGTCGAGCTCCGGGCCCGCGTCGCGCTCCACGTCGAGGAAGCGGAACGGCTGGTGCAGCCGGGTGAGGAAGTCGCGGACCTGGTGCGTGGCCGGCGCGAAGCGGTGCCCGATGACCCTGATGCCCCCGTAGGGCGGCTCGTAGGACCGCTGCCACCCGTCGAGCAGGTCGTCCAGCACCGGGTAGAGGCGCTCCTCCGGCGGTTCCCACGGCTTGACCAGGTAGTGGTCGAGGCGCACGCGGTTGATCGCGTCGATCGCCACGCCGGTGTCGGCGTAGGCGGTGAGCAGCACGCGCCGCGCCGACGGGAACCGCGACAGCGACCGGTCGAGGAACTCGATGCCCGACATCTCCGGCATCCGCTGGTCGACCAGCAGCAGCGCGGGCTCCTCGCGGCGCTCGCGCAGGACGTCCAGCACGCGCAGGCCCTCGACGGGGGACTGGGAGGCCAGCACGCGGTACCGGTCCTGGTAGGCCCGGGTGAGGTCGCGGCGGACGGCCCGCAGCACGTGCGGGTCGTCGTCCACGGCGAGCAGTGTCGGACGAGGTTGTTCAGGCATTGCTTCTCCGAACTGTCGACGCGTGCGGTCCCCCGCGACGGACGAGGTCAAGTTCCGAGTGTGCCCCCCGCGCCGCGTTCCCCGTTACGCCGAGCTAACGGAGTGCCCGAGGTTTCCCCCGGTCCGCCGCTTTTTCCGCGCCGACCACTTGACGAAGTGAACGGTCGGACCCGTCGACTTCCTCAAGTCAATGCCCGGGGGGCCCGTTGCCTTGTTCGGTCCAGCCCGCGTTGCTTGACTCGGTCCGGCAACGCGGAAATGTGGCCACCTGCTATTTCTCCGTTCAGGTCACCGGCGCAGGAGAAACCATGTCCAAGAATATCCTGATCATTCTCTCGGAACACGGGTACTGGGGCGAGGAACTGCTCGGGCCCGTCGTGGCGTGCGACGAGCGGGGCTACCGGACCGTGTTCGCGACCCCCACGGGCAAGCGGCCGCAGGCCCTGCCGCCGAGCCTCGACCCCGGCTACATCGACCCGCCGCTGGGCCGGTCGGTCACCACGCCGGAGGTCGCGGTCGCGGCGACCGAGCTGGACCGGTCCTCCCGGCTGGACAACCCGCTGTCCCTGGCCGAGTGGATCCCGGACCGGCCCTACTTCAGCGAGCCGGACCACCTCCGCAAGATCGAGGCGTACTACCGGGAGCTGGGCACCCTCGACAAGGACGTCGAGCAGTACGACGCGCTCGTCATCGTCGGCGGCAGCGGGCCCATCGTCGACCTGGCCAACAACGGGCGGCTGCACGAGCTGATCCTCGCGTTCGTCCGGGCGGACAAGCCGATCGTGGCCGAGTGCTACGGCGTGGCCTGCCTCGCGTTCGCCCGCGACTGGGAGGACCGCGAGAGCATCATCCTCGGCAAGCACGTCACCGGGCACTGCAAGGAGTACGACTACAAGGACGGCACCGGGTTCGTCACCACCGACTTCAACATGGGCCCGCCGCCGTACCCGCTGGAGTACATCCTCCAGGACGCCACCGGCCCGGAGGGCCGCTACCACGGCAACGTGGGGCGCGAGACGTCCGTGCTGGTCGACTACCCCTTCATCACCGCGCGGTCCACGCCCGACTCGTTCCTGGCCGGCCAGAAAATGGTCGAGGTCCTCGAAAGCGGTCTGCGCAAGTACGGCTGGTGACAATTCCGGACAGGACGTGAGGGGAATTCCGATGACCGCGAGGCCGGGAAAGGTCGCGATCTTCGAACAGTTCGCGGCCGATGGGATCACCAAGATGTTCGGCAATCCGGGCACGGTGGAGCAGGGTTTTCTCGACGTGGTGGACCGGTTGCCCGGCTTCGAGTACGTGCTCGCGCTCCAGGAGACGGTCGCCATCGCCATGGCGGACGGCTACGCGCGGGCCACCGCCGGGCCGGCGCTGGTCCAGCTGCACACCGGCGTCGGCCTCGGCAACGGCATCGGGATGCTGTACCAGGCCAAGCGCGGCCACTCCCCGCTCGTGGTCATCGCGGGCGAGGCGGGCGTCCGGTACGACGCGATGGACTCGCAGATGGCGTCCGACCTGGTCGCCATGGCGCGCCCGGTCACCAAGCACGCGACCAGGGTCACCCACCCCGGCTCGCTGCTGCGGGTGCTGCGGCGGGCGGTGAAGATCGCCATGACCGAGCCGCGCGGCCCGGTGTTCGTCGCGCTGCCCATGGACGTGCTGGACGCCGACACCACCGAGCCGGCCGTGCCCAGCACGATCCCGAGCCGGGCGGTCGTGCCGGTGCCCGCGGAGCTGGACCGCGCGGTCGAGGCGCTGCTCGGCGCCGAGCGCCCCGTCGTGCTGATGGGCGACGGGGTCTCGGTGTCGGGCGCGCAGGCCGAGCTGACCGCGGTGGCCGAGCAGCTCGACGCCCCGGTGTGGGGCGTGGACAACTCCGAGCTGAACATGGACGCCGCGCACCCGCTCTACCGGGGGCAGATCGGCCACATGTTCGGCGCGAACAGCGCCCGCGCGGTGGCCGACGCCGACGCGGTGCTGATCGTCGGCACCTACGTGTTCCCCGAGGTGTTCCCGCTGCTGGACAGCCCCTTCCGGGCGGACGCGCGCATCGTCCACGTCGACCTGGACGACTACGAGATCGCGAAGAACTTCCCGGTCGACGTGGCCCTGGTGGCCGACCCGAAGCCCACCCTCGCGGCGCTGTCCGAGCGGCTGACCGCCGCCGGCCGGACGCCGGGACGGACCGAGGTCCGCTGGGAGCCGACCGAGCCCCAGCGCGACGCGCCGCTCATGGAGCTGTTCGCGGCGGAGCTGGCCCGGCAGGCGCCGGCGGACCTGGTCGTGTTCGACGAGGCGCTGACCGCGTCCCCGTCGTTGCTCAAGCACCTGCCACCGCGGGTGCCCGGGAACTACTTCCTCACCCGGGGCGGTTCGCTCGGCATCGGCATCCCCGGCGCGATCGGCGCCAAGATGGCCCGCCCCGAGGCCGAGGTGGTCGGGTTCACCGGCGACGGCGGCAGCATGTACACGATCCAGGCGCTGTGGACGGCGGCCCGCCACGACCTGGCGGCCAGGTTCGTCATCTGCAACAACCACCGCTACGGCCTGCTGGACCTGAACATCGAGCAGTACTGGGGCGAGCGGGGCATCGAGCACCACGACTTCCCGAGCTCGTTCGACCTCTCCCGGCCGGAGATCGGCTTCGTCGAGCTGGCCAAGAGCCTCGGCGTGGACGCCGTCCGGGTGGAGAAGGCGTCGCAGGTGGAGGACGCCGTGCGCCGAATGCTCAACCACAACGGTCCCTTCCTGGTCGACCTGCTCACCGGGTGAGTCGAGGAGAACCCATGACCGACATCGTCATCCGGGACGGCGGACGGCTCGCCGGCCGGACCATCGCGATCCTGATGGAGAGCGACTACGTCGAGCCCGAGCTGCACTACTACGAGCGCAGGTTCGCCGAAGAGGGCGCCACCACCGTGTTCCTCACCCGGCTGTGGGGGCAGTCCTCCATCACCTTCACCGGCCACGAGTTCGGGCTCCCGTTCACCGTGGACGGGGACCTGGAGGCGGTGGACGACGACCGGCTGCGCTCCTTCGACGCGCTGATCGTGCCCTCCGGCATGGTGTCCGACCGCTTGCGCTACAGCGAGGACGTCACCGAGGTGCCCCCGGCGGTGGACCTGCTCCGCCGGGCGTTCGACGAGCCCTCCGTGCTCAAGGGGATCATCTGCCACGGCATGTGGCTGGTGTCCCCGATCCCCGAGGTGGTCCGCGGCCGCCGGGTGACCTGCCACAACAACCTGGTCGGCGACATCCGCAACATGGGTGCCCGCTACACCGACCAGCACGTGGTGGTCGACGGCGACCTGATCACCGGTCGCAGCGCGAGCCACTGCCACCTGTTCGCCCGCACCATCATCGACATGGTCGCCGCGCGCCACGCGCGCGGCGGCCCGCGCCGGTGGTGGGCCGCCGAGCAATTCGCACCCGTAGGAGCGCGGTATGCGTGACAGCCAGTTCACCTTCTCCGACCTGGTCGCCGGCTACGTGACGGCGCACGACCGGGAGCGGTCGCTGATCGACCTGCGCACCAGCGACGGGCGCGAGCTGCGGGTGACGTTGACCGAGACGACCTCCGCCGAGTTCCTGCGCAACCTGGGCGACCCGTACCTGGACGCGTCCGCGCACGTCAACGACCTGGTGGAGCCGGGGCGCTACCTGTACGCCTACGGCATCTCCTACCCCGGGGGCGACCGGGTGTTCGTGGCCAAGCGGCTGCTGTTCCTGGGCCGCGGGGTGGGCGACTACCACTTCGAGCAGCCCGGCTGGTGGTCCCAGCAGCTGCGCGAGCTGGCCCGGTTCTACCGCCGCGCCCAGTTCGGCAGCAAGACGCCGGTTGACTACGCGGACTACCGCACGGTGCTGCGCCTGGGCGGCGACAAGGCCGACCACCACGTGCAGGAGACCGACACGATCTCCCGCCTGGTCTACGGCATGGCGTCGGCGTACATGCTCACCGGCGACGAGGACTTCCTCGGCGTCGCCGAGCGCGGCACCGAGTACCTGCGCGACCACGTGCGGTTCGTCGACCGGGACGAGGACGTCGTCTACTGGTACCACGGCATCGACATCCGCGGCGGCTCCGAGTCGAAGCTGTTCACCTCGGAGTTCGGCGACGACTACGACGCCATCCCGATGTACGAGCAGATCTACGCGCTCGTCGGCCCGACGCAGACCTACCGCGTCACCGGCGACCCGCGGATCTCCGACGACATCGAGGGCACGCTGCGGCTGTTCCGGAAGTTCTTCCACGACCCCGAGCGGGGCGGCTACTTCTCCCACATCGACCCGATCCTGCTCAACCCGGACCACGAGTCGCTGGGCGTGAACAGGTCGCGGAAGAACTGGAACTCGGTCGGCGACCACGCGCCCGCGTACCTGTTCAACCTGTTCCTCGCCACCGGCGACAAGCGGCACGCCGACATGCTGGAGGAGACGTTCGACCTGATCGTCGAGCACTTCCCGGAGGAGGGCAGCCCGTTCGTGCAGGAGCGGTTCCACGCCGACTGGTCACCGGACCGGACGTGGCGCTGGCAGCAGGACGCGGCGGTCGTCGGGCACAACCTGAAGATCGCCTGGAACCTGATGCGGATGAACGCGATCCGCCCCAAGGCGTCCTACGTGGAGCTGGCCGAGAAGCTGGGCCGGACCATGCCGGACGTGGGCAGCGACCAGTGGCGCGGCGGCTGGTACGACGTGGTCGAGCGCACCCTGCGCGAGGGCTCGGACTCGCACCGGTTCGTGTGGCACGACCGCAAGGCGTGGTGGCAGCAGGAGCAGGCGATCCTGGCCTACCTCGTCCTGGCCGGCAACACCGGCGACGCCGACTTCACCCGGCACGCCCGGGAGGCGGCCTCGTTCTACAACGCCTTCTTCCTCGACCACGACGAGGGCGGCGTGTACTTCAACGTGCTCGCGGACGGCACCCCCTACCTGCTCGGCAACGAGCGGCTCAAGGGCAGCCACTCGATGAGCATGTACCACGCCTCCGAGCTGTGCTTCCTGGCCACGGTCTACGGCCGCCTGCTGCTGCACTCCGAGCCGCTCACCCTGTGGTTCCGCCCGCGGCCCGACGGGTTCTCCGACCGGGTGCTGCGGGTGGCGCCGGACGCCCTGCCCCCCGGCCGGGTGCGGCTCGACTGGGTCGAGGTGGACGACCGGCCCTACGAGGACTTCGACCCGGTCGCGATGACCGTGAACCTGCCTGACGCAACCGGCGACGTGGTGGTGCGCGCCCACCTGTCGCCCGTGGAGGACTGACCGCGCGCGGATCGTCGACAGGGGAGCTGACATGCGGGTGGACAAGTACATGCGCGGGGCGGTCACCGTCATCGCGTTGAACGGCGAACTGGACAGCCGCACGGCGCCCGAGGTCCAGCAGAGCCTGGCCGACCTGCTGCCGTCCGACGGCACGGTGCTGCTCGACCTGAACGGCATGTCGTACATGTCGAGCGCGGGACTGCGCGTGCTCCTGCTGGTCCACCGCAAGGCGAAGGAGGAGAACGTGGAGGTGGTGCTCTCCTGCGTGCCGCAGGACGTGCACGCGGTGATGTCGGCGACGGGGTTCCTCGCCTTCTTCACCATCACCGGCTCCGTGGACGAGGGACTGGAGGCGCTGGCCGGATGAGCACCGTGCTGCCCGAGCGGATCGACGCCTACCCGACGCACCGGATCGCGGAGCACCCGGTGCGCGCAGGCCGGCTCCTGCCCTTCGGCGCCACCCCGGTGCCGGGCGGGATCAACTTCTCCGTCTACTCCAACAACGCCACCGCGATGACGCTGGTGCTGTTCCGGCGCGGCGAGCGGGAGCCCGTCGCCGAGCTGCCCATACCCGAGTGCTTCCGGATCGGCGGCGTGTACGCGATGACGGTGTACGGCCTGGACCCGGAGACGACCCAGTACGGCTACCGCGCCGACGGGCCCTTCCGGCCGGAGGAGGGGCACCGGTTCGACCCGTCCCGCGTCCTGCTCGACCCGTACGCCAGGGTGCTGGAGGGGCAGGACACCTGGGGCGTCCCGGTGGACCACGAGGACCGGTACCTCCGCCGCTGCGGGATCGCGCCGGACGACTTCGACTGGGAGGGCGACCGGCCGCTGAACCGGCCCGAGCAGGACACGGTCGTCTACGAGGCGCACGTGCGCGGGTTCACCCGGCACGACTCCTCCGGGGTGGACCAGCCGGGCACGTTCGCCGGCCTGGTGCAGAAGATCCCCTACCTGGTGGAGCTGGGCGTGACCTGCGTCGAGCTGATGCCGGTGTTCGAGTTCGACGAGATGGACAACTCCCGGGTCGACCCGACGACCGGCGCGCGGCTGCACAACTACTGGGGCTACAGCACCGTCGGGTTCTTCGCGCCGAAAGCCTCGTACGCGGCCACCGGCCGGCACGGGATGCAGGTCGACGAGCTCAAGAACCTCGTCAAGCAGCTGCACCGGGCCGGCATCGAGGTCGTGCTCGACGTGGTGTTCAACCACACCGCGGAGGGCAACGAGCTGGGGCCGACGATGTCCTTCCGCGGCCTGGACAACCGCGTCTACTACATGCTCACGCCGGACGGCCACTACTACAACTTCAGCGGCACCGGCAACACGGTGAACTGCAACCACCCGGTGGTGCGGGGCTTCGTGCTCGACTGCCTGCGCTACTGGGCCTCGGAGTTCCACGTCGACGGGTTCCGGTTCGACCTGGCCTCGATCCTCGGGCGGGCCCAGGACGGGCGGTCCCTGAGCGACCCGCCGCTGGTCGAGTCGCTCGCGAGCGACCCGGTGCTGCGGGACTGCAAGCTCATCGCGGAGGCGTGGGACGCGGGCGGGCTCTACCAGGTGGGCAGCTTCCCGGACTACTGCCGGTTCTCCGAGTGGAACGGGCGCTACCGCGACACGGTGCGCCGGTTCCTGCGCGGCGACCTGGGCGTCACCGGGGACCTGGCGACCCGCGTGGTCGGCTCGCCGGACCTCTACCAGCGGCGCGGGCCGGTGGCGTCGGTCAACTTCGTCACCGCCCACGACGGCTTCACCCTGCACGACCTGGTGTCGTACAACGAGAAGCACAACGACCGCAACGGCGAGGGCAACCGGGACGGCGACAACGCCAACCACTCGTGGAACTGCGGGGCGGAGGGCCCGACCGACGACCCGGAGGTGCTGGCGCTGCGCGCCCGCCAGCAGCGCAACGCCATGCTGCTGCTGCTGACCAGCCTCGGCGTGCCGATGATCGTCGCCGGTGACGAGGTCGGCCGGACCCAGCTGGGCAACAACAACGCGTACTGCCACGACGACGAGGTGTCGTGGTTCGACTGGCGCCTGGTGGAGCGCAACCGCGACATGCTCGCGTTCACCCGCCACGCGATCGCCTTCCGCGCCGCCCACCCGGCGCTGCGGCGGCGCAGGCACCCGACCGGTCACATGGGCGACGGGCTGTTCCCCGACGTCAGCTGGCACGGCGCGCACGCCTGGACCCCGGAGTGGTCCGGCTACAACAGGCTGATCGCCGTCATGCACTACACCCGCGACGAGGGCGTGGACGACTGCGTCTACGTCGCGGCCAACGCGCACTGGGAGCCCTGCGACCTGGAGCTGCCGGAGCTGCCCGCCCACCTGGCGTGGCACCTGTTCGCCGACACCTCGGCGCCGTACCCGCACGACTCCCGCGAACCGGGCAGCGAGCCGCGACTGACCGATCAGTCGTCCTACCGGATCGCCCCGCGCAGCGTCCTGGTGCTGGTCGCCGGGGGCAGCGCGTCGACCAGCAGAGGTGAGGACCGATGAACTTCCAAGCCAAGGCGCACACCGACGACGGCGTGGTCACCGTTCGGCTGACCGGGGACCTGGACTCCCGGTCGGCCCCCATCCTCAACGACCTGATCACCGAGGTGACCGCGGGTCCCGTCCGGCGCCTGGTGCTGCTCCTGGAGGAGCTGGCCTACCTGTCGTCCGCGGGCCTGCGGTGCCTGGTGTTCGCGCACCAGAAGCTGGGGCGCGGCGTGGACATCGTCCTGATCGGCACCCGGCCGGAGGTGGCCGAGACGATCCGGATGACCGGCTTCGACCGCAGCGTGGTCATGCAGGACCCCGTGGAGACGTGATGGTCGCGCGGCGGCTCGAACTGCGGGACGGCCGGCACGCCGGTGACGAGCTGGCCGAGTTCGTCCGCTCGCTCGCCCGGCAGGCCGGCCTGCACCCGCGGCAGGTGTACCGGCTGCGGTTGGCCGCGGACGAGATCACCACGAACATCGCGCAGCACGGCTACCGGGGGGCCGGGGGAGCCGTGACCATCGAGGGAGGGGTGGAGGAGGACGGCGTCTGGCTGCGCATCGAGGACACCGCCCCGCCGTTCGACCCCCGCGCGCACGACCCGGGACCGCGTCTGGCCACTCCTCCCGAGGAGGGGCCGGAAGGCGGTCTCGGGTTGTTCCTCGCGCTGCGGGGGCTGGACCACTTCGCCTACGACTACGTCGGCGGCCGCAACCTGAACACGCTCGTGGTGCGGCGGCCGACGAAGGGAGGAACGGATGACCGGGACGACCGTGCTGGTGATCTCTGACCACGAGCTGCCGACGCCCGAGCTGGACGGCCTGTTCGCGACCGGCGAGTTCGAACCGCGGCACCGGACCGCCGGCGAGGTGATGACCCACCCAGCCCAGGCGTTGGGGGCCGAGGTCGCGCTGGTCTCGGCGTCCCTGGGCCTCCAGCGGGTCGCCCTGATCAGCCAGCGCCTGGCCGACGCGTGCTCGTCGCCCACGGTGCTGGTCTTCCCGCAGGGCGACCTGGCCGCGCTGGAGTCGTGCGTGCTCGGCGGGTTCGACTACGTGGTGGCGCCGTACCAGCCCGCGCTGCTGCGCAGCCGGATGTCGTCGTGCCGGGAGCGCCGGCGCCTGGCGCGGGCGGTCGAGGAGATGGCCGCGGCGGCGAGCCTGCGCGAGTACGAGCAGGACCTCGACCTGGCCCGCGAGATCCAGGCCGGCTTCCTGCCCGACGCGCTGCCCGCGCCGCGCGGCTGGGACCTCTCGGCGCGCACCAAGCCGGCCCGCCAGGTCGGCGGCGACTTCTACGACGCCTTCGAGCTGGTCAACGGCCGCCGGGTGGGCTTCGTCGTGGCCGACGTGTGCGACAAGGGCGTGGGCGCCGCGCTGTTCATGGCACTCATCCGGACGCTGCTGCGGCACACCGCCGAGCACACCGGGGGCTGGGACGCGCACGACCTCGAACCGGACGTCGGCGCGGCCGCGGCCGCGGCGGCGCTGACGCCGCTGCTGTCCGTGGGCGCGGGCCCGCTGGTGCAGGCGGTCGTCGGCACGAACCGCTACCTGGCCCGCAACCACCTGCGGCAGGGCTACTTCGCCACGCTGTTCTTCGGCGTGCTCGACCCCGTGTCCGGTGCGCTGCTCTACATCAACGGCGGGCACAACCCGCCGGTCCTGGCCCGCGCGGGCGGCGGGCACGTCCTGCTCCAGCCCACCGGGCCCGCGGTCGGGATGCTGGCGGACAGCGGCTACCTGCTGCACCACGTCAACCTGGACCCGGGCGACTCGCTGCTGGTCTACACCGACGGGGTGGTGGAGGCCCGGGACACCGCCGGGGCGCAGTTCGGGATGGAGCAGCTGGTCCGCATCGCGTGCGGGTCGGCGCCCTCGGCCTCGGGCCTGCTGGACCGGGTGGACTCGGGGCTGCACGACCACATCGGGACCGCGGAGCAGTTCGACGACATCACCATGATGGCGCTGCGCCGGGAGGTGCCGGCCCCCTCGCGGTGACGGTCCCGCCGGGCGTGTCGAGGCGACGACGGTACGTGGGTGACCACGCCGTTGTCGCCTCGTCCGCCGTCGTGGGTCTTCCGCGCCCCGGCCCTCGTGCGAGGGGCGGCTCCGGCAACCCGGCCGGGTGGCGCGTGGGGGAGCGGCCCACCTTCCCCGGGAGGTGAGCCGCGTCGCGGTGGTGCCGTTCAGCCCACGACCGCCAGCCCGGTCCGCGCGTGCAGCTCGCCCGCCAGGTGGCGCAGCGACCCGGCCCCCAGCAGCAGCCTCGGCGGGACGACGATGGCCAGGTGGTCCTCCACGATCGACCGCAGCTGCATCGCGAGCAGCGAGTCGAGCCCCAGTGACGTGGCGGTGCGGTCGAGGTCGACGTCCTCGGTGTGGAGCAGCCCCGCCACCTGGTCCCGGACGTAGCGCTCGAAGTCGGCGACCGTCCGCAGCCCCGGGGACGCCGCCGCCCGGCGGTCCTCCAGGACCCTGCGGCGCGGCCGGGTGAACCAGAACGAGCGGTGCTGGAACGGGTACGCGGGCACGGGGACGTAGCGGCCCCCGGTCTGGACCCTGGCCCAGTCCACCGCCCCGCCCTCGACGTGCACGACCCCCAGGCCCTCCAGCATCGACGCGAACTGCGGGCGGTCGCGGTGCGTCGAGGCGATCGCGGCGCCCCAGCCACCGGCCCGGTCGACGCAGTCCTCCAGCGCGGGCACGAGCACCGGGTGCGGGCTGATCTCCACGAAGACGACCGGTCCCGACACCGCGACCGAGGCGACGGCCGAGCCGAACCGGACCGGTTCGCGGAGGTTGGCCATCCAGTAGTCCGCGTCCAGCCGCGTCCCGTCCACCACCCGGTCCAGCACGGTGGAGTGCAGCGGCACGGACCCGGAGGTCGGGCGCAGCCCGGCCAGGCCCGCCAGCAGCCACGGCCGCACCGGCTCCACCTGCGGCGCGTGCGAGGCGAACTCCACGTCGACGCGGCGGCAGCGCACCCCCAGCGAGCGCAGCGACTCGGTCACCTCGGCCAGCGCGTCCCGGTCGCCGGAGAGCACGGTGGCGTGCTCGCTGTTGACCACGCCGACGCAGAGCCGGTCCGCGAAGGGCTCCAGCACCCGGGCCGCCTCGCGCTCACCCACCTGCACGGCGACCATCGCGCCCGGCCCGCAGTGCTCGGCGATCAACGCGCTGCGCCGGCAGATCACCGCGGCCCCGTCGGCCACCGACAGCGCGCCGGAGACCGTCGCGGCGGCGACCTCGCCCATGCTGTGCCCCACCACCAGGTCCGGCTCGACGCCCCAGTCCCGCCACACCGCGGCCAGCGCCACCTGCACCGCCCACAGCACCGGCTGCACCTCGCGCACCGAGGTCAGCGGCGCGTCCTCGTGCAGTCGGTCGACCACCGACCAGCCGGTCTCGGCGCGCACCGCCGCGTCGCACTCCCGCAGCCGCGCGGCGAAGACCTCGTTCTCGGCCAGCAGCTCCCGGCCCATGCCGACCCACTGCGAGCCCTGGCCGGGGAACACGAAGACGATCCTCGGCGCGGTGTGGGAACCGGTCCTGGACATCGGCTTGAGGACGCCGTCCGCGTAGGCGCGCAGCCGGCGCACGAGGCCCTGCCGGTCCGGCGCCACGACGGCGAGCCGGTGCTCGTGGTGGGTCCGCCTGGTGCCCGCGCTGAAGCAGACGTCGGCGAGGTCGTCCCCGTCGAGATCCCCTGCGGTGGGGTCGCCGGTGGTGGGGTCGCCCTCGGCGAGCCGCTGCGCGTAGGCCCCGGCGAGCTGCCGCAACGCCGAGGGGCAGCGGGCCGACACCGGCAGCAGGTAGGCGGACGGCCGGTGCGCCGCATCGGGTTCCCGCACCGGCGGTGCCTCGCCGACGACGACGTGCACGTTGGTCCCGGAAAGCCCGAACGAGCTGACACCCGCGAGCGCGGGGCCGTGCCGCTCGGGCCACGGTGTCGCTGTCGACGGCAGCTCGACCGCGGCGCGGTCCCCGCCGCCCGCCGGGCCGTGCAGGGTGGCCGGGACCGTGCGGCGCTCCACCGCCAGCACGGTCTTGACCAGACCGACGAGCCCCGCGACCGCCTCGGTGTGCCCGATGTTGGTCTTCACCGACCCGACCAGGCACCGCCTGCCCGCGGGTCTGCCCTCGCCGAGGACCCGGTCCAGCACGGCCAGCTCGACCTGGTCGCCCTGGACGGTCCCGGTGCCGTGCGCCTCGACGTAGTCCACGTCGGCCGGGTGGACGCCGGCGTTGCGGTGCGCCCGGCGGATCGTGTCCTCCTGGCCCTCCTCGGAGGGGGTGGTGAGGGCGATGCTGGTGCGGCCGTTGTTGCCCGCCGCGCTGCCGAGCACCACCGCGCGGACGCGGTCGCCGTCGGCCAGCGCGTCGGCCAGCGGCTTCAGCACCACGGCCGCGGCGCCCTCCCCGCGGCCGTAGCCGTTCGCCGCCGGGCTGCCGAACTTGCTCCGCCCGTCCGGCGCCAGCACGCGTCCGCGCGTGAGCGAGTCCCAGTAGCCGCCGTCGAGCAGGGTGTTCGCCCCGGCGACGATCGCCAGGTCCGTCTCGCCGGAGCGCAGGCCCTGGCAGGCCAGGTGCACGGCCAGCAGCGAGGTCGAGCAGGTGGCGTCGAGCGCCATGCTCGGGCCGCGCAGGTCGAGCAGCCGGGAGATCCGGCCCGCGGCCGTCCCGTGCAGGCCCGAGCCGATCAGGCCGTGCATGTCGTTGGCGTCGTGCGCGCGCAGCAGGTCCCAGTAGGTGGAGCCCAGGCACGCGCTGTAGACGCCGGTGCCGGACCCGGCGAGGGCGGCCGCGGGCAGGCCGGCGTCGTCCAGCGCGGTCCACGTGGCCTCGGTGAGCATCCGGTGCTGCGGGTCCATCCGGCCGGCCTCGCGCGGCGAGATGTCGAAGAAGGCGGCGTCGAACCCGGACACGTCGTCGAGGTAACCGCCGATGCGATGCCTGGTGTGCGTCCGGGCCGCGTCGGGCGCGGCCACGCGGTCCTCCCCGTTGACGAGCAGGTCCCAGAAGCGATCGGCGTCCGGGGCGCCGGGCAGCCGGCAGGACAGGCCGATGATGGCGATCGGTTGGTCACCGTGACGGGCTGTGGGCGTTAATCCCATGGAACTCTCCCGTTCTCTAGGTATGCGGAAATCCGGTGCCCGACCCGGGGGGAGGTCGGACACCGGTGGGTGCTGTGTCTAGGACGCGAGTTCGACGGCCCCGCCGGCGATCGGCATCCGGTGCCCGACCAGCTCGGTGAGGGTGACGGCGACGTTCCAGGCGTTGTCGCGCTTGCCGCCGTGGAAGTCGCCCGCGACGGCGGTGGCCTCGGTGAGCCTGCCCGCGAGCAGGAGGGCGTCGATCAGGCAGGCGGTGAGGTAGGGCTCCATCCACGGCACGTCGTCGCGCTGGGCCCGCACCGCGATCAGGGCGCGGCGCAGGTGCGAGACGGCGATGGCGGGTGAGCCGACCGCGAGTTCGACCGCCGCGCGTGCGGCCCTGGTGAACAGCGCCGCCTCGTGGTCGCTGCCGCCGCGGTCCAGCGCGTCGAGCGAGGCGAACGCCTCGGTGGGCGAGCCGGTCACGGCCAGCAGCCACGCCCGCACCGCGAGCAGGTGCCTGCGCCGCTGGAGGTTCGTGCCGCCGGCCAGCCGGAGCAGCTCGCCGGCCTCCTCGGGGCGCCCGAGGCCGAGCGCGAGCACGAGGGCGCGGACGGGCGCGACGCGCGACCACGTCGGCTCGTCGCGCCCGAGGGAGTCGAGGAACTCCAGGGCCTCGCCGGCCCGGCCGCGCAGCAGGAGCACCCCGGCCAGCACCTCGGCGACCCGGTCCTCGGCGCCGCTCCACCGGGCCAGGCAGCACAGCTCCTCGGCGCGGTCGAGCGCCAGCTCGCGCCAGGCCCGGTGGGTGGTCTCGACGAGCGCGGTGATGCCCTCGGCGGCGAAGCCGGCCCTCCCGCCCGTGCGGCACGGGTTGAACCGCCAGACCCCGCCGTCCAGCACGACGTCGTCCGCGAGGCGCTCGCCGACCAGGTCGTGCAGCGCGCGCGGGTTGCCGCCAGTGACGGCGTGCAGCGCCTCGACGGTGGCGCGGTGGACGCGCCCGCCCAGCACGCCGCCCAGCACCGCGCCGACCTCGTCGGTGTTCAGCGGGGGCAGGCACAGGATCTGGAAGTCGCGCTCGTAGCGCAGGCAGTCGAGGGGGTCGGGGCCGGGCGCGGGGGAGACCCCGGTCGGCCTGGTGATGATCGGCAGCACGTCGCCGCGCCGGTGCAGGTCGCGCACGACGAGCATCCCCGCGTGGTCGGCCCGGTGCGCGTCGTCGACCACCAGCACCACGCGGCGACCCTCGACGCGGTCCAGGAAGGCGTCGACGGCCTTCCGCACGGCCACGCCGAGCGGCTCGGTGGTGACGAAGTCCTCGGGCAGGTGCGGGAGCACCAGGCCGAACGGCACGAGCCCGCCGTCCGGGTGGAGGTGGATCACCTCCAGGTCGGGGTCGTCCACCTGGGCCAGGGCCCGCCGCAGCGCGGTGGTGCGGCCCACGCCCGGCTCACCGGTGATCAGCAGCGGCCCCGCGTGCGCCCGGGCCACCGTCGCGCGGATGCGCTCGACCTGCTCGGTCCTGCCGACGAAGTGCCACGGCATGGCTCCTCCAAGGTTCGGTTCACGTGGACCGCGACCGGGTGCGCTGGGAGGAGCACGGCTGTCGCAGTGTCCGAAACGCCGCACCTCTGGGGGGCGGCACCTAGAAGGTGGCCGAATGCCACGTGACGGGTCAACGACGAAATAACACAGTCCTCCCTCAACTGGTCTACTACTTAGAAGCCCAATGGTTACAGCGTGTCATTCGGACCAGCGGGCAGGTGGTACGCCACCATGTAGGAGTCCGTGTCGGACGGGTAGACGACGACGAGGCGCATCGTCCGGTTACCCAGCGTGGGGTGGCACAGGGTCCGCAGCCTGCTGCGCTGCTCGATGACGTCGTGCTCCTCCCACCACAGCCGGAACTCCGCGCTGAGGCGCTTCATCTCCACCACCAGCCTGGCCAGCCGCGCGTCGTGCGGCCGGCGGGCGGGCACGGTGCGCAGCCGGGCCACGATGTCCTGGGCGTCGGACTCCCAGTCGGCGAACCGGATCCGCGCGGTCGGGTCGGTGAACATCCAACGGACCATGTTGCGCTCGGCCGGGTCGAGCGCGCCGAAGTCCGCGTACCACTCGGTCGTGGCGTGGTTCCACGCGATGACGTCGGCGCTCAGGTTGAGCGCGTAGACCGGGTACTGCCCGATGCCGGTCGTCCGCACCAGCTGCCGGATGATGTCCTCCGGCGGGAAACCCGTGTCCAGCGGCTGCGGTTCGGCCACCTGCCCGTGCGCGAGCATGTGCATGTAGCGGCGCTCGTCCTCGGACAGCAGCAGCACCCGCGCGAGGCTGTCCAGCACCTCGGACGACGGCCGGATCTTGCGGCCCTGCTCCAGGTAGCAGTACCAGGTCGGGCTCAGCCCGGCGAGCACCGCGACCTCCTCGCGCCGCAGTCCCGCGGTCCGGCGACGCGGACCGACCGGCAGCCCCACCTGTTCCGGGTTGATCCTTTCCCGTCGACTGCGCAGGAACTGCGCGAGCTCGCGCCGGCCCAGGCCGCTGTCCAACCACACCACCCCCCGGAAAAGGATATCGCCCGCCGTGTCGGGCGAGCGGGCACCGCGAGTGTGGATGGCGTCTGCGGCCGACGCAATGCTGGTACCCGGAGTACCACCACAAGCACGGTGTGGGAAACGAGCGCGCGCCGACGCATGGTAAGGGCGACGAACGGTTGAGAGAGGACTACTCGATGGGTTTCGGCCTTCTTCTCCCCCTGACCGGCCTGCTCGGCGCAGCGGTCGTGTTCGCCGGGTGGCTCAGCGTGCTGCGCACGGTGTTCACCCCGCGGCGGACCTCGACCGTTGCCGCGCGGTGGTCGGTGCGGGTGGTGGCGATGGCGGTGTTCGCCCTCGCCCGGCGCACGCCGAGGAGGCTGCGGGAGAGGGTGCTGGACACCTGTATGCCGGTGAGCGTCTTCCTCATGCTGTGGGTCTGGCTGGTCTCGCAGGTGGCGGGCTTCGGTCTGGTCGCGTTCGCGTTCGGGGTCCTGCGGCCCGAGCCCGACGAGGTGGTCCGGTTCCTCACCCTCGACGGCGGCGACTCCGGCGCCGGCCTGGCGCTGCTCGCGTGGGTCTCCTGCGCGATGGTGCTGGCCGTGTTCTTCGTGCACCTGCTCCGCCTGCTCGACTCGTTCCGCCGGCGCGAGCTGCTCGTCACCGGCGGGATGATCACGGCCGTCGTCCCGTCGGACGCCGAGGTCCTGCTCGTCGACCACCTCCGCACCGGGTCGCGAGAACGGCTCGACGGCGCGTTCGCCCAGTGGTCGGCCTGGTTGGCCGACATCCGGGCCACCCACGTCTCCTACCCGTCCCTGCTCTACTACCGGCCCGCGAGCCAGTTCGAGTGGCTGCGCGCCGCGGTCGTCGTGCTCGACGCCGCCGCGCTGGTCCAGGCCATCGCCCCGCAGTGGGCCCCGCCGCACACGAAGGCGCTGCTGCACAACGGGTCGTGCTGCCTGGAGGAGTCGGCGTCCCGGCTCGGCCTGCGCGTGCCCAGGACCGAGGTCAGCCTGCACGGCCGCGAGGAGCACGCGTTCTCCGACGCCATCGGGGCCGCCCTGTCGGCCGGCCTGCCGCCGGAGCGCACCGGCGAGGACGCCTGGCACGCCTTCCAGTCCGTGCGGACGCGGTACGCGCCGCACGTGAGCATGATCTCCGCGCACCTCATGTACGACTTCGAGCTGCCGGCGTCTCCGGATTCCGTCGCCGACGAGCGACCGAGGACCCCTGTCGCCTGAACAGCACCGGGTGCCGCCACGTCGTCGATGTCGCTTGCGTATTTTTCACCAATTTGGGGGAACAGATGAGCAAGGACAACGAGTTACCCGGTTCCGCGATCCGCGACTCCGAATATCTTTCACTTTTTTGCCAGGAGTTCTTCACGCCGTTGGCCCGATCCGACCAACGGCGGTGGGCGGAGTCGTACGTTCGCGGACTGATCCACGTGCCCGGCCGCAAATCCATTCGCAGGATATCCGATCACGTCGTCGGCTGGCGCGCCGACCAGTGCCTCCAGCAGTTCGTGAACCAGAGCCCGTGGCGCTGGGAGCCCGTCCGCCTCGGCCTGGCCCGGCACCTCTCCTCGGCGCTCGCGCCGCAGGCGTGGGTGGTGCGGGAGGTGGTGTTCCCGAAGAACGGCCGCAACTCCGTCGGGGTGGCCAAGCAGTACGTGGCCTCCGCCCGGCGGACCCTCAACTGCCAGAAGGGGATCGCGGTCTTCCTGGCCGGCCGGGAGGCGAGCGTCCCGGTGAACTGGCGGCTGATGCTGCCGCGGTGCTGGGACGCCGACCAGAAGCGGCGGTCCAGGACGCACGTGCCCGAGGAGGAGCAGCACCGCGAGTGGTGGAGCTACCTGGTCGAGGCGCTGGACGAGATGGTCGACGACTGGGGCCTGCTGCCGCCCCCGGTCGTGGTGGACGCCCGCTACGAGGTCGGTGTCGAGAACCTGGTGCGGGAACTGGGGAAGCGCGGCCTGTCCTACGTCGTCCGGGTCACCCCGGACACCCCCGCCTCGGCCGGCGCGCCCCGGACGCCGGAGCGCCAGGCCACCGCCGAGGAACTGGTGATGATGTCGGCCCGGCACGGTCGGATGACGGTCCGCTGGGGGGACCGCGCCGACAGCCCGTCGGGCAGCTCGCACTTCGCCGTGGCCACCGTTCCCGGTCCGACCGGTCCGCCGCGGATCACCCCGGGCACGCCCTACCCCCGGCCGCGCCGGGTGCTCGCCGAGTGGCCGTCCGGCCAGGTGCGGCCGAGCTCGGTGTGGCTCACCAACCTCAACGCCTCGCGGATGACCGAGCTGATCGGCCTGACCCGGCTGCCGGACCGCACCGGTGACGAGCTGGAGAGGTTGCAGGAGGACCTGGGGCTCCGGCACTTCGAGGGCCGGTCGTTCCGCGGGTGGCACCACCACGTCACCCTCGCGTCGGTCGCGCACGCCTACAGCGCCCTCTCGCGCCAGCGGGACCGGCACTACGAGCTGTCCCTGCGGCCCTACGCGGCCGGGGGCGTGCGGTGACCGGGATCGGCGAACTGCGTGAGGTCCACCTGTTCGCCGCGCTCGACGACGGGGACCTGGGGTGGCTGGCGGCGGAGGGCCGCCGGCTGCTCCTGGCCGACGGCGACGTCCTGTTCGAGGACGGCGAGACCGCCCGCCACTTCTACGTCCTGCTCGACGGCGAGCTGCTGATCACCAAGGTGGTGGACGGCCGCGAGCACGTGCTCGGCCGGCACTCGGCCCGGGTGGCGCGGCAGGTGGCGCGGGAGCCCTCGCAGCGGCCGGCCCACGACGACAAGCCGGCGGCGGCCCACCAGTTCACCGGTGAGCTGCCGCTGCTCGTCGGCGGCGGCTACCTGGCCAAGGCCACCGCGGTCGGGCCGACCACCCTGCTGGCCTACGACAAGCCCTCGTTCCTGGAGATCCTGCGGCGCTGTCCGCAGGTGTGCCAGGTGCTGCTGCCGGTGCTGGCCTGGCGGATCCACTCCTACGAGGCCCACGCGGGCCGGCGGGCGATGCTGGAGGGGCTGGGCACGCTCACCGCCGGGCTCGTGCACGAGCTGAACAACCCGGTCGCCGCCATCTCGCGGTCGGCGGCCGAGCTGGGCGGGGCGGTGCGCGAGCTGTCCGACTGGGTGCTGAGGTGGGGCGGGACCTCGCTGCCCCGGCAGCGCGAGGTGGTCGACGCGGTGCTGGCCCGCGCGGCGGAGCACGAGCACTCGAACCGGACGCGGGACGCGTTCGCCGCCGCCGAGCTGGGCGACGCGGTGCGGGACTGGTTGGACGCGCGCGGCGTGACGGGCCTCGACGGCCTGGACGTGGTGCTCGCCGACCACGACGTGACGCCCGACGTGCTGGCGGAGGTGGAGCGGGCGGTCGGGCCCGAGGTGCTCGAAGCGGCGGTCGGGTACCTGGGGCTCACGCTCTACAGCCGGTCGCTGGTCAAGGACGTGTCCGAGGCGGGCCGGCGGATCAGCGCGCTGCTGGGGTCCACCAAGGCGTACGCGAACCTCGACCGGGCGCCGGAGCAGGTCGTCGACCTGACCGAGGGGCTGGAGGCGACCCTGACCATGCAGTCGCGGCGGCTGACCGGTGTCCGCGTCCGGCGGGACTACGCCGACCTGCCGCCGCTGCGGGTCTACCCGAGCGAGCTGAACCAGGTGTGGACCAACCTGGTGGACAACGCCGTCGACGCCATGGACGGCACCGGGGAGCTGCGCATCAGCACCAAGCTGGAGGCGCACCACGCGGTCGTGGAGATCCGGGACTCGGGTCCGGGCATCCCGCCCGACGTGCTGCCGATGCTGTTCCAGCCGTTCTTCACGACGAAGGACATCGGCCAGGGCACCGGGTTGGGCCTGCACCTGAGCCACGACATCATCAGCCAGCGGCACAACGGCTCCATCGACGTCACGTCGGTCCCGGGCGACACCCGCTTCACGGTGCGCCTGCCGCTCATGACGTGACGTGGGGACCGGGACCGGCGCGCGACGCCGGTCCCGTCGCCCACCTCGACCGCGTCACGCCGCGTGACCGGCCGGAGACGTCGGCGCCCTGCCGCCTCGCTGCCCCGTAGTGCCCCGCTGCCTCTGCGGCGGGCGTCGATGCCGGCTCGCCGTCGTGGGCGAGCCGCTTCGGTGACCACCCGAACACCGACAGGTGATGCGCCGCACGGGCGGGACCGAGATTCCCGGTAATCGGGGCGGGTACCGGATCCCGGGCAACCTGAACCGCAGGTGTGTACGGCCTTATGCGCAAGAGGTACGCTCGAACGCGCGACGCCCGTGCGCGGAAGACGGGCTACGGACATCCACGAAATTCACCACCAGAACACCACGGGTGATGAGAGCGCTCTCACAGCATTGTGGGAGCGTTCCCGCGCGTCCACCGGGGTGTCCGTGGTGACAACCCGTCACCACGACGATGGAGAACACGCCATGCTCCACCCGCGCAGGACCGCGATCGCCGGGACGACGGCGGCACCCGGTCGACATGCCCGCTGAGCCGGGTCTCGCGGGGCTGGGTGCGGTGGGGGTCCACGTGCGCGGCGTCCACGCGTGGTCCGCGGTCCGCGGTGGAACCGGGGCGACGACCGCCCCGGCCCCGGCGCCGGTCCCGGTCCGGCCGCCCGACTCGACCTCCCAGGCGGTCCAGGCGCCGTGACGACCCGCCGCCCCCGGCCGCACCGCGCCGGCCCCCTGCGTCGGTACCGGGTCCCGCAACCGCCCCTCCCGACCACCTCACGCGCACGCGCAGCCGCCGCACGTGCCGCGGCGCCGCAACCGCCGTGGCCTGGACACACCCCGGAGAACCCATGGATCACGACGTGCCCTTCCTCGACGCCACCCGGTCGATCGCGGAGCGGGTGGCCGACCTGCTGGAACGCATGACCCTGCCCGAGAAGGTGGGGCAGATGATGCAGCTGGACTCGCGGGAGGACCTGGACGACCACGTGCTGCACAAGCACGTCGGCTCGATCCTGCACACCTCCCCCGAACGGGTCGTGCGCGCCCACGAGCTGACCGCCCGCACGCGCCTGCGCGTCCCGCTGCTGGTCGCCGAGGACTGCATCCACGGGCACTCCTTCCACGAGGGCGCGACGATCTTCCCCACCCAGCTCGGCATGGCCGCGACGTGGGACCCGGACCTGGTCGAGCGCGTGGCGCGGGCCACCGCCGTCGAGGTGGCCGCCACCGGCGTGCACTGGACCTTCTCGCCCGTCCTGTGCATCTCGCGCGACCTGCGGTGGGGCCGGGTGGACGAGACCTTCGGCGAGGACCCGGTGCTCATCGGCGAGCTGGCCTCGGCGATGGTGCGCGGCTACCAGGGCGACGGGCTCACCGACCCCACCGCCATCCTCGCCACCGCCAAGCACTTCGCCGGCTACTCCGAGACGCAGGGCGGCCGGGACGCCAGCGAGGCCGACCTGTCCCGGCGCAAGCTGCGCTCGTGGTTCCTGCCGCCGTTCGAGCGGGTCGCCCGCGAGGGCTGCCGCACCTTCATGCTCGGCTACCAGACCACCGACGGCGTGCCGATCACGGTCAACTCGTGGCTGCTCGACGAGGTGCTGCGCGGCGAGTGGGGCTACACCGGCACGCTGGTCACCGACTGGGACAACGTCGGGCGCATGGTCTGGGAGCAGCGGGTGCAGCCGGACTACACCCACGCCGCCGCGGCGGCCGTCCGGGCGGGCAACGACATGATCATGACCACGCCCGGGTTCTTCGAGGGCGCGCTCCAGGCCGTCGAGCTGGGTCTGCTCACCGAGGCCGACCTGGACCGGGCCGTGGCCCGCATCCTGGCCCTGAAGTTCGAGCTCGGCCTGTTCGAGGACCCCCGCCACCCCGACGCCGGGCGGCAGCGCGCCGTGATCAACCACCCCGACCACGCCGCGCTCAACCTGGAGGTGGCGCGGCGCTCCCTCGTGCTGCTGCGCAACGGCGGCGTCCTGCCGCTGGAGGGGGGAGCCACCGCCGGGTCGGCCCCCCGCCGGGTCGCGGTCGTCGGACCGCTGGCCGACGACGCCCAGACCCAGCTCGGCGACTGGGCGGGCTCGTCGGGCCAGGCGGACTGGCTGCCCGACGGCCAGCCGCGCGAGATGATCACCACGGTGCTCGACGGCCTGCGCGACCTGGTGCCCGCCGGGTGGGAGGTGGTCCACGCCAGGGGCGCGGACATCCTCGCCCTCGCGCCGGACCCCGAGGGCGACACCTTCCCCGACGGCCAGCCCCGCCCGCAGGTGGTCGTGCCGTGCCCGCCGGACGAGGCCCTGATCGCGGAGGCCGTCGCCGCCGCGCGCGACGCCGACTACGTGGTCGCCGTGGTGGGCGACCGCATCGAGCTGGTGGGGGAGGGCCGCTCCACCGCCACCCTCGACCTCATCGGCGGCCAGATCGCCCTGCTCGACGCCCTCGCCGCGACCGGCACCCCGCTGGTCGTGGTCCTGCTGGCCTCCAAGCCCCTGGTGCTGCCGCCCTCGGCCCTCGGCGCGGCCGCGCTGCTGTGGGTGGCCAACCCCGGGATGAAGGGCGGGCGCGCGATCGCGGAGGTGCTGCTCGGCCTGGTCGAGCCCAGCGGGCGCCTGCCGATCTCCTTCGCCCGCCACGTGGGCCAGCAGCCCACCTACTACAACCAGGTCCGCGGCCAGCACGGCAGCCGCTACGCCGACCACACGCAGGACCCGGCCTTCGCCTTCGGCGAGGGGCTGTCCTACACCGAGGTCGAGTACACCGACCTCCGCGTGGAGACCCCCGTGCTCGGGCCCGACGACCACCTCCGGGCGACCGTCACCCTGCGCAACGCGGGCGCCCGGCCGGCCCGCGAGACGGTGCAGGTCTACGTCAGCGACACCGTGACCTCCGCCAGCTGGGCGGACCGGGAGCTCAAGGCGTTCCGGCAGGTCGACCTGGCCCCCGGCGAGACCGCGACGGTGCGCCTGGACCTCCCCGTGGCCGACTGCACCATCGTGGACGCGCAGGGCCGCCGGGTGGTCGAGCCGGGCGAGTTCGTCCTGCTCGTCGGCCCCTCGTCCCGGGACGAGGCGCTGCGGAGGGCCGGTTTCACGGTGAAGAGCCCAGCCTGAACGCGCCGCCGCCCCGGACGTGGAGTGCTCCCCTGGAACACTCCGCGTCCGGGGCGGCCCGCGCGGTTCAGCGCCGCGCCTTGCCGACGAACGCCACCGACGCGAGCACGACGCAGCAGCCCGTCAGTTGCAGCGTGCTCGGCCGTTCTTCGAGCAGCGCGATGCCCAGCAGGATGGCGATCACCGGTTGCAGCAGCATCAGGGTCGCGCCGGTGGAGCTCGACAGCCTCGGCAGGGCCGTCGAGATCAGGAGCCAGCCGACGACCTGGCCCACGAGTGCCAGCGCCAGCAGCCAGCCGAGGGCCGGCCAGCCCGGCGTGAGGTCCAGCCGGTCGGTGGGCACGCCGAGGACCGCGGCGACGACGCCCGCGGACACCGTGGCCAGGCACAGCGTGTGCTCCCGCGCGCCGGGCCCGGTGCTGTGCCGGATCATCAGCAGGTAGGCGGCGTAGCCGAGGCCCGCGCCCAGCGCGAGCACCGCGCCCAGCACCGGGTCGGCGCCGAACGCGGGCGTCCCGGCGAGCCCGCCCGCCAGCACGATGCCGCCCAGCAGCACCGGCACCGCCACCAGGAACCGCTTCGACGGCCGTTCCCCGTGCACCAGGAACGCCACCGCGGGCACGATGACCACCTGCACCGACAGGACCACCGTCGCCACGCCCGCGCCGACGAGGCCGATGGCGTCGCCCCACAGCACGAAGTCCACGCCGAGCCCGACGCCGGCCAGCAGCGGCAGCAGCACCCGGCGGCGCGCCGTGCCGCGCCGGCGTTCCCACCACACCAGCGCCAGCAGCACCGGCAGCGACAGCAGGCAGCGCCAGAACGCGCTGGTGCTGCCGGTGGTCCCGGACACCTTGATGAACACCGACGACAGGGCGATGCAGGAGCTGCCCGCGGCGGCGAGCAGGGCCGGGTTGACGCGCCGAGGGGTGGGGTGGGCTGCGGTGGGGTGTGGTCCGGTGGGGTGTGCCGCGGTGGGTTGGGCTGCCGTGGGGTGGGCTGCCGTGGGGTGGGCTGCCGTGGGTTGGGCCGCGGTGGGGTGGGCCACCGTGGGGTGCGGCTCCGTGGGGTGTGGTCCGGCGGGGTGCGGTCCGGTGGTGGTCACACCCCTCAGCCTCGACCGCCGGACCGTCAAGCACCAGCGAATGTTCCTGCACGGAACCCGGTAGCATCTCTTCCGTGTTCAGCCTGGAGAGGATGCGCGCCCTGCACGCCCTGGCGACGCACGGGACGGTGGCCGCGGCGGCCACCGCGCTGCACCTGACCCCGTCCGGGGTGTCCCAGCAGCTCGGGAAGCTGGAGCGGGAGGCCGGGCAGCGGCTGCTGGAGCCACGGGGGCGCGGCGTCCGCCTCACCACCGCCGGGCACGTGCTGGCCCGGCACGCCGAACGCATCCTGGCCCAGGTCGAGCAGGCCAGGGTGGACCTGGAGCTGCTGCGCGAGGACGTCACCGGCACGGTGCGCGTCGGCGCCATCCCCACCACGCTGCACGCGCTGCTGCCGCCGGCGCTGGCGCTGCTGCGCGACCGGCACCAGGGCCTGGAGGTCGCCCTGGAGGAGGGCGAGGCGGAGGAGACCCTGCCGCGCATCGTGGCCGGCGGGCTCGACGTGGCGGTGCTGGACAGCTGGGAGCACCGGCCGGCGGTCGTGCCGCCCACCACCTCCCGCACGACCCTGCTGCACGACGTGGCCGACCTGGCGCTGCCCGCGTCCCACCGGCTGGCGCACCGCAAGGTCGTGGACCTGGCCGAGGTCGACGACATCCCGTGGATCGGCTGGAGCGCGGGCTCCGGCTGCCTCGACTGGCTCGCGCACGTGCTGCGCCACCACGGCGCGGGGGCGCGGATCAGCTGCGCGATCGGCAACTACCCCACCCAGCTGGCCCTGGTCGCGGGCAACGTGGGCGCGGCGGTCGTGCCGCGCCTGGGTCGGGACTCGGTGCCGGACGGCGTGCGCGTCCTGGCCACCCGCCCGGCGCTCAACCGCGTCATCTACGCGGTGACCAGGTCCGAGGACGACGAGCGGGGCGTGGTCCGCGCCTGCGTGGACGCCCTGACCGCCGCCTCGGAGCGCTTCGGCAACCTGGTCTGAGGTCTGGAGTTCTCAGGTTCGGGTGAGGAACACCCAGTAGAGGTCCCAGGCGTTGTTCTTCGGGTCGCAGACGTAGTAGTCCACGCCCCACGGCTGCTCTTCTCGGGCGTAGGTGTGGCACGCCTGGGCGGTCGGGTAGGTGGCGACGTACTGCCAGTAGTCCATCGGGGCCGCCTGGGCGGGTGCGGCCACCCCCAACGCGATGGCCGCCGCCAGAACTGCTGCGCGCATGGTGAACCCTTTCTTGGAAAACGCTTTCCGCGCGGCGGTGACCCGATCACAGCACATCGGTGGGGGATGGGGCAACGCCGCTCCTCGGCCACGCCTCCCGCTGCCGAGCCCCACCACCCGGCTCCCGTGCCCCGCCACCCGGCTCCCCGTGCCCCACCGCCCGCCTCCCCGCGCGCCGGGCCGTAGCCCGCAGCCCTCGCCCCGCAACCCCGGCCTGCCCCACCCCGGGCACCGGGATCGCCCGGACGGGTCGTTCCGCCACCACCACCTTGTTGGGTGCGGGATACCGCAATACCGTCGCCCGTGTCGACATGCGGCGGCACGACCAACGGGGGTCACCATGACCGTCCAGTTGCCCTTCGACCGGGACCACCCCCTGCGCACCCCGCCCGCGCTGAGCGCGCTGATCCACCGCGGCCCCGTGCACCGCGTGCGCACGGTCGTCGGCGACGAGGGCTGGCTGGTCACCGACTACGCCGAGGTCCGCGCCCTGCTCTCGGACGACCGCCTCGGCCGCGCCCACCGCGAGCCCGCCACCGCCGCCCGCGCCGGGGCGTCGGCCCTGTTCGGCGGGCCCATGGGCGACTTCGACACCGAGCGCGCCGACCACCTCCGGATGCGGCGCCTGCTCCAACCGCACTTCACGCCCCGCCGGATGCGCGTGCTCCAACCGCGCGTCGAGGCCCTCGCGGACCGGCTGCTCGACGAGATGGCGGACTTCACCCCACCGGTCGACCTGCACCAGGTGCTCGCGCTGCCCCTGCCGATCCTGGTGATCTGCGAGCTGATCGGCGTGCCCTACGCCGACCGCGACGACTTCCGGGCCTGGAGCGACGCCGCGGGGGACGTCCGCGACGCCGCCCGCTCGTTCGAGGGACTGGGCCGGCTGTACGAGTACGGCCGGCGGCTGGTCGCCCGCAAGCGCGTGGAACCGGCCGACGACGTGCTGTCGTGGCTCTGCGAGTCCGCGGACGTCGGCGACGAGGAAGCCGCGGTGCTGTCGATGGGCCTGCTGTTCGCCGGGCACGAGACGACCGTCGTGCAGATCGGGATGGGCGCGCTGGGGCTGCTGGCCGAGCCCGACCAGTGGCGGGCGCTGGCGGAGGACCCCGGCCTGGTGCCGGGCGCGGTGGACGAGATCATGCGCATCCCGGGGAGCAGCGGGGGAGGGGTGCCGCGCTACGCGCGGGTCGACCTGGAGGTCTGCGGGGTGGCGATCCGGGCGGGCGACCTCGTCCTGCTCGACATCGGCGCGGCCAACCACGACCCGGCGGTCTTCCCCGACCCCGACCGGGTGGACGTGTCCCGCCGCGCCGCGCACCACCTGTCCTTCGGCCAGGGCCTGCACTACTGCATCGGCGCGCCCCTGGCCCGCATCGAGCTGCAGGCGGTGTTCTCCCGCCTGCCCGCCCGCTTCCCGACCCTGCGGCCGGCCGTGCCGCCGGAGGGGCTGCGGCTGCGCGAGGACACCCTGACCGGGGGCCTGACGGCGCTGCCGGTGACCTGGTGACCCCGCCGACCGGCCCCCGGCGCACAACCGATCTGCAACCCGGTCCCCGTAGTCAGTCCCGGGAGCGGACGCGGGGAAGCTTCCGCCGGGAAGCGCGGGGTGATGAGCGTTGGGGTGGTGCATGAGGAAGACGACGTTGTGGGTCCTCGCCTCGGTGGTGCTGGCGGGTCTCGTCGTGCCGGCCGGGGCCACGGCCGGCACGGGCGCCGCGTGCGCGCCGGCGACCGTGGAGGTCGGGGACGTGGCGCAGGCCGAGGGCACGGGCGGGACGACCCTGTTCCGCTTCCCCGTGTCGGTGGCGGTGGCGCCGGGGTGCGTGGCGACCGGCTCGGTGCGGTACCGCACGGTCGACGGGGCGTCGGCCGACCGGGACCCCGGGCGGGCCGGGTCCGACTACGCCGCCGGGTCGGGGGTGCTGACCTGGCAGGGCGACACCGCCACCAGGTACGTCACCGTCGCCGTGGCGGGTGACGCCGCGCCGGAGCGGGTCGAGGTGTTCTGGGTGTCGCTCGACCTGCCCACCGGGGTGCTGATCACCGGGCGCAGCGGGGCGGGCTGGATCACCGACGACGACTCGCCGGCCTGCCCGCCCGGCGAGAACTGCGACGGGTCGCTGTCCACCGAGGGCACGGGCGTGTGCTGGCGGCTCTCCTGCCCGGCGAGCGCGCACTTCTCGGCCACGGTGGCCGACACCCGGCACGTGCGCGTGCGCACGCTCGACAACGGCGGCGCCGGGCTGGGCTACGTGCCGGTCGAGGACCTGGTCCTCACCGTGCCGCCCGGTTCCCGGCGGGCCGTCGTGCGGTTCACCATCACCGCGCCACCGGGTCAGGAGGTGCGCATCCCGGTGGAGTTCTTCTCGCCCTCGTCCGGGACGCCGGGCAACATGCGCACCGTGCTGACGCTGGTCAAGAGCTGACCACCGGGCCCGTCACGGCCTCGGCCTCGGCCGTCGCGTTCTCCTGCCGGTACAGCTCGCCCGCGCGGGCCCGGTGGGAGGCCGCGGCGGCCCCGTCGCCCGAGCGCTCCTCCAGCTCGGCGAGGTGGCGGTGCACGGTGGCGTGCTCGTAGCCGTCCGGCACGGTGCGGCGCACCGCCAGGGCCCGCTCCAGGTGCTCGCGCGCGGCGTCCAGGTCGCCCCGGCCCAGGCACGCCTGGCCGAGCCGGTCCAGCGCGACCGCCTCCACGTGCGGGTGGCGGTGCTCCCGGCTGATCGCCAGCGCCAGCTCGAACCGGTCCGCGGCGGCGGCGAAGTCCTCCCGCAGCAGGTGCACCGCGCCGGTGTGCAGCAGGGTCTCCATCTCCATCCACACGTACCCGGTGCGGCGGGTCAGCTCCAGCGCCTCGGCGAGGGTGGCCAGCGCCTGCCGGTGGTCACCCAGCGCCATGCGCGCCTCCCCGAGGGTGTCCAGGGTGGCGGCCTCCAGCCGGGGCGCGTCCAGCCGTCGGAACCGGGCCAGGGCGTCGAGCAGCGGTTCCAGCGCCTCCCCGGCCCGGCCGGTGCGGACCAGGGTGTTGCCGAGGTTGCGCTGCGACAGCGCGAGCCCCAGGTGGTTGCCCGCCGACCGGCACCGGGCCACCGCCAGCCGGTGGGCCGCGACCGCCTCGTCGAAGCGGCGCAGCTCGGCGTAGGTGTTGGCGAGGTTGTTGTAGACGTGCCCCTCGCCGTCGAGGTCGCCCGCGGCGCGGGCCGCCTGGAGCGCCAGGACGTGCGTGTCCAGCGCCTCGTGCAGCCGCCGCGTCATGTAGTGCGCCACGCCCAGCGCCCGCAGCATCTCGGCCTCGGCCAGCGGGTCGCCCAGCTCGCCCGCCGCCGCGGTGCCCTGCCGGCACAGCTCCACGCGTTCCCGCCAGTGCCCGGTGGCGTCGTAGAAGCTGGTCAGCAGGTAGGTGAACTGCCAGGCGGCGGCCAGTCGGCCGGTCTCCCGGGCGAAGCGGGCCACGGGCACCAGGTTGGGCCGCTCGGCCTCCAGCAGCGCCAGCGCCCCCTGCTGGTCGGCCAGGGGCGGCAGGTCCGGTGCGGGGTGGCGCGGGGTCGGCGTCACCAGGTCGCGCCGGGGGTCCAGCACCCGGTTGGCGCGGTCGGCCACCAGCAGGTACCAGTCCACCAGCCGGTGGCCGACCTCGGTGGTGGCCGCCTCGGTCTCGTCCTCGCGGGCGCGCTGCCGGGCGAACTCGCGGATCAGGTCGTGGAACCGGTAGCGGTCCGGGCCCACCGCCGTGATCAGGTGCGCCGCGCGCAGCTCGCGCGCCGCCGCCCGCCCCACCTCCAGGGGCACGTCGCACAGGGCCGCGCCCAGCGAGGCGGTGAACGTGGTGCCCGGCGCGAGCCCCAGCAGCCGGAACATCCGCGTCTGGGACAGCTCCAGCGGCAGGTAGGCGCTGGTCAGCACGGTGCGCACGGTGCGGGTGTCGCCGTCGACGGCCAGCGCGCCGAGCCGGTCGGCGCCGGCCAGCTCCGCCGCCAGCCCGGCGATCGGCGCGGCGGGCTCGCCGGTCAGCCGCGCGGCGGCGATCCGCAGCGCCAGCGGCATCCCGCCGCACAGCCGGGCCAGGCGCGCGGTCGGCCCGCGCTCCCGCTCCACCCGCCGCGCGCCGAGCACCCTGGCCAGCAGCGCCACCGACGACCGGTGCGCCAGCACGTCCAGCGCCAGCGGCCGCACCGCGCAGTACGCGGCCAGCGCGGCCGGTGACCGCCGGCCGGTGACCAGCAGGAGGCTGCCGCCCGCGCCCGGCACCAGCGGCAGCACCTGCTCGACGGGCCCGGCGTCGTCCGCGACGACCAGGCACCGCTTGTCCCGCAGCAGGGACCGGTACAGCGCGGCGCGCTCGGCGGTCCCGCCGGGCAGCCGGTCCTCGGGCAGGCCCAGGCTGCGCAGCAGGTGCGCCAGGGCGTCGGCGGCGGTCGCCGCGCGCCGCGCGTCGTGGCCGCGCAGGTCGAGGAACACCTGGCCGTCGGGGAACCGGTGCGCGACCCGGTGCGCCCACTCCACCGCCAGCGCCGTCTTGCCCACGCCCGCCGCGCCCGACACGACCACCACGGGCTGGTCGTCGTCCGGCTCGTCGAGCACCCGGTCCAGCTCGGCCAGCTCGTCGTCGCGACCGGTGAAGTAGCCCGCGCGGGCCGGGAGCTGCGCGGGTCCGGCCCCGGCCGCCGGCGCGCCGCTCAGCGCCGGGTCGCGGCGCACGACCGCGCTGTGCAGGGCCAGCAGCCGCGGTCCGGGTTCGGCGCCCAGCTCCTCGGCGATCCGCCTGCGGGCCCGGTGCAGCGCGGCCAGGGCCTCGGTGTGCCTGCCACCGCGGTACAGCGCCAGCACGTGCAGCTCGACCAGCCCCTCCCGCGCCGGGTGCTCGGCCAGCAGCCGCGGCAGCTGCTCGGCGGCCCCGGCGTGGTTGCCCAGCCGCAGCTCGGCGTCCCACCGGCCCTCCAGCGCGGACAGGCGCAGCTCGTGCAGCCGCTCCACCTCGCGCACGCCCCAGCCCGACAGCGGCGCGTCGGCGAACGGCTCGCCCCGCCACAGCTCCGCCGCCGCCCGGAACCCCGCCAGCGCCTCGGTCGCCGCGCCCAGCTCCGCGGCCCGCGCCGCCGCCCGGACCTGCTGCTCGAACCGCAGCGCGTCCACCAGCTCCGGCGGCACGTCCAGCGCGTAGCCGGGGTTGCTGGTGCGCAGGACCGGGCCGAGACCGCACGCGTCCAGCGCCTGCCGCAGGCGCGCCACGTGGCTGTGCAGCGTCCGCACGGCGGTGCGCGGCGGGTCCTCGCCCCAGACCGCGTCGACCAGCCGCCCCACCGGCAGCACCTGCCCGGCGTGCAGGGCCAGCAGCCCCAGCACCGCCCGCTGCCGCGCGCCCCGCAGCGTCGCCGGCCCCGCCGGGCCGATAGCGCGCACGCGGCCGAGCAACCCCAGCTCGACCACGTCGACCCCTTCCTCACCACAAGGTCAACCGAGCGTAATCAGTCGTGTCGGCTCCGCGAAACGTCTGACCAGCCCAAGGTCCCGAAGGCGTGCAACCGGTGGGCAACAGGCGCGCCGCACCCGGTCACCGCCCGACCCGGAGGTGAGGACCACGCGCACCACAGCACGTCGTCCGGACGGCGGGCGTCCTGCTCGCCGTCGTGAGGGGCCGGGACGACGCACAACCGATTTGCAACAGCCGCGCCGCACCATCGCCCGGCCATTGCCCCGACCTGAAGGTGAGGACCCATGCACAGCACGTCGTCCAGACGACGGGGCGCGCTGTTCGCCCTGCTCGTCGCGACCCTCGCGGCCGCGTTCCTGACCGGCCCGCCCGGGGCGCAGGCACTGCCCGCGCCCAACGGCGTCTACATGCGCGACAACCCCGGCGACGACGGCACCGAGCCGGGTGTCGGCAACATCTGGATGAGCCCGGACATCGTCATCTGCGCCGGCACCTCGCTGTGCTCGGCGGACGTGGCGATCACACCGACGAACACTTACTACGTCTTCGTCACCATGCGCAAGAACGGGACGGCCGCGATTCCCGGCACCCTCCGCCTCTACCACACCAAGGCGGGTGGCAACGTCTCGTGGCCCTCCGGCTGGCAGCAGTTCGGGGCGGTCACCACGACCGTCTCGGCGAGCACGACCACGGTCATGATCCCGTGGACCGTGCCGAACGAGTGGCGGCACTACTGCCTGCTGGCCCGGTGGGAGTCCGGCTGGGACCCGATGACCTACCTCGAGGGGACCGACACCGAGGACAACACGCGCAAGAACAACAACATCGCGTGGCACAACGCGGTGACGGCCAGCAGCACGGCGAACGTCCCCGTGCCGGCCGACTTCATGATCGGCAACGCGGTCACGCGCGACGTGCGGGCGGGTCTGGCCATCACGCCCGCAGCCGAGCCGTTCGTCGGTCCCGGCAGCATCGTGGTGGACCTCGGCGCGACCCTCACCGAGCGCTGGCGCGCGGGTGGTGGGCAGGCCGTCGGCGTCCGGCAGGTGGGGACGACCCGGTTCCAGGTGGTGGACCCCAAACTCGCCCGGTTCACCGGACTGCTGCTCAGGGCCGGTGAGCGACTGCCCATCGGGCTGACCTTCAACGGCACCCAGGAGGCCGGCGGCAAGCCGGTCAACGTGGTCCAGACCGACGAGCAGGGCGTCGACCGCGGCGGCGTGCAGTACCGCCTGACCTTCCGGTAGCCGCTCGACCGGGGGGACGGCCTCCGCGGCGCACCGCCGTGCGCCGCGGAGGCCGGGGCGTGCCGGTGGCTCAGCCGACCGGGACGACCGGCGCGGGGTGCGCGGTGGTACCGACGGGCGCCGTGGTGCTCGTGGGGGTGGTCGGCACGGTGCTCGGCGACGTCGTGGTGGGCACCGGCGTCGTGGTGGTGGGCGTGGTGGTCGTCGAGGTGGGCGTGGTCGGCGTGGTCGTGGGGGTCGGGCGGATCGACGGGTAGTCCTTGCACGCCGGGTTGTCGGCGAGCTGCTTCTTCACGTCGGTGACGCGCTGCTCCAGCTGCTGCCGCTCCAGCTTCGCGACCTCCCAGGCGGTCCTGGCGCGGTCCACCTCCTCGCCCGACACGGCGCCGCTGCCGGCCAGGGCCAGCACCGCGTCGTAGTGCGCCTTCGCCAGCCGCTCCAGCTCCCGGCGCAGGGCCAGCTCGTCGAGCAGCCGGTTGAGCTCCAGCGACAGGGCCACGCACTCCTTCCTGGGGTCGTTGCCCAGCCTGTTGCGGCACGCGGCCTCGGCGTACCGGGCGTTGTTCAGCGCGATGGCGGCCTGGTGCAGCGCCCGTTCGGCGGCGCGCAGGTCGCTGGCGCTGGCGGCGTTGCGGTCGAAGAGGGCCTTGATCCGGTCGTAGTGGCGCTTGGCCTGGTCGTGCAGCAGCTGCTGCTTGTCGACCTCCAGCTTCTCCACGAGGCAGGCGTTGGCGTTGGCCGGCACCTGCGGGTAGGGCGTGGTCGGCGCGACGGGCGCGGCCAGGGCGACGGTCGCCGCCGCGACGACGGCGACCACCGGTAACAGGACGCGGAGCAGGGTTTTCACGGTGTCCTCCCGGAGTCCGGCCGGAGGGGGCCGGCCGGAGCGGTGCGACCGTAGGGGAACTCCGGAGCGCGCCGACAGGCCCCGACCGCCACTTCCGCAGGTGGGGGCCCCGGACCGGTTCAGGTTCCCGTAGTCGGCGGCCCGTCGCGGTCGGATGACGGTAGGGGCGGGCGCGCCGGGTGGGACGAGGTGCAGTCATTCGACCGAAGCAGGGGCGCCCCCCGGGTTCCTACGGTGAGCGGGTGGCACGAAGCCACCGCCGCCCGCCACCGCCGACCGGGCACCGCGACACCCGCGAGCGCACCACCGACACCCACCGCGAACGGCCCGGCAGCGACCTGCCGGCCCTCCTCGACTCCCACGGGGGCAACCGATGACACCCGACACGATCGTCCTGGTCCACGGCTTCTGGGTGACCGCCCGCAGCTGGGAGCACTGGAGGACGCACTACGAGAAGCAGGGCTACCGCGTGCTCACGCCCTACTACCCGGGCTTCGAGGTGGAGGTGGAGGCGCTCAACGCCGACCCGTCGCCGATCGCGGCCGTCACCGTGCCGCGGATCATCTCCCACCTGGAGTCGGTCATCGACGAGCTGTCCACGCCGCCGATCATCATCGGCCACTCGGCGGGCGGCGCGTTCACCCAGGTCCTGCTGGACCACGGCTACGGCGCGGCGGGCGTGGCGATCAACTCCGCGCCCACCGAGGGCGTCGTGGTGGCCCCGCCGTCGCAGCTGAAGTCGACGTTCCCGATCCTGCGCAACCCCGCGAACCGGCACAAGGCCATCGGCTTCACCCACGAGCAGTGGCACTACGCCTTCACCAACACGTTCACCGAGGAGGAGTCCCGCGCGCTCTACGAGCGCTACCACGTCCCGGCCTCGGCGAACATCCTGTGGGGCAGCCTGCTGGCCAACATCCAGCCGGGCCACCAGGACGTGTGGGTGGACTACCGCAACGACAAGCGCGCGCCGCTGCTGTTCGTCTCCGGCGGCGAGGACCACCTGATGCCGCCGAGCGTGCAGAAGTCCAACGCCAAGCACTACCGGTCCGACACGGTGACCGAGGTCCGCGAGTACCCCGGCTACGCGCACCTGCTGCCCGCCCAGGAGGGCTGGGAGCGGATCGCCGACGAGGTGCTGGCCTGGGCCGTCGCCCATGCCCGCTGACGGACCCCGGGTCACGCACGTCGGCGGCCCGACCGCCCTGGTCGAGTTCGACGGGCTGCGCGTGCTCACCGACCCGACGTTCGACGCCCCCGGCCGGAGGTACGCCTTCGGCTGGGGGACCGGGTCGCGGAAGACCGCCGGCCCGGCCGTCGCGCCGGCCGACCTGCCCGCGCTGGACGCGGTGCTGCTCAGCCACGACCACCACGCGGACAACCTCGACGACGAGGGCCGCGCCCTGCTCCCGTCCGCCGGGGTCGTCCTCACCACGGTCCCGGGCGCGCGCAGGCTCGGCGGCAACGCCGTCGGGCTCGCGCCGGGCGCGACCGCCGCCCTGCCCAACGGATGGGAGGTCACCGCCACCCCGGCCCGGCACGGGCCGCCGCTGAGCCGCCCGGTCGCCGGCGAGGTGGTCGGGTTCGCCCTGCGCCGCGCGGGCGCGGACCGGGTGGCGCTGTGGATCTCCGGGGACACCGTGCCGCACCGCGCCCTGAGCCGGTTCGCCGAGGGGGCGCGGGTGGACGTGGCGCTGCTCCACCTCGGCGCGGTCCGGTTCGGCCTCACCGGTCCGGTCCGCTACACGATGACGGGGCGGGAGGCGGTGGAGCTGTGCGGCCTGCTCCGCCCGAGGGTCGTCGTCCCGGTGCACCACGAGGGCTGGAGCCACTTCCGCGAACGGCGGGAGGCCGTCGAGCGGGCGTTCGAGCGGGCGCCCGCGGCCGTCGGGTCGGCGCTGCGGTGGCTCCCGCCGGGCCGTCCGGTCGAGCTGTGACGCGGCGGGGGAGCGGGCCGCGGCCCGCTCCCGGCGCCGGTGACGACCGGTGACGTCGGTCAGCCGACCGCACCGCCGCCGGCACCGCCAGGCGGTCACCGGTCGAGCGCCGCCAGCGCGTCCCGCAACGCCGAGCGGGACGTGATGCCCAGCTTCGGGAAGATCCGGTAGAGGTGCGCGCTGACCGTGCGCGGCGACAGGAACAGGCGCGCGCCGATCTCCTTGTTGCTCAGGCCTGAGGCGGCCAGGTGCGCCACCTCCAGCTGCTGCGCGGTCAACTCGGCCGTCGACGGGTTCGCGGCCACGGCCACCCCGGTCGCCCTCAGCTCCTGCTCGGCCCGGCGCAGCCAGGCCGTCGCGCCGACGCGGCGGAAGACCTCGGCGGCGCGGCGCAGCTCCGGCCGGGCGTCGCCGGGGCGGTGCCGCCTGCGGTGCAGCTCGCCGAGCGCCAGCCTGACCCGGGCGTGCTCGAACGGCCAGCGCTCCACGCGCGGCAGCGCCAGCGCGGCGCGCAGGCCGGCCACCGCGTCGTCGTCCGCGTCGGCGACCAGCGCGCGGGCCGCGAACACGTGCAGCCGCAGCCGCGGCGTGCGGTCGGCGACGCCGGCCAGGTCCGCCGCGGCCACCCGCTCCCTCGCCTCCTCCCGCCGCCCGGCGCGCACCGCCGCCTCCACGGCGTCCAGCAGCGTCCACGGGGTGCCCGGGTCGCGCGAGCTGTGCGCGTGGGCGGCCTCGTGGTCGCCCTCGCCCAGCGCGGCCAGGGCCAGGTTCCGCGCGGACAGCGCCAGGTGCGCGGCGCTGCCGCGCGGCTCCGCCCACTGCTCCACCACGCGGCTGTACTCGCGGGCGGAGTCGGTGTCGCCGCGGGCCGCCGCCAGCCACCCCAGCAGGCACCGCAGGTCCTGCGCGGGCAGCGCGAGGTCGTGGCGCACGCACAGGTCCAGGCCCGCGCTCGCCTCCTGCTCGGCCCGCTCCCACTCCCCGGCCAGGAGGTGGTCGTGCGCGGCGAACCAGTACCCGGTCGCGGCGTGCGTCACCGCGCCCTGGCCGACCTCGCGCCGGACCAGGCCGCGCACGTGCTCCCGGTGCTCGTGCAGGACGTCCAGCCACGCGGCGGCGCGGCACAGCTCGGTGACGCGGCCGGGCGCGGTGTCGGCGGGCAGCGCCTCGATCGCCTCCCGCAGCTCCTCCGCGCCCGCCGTGCCGGTGAACACGCCGTGCAGCAGCTTCGTGTGCGGGCTCGCCCCGGCCAGGTCCCCGGTGAGCGCGTCGCCGGTGTAGGTGGCGACGGCCAGGCGGATGAGCACCGCGCGGTCGTCCACCGCGTCGCCGAGCAGCCGGCGGGCCCCGCTGAAGTCGCCGTCGCGCAGCAGCGCGATGCGGGCGCGGGTGGCGGCGCTGCGGGTCGGGTCGTCCAGGTGCCGCCGCGCCTCGTCCAGCAGCCGCTGCGCCAGTTCGAGCTGCCCCGACTCCTCCGCCAGCTCGGCGGCCCGGTGCAGCCGCCCGGCGGCGGCGGGCGCGGTGGGGCTGACCGCCGCGGCCCGCTGCAACGCGCTGACGGCCAGGCCGCTGCCGCCGCGCAGGCTCGCGCTCAGCGCGGCCCGCTCGATCTCGGCCGCCACCTCCTCGTCCGGGCCGGCGGACGCCGCGGCCAGGTGCCACACCCGGCGTTCCGGCACGTCCCGGTACAGCTCGGCCAGCTCGGCGTGGGCCGCGCGCACCTCGTCCGGCGCGGCGGTGTTCACGATGGCCGACCGCACCAGCGGGTGGCGGAAGCGCAGTCCGGACGGCGTCGAGTCGCGGGTCACCAGGCCCGAGCGCTCCACCTCGACCAGCTCCAGCGGGGTCAGGGCGGTGGGGAGCGGGGCCTCGTTCTCCAGCCGGTCGCCGTCCAGCGCGGTCTGGAGGAGCGCGGTGCGCACGGCCGTCGGCAACCCCACGACGCGCGTCGCGTACGTCGACTCCAGGCGGGTGCGCAGGGACGCCCCGGGGGGCAGCAGGTCGAGCGCGTCCGTGCCCACCGCGTGCGGCAGCTCGGCCAGCGCCAGCGGGTTGCCCGCCGCCGCCGACAGCACCCGGTCGCGGGCGGCGCCGGGCAGGCCGGGGTGCAGCTCGTCCAGCAGCGCGCCCGCGTCCCGCTCCGGCAGCGGCCCGACCTCCAGCACGGCGATGCCCGGGGTGACCCGCTCGCTGCTGAGCAGCGGGCGGCGCGCGAACAGCGCCCGGATGTCGTGCGGCGCCAGGCGCAGCAGCAGGAACATCATCACCTCGCGCGTCGGGTGGTCCACCCAGTGCGCGTCCTCGACCGCGATGAGCACCGGACCCTCCCGGGCGACCTCGGCCAGCACCGCGAGCGAGGCCACCGAGACGGCGAGCCGGTCGGGCACCGGTCCCGGTTCGAAGCCGAGCACCCGGCGCAGCACCTGCCGGTGGAACGGGTCCACCCGGTCGAGGTGGCCGAGCACGGGCGCGAACAGCTGGTGCAGCCCGGCGAACGCGAGCTGCGCCTCGCTCTCGTAGCCGGTGCCGCCGAACACCCGGATGCCCCGCCCGCGGGCGTACTCCACGCCCGCGTCGAGCAGGACCGTCTTGCCGACGCCCGGATCGCCGTGCAGCACCAGGTTGGGCGGCACCCCGGGATCGCGGTCGACCGTCCGGCGCAGCCGCGCCAGCTCCGCCGCGCGCCCGATCACCGCGACCCGCCCGGTGCAGTCATCTGACCGATGGCGCCGCCCGCGCCGCCGGGCAGGCTGGGCCGGTGCCACGACTCGCGGTCGGAACGGAGAACGGCGCCGAGGTGAGCCTCTACTACGAGGACTTCGGCTCCGGCCCGCCGGTCGTGCTCGTGGCGGGCTGGCCGCTGACCACCCAGTCCTGGGAGTCCCAGGTGGCCGCGTTCGTCGCGGCGGGCCACCGGGTGGTCGGCTACGACCGGCGCGGCTTCGGCCGCTCCACCCGGGCCTGGGCCGGGTACGACCAGGACACGCTGGCCACCGACCTGCACCGCCTGCTGGCGCACCTGGACCTCCGGGACGCGGCGCTGGTCGGGTTCTCCTCGGGTGCGGGCGACGTGGCCCGCTGCGTGGTGCGCTTCGGCGCCGACCGGGTGTCCCGGCTGGTGCTCGCCGGTCCGCTCGCGGTGGACGACGGGCTGGTGCGCGACCTGCTGGGCGCGGCCGAGTGGCACCGGATCGCCATGCTGGACGACGTGCTGGGCCGGTTCTTCTCCGTGGACGGCGAGACCGCGCTGGACGAGGCCACCCGGCTGCACCTGCTGCACCTCGCGGCCTCCGCCTCGGCCAAGGCCACGGCGGACGTGATCGCCGCGTGGGCCGGTGCGGACCCCGAGGCCGAGCTGGCCGACGTGGACGTGCCGGTGCTGGTCGTGCACGGCGAGTGCGACGCGTTCACCGCGCCGCGACGCGGGCGCGCGCCGACCGCGGTCATCCCCGGTGCCCCGCACGGCGCGCCGATCACCCATCCCCAGCAGTGGAACGACGTCGTGCTGCGGTTCCTGTCATCCTGACGCGCCCCTCCCACCCGGTCCCCGAGAAGAATTCTGGCCGCCGGCGCGCGGGGGGAGTGCTGTGCGTGCACGGTGTTCGGCTGTGCCCGCACGGGGTGCGGCAGGGTGCTGGACCGGGGTGCCGGCCCGGGGGTGCGGCCCGGGGGTGCCGGACCGGAGTGCGGCCGGGGAGCACCGGACCCGGGTGCGGACCCGGAGGACGGGCACCGCGGGCGCGGGACCACCCGCCGGGGCCGCCACTAGACTGGGGCCGGTGCTGTTCGACACCGACGACCTGGCGCCGGAGGACCGCGTCGAAGCGGTCCACACCGTTTTCCAGGAGGCCAGCGCCCCCTGCCACCTGATCCACGAGCACCCCGACCGCCCGGTCCGCTTCCGCGTCGAGCTGCGGCAGCTGGGCGACGTGGAGATCTTCGGCAGCAGGTCGTCCGGGATGAGCCTGCTGCGCACCGAGCGGCAGACCCGGCAGGACCACGTCCCGGTCGTCGCGGTCTCCGTGCAGCGGCGGGGCGTGGGGCGCCTGGAGCAGTGGGGCGAGCGCCAACTGGTCCCGGCGGGGGAGATGCACCTGGTGGACCTGTCCTCCGCCTACGAGTTCGGGTGGTCCGGCGAGGGGGCGGCGGGCTGCGTGCAGGTGCCCCTGGACGTGCTGGACGTGCCCGTGGACACGATCCGCCGGGCGGCCGGCTCGCTGCGCGGCAGCCCGCTCTACCGGCTGGTGGCGGACCACGTCGCGCACCTGGGCCGCAACGCCCGCGAGCTGACCGCCTCCGCCGGGGCGCGCCCGCTCGGCGCCGCGACCCTCGACCTGGTGAGGGCGCTGCTGGTGTCGGCGGCCCACGACGACCTCGACGCGGTCGAGGACACCCGGCTCACCCAGGTCCGCACCTACGTCCGCCGGCACCTGACCGACCCGGACCTGGGCCCGGAGAAGATCGCCGCCGCGCTCAACGTGTCCGTGCGGCTGCTCTACCACCTGTGCCGGCGGGCGGGCTTCAGCCTGGAGCAGTGGATCATCGCGGAACGGCTGGAGGGCGCCCGCGCCGACCTGGCCCTGGACGCGACCCCGATCACCGCCGTCGCCCGCCGCTGGGGCTTCACCGACCCGACCCACTTCACCCGCCGGTTCCGCGCGGCCTTCGGCTGCTCCCCGAGCGAGTGGCGCCGGTCCCGCCGGCCGCCCGGGTCGTAGCACCGGACCCCGGTCGTCGTCGGGGCGATCACCGGTCGGGTCGGCCTCATTAGGGTGCTGGGCATGACCTCCGTGCTCGACGTGCTGTTCGCGAGTGTGCCGTTCCCCGGTCACACCACGCCGCTGCTGCCGATCGCCCGCGCGCTCACCGAACGCGGGCACCGGGTGAGGTGGTGCGCGGGACGGCGGTTCGCGGGCCAGGTGGAGGCGGCCGGGGCCGAGTTCGTGGCGCTCGACGAGGCCATCGACCTCAGCCGGGGCACGGTGGACGAGCTGTTCCCCGAGCGGGCGCGGGTGACGGGCTTGGCGAAGCTGCGGTTCGACATGGTGTCGGTCTTCATCGACCCGGTCCCCGCCCAGGTGGCCGCCCTGCGCCGGGCGCACGGCGAGCGGGCCGCCGACGTGGTGGTGCACGACGTCGGCTTCGGCGGCGGCGGGGCGTTCGGCGCGCTGGCCGGGGTGCCGAACGTCAGCGTCGGGGTGACCCCGCTGATGCTGGCCGGCCCGCACACCGCGCCGTTCGGGCCGGGCCTGCAACCGGGCACGGGACCCCTGGCGAGGCTGCGAAACCGGGCGTTGCAGGCGCTGTTCGACCGGGTGGTGCTGCGCGAGGTGCACGCCCGCGCGGTGGCGGTCCAGCGGGAGCTGGGGCTGCCGCCGGTCAGGGGGCTCAGCGGCGTCTCGCGGCACCTGCACCTCCAGAACGGCCTGGCGTCGCTGGAGCACCCGCGCCCCGACCTGCCGGCGCGGGTGCGGTTCGTCGGCGCGCTGCTGCCGCCCGCGTCGTCCGGCGACCTGCCGGGGTGGTGGGGCGACGTGGAGACCGCGGACCGGCCCGTCGTGCACGTCACCCAGGGCACCGTGGCCGACGGCGACCTGGAGGACCTGGTGCTGCCCGCGCTGCGCGCCCTGGCCGACGAGGACGTGCTGGTGGTGGCCAGCACCGGCGCGCACCGGCCCGCGCACGTGCCGGCCAACGCGCGCCTGGCGTCGTTCCTGCCCTACGACCGGTTGCTGCCGCGGCTGTCGGTGATGGTCACCAACGGCGGCTTCGGCGGTGTGCAGAACGCGCTGGCGCACGGCGTGCCCCTGGTGGTCGGGGGCGCCACGGAGGACAAGCCCGAGGTCGCCGCCCGGGTCGCGCGGGCGGGCGTCGGGATCGACCTGCGCACCGGCAGGCCGAAGCCCGAGGCGATCCGGGACGCCGTGCGGCGCGTGCTCGACGTGCCGTCCTTCCGCGACCGGGCCGCGGCGATGGCCGCCGAGTACGCGGCGCACGACGCCCCGGGCACCTCGGCGGACCTCATCGAGGGCGTCGTGCGCCGCGCGACCTCGGAGCGCTAGCCGGAGGCGGACCGCGCTCGACCGGGGGGACCGGCCGAGCGCGGCCGCCGCGGCTACGCCAGGGACAGGTGCAGGACGGCGAGCAGGCTGCCGGGACCGGCGAGCAGGCCGAGGCCCACCACGCCGTAGAGCGGCTTGTCCCGGAGGAACATCACCACCATCAGGCCGGCCGCGGCGAGGATCACGGCGACCAGCAGCACGAACAGGACAACGGACATGGATCGACCCCTTCGGGGAACGCCCGCGGCCGCGCCGGTCACCCCGTCGGCGGTCGACGCCGGCGGGGTCGCGGTGACGGTGGTCGACCGACCGGCACGGCGGCGGGCACGGGAAACCGACGGCGCCGCCGTCGCCCCGGTGCGGGGCGGGTGCGGCGGGCGCGTCGAGGACGCGTCAGGTCCGGTTCACCCGGTTCGCGAGGGCGGGGGGCGCGCGGCTCGCCCGCGGTGACGGCTCGGCCGTCGCCGTACCGGTGCGGTGGGGCTCGTCGAGGGGTGGTCGGCCCCGCAGGGCGCAGCGGCCGGTCACGCGCCCGCAGAGCACCCACCAGGTGTCCGGGTGCGACGCGGCCTGCGCGTACCGCGCCGGGACCGACAGCCGGAGCCAGTCGTGGCGGTCGTCGTGCATCGACGGCTCGGACGAGGCCGACCAGCCGGTCACCTGGACCGGTGGGTGGCCCAAGTGACCGCCGGAGGCGCCCGGCGCCACGCCGGCGGAGATCCCGAGCAGCACCAGCAGCGCCGTGAGCAGGAGCCCGAACCGGCTCGTCCTCCCCGCTGCCCGCACCCGCCCGACCTCTTCCCGCGTCACCGGAGCGCCACCGGGGAACCAGGGCGCGACCCAGCCTACGTGCGCGCCGCCGTTGCGCGCCGGCACCTCGGCCGCGCTGTCCACCTCGGCCCCCTGATCGCGCTGTCCACCTCGGCCGCGCCGTCCACCCCGGCGACCGGGTGCTGTCCACCCCGGCCGGCCGGGCGCCCCGGACCGCACTTCGCCCACCGGCGGGCGGCACCCGGGATGCTAACGTTTTATCTAGCGATCGTACCGGTCGTCGATCTTCCCGTTCCCCGGCTGCCCTGGTGGAGGTTCCCGTGACCGAAGGCCCTCTGACCCCGTCCGTCGACGACTCGTTGGTGCCGTTGTTGATGCAAACGGGGACGGTGGCCTCCCTGTTGGGGAACGCGGCCGGGTGGCAGAAGCTCGCCGGGGCCCTGAAGCAGGAGTTCGGCGACTTCGCCCCGGGGCCCGACGGGCCGAGGTACGTCAACCTCTGCACGATCTACTACCAGCCCAGGTCCAGGGCGGTGGTGACCGACCTGGAGGGCGATCGGCTGATCGAGCTGGTGGCCGGCGCCATCGCCTTCCTGGAGATGTTCATGGACCACAACGGCCAGTGGCCCTACCTCAGGCGGCAGAGCTGGTTCGCGGACGGCGACCACGTCATCGCCGTGGACGTGAACTACTACCCGGACCGGTCCGAGTACAAGGCGGTCCCGTCGTTCCACAAGGACAGCGCCGGGAACAACGTCTTCGTCAACCTCATCTTCGACAACCAGGACCCGGTGGAGGCGACGGAGTGGTTCGCCGACGTCGACGAGCCGAGCGCGAAGAGGCGCGAGTGGCAGGAGAAGCTGCTCCCGCCGGCGCACCTGGCCGCGCTGGACCACGCGCGCGCGGTGCTCAAGGCCGGGCCCGAGGCGACCGCCCCGGTGCGGGGCGGCATCAGCCACGGCGAGCACATCTACCTCTCCTGGGTGGACGACCTGGTCTGGCACGCGACGCCGGTCGCGGCCAAGCGGGTCGAGTACGGCGCGGCCGACGCGCTGCGGGCGCACCAGGGCCTGGACGCCGCGCCGGAGGGCGCCTTCTACTGGTACGACCACCAGCTGGGCGTGTACGTCTTCGGGATCGAGCTGCTCGGGACCATGGCCGAGGGGCCGGGGCCGCACCTGCGCGGGTGGTTGGCGGACCGGGGTCTGAAGGCCCAGGACCTCGACGTCCGGACGGCCCACACCGCCTGGCGGGAGCTGTACCGGGGCGCGGACGGCGCGCAGCGGCTCGGTGAGGACGCGGCCGAGCGGGAGCGGACCGACTGGCGCGTCAACGGTCAGTACTCCGTCGCGAACGCCTACGACGGCCGCCTGGCCGGCTCCGACCAGATCGAGGAGACGCCCATCGGCCTGTCGGGGCGCCGGCGGGCCAACAGCGTGGAGGAGCTGGCTGCCGTGCAGGCCGTCGCAGCCGCCAACCAGGGGAAACCTCGTTCGTTCATCCGGACCTGGGTGCGGGTCCTGCCGAAGGGCAGCGAGGAGATCACGAAGGCCGACGTCGTGTTCTAGCGGCTCCCGGTCGGGCGGTACCCGGCCGGGCCGCCTCCCGGCCGGGCCGCCGTCAACGGCATCCCGGAAATTCCCTTCGGTCTTGACCCGGGCGACGGATTTGAAGACATTTCACGTCAGTCCGACTGTCAACGAGGAGGTCGTGATGTCCCTGCTTCGACGTCCGGTGCTGGTCGCCGTGCTCGCCGCGGCGCTCGGCTGGTCCGCCACGGCGGTCGCCGGCGCCGCCCCCGACCCGGGGGCCCCGGACGCGGCCTCCGCCGTGCTGCCGACCGCCGTGCTGCCCACCGCCGCCGTCGCGATCGGCGACAGCTTCGTCAGCGGCGAGGGGGCGGGGAACTACCTCCCGGTGACCGACGTCAACGGCGTCGCGCAGGGCTTCCCCGGCTGGTCGGCGCCGAACGCCAACGCCTTCTTCTGCCACCGGTCGGCCAACGCGTCCCTGCTCAAGGCCGACCTGCCGGGCGTCCAGGCCCGGTTCAACCTCGCCTGCTCCGGCGGCCAGCCGCACGACGTCGCGAACGCCTCCGGCGCCCGCGCCAAGGGCCGCACCGTCGCCTCGCAGCTCGACCAGCTCCGCGCCGTCGCGGGCACCCACGACATCGACCTGGTGCTGGTCGGCCTGGGTTCGAACAACAGCTCGTTCACCTTCGGCGACGTGGCCTCGCTGTGCGCGAACCGGTTCATCGCCGACGCCTGGACCGGCTGGTGGGAGTTCTGGGCCGGCGACGTGCCGCAGCAGCCGTGCGCGGTGTCCGACCTGGCCACCGAGGAGGAGATCGCGGCGGCGACCACCGAGACGACCGCGGCCCTGCGGCAGCTGCTGACCACCCTGGCCCAGGTCGACGCCGACGGGCGGCACCGCGTGGTCTTCCAGGACTACACCAACCCGCTGCCGCTCGACCTGCTGCCCCAGTACCACGAGGAGGACGGGCGCGACGACACCCGCGACAAGTTCCGCGACCTCGGCGCCGAGCGGTACGCGGCGGGCTGCCCGGTCCACCGCGCCAGCCTCGCCCCGGGTCACGTGTTCTCCAGCCGCCTGGGCACCGTGGTGCAGGGCTCGCACGCCGCGCTGTCGGCCGAGTTCCCGGGCGCCGACCTGGTCTACCTCAACGTGCAGCGGGCCTTCGACGGCGCGCGGCTCTGCGAGCAGGGCGACAGCCCGGCGAACGCGCTGGCCACCCCGATCCGGCTCCAGGACGGCCCGAGCGGCACGTTCGTCACCAGCCTCTCCGGCCGCGACAAGATCGCCGTGCAGCGGATCGCCAACACCTGCGTGACGTACTTCCAGACCTGCCAGGAGTCGTGGCACCCCAACGCCGCCGGGCACGCGGTGCTGGGCCGCTGCCTCACCGGCGCCGCGGCCGCGACCACCCGCGCGGTGGCGTGCGTGCGCGCCGCCGACGGCACCATCACGGTGGGCTGACCCCGACCTCCGGCCCCTCGCCTCCTCCGCCGCCCGGCCGCACCCACCGCGGCCGGGCGGCCCTGTCCACGCGACCGGATTCACCCTCCGGCGCAGCACACCACCTGATCGTGCAAGCCCTGCGGTGGGCTAACAGGACGGAACACCGAACGCATCGGGGGAACCACGCGCACGTTGTCGACCGTCCTGATCGCCCTGCCGGCCCTCGCGCCCGCCGCCGCGGCGACCGAGCACGACCAGGTGGTGGTCGGCAGCGCCGGGCTGCCCGGCCTGGCGCTGACCGCCGGCGCGCGGTCCGGACCGGTCGTGCTCGGGCCGCGGACGAGGCGGCCCGACCAGCTGTGGCGGTTCCACCCGGACGACGCGGGCGCGTTCACGACCGTGGTTCACCCGCGGCTGCGGGGGTGCCTGACGGCGTACTCGCCCGCGGAGGTCGAGGTGCTGGAGTGCATCGGGGCCCAGGGCCAGTCCTGGGTGGAGCACACCCGGCCGAGGGGGAGCTCCGCCCTGGAGAGCGCCCTCCACCGGGGGAGTGCCTGACCGGCCCGCGCGCGTTCGCGGCCGTGGCGCTGGGGCCGTGCCGGGAGGACGACCCGCTCCAGTCCTGGATCCGCTGACGACCGCCGGTCCCCGCCGCACCCCGGTTCGGCTCAGGCCGGCCGGCGCAGCCCCGCGATGAGGAGCTCGACCAGCCGACGCGCGTCGTAGCGCGGGTCCGCGCCCGCGCCGACGCACAGGTTCCCGACACCGCGCATGAGCATGAACGCCTCCAGGTCGGACCGGATCTCACCCGCCTCGACCGCCGCGTCGAGCAGCTGGGCGCACACGGGCACGAGGCGGTCGAGGAAGTAGGCGTGCAGCGCGTCGAACCCGGACTGGTCGGACCGGAGCACGGCGGCCAGCCCGTGCTTGGTGATCAGGAAGTCCACGAAGAGGTCGATCCACCGCGCCAGCGCGGCGTGCGGGGTCGCGCTGCTCGCCAGCAGGGCCGGCCCGGCCTCGGCGCACGCCTCCACCTGGTGCCGGTAGACGGCGATGATGAGGTCCGCCCGCGTCGGGAAGTGGCGGTAGATCGTGCCCATCCCGACACCGGCCCTGGCCGCGATGTCGCGCACCGGCGCGTCGACGCCCGAGTCCACGAAGACCGCGGCGGCCGCGTCGAGCAGGGTCTTCTCGTTGCGCCGGGCGTCCGCCCGCTTGCGCCTGGTCGCCCGCACCGCGCCCTCGTCGCCGTCGTCCACCGTGCCGCTCCCTCCACCCGCCGGGCTTGCAAACCGGAACACTGCTCCGTATCGTTAGCGGAGCAACGTTCCGGTTGCTCATGATGCCAGGCCAGGGGCCCGGCGACCACTTCGCGCGCCGTCACCGCGCCTCGCCTCGACGGAGGAACGCAGTCATGCAGTACCGCACCTTGGGCCGCACCGGTGTGCAGGTCAGCTCGCTCGCGCTCGGCGCGATGAACTTCGGCGCGCTCGGGCGCACCACCCAGGAGGAGGCCACCGCCGTCGTCGACGCCGCCCTGGAGGGCGGGATCAACGTCATCGACACCGCCGACTGGTACAGCCGGGGCGGGTCCGAGGAGATCGTCGGCAAGGCCGTCGCCGGCCGCCGCGACGACCTCGTGCTGGCCACGAAGGCGACCATGCCCATGGGCGAGGAGCGCAACCACCGGGGCGGTTCGCGCCGCTGGCTGGTCACCGCCTTGGAGGACAGCCTGCGCCGCCTCGGCGTCGACCACGTCGACCTCTACCAGGTCCACCGGTGGGACCCGGAGACCGACGACGAGGAGACGCTGTCGGCGCTGACCGACCTGCGCCGCGCCGGCAAGATCCGGTACTTCGGCTCCTCGACGTTCCCCGCCTACCGCATCGTGCAGGCGCAGTGGGCCGCCCGCGAGCACCACCTGGGCCGGTACGTCACCGAGCAGCCCAGCTACTCGATCCTGCAACGGGGGATCGAGGCCCACGTGCTGCCGGTGGCCGAGCAGTACGGGCTCGGCGTGCTGGCCTGGAGCCCGCTGGCCTCGGGCTGGCTGTCGGGCGCGGTCCGCGCGGGCCGCGAGGTCACCACCCACCGCGCCGGGCTCATGCCGGAGCGCTTCGACCCCGCCCTGCCCGCCAACCGGGCCCGGCTCGACGCCGTCGAGCGGCTGGCCGAGGTCGCCGCCGGTGCCGGCCTGACCCTGGTCCAGCTCGCGCTCGGGTTCGTGACCGCGCACCCCGCCGTGACCAGCGCGATCGTCGGCCCCCGCACGCTCGACCACCTGAGGTCGCAGCTGGACGCCGCGGACACGGTGCTGCCCGCCGACGTGCTCGACGCGATCGACGCCGTGGTGGCGCCCGGCGTCGACCTCGCCCCGCACGAGAAGTTCGACACCCCGCCCGCCCTGCTCGACCCGTCGCTGCGGCGCCGCTAGGGGCTTGCCCCCGGCGCGCCGACCTCGCGAGACTGCACGTCTCTGCTCACGCTGGGGGGACGCCGTGCGGACGCTGCTCGTCACCACGCTGGTCGCGGGCCTGCTGGTCGCCGCACCCCGGGCCGAGGCGGCGACGATCGCCTGGCAGCCGTGCCCCGACCAGCCCGCGGCCGAGTGCGGCACGGTGTCCGTCCCGCTCGACCGGGCGAACCCGCGCGGCGCGAGGACGGACCTGGCCGTGTCGCGGGTCCGCGCCACCGACCCCGCGCGCCGGATCGGCGTGGTGTTCGTCGACGCGGGCGGCCCCGGCGGGTCCGGCGCGGAGTTCGCCCGCGCCCCCTACCTCAGCGCCGAGGTGCGGGCCCGGTTCGACGTCGTGGGCTTCGACCAGCTGGGCACGAACGCCAGCTCGGCGATCCGCTGCTCGCCCGAGCTGATGGCGCGCAACCCCGGCGACGACCCGGCGGACGAGGCCGCGTTCGCCGCGCTGGCCCGGCACAACCTCGCGGTGCGCGAGGACTGCCGGGCCCGCCACCCGGTGTTCGACCACGTGGACACCGCCCGGTCGGCGCGGGACCTGGACGCGGTGCGCGCGGCGCTGGGGGAGCGGCGGATCAGCTTCTACGGCATCTCCTACGGCACGCTGCTGGGCCAGCAGTACGCGGAGCTGTTCGGGCCGCGGGTGCGCTCGATGGTGCTGGACGGCGTGATCGACCACAGCGCCGGCCCGCGGCGGTTGGTGCTGGACCGGGCGCGGGCGGTGGAGGAGGCGTTCGGCGTGTTCGTCGCGTGGTGCGCCCGCGACACCACGTGCGCCCTGCACGGCCGGGACGTCCGCGCGGCGTGGGAGAGGGCCCTGGACGCCGCGGACGGGACCGGGTTGGGCCGGGGCGAACTCATCGCCTGGGCGTTCTCGCTGATCCGCGGCGGGGAGTGGGAGAGCCTGGCCTCGCTCGTCGTGGAGGTCGGCGGCGCGCGGGCGTCGTTCGAGCCGAACTACGACTCGCTGCGCTACGCCGTGGTGTGCCAGGACTTCGCGCTGCGGTTCGAGGACTTCGCCGGGTATCGGGCGCTGCGCGAGGCCGAGCTGCGCGCGGCGCCCACGATGCGCGGCTCGTACCTGGGCCACCAGGAGGCGGCCACGTGCGTCGGGTTCACCGACCGCCCGACCAACCCGCCGCACCGCCTCGACGTCGACCGGGCCCCGCCGCTGCTCCTGCTGACCAGCCGCTACGACGTGGCCACGCCCTACCGGTGGGCGCGCGAGGTGCACCGGCAGGCGAAGGGGTCGGGGCTGGTCACCTTCGACGGCCCCGGCCACGGGGTCTACCACGCCAACGAGTGCACGCGCCGCGCCGCGGACGCCCACCTGCTGGGCACGGCGCCCGCCCGCGACAGGACGTGCTGACCCCCTCCGGTGCCGGTCGGTCCGCGGGCGCGCGGCGGCGTTGACGCGACGCCGCCTGGGGAGCTACGTTGGCCCGAAAGTTAAGATAAAAGGGTCGAAACTTGCGACCCGAAGAGCGGTCCGTCCCGCCTGCCGCAGTGGACCGCCCGTCGAAGACGCCGAGGGGACTTCGATGCGACGACAGCCGCCGGCGGGCGCGCCCACCGCGCCCCCGCGGGCGTTCGGCACGGCGCCGTCGTCCACGCCGACCGAGCGCTGGGTGCACACCTGGGCGTCGATGCCGCAGCTGACCGAGCCCGCCAACATGCCGCCCGCGCCCTTCACCCGCGACGGCGCGGTCCTGGCCGACGCGACCCTGCGCCAGACCGTGCGCGTCTCCGTCGGCGGGGACCGGCTCCGGCTCCGGTTCTCCAACGCCTTCGGCGGCGCGCCCCTGCCCCTCACCGCGGTGACGGTCGCCCACCCGCGCCGCGGCCGGGCGGGCGCCGGGGAGGTCGAGCCCGGCACGGCCCGCGCCGCCACCTTCCACGGCAAGACCTCCGCGGTCGTCCAGCCGGGCGCCCAGGTGGTCTCCGACCCGCTCCCCTTCCCGGTCGGGGACTCGGCCAACCTGACCGTGACGGTGCACCTGGCGCAGGGGCAGGCGTCCACCGACATCACCTCGCACCCCGGCTCCCGCACCACCTCGCACCTGCTGGCGGGCAACCACGTCGCGGCCGACGCCCTGCCGGGCGCCACGCCGGTCGACCACTGGTACTTCCTCAGCGGCGTCGAGGTGCCGGCCGGTCCGGGCACCGCCGCCGCGGTCCTCCTGGGCGACTCGCTGACCGACGGCCGGGGCTCCACCACCAACGGCAACGACCGCTGGCCCGACCTGCTGCTGGCCCGGCTCCGGGCCCACCCCGCCACCGCGGGCGTGGCGCTGGTCAACCAGGCGGCGGGCGGCAACCGCGTGCTGCGCGACGGCCTGGGCCCCAACGCGCTGGCGCGCCTGGACCGCGACGTGCTGGCGCACAGCGGGGTCGCGTGGCTGTTCGTCTTCGAGGGCGTCAACGACCTCGGCTGCGCCCAGGCCACCGAGGCCGCCCAGAAGCAGGTCGCCGACGAGCTCGTGGACGGCTACGACCAGATCGTGGTCCGCGCCCACGCCCAGGGCATCCGCGTCTACGGGGCGACGCTCCTGCCGTTCGGGGGCAACGACTACGACGACCCCGCGGGCTGCCGCGAGGCGGCCCGGCAGTCGGTCAACGACTGGATCCGCACCAGCGGCCGCTTCGACGCCGTGGTCGACTTCGACCGGGCGGTCCGCGACCCGGCGCGCCCGGCCCGGCTCAGGGCGTCCTGCGACAGCGGCGACCACCTGCACCTCAACCCCGCCGGGTACCGGGCGCTGGCGGACGCCGTGCCCCCGGAGCTGTTCGCCACCGGGTAGCGGCACGGCGGAGGCGGGGAGCGCCGAACCCCGCCGGCCCTCAGTCCTGGGCCTTCCCGCTGGTGAGCCTCGCCAGGACGAGGGCGACCAGGATCACCAGGCCGTTGACCGCCTGGATCTGGTCGGCCCTGACCTGGGCCAGGGTGAGCACGTTCTGGATCAGCCCGAGCAGCACGACGCCGGTCAGCGCCCCGAACAGGGTGCCCTTGCCGCCGTCGAGGCTGATCCCGCCGATGACCGCCGCGGCGAACACCGTGAAGATCATGCCGTCGCCCTGGTTGGCGGCCACCGACCCCAGCCGCGCGGACAGCATCAGGCCCGCGAACGCCGCCAGCACGCCCGCGACGACCAGCGTGACCCAGACGACCCGCTCGACCCGGATGCCCGCCGCCCGCGCCGCGGCCGGGTTGCCGCCCACGGCGTAGAGCGACCGCCCGACCCTGGTGTAGCCCAGCACCACGATGCCCACCCCGAAGCACACCACCACGACCCACACCGAGATCGGCAGGGTGAGGAACCGCAGGCTGCCCAGGTGGTCGATCACCGGGACGCGGTTGGCCAGGTTCGACATCGTCGCCCCGCCCACGACGGCCAGTTGCAGGCCGCGCAGGGCGATCAGCACGGCCAGGGTGACGATGAACGCCGAGAGCGTGAACCGGACGATCAGCAACCCGTTGAACAGCCCGACCAGGCCGCCGATCAGCAGGGCCACCGGCAGCACCGTCCACGTGGGCCACGGGGCGCCCGGGAGGTCGGCGCCGCCCACCACCAGGAACACCGCGATCGCGGGCGCGATGCCCACGACCGACTCCAGCGACAGGTCGAACTTGCCGACGATCAGCACCAGCGCCTCGGCCAGCACGACCAGCGCCAGCTCGGTCTGGTACTTCAGGACGGTGTCGACCAGGTAAGCCTTGGTCAGGAACAGGTCCGGCTTGAGCGTCCAGCCGTAGACGAGCAGGGCGACGATGGGCGGGACCAGCGCCAGGTCGCGCAGCCGGGCCAGGCGCAGGCGGTTCGCCGGCCGGGCGCGCCCGCCGGGCGGCCCGGTCCCGTCCCCCGGCGCGTCGGTCCCGGTCGCGGCGCTAGTCATGGTCCTCACCGATCCCCTCGATCCGGGCGACGAGCCCGCCCTCGTCCCAGCCGCGCGGGTGCTCGGCGACGACGCGCCCGCCGACCAGCACCACGACCCGGTCGCAGACCCGCAGGTCCTCCAGTTCGTCCGACACCAGCAGCGCGCCCCGGCGCCGCCGGGTCTGCGCGTCCACCGCGCCCAGCAGCGACTCCTTGGCGCGCACGTCCACGCCCGCCGTCGGCTGCACCAGCACCAGCACCTCGGGGTCGCCGGCCAGGGCGCGGGCCATCGCGACCTTCTGGGCGTTGCCGCCGGACAGCTCGCCCACCGGCTGGTGCGGCCCGGTGGTGCGCACGTCCAGCTCGGCGATCACCCGCCGCGCCTCGGCGTCGCGGCGCGCGGGCAGCACGAGCTGACCGGGGCCGAGCCGGTGCGCGATGGTCATGGTGGCGTTCTCGGCGACCGACAGGCCGCTGACGAAGCCGTCGACGTCGCGGTCCCCGGGCAGGTAGCCGAGCCCGGCGTCCAGGGCGGCCCGGACCGAGCCCGGCCGCACCACCCGGCCCGCGACCGCGACCCGGCCGGTGCGGGGCCGCAGCCCCGCCAGGGCCTCGGCGAGCTGCCGCTTGCCGCCGGCGGCCGAGCCCGCCACGCCCACGATCTCCCCGCGCCGGACCACCAGGTCCACCGGCCCGACCACGCCGGGCACGCCCACCCCGGTCAGCTCCAGCACCGGTTCGGCGTCGTCGGGCACGGGCGGGCGGTCCGCGCCGGCCCGCACCAGCCCGCGCGCCTCGCCGACCATGGCCGCGACCAGCCGCTCCCGGTCGAGGGCGGCGACGGTGTCGGTGACGACGTGCCGGGCGTCCCGGAACACCGTGACCCGCTCGCAGAGCTCGTAGACCTCGGGCAGGTGGTGGGAGATGAACAGGAACGTCACGCCCTGCTCGCGCAGCGCCCGCACCCGCCCGAACAGCCGCTGGACGGCCCGCGACTCCAGCTGGGCGGTCGGCTCGTCCAGGATCACGAACCGGGCGCCCAGCGACAGCGCGCCCGCGATCTCCACCAGCTGCCGCTGCTCGACGGTCAGCTCCCGGGCCGGCAGCCCGGGGTCCACCGGCACCGACCACGACTCCAGCAGCTCGGCGGCCTCGCGGCGCATCCGCGCGTGCGACACCAGCCCGAAGCGGCCGCGCGGCTGCCGGTGCAGGAACAGGTTCTCCGCGACGGACAGGTCCTTGACCACCGAGGGGTGCTGGTAGACGCACGCCACCAGCGCCCGCCACGCCGCCCGGTCACCCGTGGGCGGCGCCGGCTCGCCGCCGAACGCGACCTCGCCCGCGTCCGGTTCGACCAGGCCGGTCAGCACCCCGACCAGCGTCGACTTGCCCGCCCCGTTCCGGCCGACCAGGGCGTGCACCTCCCCGGGCCGCACCGCCAGGGACCCGTCGGCCAACGCCACCGTCGGCCCGTACCGCTTGACCACGCCGGTCGCCTCGACGACCGGCGTCCCCGCTTCCGACATCCGGCCGCCGCCCTAGGAGCCGGAGCCGTTGCCCCACAGCGCGGGGTCGTCGACGTTGTCCCTGGTGACCAGCGGCGCGGGCAGCTGGTCCTCGAAGCCGTTCGGCAGCTCGACGACGGTGCTGCCGTGGTCGGTCGGGCCGGGTGCGGGTCGCTCGCCCGCCAGGGCCCTGCGGGCCCAGTGCAGGCCGAGGCCCGCGTAGGCGTCGGCGGGCTGGGAGACCGTGGCGTCGATCTCGCCCTTGCGGATCGCGTCGAGCTCCTGCGGGATGCCGTCGTTGGAGACGATGAAGATGTGCCTCGGGTCGGTCGGCGGCACCAGCAGGTCCCGCTGCTCGAGCACCTGGAGGGTGGGGTCGAGGAAGACGCCGCCCGCCTGCATGTAGACGCCCCTGAGATCCGGGTCGGTGGCCAGGCGGGTCTCCAGCGCGGCCTGGGCCCTGCCGCCCTCCCAGTCGGTGGGCTCCTCGAACACGGTGATGTCGGGGAACCTCGTGCTCATGCACTCCTTGAACGCCTCGGAGCGGTCGCGGCCGTTGACGGAGGACAGCGAGCCCTGGAACTCGACCACCTTGCCCCGCCCGCCGAGCTTCTCCCCGAGGAACTCGCACGCCTTGGTGCCGTAGGCGCGGTTGTCGGCGCGCACCACCATGTACACCTGTCCGGTGTCCGGGCGGGTGTCGACGCTGACCACCGGGATGCCCCGCCCCGCCAGCTCGTCGAGCTTCGGGCCGATCGCGCCGGTGTCCTGGGGCGCCATCACGATGGCCCTGGCCCCCTGCGTCACCATGCTGTCCACGTTGGAGATCAGGGTCTGCACGTTGTTCTGCGAGTTGGTGGTGGAGACCAGCTCGACCCCCGCTTCGGCGGCCTTTTCCGGCACGTAGCGCGCGTAGGCGTTCCAGAAGTCGGAGTCGGCGCGGGGCAGGTCGACGCCGACGCCACCCGGGCCGGACCCCGCCGGCGGGTTTCCGGTCGGGGAGTCCTTGCTGCACCCGGCGAGGACCAGGCACGCCGCCGCGAGGACGGCGGCGGTCCGGGAGGGGATCTTCATCGATGTCTCCGGTGGTGGGTGGGCGGACTGGGGTGACCCGGAGAGCGCCAGGCCCTCCTCAGACATCCGACATCTGTGCTCAGGCATACCGCTGCCCCCGACCGGATCGCAATAGGTGGTCAACAGAGATCCGATGTGTTATGCGGCCACCGGAGGTCGGCCGCGCTCGGCGCGAAATCCGCGACTGTCGGCCGGCGTGGCGGCGGGCGAGGGCGCCGTTGACGGCCTGTCCGATTTCGGACAAGCCTGGTCAAGTTTTTGCGTGTTCGAGTCAAGTTCTTGCGTCAAGTTGTCGGCTTTACTTATGGTCGTGTGACCTTCCTTACAACGACGCAAGGATGTGGGCGGACCACCATGCGCACCCTGCTCGGCATCGTGATCGCGTTCTGCTCGGCCCTGGCCCTGGTCGCGGCCGTCCCGACCGGCCCCGTCGCCGCCGCGCCCGGCGTCCGGGCCGTGCCCTCCGACGTGCACCTCTTCTACTACCCCTGGTACGGCAGCCCCGAGGTCTACGGCTCCTACCGGCACTGGCAGCAGGGCGGCCACACGCCGCCCGACGACATCGGCGCGGACTTCTACCCGACGCTGGGCGCCTACGACTCCGGCGACCTGGCCGGCGCCGTCGACCAGCACATGCGGTGGGTCCGCCGGTCCGGCGCCGGCGTGGTCGTGACCAGCTGGTGGGGTCGGAACTCGTACGAGGACCGGCTGGTGCCCGGCCTGCTGGACGCCGCCGCCCGGCACGGCGTGCGGGTCGCCTTCCACCTGGAGCCCTACGGCGGGCGCACCGCGGAGAGCACCGTCGAGGACATCCGCTACCTCGACGACCGGTACGGGTCGAGCCCCGCCTTCTACCGGGACGCCCAGCACGGCGACCGGGGCGCGTTCTACGTGTTCAACAGCCTGGAGGTGGCCGACTGGGCGCCGCTGGAGGAGGTGCGGGACATCGCCGTCGTGCTCGCCCAGACCACCGACGTGAGCCGGGTCGGGCACTTCGGCGGCATCTACACCTACGACGTCATCGCGGCGAACACCGCGATCGGCTGGAAGGGCGTCGCCGACTTCGCCCGCGCCAACGGCCTGGTGTGGGCGCCGTCCGTCGGCCCCGGCTACCTGGACGACCGCGCCGTGCCCGGCAACACCAGCCCGACCCTGGACCGCGCCGACGGCGCGACCTACGACCTCCAGTGGGGCAACGCCCTCGCCCCCGAGACCGGCGGCCGGCCGGACTGGGTGTCGATCACCTCGTTCAACGAGTGGCACGAGGGCTCGTCCATCGAGCCCGCCGACTCCACCCCGCCCGCCGGCCACGGCTACCTGACCTACGAGGGCGCCTACGGCCGGACGGGTCAGGCGGCCGAGACCGCCTACCTCGACCGCACCCGCTACTGGGTCGAGCGGTTCACCGGGTCCGCGCCGCCCGTGCCGAACCCGGACCTCGCCGACGGCCGGCGCTTCACCGCCTCCGGCAACGTCCCCGGGTACCCGTCCGTGAACGCCAACGACGGCGACACCGGCACCTACTGGGAGAGCGCGCACAACCTGTTCCCCCAGCCGCTGACCGTCGACCTGGGCGCGACCGAGGAGGTCGGCCGCGTCGAGGTGGCCCTGCCGCCGGGCTGGGAGCCGCGCACCCAGCGGATCACCGTGCGCGGCAGCGCGGACGGTCGCACGTGGACGACCCTCGTCGCCAACCGCGGTCACCGGTTCGACCCGGCGACCGGCAACCGGGTGGCCATCCCCGTGCCGCAGACCTTCCAGCGCCACCTGCGGCTGGTCTTCACCGCCAACACCCGGTGGCCCGCCGGCCAGGCGGCCGAGGTCGGCGTGTTCCGCTTCTGACGCGTTCCGGGGACGGGGTGGTGGTGGCCGGGACGTCGTCCCGGCACCGACCGGCACCGCCACCGGTGATCGGGCCGCCACGCGGTGACGCGGTCGTGGCGAACCAGGGGAGACCTGCCGGGACGCTCCCCTGGTGACCCCTGCGCAGGTGCCGTTTCATCGGATCTTTCAACACTTTTGCGGGAAGTTCCGGAACAGATGTCCGCTGTTGACGGTCTACTCATCCGATGTTATCCCTGGATAACCCCCGGAGAGGAAACGATCGATGAGGATCTTTCTTCGCGCCCTCACCACGTGCGCCCTGCTCGCGGCGGCGCTCGTGCCGGTCGAGGCGGCGACCGCGGCACCGACCGACGCCGCGTTCAACCCCTCGACCGGCGTCCTGGACGTCGACCTCGCGAGCTACCTGGCCAAGCACGACGTGGTCTACAACCGGCCCAACACCAACAACCTGCACGGCCTGACCGTCGGCAACGGCCGCGTCGGCGCGATGGCGTGGCAGCAGGACGGCCTGACCATGCAGGTGTCGGGCGTGGACACCTCGCAGCAGACCGCGTTCGGCGCCGGGCTGCTCAACCTGGCCACCACCCCGGCCATGGACAGCGGCTACACCACCCACCAGCAGCGCCTGTCGCTCTACGACGGCACGCTGACCACCAGGTACGACGACGACCGCACGGTCACCGTGATGGGCTCGCCGAACTCCGAGGTCATGGGCGTCCACGTCGAGGACGTGCGCGGCGGCGTGCGGTCCGTGGTGCTGGAACTGGGCCTGTGGGACGTCTCGCAGCTGTCCAACAGCGGTGACGTGCCCAACCTGGACACCTGGAAGACCGTGTCGACCTACGCCGACTCCTCCGGCGCGGGCCTGAGCCGGGGGCAGGCGGACCCGCAGGGCTTCGGCTACACGCTCGCCGCGACCGTCGAGGGCGCGAGCCACACCGCGCAGGTCGTGGACGGCCGCAAGGTCCGCCTCACCATCACGCCCTCGCGCAGCTACACGATCTGGTTCACCGCGAGCAGCCGGATCAACGCGCCGGACCGCGACTCGGTGCGGCAGGCGCGCACCGCGCTCAACGCGGTCAAGAGCACCGGCTACCAGACCACCCTGACCAACTACCGCAACTGGTGGCACGACTTCTGGGGCAGGTCGTTCGTGCAGTACTCCGGGCTCGGCGGCGACGCCGACTACCTGGAGAACGTCTACTACCTCAGCACCTACATGATCGCGGCCGGCGGGTACGGCAACTACCCGTTCCACTTCATCAACGGCGTCTTCCGCGCCACCGGCGACAACACGAAGTGGAGCAACTCCTACTGGTACTGGAACCAGCGCGACGTCTACCACTCGTTCCTGGCCTCGAACCACGTGGACCTCGTCGCCGGGTTCAACCGCTCCTACAGCCGCAACCACGACGCACTCAAGGCGTTCACGCGGTCGCGCTACGGCGTGGACGGGACCTGGGTGCCGGAGACGATGGGCTGGGACGGCAACGCGCGCGGCACGGTGAACTCCGACTACACCAAGAACATCTTCTCCACCGGCCCCGAGGCCGCGTTCGCCATGTACCTCCAGTACCGGTACACCGACGACCTCGGCTACCTGCGCCAGACCGCGTACCCGTTCATGCGGGAGACGGCGAAGTTCATCCAGAGCCGCTTCTCCTACGACAGCGGCACCGGCAAGTACCACATGGTCAGCTCGAACTCCCACGAGACGTACTGGAACGTGCCCAACGCGATCACCGACCTGGCCGCCGTGCGCAGCCTCTTCCCGGTGCTGATCGAGAGCTCGCGGCAGCTCGGCCTGGACGCCGACCTGCGTCCGCAGTGGCAGCGGCTGCTGGACAACCTGGTCGCCTACCCGACCGACGGCAGCGCCTACCTGCCGCACACCCCGCCGATCGCCCCGAGCCGCAACAACGAGAACGTGGCCGTCGAGCTGGTGTGGCCGTACAACCAGACCGGCATCGGCCACCCCGACCAGCGGAAGGCGATCACCACCTGGAACCGGCGGCCGTTCCCGTACGGCAACGTGTGGGCGCCCGACGCGATCCAGGCCGCGCGGCTGGGCCTGGGCGACCAGGCGTACCAGGGCATGAAGCAGATGCTGCGCCAGTACCAGAACCACCCCAACGGCATGACCAACAACACCAACGGCGTGTTCGAGTACCTGGGCGTGCACCTGTCGGTGGTCAACGAATCGCTGATGCAGTCCTACGACGACCGCATCCGGGTGTTCCCGGCCGTCCCGGGCGACTCCTCCTTCACCGGGAAGTTCACCCTGCTGGCGAAGAACGGGTTCCTGGTCAGCTCCGAGCGCGAGGCGGGGGAGACCAAGTACGTGGGCCTGCGGTCGCTGCACGGCAAGACCGCCGGGGTGGTCAACCCGTGGGGCGGTCAGCAGGTGCGGGTGCGCCGCGCCGCCGACAACGCGGTCCTGCTCACCACGACGGCCGGCGAGTTCGACCTGGCCACCGCCGCGGGCACGACGTACGTGGTGGAGCGGACGGCCAAGCCGCTCACCTCCTACACCAGGACCCGGCTGACGGGGCACGTCAACCAGGACGCGAAGTCGTTGAGCGGCACGGCGTCCACGCTGGGCCTGTCGCGCACGGCCAACCCGATGGTCAACAACACCGGGCTGACCTACGACGGCAACTGGCACCACACGACCAACCGGGGTTACGGCGACTACGACGACGACACCCACCACAGCACCACCAGCGGGTCCGTCGCGCAGCACACCTTCACCGGCACCGGGGTGCGCTACTACTCGGAGCGCAACGGCGACATGGGACCCGTGGACGTCTACCTCGACGGCGCGTTCCAGGCCACCGTCGACCTGCGGGCCGACGGGCCGCGCCAGGCCCGGCAGGTGGTGTGGGAGCGGTCCGGCCTGAGCCGGGGGCAGCACACCCTCCGGATCGTCAACCGAAGCACCTCGGTGGGGATGGTGGACGCCTTGTACATCCTCCCCTGAAAAATTCGGGTGCGTTGACGGACCGTGGTCACCGCGAGGCGACTTTCGTCCAATCGAGCATGACTTTTGTCGATTGTCGACAGAAGTCTTGCCGAATTCAGTCGACTCGAAACAGAATCGGCCTCGTTTTCGGCTTGTGAGCCGGACCACATCCAGATCAGGGGAGTGCCGATGGGACGAACGGGTCTGTGGTTGGTGGGTGCGCGGGGATCGGTGGCGACCACGGCGGTGTGCGGGCTGCTCGGGCTGCGGGCCGGCCTGGTGCCGCCCACCGGTTGCGTCACCGAACTGCTCGACGCCGACCTGCCGCCGTGGGACTCGCTGGTGGTGGGCGGGCACGACGTGGTGTCCACCCCGCTGGTGAAGCGGGCCGAGCAGCTGGCGCGGGCCGGTGTGGTCCCGGCCGAGCTGCTCGGCCCGGTCTCGGCCGGGCTGCGGGAGGTGCAGGCGAACCTGCGGGACGTGCCGCAGGGCGCCCAGGTGGAGGTCGCGGCGCGGCTGGTGGCCGACCTGGCGTCGTTCCGGTCGCGGCACGACCTGGAGCGGGTCGTGGTGGTCAACGTGGCCTCCACCGAACCGCCGGTCGACCCGCACCCGGCGCACGCGTCCGCGGCGGCGCTGGAGAAGGCGCTGGCGGCGGGGGAGGCGGTGCTGCCGCCCAGCTCCCTCGCGGCCTACGCGGCGTTCAAGGCGGGCTGTTCGTTCGTGGACTTCACCCCGTCCACGGGCGTGGCGCTGCCCGCGCTGGCGGAGCTGGCCGCCGTGGTCGGCGTCCCGTACGCGGGCCGCGACGGCAAGACCGGCGAGACCCTGGTCCGGACCGTGCTCGCGCCCATGTTCACCGCGCGGGCGCTGCGGGTGCGGTCGTGGGCGGGCACGAACCTGCTGGGCGGCGGTGACGGCTCGACCCTGGAGGACCCGGCGCACGCGTCGAGCAAGCTGCGCACCAAGGCGTCCGGCCTGTCCGCGCTGCTCGGGCACCCGGTGACCGCGCCCCTGCACATCGACAACGTGCCCGAGCTGGGCGAGCAGAAGACGGCCTGGGACCACGTGCTGTTCGAGGGCTTCCTCGGCGCGCGGATGACCCTCCAGTTCACCTGGACCGGCCTGGACTCGGCCCTGGCCGCGCCCCTGGTGCTGGACCTGGCCCGGCTGCTGGCCGCCGCGCACCGGGCGGGCCGCGTGGGCGTGCAGGGCGAGCTCGGGTTCTTCTTCAAGGACCCCCTGGGCTCGACCGAGCACGGCTTCGCCGAGCAGACCAGGGTCCTGGCCGAGTGGGCGGGGGAGCTGTGAACCCCTACCTCCACCTCGTCCGCGCGCCCGCCGCGCTGACCGTGCTCGGCGACACCGTCGCGGGCGCCGCCGTACCCGGCACTGCCGTACCGGGTACGGCGGCGCCGGGCGCGGCGGTCCCCGGTGCGGTGGTTCCCGGTGCGGCCGGCGGGCTGCGCGGCAGGCGCCTGCTGCTGCCCCTGGCGTCGGCGGCGCTGTACTGGTCCGGGATGGCGCTGAACGACTGGGCCGACCGCGAGCTGGACGCGGTCGAGCGACCCGAGCGCCCCGTCCCGTCCGGCCGGGTGAGCGCCGACCGGGCGCTGGCGGTGGCGGGCGGGCTCGGCGCCCTCGGGCTCGGGCTCGCCGCGGTCGCGGGCGGTCGGCGGTCGCTGGGCACGGCGACCGCGCTGGCCGGCGCGGTGTGGGCCTACGACACGGTCCTCAAGGACACCCCGGCGGGCCCGCTCGCCATGGCCGCGTGCCGGGGGCTGGACGTGCTGCTCGGCGCGCCACCGGGAGGCGTGCGGGACGCGCTGCCCGCGGCGTCCGTGCTGGCGGCGCACACCCTCGGCGTGACGGTGCTGTCGCGCGGCGAGGTGCACGGCACGTCGCCCGCGGTGGCGCTGGCGGCGCTGGCGGGCACCGCGGCCACGGCGGTCGCGGCGGGGTCGCGCGGGTGGCGCCCGGCGGTCGGCGCGGCGGTGTACGCGGTGCTGGTGGGCCGGGCGCAGCTCGCGGTCGTGCGGTCCGGCGGCGGCGCCGGCGAGGTGCGCGCGGCCACGGCGGCGGGCGTCCACGGGATGGTGCCGTTGCAGGCGGCGCTCGCGGCGCGGGGTTCGTGGCGGTCGGCGCTGGTCGTCGCGTGCGCGCTGCCGCTGGCCCGGCGCTTCGGCCGGCAGGTGGGTCCCTCATGAGCACCAGGTTCGGGTACGGCACCAACGGGTTCGCCAACCACCGGCTGGACGACGCGCTCGCCGTCATCGCCGACCTCGGCTACCGGGGTGTCGCCCTCACCCTCGACCACCACCACCTCGACCCCTACGCGCCCGACCTGGCCCGCCGGGTCGACGCGGTGGCCCGGCGGCTGGCGGAGCTGGACCTCGGCGTCGTCGTCGAGACCGGCGCCCGCTACCTGCTCGACCCGCGTCGCAAGCACCACCCGACGCTGGTCTCCGACGGGCAGGAGCGGCGGGTGGACTTCCTGGGCCGGGCCCTCGTCGTGGCCCGCGACCTCGGCGCGGACTGCGTGTCGTTCTGGGCGGGCGTGCGCCCGGCGGACGTGCCGCCCGACCGGGCGTGGACCCGGCTGCGGTCCGGGGTGGCCGAGGTCGTCGACCTCGCCGACCGGGCCGGGGTGCGGCTGGGGCTGGAGCCCGAGCCGGGGCACGTGGTGGAGCGGCTCGACCAGGCGCTGGCGCTGCGCGCCGAACTGGGGGAGCCGCACGCGCTGGGCATCACGCTCGACGTGGGGCACTGCGTGGCCGTCGAACCGGAGGACGCGGCGGCGTGCGTCCGGCGGGCCGGCGACCTGCTGGTCAACGTGCAGCTGGACGACATGCTGCCCGGCGTGCACGAGCACCTGGAGTTCGGCGAGGGCGCGCTGGACCTGCGCGCGACGCTCGCCGCGCTGGAGGACACCGGGTACCGGGGGCTGGCCGCGGTCGAGCTGCCCCGGCACAGCCACGCCGCGCCCGAGGTGGCCCGCCGCGCCCTGGCCGCCCTGCGCGCGGCAGGCACCCCCGACTGGCTGACCGGGGCCGAGCGCCGGGTCCGCGCCGACCCGACCGCCATCCGCACCCTGTTCCCGGTCGTCGGCCGCGAGGTGGGGCGCGGGCCGGTGCGGGCCGACGACCCGGTCGGCCTGGTGCACGGCACGGTGGACGACGCCGCCCGCGCCCGCCTGGTCGCGGCCCTGCCGGACGCCGCCGAGCTGCCCGACCTCTACCGGTACGGCGACGACGCGGAACGGCGCGGCGTGCTCCGGGCGCTCACCCCGGACACCGACCCGGCCATCGGCCTGCCGCTGGTGCGCGACGCGCTGCGCACCAACGACACCCGCCTGGTCGCCGCCGCGCTCGGCCCCTTCGCCGCCGCCCACCTCGACCCGCACACCTGGCGGCACGGCGTGCTCAAGTGCCTGTTCACCGGTGTGCCGCTGACCGTCGTGCACGACCTGGACCGCCGCGCCGACGACGAGCTGCTGCGCATGACCGCCGACTACGCCGCCGAGCGCGAGGCCGCGGGCCGGCCCGTGCCCGACGACGCCCTGCGCCTGCTGGGGAGGACCCCGTGAAGATCTTCGACCCGCACGTCCACATGACCTCCCGGACCACCGACGACTACGAGTCGATGGCGGCGGTCGGGGTGGCGGCGCTGGTGGAGCCCGCGTTCTGGCTGGGCCAGCCGCGCACCTCGGTGGGCTCCTTCGTGGACTACTTCGACTCGCTGATCGGGTGGGAGAGGTTCCGGGCGGCGCAGTTCGGCATCCGGCACCACTGCGCGCTGGCGCTGAACCCCAAGGAGGCCAACGACCCCCGGTGCGCCGAGGTGCTCGACGTGCTGCCCCGCTACCTGGCCAAGGACGGCGTGGTGGCGGTCGGCGAGGTCGGCTACGACTCCATGACGCCCGAGGAGGACGACGCGTTCGCCCGGCAGCTGGAGCTGGCCGTCGAGCACGGGCTCCCGGTGCTCGTGCACACCCCGCACCGGGACAAGGCGGCGGGCACCCGCCGGACGCTGGACGTGGTGCGCGAATCCGGCCTGCCTCCCGAGCGGGTGGTGGTGGACCACCTGAACGAGATGACCGTCGGGATGGTCGCGGACGCCGGGTGCTGGATGGGGTTCTCCATCTACCCGGACACCAAGATGGACGAGGAGCGCATGGTCGCGATCCTGCGCGAGCACGGCACCGACCGGGTCCTGGTCAACTCGGCCGCCGACTGGGGCCGCTCCGACCCGCTCAAGACCCACCTCACCGGGCTCGCCATGCTGGCCGCCGGGTTCGGGCAGCCCGACGTGGACCGGGTGCTGTGGCACAACCCGGTGGCCTTCTACGGGCAGAGCGGGCGACTGGTGCTCGACGAACCGGAGGAGCCGGGGACGTCGGGTGAGCCCGGGGCGTCGGGGACGTTCGCGGGCAACTCGATCCTGCGGGGTGGGTCGTGACCCTGTCCTACTGCACCAACGTGCACCCGGCCGAGGACCTGGCCGGCGTGCTGGCCCAGCTCGACCGCTACGCCGTGCCGGTGCGCGAGCACCTCGGCGCGGAACTGGGCCTGGGTCTGTGGCTGTCCGCGCCCGTGGCCCGCGAGCTCGCCGGGGACGCGCCGCGCCGCGCGGAGCTGCGCGCCGCCCTCGACGCGCGCGGCCTGGTCGTGCGCACCCTCAACGCCTTCCCGTACGGCGGCTTCCACCAGGAGGTGGTCAAGCACCGCGTCTACCACCCGGACTGGACCACCTCGGCGCGGCTGGAGTACACGCTCGACTGCGCGGCGGTGCTGGCCGACCTGCTCCCGGAGGGCGGGGCGGGCAGCATCTCCACGCTGCCGCTGGCGTGGCGGCACCCGTGGTTCCCGGCCGACCACGCCGCCGCCCTGGCGCGCCTGGAGGAGGCGGCGGCCGGCCTGCGGGCGCTGGCCGACCGCACCGGCCGCGTGGTGCGGCTGGCGGTGGAACCCGAGCCCGGCTGCGTGGTGGACGACGTGGCCGACGCGGTGCGGCTGCTGGGCGGGCGGGTGGACCCGGAGTTCATCGGGCTGTGCCTGGACACCTGCCACCTGGCGGTGTCGTTCGCCGACCCGGCCGGTGCGGTGCGGTCGATCGACCGGGCCGGGCTGCGCGTGGTCAAGGTGCAGGCGTCGGCGGCGCTGGAGCTGATCGACCCGATCGACGCGGCCACCGTGCTCGGGCCGTTCGCCGAACCCCGCTACCTGCACCAGGTGCGCGCCTTCGCGCGCGGCGGCGTGCACCGGGCCGACGACCTGCCCGAGGCGTTCACCGCGCTGCCCACCGACGGGCCGTGGCGGGTGCACTTCCACGTCCCGCTGCACGCCGACCCGCCCGCGCCGCTGCGCTCCACCACCGACGTGCTGCGGCAGGCGGTGGCGGCGGTCCGCGAGGTCGGCCACACCCCGGACGTCGAGGTGGAGACCTACACCTGGTCCGTGCTGCCCGACGGTCCGACCGCCGACTCCGCCGACGAGCTGGCCGCCGGCATCGCGGCGGAGCTGCGCTGGGCCGCGAAGAACCTGGAGGTGCCGGCGTGACGCTGGTCGTGATCGACGTGGTGGGCCTGACGCCCGCGCTGCTGCCGCACATGCCGAACCTGCGCGCGGTGGGGGAGCGGGGCTTCCGGGCCGAGCTGGGCACCGTGCTGCCGGCCGTGACGTGCTCGGTCCAGTCGACGTTCCTGACCGGGCTGACCCCCGCCCGGCACGGGATCGTCGGCAACGGCTGGTACTTCCGCGACCTGGGCGAGGTCCACCTGTGGCGGCAGCACAACCGGCTCGTCCAGGGCGAGAAGCTGTGGGAGACCGCCCGCCGCGCCGACCCCGGCCACCGGTCGGCGAACATCTGCTGGTGGTACGCCATGGGCGCGAGCACGGACATCACCGTCACCCCGCGCCCGATCTACCACGCCGACGGCCGCAAGTCGCCCGACGCCTACGTCCGGCCGCCCGCCCTGCACGACGACCTGGTGGCGGAGCTGGGCGAGTTCCCGCTGTTCCAGTACTGGGGACCGACGGCCGCGCTGCGCTCCAGCGAGTGGATCGTGGGCGCGGCCCGCCGGGTGCTGGCCTCGGACCGGCCCGACCTGCTGCTGGTCTACGTCCCGCACCTGGACTACGACCTCCAGCGCTTCGGGCCGGACTCGCCGCAGGCCGTCCAGGCGGCCCGCGACGTGGACCGCGCCGTGGCGCCGCTGCTGGTGGACGCCCACGAAGCGGGGGCGACCGTGGTGGCGCTGTCCGAGTACGGCATCACCCCGGCCCGCCGCCCGGTCGACGTGAACCGCGCCCTGCGCCGCGCCGGGCTGCTGGAGGTCCACGCCCAGGCCGGGATGGAGTACCTCGACCCCTGGACCTCGCGGGCGTTCGCGGTGGCCGACCACCAGGTCGCGCACGTCTACGTCCGCGACCCGGCGGACCTGGCCAGGACCCGGGCGGTGGTGGCGGAGCTGGCCGGGGTGGACGAGGTCCTCGACCGGGACGCCCAGGCCCGGTTCGGCCTGGACCACGAGCGCGCCGGCGAACTCGTCGCCGTCGCCGAGCCGGACGCCTGGTTCACCTACTACTACTGGCTCGACGACGACCGCGCCCCCGACTTCGCCCGCGGCGTCGAGATCCACCGCAAACCCGGCTACGACCCGGCCGAGCTGTTCTTCGACCCGGCCGACCGCCTGGTCAAGGCCAGGGCGGGCCTCAACCTGGTGCGCAAGAAGGTCGGGCTGCGCTACGCCATGAAGACCGTGCCCCTGGACCCGTCCCCGGTGCGCGGCAGCCACGGTCGGTTGCCCGACCGGCCCGAGGACGGGCCCGTGCTGCTCTGCTCCGCGCCGCACGCCCCCGAGGCGGTGGAGCGCGGCGGCCGCCTGCCCGCCACGGCGGTCCGCGACCTGCTCCTCTCCCTGCACCACCCGCCCCGCCGACCCTGAACCGCTGCCGGACCACCCGCCCCGCCGACCCTGAACCCCTGCCACCGGAACACCCGACCGCCGCGCCATCCGATCCGCCCCACCGCCCCTGACCCTCGCCCCCTGACCCCGCCGCCGCCGAACCCGCCCCCGCCGCCGACCCCCGCCCGCGACCCCTGCGGTCGGCCCCCGTCGCCGACTCCCCGCCGCCGACCACCCACCTCCGCCGACCTCGCCGCCGGACCCGCCCTCAACCCCCGCGCCCCACCCCTCGACCGCGACCCCTGCGGCCGACCCCCACCGCCGACCACCCACCCGCCAACGCGCGCTCCCGTACCCGACCGGGTGGCGGACGCGTTCCGACAACGTTGTCACCCCTGGGAGGGCCCTGTCATGAGCCCGCGAAGGCCGCGCCTGTCCGCCGTCCTCGCGGTGGTGCTCGCCGCGTCCGCGACGACCGCCACCGCACCCGCACAGGCCCAGCCACCACCGCTGGTCACCGACCCGACGAGCCTCGTCAACCACTTCATCGGCACCGGCAGCGGCGGCGAGCACGTCGGGTCGGTCAACACCTTCCCCGGCGCCGCCGCGCCGTTCGGGATGCTCAGCTGGAGCCCCGAGACCACCTCCAGGCCCGCCGGCGGCGGCTACGACCACCGCGACGCGGCCACCCTCGGCCTGAGCGTCACGCACCTGTCCGGCGTCGGCTGCCCGGTCCAGGGCGACCTGCCGATCCTGCCGACCGTCGGCGCGGTCACCGGCTCGCCCGCGCGGGCCACCCTGCCGTTCAGCCACGCCGACGAGCGGGCGAGCCCCGGCCTGTTCGAGACCAGGCTCGGCGACGCGGGCACCGGCGGCGCGATCACCACCCGGGTCGCCGCGACCACCCGCACCGGCGTCGGCCGGTTCGAGTTCCCCGCCACCGACCGGGCGAACCTGCTGTTCAAGGCGGGCTCCTCGCAGGTGGCCAACACCGCCGTGCGGGTCCGCGTCACCGGCCCGGACCAGCTCGCGGGCACCATCTCCGGCGGCCGGTTCTGCGAGCAGCGCAACACCTCCACCGTGCACTTCGCCGCCGTCTTCGACCGGCCGTTCGCCGCCACCGGCACGTGGCAGGACGACGTGCTCACCCCCGGCGGCACGGCCGTGGACCACCCGCGCGGCGGCGCGTGGGTCACCTTCGACACCCGGCAGCAGCGCCAGGTCGGCCTGAAGGTCGCGATCAGCTACGTCAGCCAGGCCAACGCGCTGGCGAACCTGCGGGCCGAGGCGCCCGGCTGGGACGTCGACGCCGTCGCCCGGCAGACCCGCGCCGCCTGGCACCGGCTGCTGTCGAAGATCCAGGTCGGCGGCGGCACGCACGACCAGCAGGCGCAGTTCTACACCGCTCTGTACCACTCCCTGCTGCACCCCAACGTGTCCAGCGACGTCAACGGCCAGTACACCGGCTTCGACCAGCGCGTGCACACCTCGGACCGCGTGCACTACACCAACTTCTCCGGCTGGGACACCTACCGCAGCCTGGTCCAGCTGCAAGCCGTCCTGGCGCCCGCCGAGACCAGCGCCATGATGCAGTCGCTGGTGGACATGGCGGCCGAGGGCGGCTGGCTGCCGAAGTGGCCGGTGGCCAACGCCTACACGGGCGTGATGAACGGCGACGCCGCCGCGGCGCTCCTCTCCTCGGCCCACGCGTTCGGCGCCCGCGACTTCGACACCCGCGCCGCGCTGGCCGCGATGGTCAAGGGCGCGACGCGGGTTCCGACCCCGGCCGAGCTGGGGCAGGGCTGGTACGAGCAGCGGCCCGGCCTGGCCGAGTACCTGCGCGACGGCTACGTGCACAACACCAGGGCGTTCGACATCTCCCACGTGCCCAACGGCGCGTCGGCCACGCTGGAGTACGCGTTGGCGGACTTCGGCATCTCCCGGTTCGCCGCCGCGCTGGGCGACCAGGCCACCGCCCGCACCTTCCTGGACCGCTCCCGGAACTGGACCACCCTGTTCAACCGCGGCTCCGGCTTCCTGCAACCGCGCGACGCGACCGGCGCGTTCCCGGCGGGCAACCCGCTAACCACCGGCCTCGGCGTGTTCGGCCAGTCCGGCTTCCAGGAGGGCAACGCCGCCCAGTACCTGTGGCTGGTGCCGCACGACGTCCGCACCCTGCTGGACGCGGTCGGCGGCGACGCGCGGGCGATCAGTCGGCTGGACCGGTTCTTCACGCAGGACAACGCCGGGCCCAACAACCCGTTCTACTGGGCGGGCAACGAGGTCAACATGCACGTGCCCTACCTCTACAACTACGCGGGCGCGCCGTGGCGCACCCAGGAGGTCGTGCGCCGGACCCTGGAGACCCGGTACGCCAACACGCCCGGCGGCGAGCCGGGCAACGACGACCTGGGCGCGCTCAGCTCCTGGTACGCGTGGTCGGCCATCGGCCTGTACCCGGCGACCCCGGGCACGGACGTGCTGACCGTGACCTCGCCGCTGTTCCCCCGGGTCCGCGTCGACCTGCCCGGTCACCGCACCACGATCACCTCAACCGGCAGCGGCACGTACGTGCGCGGCCTGGCGGTGGACGGCGCGGCGACGCAGCGCACCTGGCTGCCGGGGTCGGCGCTGCTCGGCGACGGACCGGGCGGCCGCACGGGCACCTCGCTCGCGTTCGGCCTGACCGGGCAGCCGGACCGCTCGTGGGGCACGGCCCCGGACGCGCGACCGCCGTCGTTCCCGGCCGGCGAGCCGAGGTTCCCGCCCGCCGTGACCCCGGTGGAGCTGACCAGCGCGCCCGCGCGGCCCTCGGTCGCCGTCGGCTCGACCTCCGAGGCCACGCTGTCGTTCGCGGTCGGCGTGGGCGCGGAACCGGCGTCGCCGGTGACCGTGCCGTCGGTGTCGTGGCGGGCCACCCCGCCGGCCGGGGTGACCGTGACCCCGGCCGAGGGCACCGCGCCGGTCGTGGACGGCGTGGCCTCCGCCCGCGTGTCGCTGCGGGCGGAGGAGGGCGTGGTGCAGGGCTTCACGGGCATCCCGATCACGCTGACCTCGACCGTGGCGCTGTCCCCGGTCTCGGTGCCGGTCGCCGTGGTCGGCGCCGGTCCCGCCGCCCGCGTGTGCGGCGTCCTGGGCGCGACGAACCAGGCCAGGGGCATCACCCACATCGAGAGCGGCGGCGACGGCGTCACCACGCCGGTCGTGGTCGGCGGGCGGGAGGCGCGCCGGATGGTCGAGCGCGTGCCCGGCGGCCTGCACATGTACTTCTCGGTGGACCAGCGGATCGCCTCGGACGGCCGGTTCCCGACCACCTTCGCGGTCGACTACCTCGACGAGGGCGCCTACTCGTGGGGCCTCCAGTACGACTCCCGCGACGGCGGCGCCTACCAGCACGCGGGCAGCGTCACCAACACCGGTACCGGCACCTGGAAGACCGCCACGTTCACCGTGTCCGACGCGGCGCTGGCGCACCGCCAGAACGAGCGCGCCGACTTCCGCCTGGCCTCGGGCTCGCCGCTGGCCGTCCACCGGGTGACCGCGGTGGTCGCCGGGACGGGCGTGCTCCCGATGGACCTGTGCGGCTGATCCGCCAACGAGAGGAACCCTGCGATGTCCCAGTCCCCAACGGTGTGGGCACGGGCGATCGGCGCGGTGCTGCTGACCGCGTCCCTGCTCGTCGTCCCCCAGAGCACCGCCGTGGCGGCCATCCCGCCCGGCGACTACCAGCACGTGCAGCTCGCGGCGGGCGCCGCGAAGCTCGGCGAGGCGATGTCCCTGGCGGTCCTGCCGGACCGGTCCGTGGTGCACACCGCCCGCGACGGCACGGTCCGCGTGACCAACGCCGCCGGCAACACCACGTCCGTGGCGGGGAAGCTGAACGTCTACACCCACGACGAGGAGGGGTTGCAGGGCGTCGCGGCCGACCCGAACTTCGCCTCGAACAGGTGGCTGTACCTGTACTACTCGCCCCGGCTCTCCACCCCGGACGGCGACGCGCCGACCGAGGGCACCGAAGCGACGTTCGCCGCGTGGCGCGGCGAGCTGTACCTGTCGCGGTTCACCCTGCGCCCGGACAACACCCTGGACCTCGCGAGCGAGAAGATCGTGCTGCGCGTGCCCAACGACCGGGGCCAGTGCTGCCACGTGGGCGGTGACATCGACTTCGACGCCCAGGGCAACCTGTACCTGACCACGGGCGACGACACGAACCCGTTCGTGTCCGACGGCTACACCCCGACCGACGAGCGCACGAACCGCAACCCGCAGTTCGACGCCCAGCGCTCCTCGGGCAACACGAACGACCTGCGCGGCAAGGTGCTGCGGATCAGGCCGCAGGCCGACGGGACCTACACCGTCCCGGCCGGCAACATGTTCGCGCCGGGCACCGCGCGCACCCGGCCCGAGATCTACGCCATGGGCTTCCGCAACCCGTTCCGGATGAGCGTCGACAAGCCCACCGGGCACGTCTACCTGGGTGACTACGGGCCGGACGCGGGCGTGACGAACGCGAGCCGGGGCCCGAGCGGGCAGGTGGAGTTCAACCGGATCACCGCGCCGGGCAACTTCGGCTGGCCCTACTGCACCGGCACGAACACCACCGACGAGACCTACGTCCGCTTCGCCTTCCCCAGCGGCCCCTCCGGCGCCCGCTACCAGTGCGGCTCCGGCGTGACCAACTCCTCGCCGCGCAACACCGGCCTGGCCACGCTGCCCCCGGCGCAGCCCGCGTGGATCAGGTACTCCGGTGACGCGGGCTCGCCGCCGGAGTTCGGCGGCGGCTCGGAGTCGCCGATGGGCGGCCCGGTCTACCGCTACGACCCGAACCTGAACTCGCCGACGAAGTTCCCGCAGTCGCTGGACGGCCGCTACTTCGCGGGCGAGTACGGCCGCCAGTGGATCAAGGCGATCGGCGTGAACGCGAACGGCTCACCGGGGGTGATCGAGGACTTCCCGTGGGACGGCACGCAGGTCATGGACATGCAGTTCGGCCCCGACGGCTCGCTCTACGTGCTCGACTACGGCACCGGCGAGGGCAACCAGGCCATCTACCGCATCGACTACAAGGGCAACGCGCCGCGCAACCCCGTCGCCAAGGCGGCGGCCGACCGGACCTCGGGCCCGGTGCCGCTGACCGTCCGGTTCTCCTCCGCCGGCAGCTCCGACCCGGAGGGCGGCGCGCTGTCCTACCGGTGGACCTTCGGCGACGGCGCGACCTCGACCGAGGCCAACCCGACGCACACCTACAGCAGGGCGGGCAACTACTCGCCGACGCTGACCGTCACCGACCCGCAGGGCCTCACCGGCACGGCGAGCGTCCTGGTCACCGCGGGCAACACCGCCCCGACCATCACCCTGGGCACACCCGGTGACGGCACGCTGTTCTCCTTCGGCGACACCGTGCCGTTCCAGGTCACCGTCACCGATCCCGAGGACGGGCCGGTGAACTGCTCGCGGGTGAAGGTCACCTACCTGCTCGGCCACGACAGCCACCGGCACCAGATCACCCAGGCCACTGGCTGCTCCGGGCAGATCACCGTGCCGGTCGACGGTGAGCACGACGCCGCGGCCAACATCTACGGCGTCTTCGACGCGGAGTACACCGACAACGCGGGCCTGACCTCGCACGCGGTCAGCGTCCTGCAACCGCGGCACCGGCAGGCCGAGCACTACGCCGCCCAGTCGGGCGTCGAGCCCGCCAACCACGGCGGCGCGCAGGGCGGCCGCACCGTCGGGTTCACCGACAACGGCGACTGGATCTCGTTCCAGCCCTACCGCCTGGGCAACGCCCGGTCGGTGACGGCCCGGGTGTCCTCCGGTGGGCCCGGCGGCACGATCGAGGTGCGCGCGGGGTCGGCGACCGGCTCGCTGCTCGGCACCCTCACCGTGCCGAACACCGGCGACTGGGACACGTTCGTGGAAGTCTCGGCGAACCTGTCGAACGCGCCGACCGGCACCACGGCGCTGGTCTTCGTGTTCAAGGGCGTGACGGGGCAGGGCAACCTGCTCGACCTGGACGCGTTCACCTTCGCCACCGGCACCACCCCGCCGCCGGCGACGGAGGTGCTGGTGTTCAGCAAGACCGCGGGCTTCCGCCACGACGCCATCCCGGCGGGCACCCAGGCGATCCGCGAGCTGGGCGCGGCCAACGGGTTCACGGTCACCGCGACCGAGGACGCGGCCGCGTTCACGGCGGCGAACCTGGCGCGGTACGCGGCGGTGGTGTTCCTCAACACGACCGGCGACGTGCTCAACGACGCGCAGCAGTCGGCGTTCCAGTCCTACGTGGACGGTGGCGGCGGTTACGTCGGCGTGCACGCGGCGGCGGACACCGAGTACGACTGGCCGTACTACGGCCAGCTGGTGGGCGCGTACTTCCACTCGCACCCGAACATCCAGCCGGCCACCGTGCGGCCGGAGGACCGCGCGCACCCGGCGACCGCCCACCTGCCGACCGCGTGGAACCGCACGGACGAGTGGTACAACTTCCGCACCAACCCGCGCGCCACGTCCCGGGTGCTGGCCAACCTGGACGAGGCCAGCTACAGCGGCGGCAACATGGGCGGTGACCACCCCGTCTCGTGGTGCCGCGCGCAGGCGTCGGGCCGCTCGTTCTACACCGGGCTCGGGCACACCACCGAGTCCTACGCCGACCAGGCGTTCCGGACCCACCTGCTCGGCGGCATCCGGTACGCGGCGGGCCTGGTGCAGGCGGACTGCCGCCCGCAGCAGCCGTCCACGCGGGTGGAGGGCGAGGCGTACACCTCGTCGTCCGGCGTGCAGGTCGCGTCGCACGGCACGGCCAGCGGCGGCCAGACGGTCGGCTACATCGACGGCGGCGACTGGGCGGGCTACGGGCAGACCGCCGCCTCGGGCAAGCGCCAGTTCACCGCGCGCGTGTCGTCGGGCAACGCGGGCGGGCGGATCGAGGTGCGCGCCGGGTCGCAGACGGGCACGCTGCTGGGCTCGGTCGCGGTCGCCAACACGGGTGGTTTCGACCGGTTCGCGGACGTGTCGACGACGTTGACCGGCAGCGGGACCGGACCGGTGTTCCTGGTGTTCACCGGCACGGGCTCGGGCGGGCTGTTCGACGTCGACCACTTCACCCTGTCCTGACCGGGAGCGGGTGAGCCCAGGTCCCCGAGCCCGGTCAGCGCGGGCTCGGGGACCTGTTCGACTCCGTGCGCTTCTGTCCGATCGTGTCAGTGACAGGTGTTTGGTCCAGACCATAACCTGGGGTGACGCCGCCGCTGTCCACCCTGTCGCGAAGAGGAGTTCCACTCGTGAGGACAGCACGCACGATCACCGCGACGGCCGCCGCGGCCATCGCCACGGCGGCCCTGAGCGCGGCAGCCCTGACCACCGCCGCCCTGCCCGCCGCCGCCGGTCCGGTCACCGACTGGGACCGGATGCTCGCCCAGCAGCCGCTGGTGCGCACCGCCGACACCGTCCAGGCCGAGGTGCTGCGCGGCGGGCACGCCGGGTTCGCCGGCCTGGTGCTGGAGGACGACCACGTCGCGCTGTGGTGGAAGGGCGACGTGCCCGCCGCCGTCCGCGACGCCGCGTCCCGGGGCGAGGCCCCGGTGACCTTCGAGGCCGCCCGCCACTCCAACGCCGAGCTGCGCGAGGCCGCGAAGGTCGTCCAGGCGCAGCGCGGACCCGGCGTGCACGCGATCAAGGTGCCCGCCGACGGCAGCGGCCTGGTCCTGGGCGCCACCTCCGAGGTCGCCACCCGCGCCGTGCGCGTGGACGTGCCGGTGCGCACCGTGGTGGAGGAGCCGCTGGCCCCGGTGTCCCGGCAGAACGACGCGCCGCCGTGGAAGGGCGGGGCGACCATCGTGCTGGGCAACGCGGCCTGCACCTCCGGGTTCTCCGTCCGCAACGGCGACAACGCCCGGTTCCTGCTCACCGCGGGCCACTGCGGCAACCCCGGCGTGCGCGTCACCGACCCCACCGGCGAGTACATCGGCACGGCGGGCGCCAAGCACGGCGACCACGACATCATGCTGATCCCCACGGGCAACGTGGTGAACCAGCAGTACGTGGGCGGCGGGGACAGCAACTCGACCGAGGTCGTCCGCGGCTGGGGCGACGTCTACACCGGCGAGTACCTCTGCCAGTCGGGGGTGACCAGCGCCCGCACCACCGGCGCGCCGGTGTGCAACATCAAGGTCCTCTTCTTCTACGCCGACCGCGAGGACCTCGTGGAGGGCGAGCAGATGAACGGCCAGCCCTCCGCGCGGCCCGGCGACAGCGGCGGCCCCGTGTACGGCCCCTCGTCGTCGGGCGGCGTCATCGCCAAGGGCACCGTGACCCGGGCGGCGGGCGCGCGGATCGGCTTCCAGGACTTCCGCACCGCCAACCGCGACTTCGGCGTCTACATCCCGCTCTGACCGCGCTGACCCCGGTCGCGGCGCGGGGGCGGTTCCGACCGCCCCCGCGGCGCGGCCGTCACTGGGTCTGCGGCGTCGGGTGGCCCTCCGAAGCCTGCACGACGACGATCCCGTGCCCGGACAGCGCGAGCTGGTACGCCTCGCCCGAGCCCCGCCCGATGGCCGCGGCGAGCTTCGCCGTCCGCCGGATCGAGGACTGCAACGAGGTGGACCACAGGACCGAGGACTGCATGTCGACGAACGTCGGCACGTCCACGTTCAGCACGACCGGCGTCCCGTACGCGGTGACGGCGAGCGACCCGGTGCCGGTGAACGTCGTGTTGAACAGGCCGCCGCTGAGCATCGACGCGCCCTCGACGCGGTTGATGTCCCACTTGAGGGTGCTCTCGAACGCGAGCACGTTCTTGCCGTTGACGGTCACGCCCTCGTCCTCCAGGTGGACGATGAACACCTCGTCCGCGTCCTGGGCGAGGAAGACGTCCCCGCTGCCCGACACCTTCATCAGCGACATGCCCTCGCCCGTGAGGGCTTTCTTGAACAGCTTGCCGAGGCCGCCGCTGCCCTCGTAGGCGAAGTCGACGTCGCCCTGGTAGGCGACCATCGACCCCTGCTTGGCGAAGAAGAAGCCGCCGGTGCCGGTGAGGTCGACCTTGAGCATCCGGTCGTTCTGGAGCTGGAAGCTGCCGGGCTCGACCGATCGCTCCGCGTGGTCGAGAAGTGAGCTGCGCATGACCCGATAGTGCAGGTGTTCCCCTGGCCGTGCACCCCGGCACGCCGCCCGACGGCTACTTCCTCGGCCGGTACCGCGGCACCACCGGCCGGGGCGCGCGAGTTCGGCGTTCCGGTCGACCCGCCCGGCCCGCGGTTATGATCATGCCCGGGTCAACCGAGGGGAGCCGCCGTGTCTCGTGCCGGATCGATCGGGCTCGTGCTGCCCCGCGACCTCGACGGCTCCCGGGTGCTGCCCTACGCGCGCCGCGCCGACGAACTCGGGTTCGACGAGCTGTGGGTGGTGGAGGACCTCGGCTTCCACGGCGGGATCGCCCAGGCGGCGGCCGTGCTGGCGGTGACCGGGCGCATCCGGGTCGGCATCGGCCTGCTGCCCGTGGGCGCGCGCAACGCCGCGTTCGCCGCCATGGAGGTGGCGACACTGGCCCGGCTGTTCCCCGGCCGGGTGGACGTGGGCATCGGGCACGGGATGCCGGCGTGGATGCGGTCGGTGGGGGAGTGGCCCGCCAGTCCCCTGACGCTGCTGGAGGAGTACCTGCGCGCGGTGCGGGGACTGCTGCGCGGGGAAGCCGCGCGGCCGGGCGAGTACGTCGCGCTGGACGGCGTCCGGCTGGAGGACGCGTGCCTGCCCGAGCAGGTGCCGCCGGTGCTGGCCGGGGTGCGCGGCCCGAGGTCGCTGGCCCTGTCCGGCCGGCTGGCGGACGGCACGGTCCTGGCCGAGCCGACCACCCCGGAGTACGTGCGCGCCGCGCTCGGGCGCATCGGCGCGCCGGGTCCCCACCGGCTCGTGGGCTACAACGCGGCCGCCGTCCACCCCGATCGGGCGGTGGCGGTCGACGCCGTGCGGGACGGGCTGGCGTGGATCGGCGAACCCGACTGGGCCCCGCACCTGGCCCCGCTGCCGTTCGCCGGGGAGTTCGCGGCGCTGCGCCGGGAGTGCGGCAGCCGCGAGGAGTTCGCGCGTCGGTTGCCCGAGGAGTGGGTGCGGCGGCTCGCGGTGGTCGGCACCCCCGACGACGCCAGGGCGCGGCTGGACGAGCTGTTCGCCGCGGGCCTGGACAGCGCCGTGCTCATCCCGGCGGCCGGGCAGGGGCCGGAGCAGCTGGCCGCCGTCCTGCAACCCGCCGGGTAACTAGGCTCGCAACCCGGCCCGTCCCCCTCCGCCCGCAACCCCGACCCGGCAACCCCGACCCCGACCGCCGCCGTCAGGGGAACGTCGTCCGACCGAGCGGCACGGCGAGCCCGGACAGGCCGTTGAGCAGGCAGTCGAGGTTGGGGTTGGCCACCCCGACCGTCTGCGAGGTCGTGCCGGTGAGCGGGCCGCCGGTCTGCCACGTGGTCAGCTGCACCGTGCCGTGCGCTGGTTCCCCGCGCCACCCGGTAATTGACCGATAAAGTGGCTCCGGAATTCCTGTCGATCATTTCAAGGGACGGCCGGGAGTTTTGTTGAAAGCGGGTCGTTGTTCACCTGTTCGAGGTGGGGCAGACTTCCTGCTTGCGGCGATGAACTTCGCTGACCGGGGACAAGCCATTGACCGAATGCGCGTGCCGTGTTCCGCGCGTTCCGTCTCCCTGCTGGTGCGCCCCGGTGTTGAAAGGTGTCGTAGTGTCCCGAAACCGATTGATGGGTGTCGTGGCCCTGTCCTGCCTCGTTTCCACGACCCTGTTCTCCGGCACCGCGTCGGCGGCGCCCGCCGCGTCGGAGTACCAGCCCGAGATGGTCACCGCCCTGGCGCGCACGCTGGGCGTCGACGAGTCGGCCGCGGTGCGGCGACTGGACCGCGAAGCCGACCAGCAGCGCCGCCTGGACGGCCTCGCGGCCCGGGGCGTGCGGGTCGACGGCGCGTTCTTCGACCGGTCCGGCACGCTGACCGTCAACGCCGACCGGGCGGCCGCGGCCGAGGTGCGCGCGGCCGGTCTCACCGCCCGCACGCCGGCCCGCGGCGAGGCCGCGCTGAACGAGGTGCAGGCCCACCTCGACCGGCTCGCGGCCCGGCAGGCGCCCGCCGGTGTCGCCTCGTGGGGCGTGGACGTGGCGGCGGACGTCGTGACGATCCAGGTCGTCGACCGCACCAGGCCGCCGGCCAGGGCGTTCCTGGCGGCGGCGGCCGAGCACGGCTCGAAGGTGCGCGTGGAGGAGGTGCCGCAGACGCTCTCCGCGCAGGCGGCGGTCTACCCGGGCAGCAAGATGACGATCAACGGTGGCTCGGGCTACTGCTCGGTCGGCTTCGGCGCGCGGTCGAGCAGCGGCGCGCAGTACCTGGTCAGCGCCGGGCACTGCGTCGCGGGCAACGCCTCCCTGTACTACGACGGCGTGCGGTTCGCCAGGGGCGCGGGCAGCCGGTACGCGCTGGGCTCCGACAGCGTCGACATGGGCGTGGCCCGGCTCGACGCGGGCAACTCGATCCCCACCCAGGTGGGCACCTGGGGCGCCGCCGGCCTGGTCCCGGTGAAGGGCGGCGCGAGGGGTGCGGTCGGCGCGTCGATCTGCAAGTCCGGCGCCACGACCGGCTGGACCTGCGGTTCGATCACCGGCTACAACCAGACCGTCACCTACACGGACCCGAACGGCGGTCCCTCGACCGTGGTTCGCGGGCTGGGCAAGTCGACCGTCTGCACGATGGGCGGCGACAGCGGCGGCGCCTACATCTCCGGCAACCAGGCGCAGGGCATGACCTCGGGCGGCCCGACCAACCAGCGGTGCACCTTCAACGGTGGCGCCCAGAGCGGGAAGTCCTCGTACTTCCAGCCGCTGAGCGACGCGCTGTCCTACTACGGGCTGACCCTGAACGTCGGCTGACACGAGAAGGGCGTGAACGTCGATACCTCCGATCGGGGGTATCGACGTTCACCGTTTTGGGTGGTCATACTCGGTCATGGCAGCTCCACAGCAACGACCCGGACCCGAGCAGGTCCTGAGCCAGGAGAAGTTCGCCGACGCCCTGCGCATCGCCATAGCGCGGCGCGACCTCACCCTCGACCGCATCCGCGCCCGGCTCGCGGACCGCGGCGTCGAGATCAGCATCGCCACGCTGAGCTACTGGCAGCAGGGCCGCAGCCGACCCGAGCGGCCCAACTCGCTGCGGGCGCTGCGCGAGCTGGAGGGCATCCTCGACCTGCCGCCGGACACCCTGTTCGAGTTCCTGGAACCGCCCCGCCCGCGCGGCCGGCGCACCACCGGTGGCAGCCTGAGCATGGAGGACCTCTACGGCGCGGACTCGCCCATCCGCAGCGTGCTGGGCGACCTCGCCGAGCCGAACCCGGACGTCACCGTGCTCACCACCACCGAGGTCTGCTCCGTCGACGCCCGCCGGTCGCTGCGCCGCGTCTCGGCCACGCAGGTGCTGCGCGGCGCGGGCGACGGGTGCGACCGCTTCATCACCGTGCACGGCGTGGACGAGGGCGACGTGATGCCGTCGCACCTGACCGTGCGCGGCGGCGGCCGGCTCGGCGAGGTGAAGGTGGCCGAGGACAGCGGGTACGCCTCCGCCGCGATCGAGTTCGGGCGGGTCCTGGGCAGGAACGAGACCGCGGTGGTCGAGTACGAGTGGGTGATGGGGGAGAGCGACGTGCCCTCGCGCGGCCACGAGCGCCGCTTCCGCACCGCCTGCGACGGCTACCTGCTGCGCGTCTGCTTCGACCGCGCCACCCTCCCCGCGCGCTGCTACGAGTACCGGCGCCCCAGCGTCGACGCACCCGCCACGTCGCGCCGGCGCATCCTGATCGACCCGGCGGGCCAGGCCCACACCTACCTGCCGAAGTGCGAGCCCGGCGTGTACGGCATCGCCTGGGAGTGGGAATGACCCGCCCCGGGACGCGGGCGCGCGGCGGCGGGTCGTCGCCCCGGACCCGCCCGCCCGGACCTCGACGTCGCGGAGGAGCGGGAAGGCCGGCCGTGACGTCGCGGTCCCGTCACCCCCGGCACGGGTCGGCGCGCCCCACCGGGGAACTCAAGGTTCGTGCAAGGTTCGTGCAGGAGTGGTCCGCCAGACTGGTCGTGGTGGCCCGCCCGGGGGGATCGACAGAGGGGGCGGGCCACCATCGGGTGGGCCCCTCCCGTGCCGGAGGGGCTCAGTCCCCCGGCAGGACGCCCCGCGCGAAGGCGGCTTGGCCCACGTGCTGGAGGTCGTCCTCCACCACGCTGAGCAGCCGCACCGCCAGCGTCACCGGCGGGTCCCACGACTCGTCCACCACCCGGGCCAGGTCCTCGGGGCCCAGCCCGCGCACGTAGGCCGCGGTGCGCTCGTGCACCGCCCGGTGGTAGCCCAGCAGCAGGTCGGCGGGCGCCACGACCGCGGCGACCTCCCCGCTGTCGTGCCCGTAGCCGGTGTCCCCGTTCGGCAGCGGCAGGTCGAAGCGCCCCGCCCAGCCCCCGGCGGTCCAGACCTGCTCGGTGCCCGCGACCTCGGCCACGTGGTCGTCCTGCACGCGGGTCAGGTGCCAGACCAGCCAGGCGATCGAGTTGGCCGTGCCGCCGACCCGGTGCGCCAGCTGCCGCTGGGTCAGGCCGTCCAGCACGCGTTCCACCGACCCGCGGACCCGCTCGAACCCGTCCGCCAGCACGTCCACCGCGGTGACCTCGTCCATGCGCGCTCTTCCTCCAGCGGTCTCGACCGGGACGCTACCCGCTCGTCCATCCGGTGGCAGGTCGGCGGGGCCCGTTTTCCCCCTGGCGCGCCGGGTATCCGGCCGGCGAGGACCAGGTCGCCGCCGGATGGTTGGAGCCCGCGATGCTCAGCCGTGACGAGGAACGCCGGCTCGCCGAGATCGAGCGGCGGTTGGCCGCGGCCGACCCGGCGCTGGCCGAGGTGCTGCGCACCGGGTTGGCCAGGTCGGGCGGGCCGGCCAGGGCCGTCCTGGTCGTGTGCGCCCTCGGCGCGCTGCTGCTGGTGCTGGGCCTGGTGACGGCGACGTTCTCGCTGGTCTTCTGGAGCGTCGTCGCGTTCGTGTGCGCGGCCGGCGCGCACGTGATGAGGGGCGAGCGCGCGGGGCGCACCGGCTCGGGGGCGTGACCGGCTCGGTGGCCCCGGACCTCGACGACACTGCGGTGCGGGTGTTGCGGAGGTGCGCGCGGTCTGTCGCGGCGGTGCCTGGGCTGGGCGACGACCGAGCGGGCGACGTGCGCCGGCGCGTGCCGCGGCAGGCGGAGGCACCCCGACCCCGACGGCCCGGCTCTCCCGACGGCCGGCGAGGCCGTCGGGAGAGCCGGGCCCCCACCCCGGTGGAGCGCCGCGCTCACCCCGTGGTGAAGACGACGTCCACCCAGTAGTTGTTGCCGATGTAGTGGCTGTCCGGGAACCCGCCGCCCGTCCGGTACCTGCCGTTCGCGTAGGGACCGGGCGCCGTCCACAGCGGTTCCGAGGTGAACGGCCCCCGCTTGCCGAAGTAGTCCCGGTTGACCGCGTACTGCCCGGTGGGCGAGTAGTAGGAGGCCACGTAGACCTGCCCCGCCTCCACGGGCACGGGGGCGTCGAAGGTCAGGGTCTGCCACCCGGAGGCGGTCTCACCGGTGAACGTGCCGGTCGCCAGCAGGACGCCCTGGTCGGTCCACAGCGAACCGGTGTGGGTGCCGGTGTCCCCGTTCCCCTTGTAGAACTTGACGGCGGTGACGGAGCCGGCCGTGGAGGAGCCGAACCGCACGCCCAGCTCGACCGCGATGCGCTGGCCGGCGGACGGCTCGTCGGGCACGGTCGCCTCGCTGAACAGCGAGCACGGGCACGCGGCCTGGGCCTCGGTGGTGAACGTCCACGTCGCGGCGGGCGCCATGACGTTGCCGTTGACGTCGGCGGCGAGCACGGTCGCGGTGTAGCGGGTGCTCGGCGCGAGCGGGGCGGCGGGTGTCCAGGTCACGGTCCTGCCGTCGGCGGACCGCGTCGGGGTGCCCGCCAGGCGCGCCTGGCCGTCGTCGGTCATCAGGACCTGCGACGACGCGAGGTCGACCGCCTCGCTGAAGCCCAGGGTCAGGCCGGCGTCCAGCCCCACGGACGTCGCGTCCGGGGCCGGGGTCCGGGTGTCGAGCACCGGCCGGGTGTGGTCGCCGTTCGTGCCGTGGCGGTAGACGACGTCCACCCAGTAGTTCGAACCCTGGTAGTAGGAGACGGGCATCCCGCCGCCGTAGCGGAACACGCCGTTGGGGGTGGCCGCGCTGTCGGACACGGCCTGGACGTGCCCGTAGCCGATCGGCCTGCGGGGGACGCCGAAGTAGCCGAGCTCCATCGCGTAGTGGCCCTGGGGCGCGAAGTACGACACCACGTAGGTCGTGTCGACCTCCACGACCACCGGGTCGTCGAAGAGCAGCGTCTGCCAGCCGGACGCGGTCTCGCCGGTGAACGTGCCGGTCGCCAGCCGCTGCCCGGTGGCCGACCAGAACGAGCCGGTGTGGGTGCCGTTGTTGCCCTCGCCCTTGTAGAACCGGACGCCCAGCACCTCGCCCCGGCTGGTGAAGTAGACCTTCGTGCCCAGCTCCACCGCCCCGGTGTCGCCGGTGGTGGTCAGGGCGGGCATCGCGAAGTCGTCCCAGATCGTGCACGGGCAGTCCGCGCCGCGCGGCGCGCCCGTGGTGAACGTCCAGGTGTGGGGTCCGACCGGGGTGCCCGTGGCGTCGTCGGCCTGGACCGACGCGGTGTAGGCGGTGCCCGGGGCCAGCGGCGCGGACGGGACGAACCGCGCGGTCGTGCCGGCCGGGAGCGACACCTGGCCGGCGACCGGGCCCGCGGGTCCGGCGAGGGTGAACTGGAGGGAGGGCTCGGCGAGCGCTTCGGTGAAGGTGGCGCTCACCGCCGGGGTCAGCGCGACGGTGCCCGCGCCGTCGACCGGGCTGGTGGCGGTCAGCGCGGCCGCCCGGACGCCGGGCTGGTCGGCGGCGGACGCGGGCGCGACGGGTGCGATGAGCAGGGCGGGCACGACCACCGCGATGGCGAGCAGCCGTGCCCGCGGTCTGCCTGATCTTCGGTCGGTTCCTGACGAAGGCATGGTTTTTTCGCCTTTCCCCTCGGGGCCGGGACGGCCCGCGGATACGTCGGGGATCGGTGGGCCCCGAGCCACCGTTACCGCTTTTTCCTTGCCCCTGCGGTATTCCACGGCACGGTGCGCGATCGGGGCGGTCGGCCGCGCGGTGAACCCGGGCGGGTGATCGTGGACCCCCGATATTCGGGGGTGGCGAGGGAAAGCGGCTTTTCGGCCGTGGCCGGCGCCCCTCCGGTGAGACCGATCGGACGATTTCGCCCCGTTCCCACCCCACTAATGTGAAAGGAAATCAACTTTGGGGGTTCGACATGATCCGCCGTTTCCTCACCGCGGCCGCGGTCGCCTCGGCCGTGGCGACCGCAGTCCTGTCCGCCGCGCCCGCCCAGGCGATCCCGGTGTGCAAGGCCGGCTACCAGTGCACCAGGACCTACTACGCCGACAGCGCGTGGACCGTGGTGGTCGGCGGCTCCACGAAGTTCTGCGACGGCACGACCGACCAGTGGGGCCAGACGTCGCGGTACGTGGAGACCACGCAGGCCCAGTGCCAACCGGAATGACGCCCGCGTGCTGACGTGGCCGAACGCGGCTCCGCCGCGGACTTCGGGCCGGTTCGGCGCAACGGCGTGTGCCGAACCGCCCAGTCCACGCGACTGCGAATGACACGTTCTGCGGCCGTCCGAGTGACTTCTGTAATGCCCCGCTCCCCGACGACGAAAGACCAGCGCAATGCCCCTGCCCCGTAGTGCCCGACCCCCGTAGTCCCGACCGGCCGACCCCTCGGCCGGGGTTGTGCCCCTGCTCGCGACCCTGCCCCGAGGAGACGACGTGCCGCGCTCGTCCAGACGCCTCTCCACCCTGTTCCTGGCCGTCCTGACCGTCGCCGGGTCGACGGCCGGCTACTCCGGCGCCCAGCCCCGGCCCGCCGCCCCGCAGCCGGTCACCCGGCAGGTCGCCGACCAGGCCCCCGAGCCGCCGCCCGGTGCCGCGTCCTACGCCTACGACGCCCTCGGGCGGCTCACCGGCGTCGTGGCCGCGGACGGCTCGGTCGCCCGCTACCGCTACGACGCCGCCGGCAACGTGACCGGCGTCGAGCGGCTCGGCACGCCCGCGGTGGCGGTGCTGTCGGCGGTGCCCGGCAGGGTGCGCCCCGGCGACTCCATCACCGTCACCGGCAAGGGCTTCACCACCTCGGGCACCACCGCCCGGATCAACGGCGCCCCGGCGCCGGTCACCTCCGCCGAGGCGACCGAACTCGTCGTGACCGTTCCCGACGGCGCCACGAGCGGCCCGCTGGAGGTCACGTCGCCGAACGGCACGGCCGCCCTCGACGGCGTCGTGGTCGTCGGCGACGACCGGCCCGCGCTGACCGGCTTCACGCCCCGGGCCGCCGCCCCGGGCGCCACCGTCACCCTCGACGTCGTCCACACCGATCCCGAGTTCGCCAACAACCTGGTGCGGCTCAACGGCGTCCTCGCCCCGGTCACCGCGCGCACCGACACCAGCCTCACCGTCACCGTGCCGCCCGGCGCGGCCTCGGGCCCGTTCTCGTTCAGCACCCCCGCCGGCACCGCGACCAGCTCCGCCGTCTTCGTGGTGCCGCCCTCGGGCGTCGCGCCGGAGAACATCGACTCGGCCGGCGCGATCCCCGTGGACACCGCGACCCAGGTCGCGATCCCCGCCGGGAAGTACGCGCTGCGCCACTTCGCGGCCGCCGACGGCGAGCGCTTCGCCGTGACGCTGAGCGGCGGCACGTTCGGCTCCTGCAACCTCGAAGCCCGCGCCTACGACGAGCGCAACCGGCAGACCGGCTCGGCGTCGTGCCCCGGCACGAACGGCTGGATCGAGACCGGCCCCGCGACCGGCGCGGGCCTGCGGACGATCGTGCTGCGCAACACCTCGGCCACCGCCGGCACCACCTCGGTGACCGTGCACCGGGTGCCCGCCGACCTCGACGCGGGCGCGCAGCCGCTGGACGGCACCGCGAAGACCGTCACCACCACCCACCCCGGCCGCAACGGCCACACCACGTTCCAGGGCACGGCCGGTCAGCGGGTGCTGATCCAGACGAGCGCCACGTCGTCCGGGTTCGGCTGCTGCGACCTGGACTGGTGGCTGGTCGCGCCGGACGGCACCCGGGTCGGGGCCGCGAGGTACGGCAACAGCACCCTGGACACCACGACCCTGCCGCAGACCGGCACCTACCTCATCCGGCTGGACCCGGCTCGCGGGCTCACCGGCTCGACCACGATCGCCGCGTGGAACGTCCCCGCCGACTTCGACGCGGGCGCGCAGTCCTTGGACGGGACCGCGAAGACGGTCACCTTCGGTAACCCGGGCCAGAACGGCTTCACGACGTTCCAGGGCACCACGGGCCAGCGGGTCCTGGTGCAGACCAGCGGCACGTCCTCGGGCCTGGGTTGTTGCGACCTGGACTGGTGGTTGTCCGCGCCGGACGGCACCCGCGTGGGGGCCGCCAGGTACGGCAACAGCACGCTGGACACGATCGCGCTGCCGCAGGACGGCACGTACCGGGTGGTGTTCGACCCGGCCGCCGCTCTGACCGGCTCGACGACGGTCAAGGCGTGGACCGTGCCGGCTGATTTCGACGCGGGTGCGCAGGCGTTGGACGGGACCGCGAAGACGGTCACCTTCGGCAACCCCGGTCAGAACGGCTTCACCACGTTCCAGGGCACGGCCGGGCAGCGGGTGCTGATCCAGACCAGCGGCACGTCGTCCGGGTTCGGTTGCTGTGACCTGGACTGGTGGTTGTCCGCGCCGGACGGTTCGCGGGTGGGTTCGGCGAAGTACGGCAACAGCACGTTGGACACGATCGCGCTGCCGCAGGACGGCACGTACCGGGTGGTGTTCGACCCGGCGGCCGCCCTGGTCGGCTCGACGACGGTCAAGGCGTGGACCGTGCCGGCTGATTTCGACGCCGGTGCGCAGGCGTTGGACGGCACGGCGAAGACGGTGACGTTCACCAACCCGGGCCAGAACGGGTACACCACGTTCCAGGGCACGGCCGGTCAGCGGGTGCTGATCCAGACCAGTGCCACGTCGTCCGGGTTCGGTTGCTGTGATCTCGACTGGTGGCTGACCGCGCCCAACGGCGCCCGGGTCGGTTCGGCGAAGTACGGCAACAGCACGCTGGACACCATCGCCCTGCCCGAGGACGGCACGTACCGGGTGGTCTTCGACCCGGCCGCCGCCCTGGTCGGTGCCACGACGGTCAAGGCGTGGACCGTGCCGGCCGACTTCGACGCCGGTGCGCAGGCGTTGGACGGCACCGCGAAGACGGTGATGTTCACCAACCCCGGTCAGAACGGGTACACCACGTTCCAGGGCACCGCGGGCCAACGGGTCCTGGTGCAGACCAGCGGCACGTCGTCCGGGTTCGGTTGCTGTGACCTGGACTGGTGGTTGACCGCGCCCAACGGCGCCCGGGTCGGTTCGGCCAAGTACGGCAACAGCACGCTGGACACGATCGCGCTGCCGCAGGACGGCACGTACCGGATCGACTTCGACCCGGCCGCCGCCCTGGTCGGTGCCACGACGGTCAAGGCGTGGACCGTCCCCGCCGACTTCGACGCGGGCCAGCAGTCCTTGGACGGCACCGCGAAGACGGTCACCTTCACCAACCCGGGCCAGAACGGGTACACCACGTTCCAGGGCGTCACGGGCCAACGGGTCCTCGTCCAGACCAGCGGCACGTCCTCGGCGTTCGGTTGCTGCGACCTGGACTGGTGGCTGACCGCACCCAACGGCGCCCGGGTCGGCACGGCGAAGTACGGCAACAGCACGCTGGACACGATCGCGCTGCCGCAGGACGGCACGTACCGGATCGACTTCGACCCGGCCGCCGCCCTCGTCGGCGCCACGACCGTCAAGGCGTGGAACGTCCCGGCGGACCTCGACCTCGGCCCGCTGCCCCTCGACGGCACGGCGAAGCCCGTCACCTTCACCAACCCCGGCCAGGACGCCTTCGCCACGTTCACCGCCGCCGCCAACCAGCGCGTCGTCATCACCTCCACCGGCACGTCCTCGGCGTTCGGCTGCTGCGACCTGGACTGGCAGCTCAACGCGCCCAACGGCAGCCGCGTCGGCGCGGCCAAGTACGGCAACAGCACGCTTGACGTCACGCTGCCCTCGGCCGGCACGTACCGGCTGGTCGTGATGCCGACGGCCGCGCTGGTCGGGTCCGTCACGTTCACCGCCACCCGGCCCGCCGGCGCCGCCTCCGCCAGGACCGAGCTCACCCCGGCGGAGCCGCAGGCCACCGAGGGGACGCAGGCCCGACCGGCGACCACACCGGCCGCCCGCAAGCCCGACGCGGCCCGCAACGTCGACGACCCCCGGCCGACGCGCCCCGCCCCCGGTCGGGTGCCCGCCGACCTGCGCTCGCCGAACGCGGCCACCCCGGACCGCACCCCGGAACCCGACCTGGCCCCGGCCTGGTCACCCGACCAGGGCAACCTCGACGGCGTCGACTGGGCCACCCGCCGCCCGGACCCCGAGCCGGTCACCGACCTGGTCGCCGCGCCCGGCAAGACGGCGGTCAGCGGCCACGTGCGCGGCCTCGACGGCGCGCCGCTGCGGGACATCCCGGTGCGCGTCGACGACGTCCGCACCACCACCGACGCGCAGGGCCGCTTCCTGCTCACCGGCGTCCGGACCAACGCCACCACGCTCGTCGTGGACGGCTACGCCGCCGAGACCGCCCCCGTCCGCTACGGCACCTTCCGCATCCGCGCCAAGGTCCGGCCGGACGTCACCACCCCGCTGGACGCGCCGGTCTGGCTGCCGCGCCTGGACATGCGCAACACGGTCAGGATCGGTGCGCCGACCACCCGCGAGACCGTGCTGACCACCCCGGACGTGCCGGGCCTCGAGGTCCGCGTCCCGGCCGGGTCCGTGGTGCGCGACCAGGACGGCAACGTGGTGCGGGAGCTGGGCATCACCGCCATCCCGGTGGACCGGCCGCCGTACCCGCTGCCGCGCAACGGCATCGTGCCCACGTACTTCACCGTCCAGCCGGGCGGGACGTCGATCTTCCCGGACGGCGCGTCGGTGGTGTACCCGAACTACACCGACCTGCCGCCCGGCGCCGAGGTCGACTTCTGGAACTACGACCCGGCCGACAAGGGCTGGTACGTCTACGGCAAGGGCCGCGTCGACGACGGCGGCACGCGCGTGGTGCCGGACGAGAAGACCCGGCTGTGGACCCTCGACGGGGCCATGTTCAACACGCCCGGCAACCCCAAGCCGGACAAGCCGTGGTGGCAGGACCTGATCGACAAGCTGTCCGGTGACCCGGTGGACCTGTCCACGGGCCTGCTCACCGACTCGCACACCGACCTCGGCCTCGGCGACACCATGCCGATCTCGCTCACCCGCATGTACTGGCAGGGTGACGGCCAGGTCCGCGAGTTCGGCCTGAACTCCGGCGCCGACTTCAACATGTTCCTGGCCTCCGAGCGCCAGTACCAGGAGGTCGACCTCTACACCCCCGGCGGCGGCCGGGCGCACTACGTGCGCACCTCGCCCGGCACGGGCTACAGCGACGCCGTGTTCGGCGCGGTCGGCTCACCGGGCCGCTACACCGGCTCCACCATCGCCCAGGTCGACGGCGACTGGGTGCTGACCCTGCGCGACGGCACCAAGTACTTCTTCCCCTGGTACGCCCGCGCTCGCGCCATGCAGGACCGCAACGGCAACCAGGTCACCTTCATCCGGCCGAGCGGCGCCAACGGCGAGGTCACCCAGATCGTCTCGCCCAACGGCCGCTGGATCTCCCTGGAGTACGACTCGACCAACCGGGTCGTCGCGGCGCGCGACAACATCGGTCGCGCCACCTCCTACACCTACGACACCGCCGGCCGGCTGGCGACCGCCACCGACGTCGCGGGCAAGGTCACCACCTACACCTACGACAGCGCCAACCGGATCACCCGCATCACCGACGCGCGCGGCGTGGCCTACCTCGACGTCGTCTACGACGCCAACGGCCGCGTCCAGCGCCAGGACCTCGCCGACGGCGGCACCTTCCGGTTCGCCTACACGCTCGACCCGGCCGGCGCGATCACCGAGACGCGCGTGACCCAGCCCAACGGGGCGGTCCGCCGCGTCACCTTCGACGCCAACCACATGGTCGCGACCGACACCGCGGCCCACGGCACGTCCCTGGCCCGCACCACCACCTACGTGCGCGGGCCGGACAACCGGGTGGACGCGGTCGTCGACCCGCACGGCAGGCGCACCGGGTACACCTACGACGCGGCCCAGCGGATCACCCGGACCACCGGGCTGGTCGGCACCGCGGACGAGTTCGTCGGCGGCGAGGTCACCTACGGGCCGTTCGACCGGCCGCTGAGCACCACCGACCCGGCCGGCCGCACCACCACCTACACCTACGACGCCAAGGGCAACCCGCTCACCGTCACCGACCCGGCCGGCCTCGTCACCGGCACCACGTGGACCTCGACGGGCCAGGTCGCGAAGGTCACCGAGCCCGGCGGCGGCGTCACCTCGTTCACCTACGAGGCGGGCGGCGCGGTCGAGGCGAAGGACCCGCTGGGTCGCGTGACCCGGAACTTCGTGGACGCGGCCGGGCGGCTCGTGCAGGAGACCGACCCGGCCGGCGCGAAGTCCCTGACCGCGTACGACGTGTTCAACCAGCCGGTCACCGTCACCGACGCGCTGGGCGGGGTGAGCCGCTTCGCCTACGACGACAACGGCAACCTCACCTCGTACACCGACCAGCGCGGCAAGACCACGCGGTGGACCTACGACGGCCAGGACCGGCCGGTGTCCACCACCGACCCCCTCGGCCGCACCGCCACCACGACCTACGACGCGGCGGGCCGCGCCACGGCCTCGGTCAACCGCTCCGGCACCCGCTCGGAGACCGCCTTCGACCTGCTCGACCGGCCGACCTCGACCCGGTTCGGCGTCACGGGACCGCAGGCGCAGGAGTCCCGGCTCACCTACTCCTACAACGCGTTCGACCGCCTGACCGAGCTGCACGACACGGCCGGCGGCACGCTCACCAGCACCTACGACGCGCGGGACCGCCTGCTCACCACGACCGGCCCGAACGGCACCGTCGGGTACGGCTACGACGAGGGCGGCAGGCAGACGTCCACCAGCCTGCCCGGACTGCCCACCACCACCTACACCTACGACGACTCGGGCGCGTTCACCGGCGTGGCGCGGGGTGGCGAGGCCACCACGGCGACCCGTGACGCCGCGGGCCGGGTCGGGACCCTGACCCTGCCGGGCGGCTGGACGCAGACCTACGCCTACGACGCCGCGGGCCAGGTCACGGGCATCTCCTACGCCCACGCCGGCACGCCGAAGGGCGCCCTCGCCTACACCTACGACCCGGCCGGCCGACGCACCTCCGTGACCGGCGGCCTCGCCGGGGTGGTGCTCCCGGCGGCCCGCGCCGACCTGGTGTACGACGACGCCAACCGCCTGGTCTCGGCGGGCGGCGTCGCGCTGACCTACGACGCCGACGGCAACCTGCGCGGCGACGGCACCACCACCTACTCGTGGAACGCGCGCGGCAAGCTCACCGCCACCAGCCGCGTCGGCCTCACCTCGACCTACTCCTACGACGCGGAGGGCACCCGCACCGCCCGCGTGGTCGGCGGCGTCACCACGAGGTTCGTCCACGACGGCGCGAACGCGGTCGCCGAGCTGGACGCCGGCGGCGCGGTCACCGCGGCGCAGCTGGCCGGGGGAGTGGACCAGTGGTTCGCCCGCACCGCGGCCGGCGTCACCGACACGACCCTGACCGATGTGATCGGTTCGCCGATCGCCCTGGGGCGCGGCGACGGGGCGGTGGCCGCGACCACGGCCTACGACCCGTTCGGCACACCCGTCGCGACCGGCGACCGCCGCGGCTCGGACCTCGCGTTCACCGGCCGCCAGGACGACGGCACGGGCCTCATGCACTACCGGGCCCGCTACTACAGCCCGGCGTTGCAGCGGTTCGTGTCCGAGGACCCGATCGGCATCGCGGGCGGCACGAACCTGTACGCCTACGCGGCGAACTCGCCGACCAACCTCACCGACCCGTCCGGCCACAACCCGCTGCTGGTGGGCTGCCTGGTCGGTGGCCTGCTCGACGGCGGGATGAACTACGCGGGCCAGCGCCTGTCCGGCCGCAAGGTCGACTGGGGCGGCGTGGGCGCGGCGGCGGCGGGCGGCTGCGCGATGGGCGCCCTCGGCGGGCTCGGCGGGCTGGGCCGGGCGGGCAAGGCGCTCGACGCGATGCCGCCGTTCCCGAAGGCGCTGACCCAGGGCCGCAACGCCGACGCGGGCGTGGACGTCTACCAGGGCCTCCGCAACGGCGACCCCGTGTACTCGGGCATCACCAACGACCTGAAGCGGCGGGGTAACCAGCACTCCGGCCGGGACTTCGAGCTCGACCCGGTCACCAAGAGCCCGGTGACCCGCGGCGAGGCCCGCGCCATCGAGCAGGCCCTCATCAACCGCAACCGCGGGGAGAACAAGATCAACAGCATCAGCCCGAAGCACCCGTACTACGATCAGGCCGTGAAGTGGGGTGAGGCGTGGCTGAACCGGAACCCTCGCCGGTGAACCTGGTCGCGGGCACGGGCTCGCGCAAGGCGGTGCGACCGGGCGACGTGTTCACCCTGGAGCTGGCCGACGGCAGGCACCTGTTCGGCCGGGTCGTGGGCGCGGACCTGCCCCGGGAGCGGGCGCCCATCCCCGGCGCGTACCTGATCTACCTCTACGACGCGGTGTCCGGCTCGCCCGAGCCGGACCTCGCCCGCCTGCGCCCGGACGCCCTGCTCGTGCCGCCCCTGTTCATCAACCGCCTGCCCTGGTCCAAGGGCTACTTCCGCACCGTCGCCCACCACGACCCCACCCCGGCCGACCTGCTGGAGCGGCACTGCTTCCGCACCAGCGGCGGGGAGCACCTCGACCGGGACGGGCAGCCGACCACCCACACCGAGCCGTGCGGCTCGTGGACCCTGGCCGGGTACTTCTCGGTGGACCGCGAGATCGGCCGCGCCCTCGGCCTGCCGGTCGTGGGCTACTCGCGGTGAGCCCCACCCGCCGCGCCTTCCTCGCGGGTGCGGCGCTGACCGCGTTGGCCGGGTGCGCGGCGGGCCCGGCGCCCGTCGGGCACCCGGCCCTGCGCCGCCCCCGGCGGGCGGGGGCGGTGGCGTTCCTGCGGACCGGGGCCGCCGCACCGCTGCTGGAGCTGCGGGGCGAACCCGACGTCCTGGTGGGCCTGGGCGCCCGCCTGGCGCCGGGCACCCCCGGCCTGACCGCCATGCCCGCGTTCCCCGGCGAGGTGCTGATCCCGGAGCGCAGCAACACCGACGCGTTCCTCCAGGTCGAGGGGGACGACGAGGAGGAGTGCCGGGAACGCCTGGCCGGGCTCCTGGCCGCGCTGCCCGACGCGCGCGCGACCTGGCAGACCACCGTCCGCCGCGACACCGTCGACGGCGGGTTGCAGCGCAACCCCTTCGGCTTCGTGGAGGGGCAGACCAACAGCGGGTCGGTCCTCCTGCCGACCGGTGACGCCCTCCTCGCGGTGCGCGTCATCCGCCTGGCGCACCGGTCCTGGGACGCCGACACCCCGGAGCACCACCGCCGCGTCATCGGCCGCCACCCGGACGGCACCTGGCTCGACGGCGCCCCCGCCCACGCCGACCCCGGCTACGCCGCCGACCCGACGGGCGCGGTGATCCCCCTGGACTCGCACGTGCGCGCCATGAACCCCCGCACCCCGGGCGCGCCGGCGCCCCGGATGCTGCGCCGGTCCTGGGCCTACCAGGCCCCGCCCACCGCGCAGGGCACCCCGGACGAGGGCGTGCTGTTCATGGCCTTCCAGGACGACTTCGGGAAGGGTTTCGCCCTGGCCCAGTCCCGCATGGCGGGCGACGCCCTGCACCCGTACCTGCTCACCGTCGGCGGCGGTTACTACGCGGTGCCGCCCGTCGGCTGACCGCCGGCCGGCCGACCGCCTGTCGGTCGACCACCTGACGGCTGACCGGTTGAACGTCGAGTACCGCGAACGGCCCAGTGTGCAGGGCTGTCGTGGTGTTCCTGCCCGCCAACCAGCACCGCGACCCGGCCGGGGAGTGGTCGGTCACCATCACCGCCGCACCCGGCGGCAGGACCGCCGTGGTCAAGGACCGGGACAGGGCGTCGGCCCGCGTGACGGGGCTGACCAACCGGACCGCGTACACGTTCACCGCGGTGGAGACCGTCGGCGGCGCCACCTCCCCCAGGTCGGCCGCGTCCGAGCCGGTGGTGCCGCGCGTCGCGCGCCGACCGCCGGCGCCGACGATCGACTCGGTGCTGGGCCGCGACAAGAGCCTGGTGGTGCACTGGAACCCCGGCGCCGACCGGGGCGCGCCGATCACCGGCTACACGGTCACCGCCGCGCCGTCGGGGAAGAAGGTCACCGTCGCCGGTGACGTCCGCACCGCCACCCCGACCGGGCTGACCAACGGCAGGGCGCAGACCGTCTCGGTGGCCGCCACCAACAAGATCGGCACCGGCAAGGCCGCGACCGAGGGCGATGCCGTGCCCGAACCGCCCTACGCGCCGGGCAAACCACGGGCGGTGTCGGCGGTGCCCTCGCGCGACGGCGCCCAGGGATCGCTGGACGTCACCTGGCAACCGCCGCTCGACGACGGCGGGGCCGCGATCACCTCCTACACCGTGACGACCTCGCCGGGAGGCAGGTCGGTCGCCGTCCCGGGCTCCGCCGGCACGGCGACGGTGACGGGACTGGACCCGAAGGTGGTCCACGTGGTCGGCGTGACCGCCGCCAACGGCGCGGGCGGGAGGCTGTCCACAGCCGGCACGGCGAGGGCCGAGCCCGGCTACAAGATCGGTGAGAAGACCGTCAAGCTGACCGTGAACAGCATGGACGCCATCAGCGAGATCGCCCACGACCGCGTGGTGTTCGACCAGGCCACCCCGCAGGTGAAGAAACTGGTCAAGGGTCAGGTCATCGTCGCCGAAGCACGCCAACCCCGGCCGCGCAAGGATCTGCTGCGCAAGATCACCGACGACAGCAAGCTCCAGGCCGAGGCCGAACTCGGCTTCGAGGCCGCGCTGACCGGGGAGGTCACGGTCACCCCGGACTGGTCGGTGAACGTGGACATGTCCTGGTTCCACCTCGACAGCGCCTCGGTCAGCGCGAGCGCCACCGTCCGGGCCTCGCTCGACGGCCGCTTCGCGGCGATGTTCTCCGGCTCGGCCGAACCGGAGAAACCCCTGGCGGAGTACGACTTCCAGTGCTGCACGGTCTGGATCGGCTGGTTCCCGCTGGCGCTGTGCCCCAAGTTCACGTTCAGCGGCAAGCTCAGCGCCGAGGGCTCGCTGGAGTTCACCTTCGACGCCGACTCCACCCGAACACCCCGGGGCCGGATCGCGCTGGGCGTCGACGTGGGGCTGACCTTCCGCGTGCCGCTGCTGGAGCTCGACGAGAGCGTCAGCGTCCACCAGGGGGAGTGGCCCGTCCGGGAATCCGGCGACAAGATCACCACCCTCAAGGTCGAGCCGACCACCCGCAAGGTCAGACCGGGTGAGTCGGTGCAGTTCACCGCCACGGCGATCGGCTGCGACAACACCCAACCGATCACCTGGTCCCTCGGTGAGAACGCCCTGGGCACGATCGGCGCGAGCGGGCTCTGCACCGCGCCCCCCACCGGTTCCGCGCAGGACAAGGTGATCGCCGGCAAGGCCGCGACCGGCACGTGCTCGGCGGCCGGTGGCCACGCCTACGTCCAGAGCGGGGTCGTCGCGCCCAGCGCGCCCCGGGACCTGTCCTCCCGCCGGGAGGGCGCGAACGTCGTCCTGTCCTGGACCCCGCCCGCCGACAACGGGCAGGAGGCGGTCACCTACGGCGTGGTCGTGTGCAAGTCGGCCGACTCCGACGACAGCTGCACCCTCCAGGAACCCACCTCCGCCACCACCTTCACCGTCGTCACCAACCCCGGCACCACCGACATGCCGGTCCGCGCCACCGTGCCGGCCCACAACAGCGCCGGCAACGGCCCGCCGGCCCGGTACCTGCCGCTCGTCTGACCGCCGCCACCGCCGCGGCGCCCGGTCCAGCGCCGCGCCGGTTCTGTCGGTACCCCCCGATAGCGTGGGCGCAGTTCACGTGAAGGGGGAGCGAACGCATGTCTGCCACGACGTACCTGGAGCTGTCGGAGGCCGGGGACGGCGCGCACAAGTTCTACGAGGTGCGGGTCGACGACACCGAGGTCACCATCACCTACGGGCGCATCGGGGAACAGGGGCAGGTCAGGAGCGCGACCTTCGCCGACCACGCCAAGGCGCTCAAGGCGGCCGAGAAGAAGATCGGCGAGAAGGTGCGCAAGGGTTACGCCCCCGCAGTCAAGGGCGCGCGCCAAGGCCGGTCGGTGAGCCGGCGGCAGATCGTCAGCACCCGCTCGACCGCCCGCCAGGCGCCGGTGCTGTGGCGGTTCGCCTCGGGCGCCCCGGCGTTCGGCATCTTCATCGGGGAGGACCACGCCTGGGTCGGCAACGAGAACGGCGACGTCTACACCCTCACCCACGACGGCCGGGTCATCGGGCGCTTCGGCCTGCCCGACGCGGTCAAGTGCATCGTGGCCGACGGCTTCTGGATCTACGCGGGGTGCGACGACGGCCAGGTGTACGACCTGGGCGCCAAGGTGCCCCGGGTGGCCTACGAGATCGCGGACGACGTCGACATCTACTGGCTCGACATCCACGACGGCGTGCTGGGCGTGTCCGACCGGCAGGGCCGGGTGACCGTGGTGGACCACGAGGACGAGTTCCAGTGGTCGTGCCCCGCCAACGGCGACAACGCCTGGATGGTCCGGTGCGCGCCCGAGGGCGTCTTCCACGGCCACTCCGGCGGCGTCACCCACTACACCGGCCGCGGCCACCGGGCCTGGCACGCCGACACCGTCGGGGAGGTGCTGTTCGGCTGGCAGGAGCGCACCGAGGTCTTCGCGGGCACCAGCCTGGGCCGGGTGCACCGGTTCCGCAAGTCCGACGGGCGCAAGACGGCCGACTACCTCTGCGACGCGCCCGTGCTCTCCTGCGCGACCTCACCCGACGGCGAGTTCGTCTTCGCCGGCGACAACCACTCCTCGGTGTACTGCTTCGCCGCCGACGGGACCCGGCTGTGGAAGCTGGCCACCGGGTGCGGCTCCGCGTTCTCCATGCAGTACCGCGACGAGCGGCTCTACCTGGTGACCACGAACGGGTCGCTCGCCTGCCTGGACGCCGGCCCGGCCGCCGTGCGCTCGGCCGAGCAGGGGCAGCTCCCGCCGCGCCAGGACATCAAGGCCGGCAGCATCGCCCGCGTCGAGGCGACCGCGGAGGTGGAGGTCGTCTCGCACGTCGCCCCCGGTGAGGGCGTCCTCGTGGAGTGCGTGCGGGAGGGCGGCCGGATCAGGGTGCACGTGGTCTCCGACGGGTACGACCGCTCGTGGGGCGTGCAGTTCCCGAAGAACATCCGCGTGCCCGGCGCCCGGTACCTGGTCTCCGAGGTGCTCACCTCGGCCGGCGGGTCGTTCTACCGCACCCGGGGCGAGATCAAGCGCCTCCGCTGAGCGCCCCGGCGGCACCCCTGCCCCGTACCCGGGTACGGGGCAGGGGTGCCGCCGTTTCGGCCACGCCGAAGCGGGCGAGTGACGGCATGGTGCTGAGCCGATCGGCCGCACCGCCGCCACCCCACCCCCACCGGCCCGCCGTTCGGGCCGGGAAGCGCCACCACGCCGTCACATCGGCAACCCGTGCGCACGACTCCCCGTAGCGTTGCCCGCCGAACGCGGCGGCGGTTATGTTCGATCGGTGTGGTCCGAGCCACACCTGGTCGAGGGGGTGCCCCGCCGGTGAGCGCACGGATGGCCGCTGTCGTCCTCCGCCGGTTCGGCGGGCCGGGAGCGCTGCGGGTGGAGCAGGTCGACGAACCCCGGTGCCCGCGGGGCGCGAGCCTGGTCGACGTCTCGTTGGCCGGGATCAACTTCGACGACCTCGAACACCGCCGCGGCGCGGACCCCGGACTGCCGCTGCCCGCCGTGCTCGGGGTCGAGGTGGTCGGGCGGCGCCGGTGGGACGGACGGCGGGTGGTGGCGCTGCTGCGCCGGGGCGGCGGGTACGCCCGGGTGGCCGCCGCCGTCGACGCGCACTGCGTGCCCGTGCCCGACGACCTCGACGACGCGCAGGCCGTGGCCCTCTTCGAGCAGGGCGCCACCGCCTACGGCGCGCTGCGCCTGGCGGGCCGGCTGCGGGCGGGCGAGTCGGTCGCGGTGACCTCCGCCGCGGGCGGCGTCGGGCACCTGGCGGTGCAGCTCGCGGTGGCGATGGGCGCGAAACCGGTGGTCGGGATCGCCTCCACGGCGGCCAAGCGGGCGGTGGTCGCCGAACTCGGCGCGGACGTCGTGCTCGCGCCGGAGCAGATCGGGGAGCTGCGCGCGGTGACCGGCGGGCGCGGCGCGGACCTCGTGGTGGACGGGACCGGCGGCGACCAGGCGAGGGGGGCGCTGCGCGGCCTGGCCCCGTTCGGGCGGCTGGTGTCCTACGGCTGGCGCGGCGGCGCGCCGGGCTGCGGGTGGGTCGACGTCGGCACCGAGGAGCTGGTGGACGGCTCGGTCGGGGTGGCCGGGTTCTGGATGCGGCACGTGGTGGACGACCGGGCGCTGCTCACCGGCATCGCCGACGCGCTGTTCGACCTGGCTCGCGCGGGGGCGCTGACCGCGCGGATCGACCGGGTGGTGCCGCTGGCCGGGGTCGGCGCGGCCCACGCTGCGTTCGCCGCCCGGCAGACGGTCGGCAAGGTGCTCGTCGACGTGCGGGAGGTGGGCTGAGCGATGTTCAGCCGCTACTGCCGGACCGTGCTGTGCACGCCCGCCACCGCGCCGGAGCGCTTCGCCTCCTGCCACGGCTCGGGCGCGGACATCTGCCTGGTCGACCTGGAGGACGCCGTCGCGCCGCCGCGCAAGGAGGAGGCCCGGCGGTCCGCCGTGCGGTTCTTCACCGCCGCCAGGGGCCTGCCGGTGCGCTGCGCGGTGCGGATCAACCCGGTCGTGGAACCGGACGGGGTGCGGGACCTGCTGGCGCTGCGGGACTTCCCGGTGCCGCCGGAGGTCGTGCTCGTGCCCAAGGTCGAGTCCCCGAGGGACCTGGAGATCGTCGCCGGGGTGCTCGGCGGCCCGACCGCGCTGTTCGCGGTGATCGAGACCCCGCTGGGCGTGCAGCGGCTGCCGGAGATCGCCGCGGCCGGGCACGGCCTGTGCGCGCTGATCTTCGGGTCCGCCGACTACGCCGCCGCGCTCGGCATCGGCCCGGCCTGGGACCCCCTGGTGCACGCCCGGTCGGTGCTGGTGAACAGCGCGCGGGCGCACGACCTGCACGCCATCGACTCGCCCACCTTCGACCTGGCCGACCGGGCGCTGCTGCGCCGGGAATCGCTGCTGGCCAAGCAGCTCGGGTTCAGCGGCAAGATCGCGCTGCACCCCGAGCAGCTGCCGGTCATCACCGAGGCGTTCTCCCCGACGGCCGCCGAGCTGGCGCACGCCACGCGCGTGGTGGAGGCCGCGCTGCGCAGCGGCGACGGCGTCACCACGGTCGACGGCGGCATGGTCGGCAAACCGTTCTTCGAGGCGGCGCAGCGCCTCCTCGCCGAGTTCGGACCCCTCACCCACACCGGGAGCGTGACGCGCACACCATGACGGAGACGACCTCCAGCGCCGAGGCGCCCGACCCCCGGCGGAGCCGGGACGTGCGGGGAGCCCGCCGCTTCCGCAACAGCAGCGCCCTGGTGCGCAACTCCGACCCCGTCTGGCAGGCCGCCGCCGACCACGGGCTGATCGACATCCAGGTCGAGCACGAGTCGAACAACCGGCTGGTGGTGCCGGGCACCGGCCACGCGTTCGCGAACATGGTGTCCTGCTCGTACCTGGGGCTCAACCGGCACCCCAGGGTGCTGGAGGGCGCGATCGACGCGCTGCGCGAGACCGGGACCATCGAGCTGATGACCTCCACCACCCGCATCCGCCCGACGATCCAGGGCAGGCTGGAGGAGGAGCTGCGCGACCTGTTCGGCGCGGAGGTCCTGCTGGCCACCACGTGCACCGCGGCCACCGCGGGCATCCTGCCGCTGGTGGCGTCCGGGCACCTGGCGCCGGGCGGGCCGAGGGTGATGGTCTTCGACCGGTTCGCGCACTTCTCCATGTCCTACGTCAAGGCGATCTGCGCCGAGGAGAGCCTGGTCCTGACCTGCGACCACAACGACCTCGACTTCCTCGCCGACGCCTGCCGCAGGTACCCGAGCGTCGCCTACGTCGGCGACGGCGCGTACTCCATGGGCGGCGCCGCCGCGCTCGACGGGCTGCTGGAGCTCCAGAACCGGTACGGGCTGTACCTGTTCATCGACGACTCGCACTCCGTGTCGATCGTGGGCGAGCGCGGCGAGGGGTACGTGCGCTCCCGCACCGAGGTCGGCGAGCTGACCACGATCGTGTCCAGCCTGGGCAAGGGCTTCGGCAGCGGCGGCGGGGTCGCGCTGCTCGACAGCAGGCGCAAGGCGGAGTTCCTGTCCCGCCACGGCGGCCCGCTGGGCTGGTCGCAGGACGTGTCGGTGCCGACGATCGGGGCCGCGCTCGGCAGCGCCGAGGTGCACCGCTCGCCGGAGCTGGGCGAGCTCCAGGCCGCGCTGCGCGCCAACCTCGACCTGTTCGACCGCCTGCTGCCCACGCCGCTGGCGGGCAACGGCCTGCCGGTGCGCCGGATCGACGTCGGCGACGCGGACCGGGCCGTGGAGCTGTCGGCGGAGCTGTACCGGCGGGGCTACTACAGCTCCGCGATCTTCTTCCCGATCGTGCCCCGGGGCGAGGCGGGACTGCGGGTGATGATCCGCGCCGACCTGCCCGCCGAGGAGATCACCGCGTTCGCCGGGCACGTCGGGGACCTGCTCGCGACCCCGGCCACCGCCCGATGAGCGGGGGACCGCCGGTGCCGCCGGAGCACCCCGTGGGCTTCCGGCAGGTGGGGGAGAACCGGTTCCGCGAGGTCGTCGGGTTCTGCTACGAGGACCTCCAGGTCGGGGTGGTGATCGAGCACCGGCCCGGCCGCACCATCACCGAGATGGACAACGTGCTCATGTCCGCGCTCAGCATGAACGACTCCCCGCTGCACATCGACGCCGCGTTCAGCGAGCAGGGCGAGTGGGGCAGGCCGCTGGTGTCGAGCCTGGTGACGCTGAGCATCGTCGGCGGCATGACCGCGCGCAGCACCAGCGGCAAGGCGATCGCGAACCTGGGCTGGGACCGGATCCGGCTCACCGCGCCGGTGTTCGTCGGCGACACCCTCTACGCGGAGAGCGAGATCACCGACAAGCGGCTGTCGGAGAGCAGGCCGGGCCACGGCATCGCGCGGTGCCGGACGATCGGGCGCAAGTCGACCGGCGAGGTCGTGCTGACCTTCGAGCGCAGCTTCCTGGTGCCGACGCGCGAGGCGGACCCGCACCGCACCGCGGGGTACTGAGCGTGGCGGACCGGGGGCCGGCGGGGGTGGCCGGAGGGCCGGCGGGGGTGGCCGGGGGCGACCTGCGCCGGTTCCGGGTGCTGGTCGGGGGCACCGCGGCCTCGTCGTTCGGCAGCTACCTGAACATGGTGGCGCTCAACCTGTTCGTCTACCAGGCGACCGGCAGCGCCGTGGCGACCGGCCTGTTCCTGGTGCTGCGGATGGCGACCGGGTTCGTCGCGGGCCTGGTGGGCGGTGCGGTGGCGGCCCGGCTGCCGCGCCGCCCGGTGATGATCGCCTGCGACCTGGTGCAGGCCGGGGTGCTGGTGGTGTTCGCGCTGTCCCCGGACGACGCGCGGGTGTCGCTGCTGCCGGTGGTGGCGGTGTCGATCGGGGCGCTGAGCACCACCAGCCAGCTGCTGCTGCGGGCGAGCGTGCCCGACCTGGTCGGCCCGGAGCACCGCCTGCGCGCCAACGGGCTGCTGGTCACCGGCCGCGCGGTGGCGATGGCGCTCGGTTTCGCCACCGGCGGTGTCCTGGTGACCTGGGTGGGCTACACCTCGGCGTTCCTGGTGAACGCGGGCACGTTCGGCCTGTCCGCGCTGGTGCTGGCCTCGGTCGCGCTGCGCTTCCCCGGCAGGGCGGCCACCCGGCCGGAGGCGGGACCGGGACCGGCGAAGCGGCGCGGGCTGGTGCTCGCGGCCCTGGCCGCCGCCCCCGCCGTGGCGGCCGTCGTGGCGATCCGCTCGGTGGACGCGTTCGGCTCGGCCTCGCACCAGGTGGGCATCCCGATCTACGCCACGCAGCTCCACCCGGCCGACCCGGCGGCGTTCGTCGGCAACTTCTGGGCGGCGTGGGCGGTCGGCCTGTTCGCCGCGCACCGGCTGGTGTCCCGGTTCCACCGGGGCGGTCGGCGGCACGACGAGTGGGCGTTCGTGATCGGCACCGCGGTGATGTCCGGGGCGTTCATCGCGGCGTTCAGCGGCATCGGGCAGCCGTGGGTGCTGCTGGTCGCCCTGGTGGCGGGGCTGGCCGACGGCTTCACCGAGATCACCTACACCACCCGCGTGCAGGCCGAGCCGGACCCGGCGCGCGGGTGGTTCTTCGGCCTGACCGCGATGGCCGAGAACGCCGGGCTGGGCCTGGGCCTGCTGGTCGCCTCGGGGCTGCTGGAGGTGTGGACGCCGTGGGGTGTCGCCGCGCTGATGCACGGCCTGGTGGTCGTGCTCGCCGCCGGGTACCTGGCCCTGACGGTCCGCCGCGCTGCGGACCCGCCTCACCCCACCGATCCGCCTCACCCCGCCGGCCCACCCCCACCTGCGGACCCGCCCCGGGCCACTGCCCTGCCCCACTCCACCGACCTGCCCCACCTCACCGACCCGCCCCGACCCGCGAACTGACGGGGGACCGCCGTGCCCGACACCTCGCCGATCGCCCTGGCCGGTCACCCGCTGGTGGCCGACGTCGCCGTGCTGGTCGCCACCACCACCGACGGCCGCACCGTCCGGGTCGCCCACGTCGTGCCACGACCGGGCGTGGCGCCCGACCGGGTGCGCCGCGTGGTGAGCGCCCTGGGCGCGCTCGACGGCGACCCCCGGCCGCTGCTGGTCTCCGCGCTCTCGTCGATCCCGCGCGACCGCGACGGCGAGCCCGACGAGGCGGCGCTGCGGCGGCTGCCGGTGCCGGAGTCGGTGACCACCCCGGTGCCCCTGCCACCGCCCACGACCGGGCGGCGGCACCTGGCCGAGTTCGTCGACCTGCCCCCGCAGTGGGTGGCGGGCCCGCCCCCCACCCTGGACGACGTCGTCGGCGCCGACCTCACCGGGCCGCCCTCGCTGACCGCCGGCGAGGCCCCGGACCTCGCCGAGGACGACCCCGCCACGCTGGTCGAGGCGCTGCTCGCGGCGGCCCGGCGGCACCCGGACCGGGGCGTGCACGTCGTCGAGCGCGGCGCCGCCCGGGTGCTGACCTACCCCGAGCTGCTGGACCGGGCCCGGCGCACGCTCGCCGGGCTGCGCGCGGCCGGGCTGGCGGCGGGCGACGCGGCGGTGCTCCACACCCCCTCGCTGGCCGAGCACCTCACCGCGCTGTGGGCGTGCCTGCTCGGCGGCGTCCGCCCGGTCGCGGTGGCCCAGTCCACGACCTACGCCGAGCGCACCGCGGTGCTGGACAAGCTGGAGCACGCCTGGCGCGACCTGGGCGAACCGGTGGTGCTCTCCGGCGGCGCCACGGTCGCCGGGCTGCGCGGGCACGCCGAGCGGTCCGGCCTGACCTCGATGCGGGTGCTCGACCTGGGCGCGTGCGCGGCCGCCGAGCCGGTCGCGGAGGTGCGCCGGCCGGAGCCCGACGAGGTGGCGGTGCTCCAGCTGTCCTCGGGCAGCACGGGCAGGTCCAAGGTCATCCAGGTCACCCACCGCGGCCTGGTCCGCTACGCGCAGGCGGCGCGGCAGGTCAGCCGGATGGCCACCGGGGACGTGTTCGTCAACTGGCTGCCGCTCGACCACGTGGCCGGGGTCGTCATGTACCACTTCGGCCCGGTGGTGCTGGGCTGCGACAACGTGCACGTGCCCACCGCCGACGTGCTGGCCGACCCGCTGCGCTGGCTGGACCTGCTGCACGAGTACCGGGCGCAGCACAGCTGGTCGCCCAACTTCGGGTTCGGCTTGGTCGCCGACGCGCTCGCCACCGCCGACCCGGCGCGCACCTGGGACCTGACCCCGCTGCGCGCGCTGGTCAACGCGGGCGAGCAGTGCACGGAACCGGTGGTGCGCCGGTTCGTGGCGGCGACCGCCCGGTTCGGGGTGGCCGCCGACACCGTGCTGCTGGCCTGGGGCATGGCCGAGACGTGCACGGCGATCACCTACCAGCCCTTCGGCCCGGACGCGGTGCAGCACGTGCGGCAGGCAGGGGGCGGCGGGCTGGAGCTGCTCGCGGAGCCGGTCGCGGGCAGCTCGACGTTCCTGAGCGTGGGCCGCCCCGCGCCCGGCTCGGAGTTCCGCGTCACCGGGCCCGACGGGACGACCGTGCTGCCGGAGCTGCGGATCGGCCGGTTGCAGGGACGCTCGGAGCGCATCACCCCCGGCTACCTCGACAACCCCGGGGCCAACGCCGAGGCGTTCCCCGACGGGGACTGGTTCGACACCGGGGACCTCGCGTTCGTGGCCGGCGGCCGGGTGACGATCACCGGGCGGGCCAAGGAGATCATCATCAACAACGGCGTCCACTACTACTGCCACGAGATCGAGGACGTGGTGGGGGCGCTGCCGGGGGTCGCGACGAGCTTCGTCGGCGCCTTCGGGGCGCCCGCGCCGGACGGCGGCGAGCGGCTGGCGGTGGTGTTCGTGCCCGCCGCCGGGCTGACCGGCCGGGTGGTGGGCGAGGTCCGGCGGCGGCTGGCCGAGCGGTTCGGCCTGGTGTCGGTGCTGCTCGTGGCCGTGGACCGGGACGCCTTCGACAAGACCACCAGCGGCAAGGTCCAGCGCACGGCCATGCGCGGCAGGCTGCTGCGCGGCGAGCTGGACGACCGGGTGCGCGCGGTCGAGCTGGCGGAAGCGGCCCGCACCACCCTGCCCGACGCCCTGCACCGCCCGGTGTGGACGCCCCGCGCGTTCCCCGCCGGCCGCTCGCCCGGCCGGGTCCGCGTGGTCGGCGACCCGGCCCTGGTCGCCGCCGTGCCCGGCGCGCGGGCCCTGGACCAGGACCGCGTGAACCCGGACGACCTCGACGCGGACGTCCTGGTCCTGGTCGCCGGCCCCGACGAGGAGCGGGCGTCGATCCCCGTGCTGGACCTCGTCGCCCGGCTGGCCGGAGCGGGCTGGGCGGGCGAGCTGGTCACCGTCGGCCGGGCGGGCGGGTGCGCGGCGGCGCTGACCGCGTCGATCGCCGCCACCGCCGCCCTGGAACGGCCCGAGCTGCGCGCCTGGCACCTGGAGCTGCCCGGCCGGGACGACGACCCGGAACTGCTGGCGGAGGCGCTGACCTGGGTGCACCAGGAGCCGGTGATCGCCTGGCGCGACCGGCCGCTGGTCCGCGCGCTGGAGCCGGTCGAGCCCGTCCCGGACGCGTCCCCGGCGACCGGGCCGGGCAGCTGCTGGCTGGTGACCGGCGGGCTGGGCGGCATCGGCCGGGTCGTGCTGCCCGACCTGGGGCTGCGGCTGCTGGTCGTCGGCCGGGGACCGGCGGTCGACCTGGACGGGCTGGGTCCCGACGTGCGCTACGCGCGGGTCGACGTGGCGGACGCGGCCGGCCTGGAGGCGGCCGTCGCCGAGGCGGAGGCGGCGTGGGGCGAGCCGCTGGCCGGGGTGCTGCACCTGGCCGGGACCTACGAGTCCGCCCTGCTGGCCGACACCACGGCCGAGCGGTGGCGGGCGCGGACCCGGGCGGAGGTGGCCGGGTCGCTCGCGGTGGCCGAGGTGGTCCGGCGGCGGCCGGGCAGCGGGCTGATCGCGTTCTCCTCCCTGCTGGCCTGGTTCCCGGCGGTGGCCTCGGGTGCCTACGCGGCGGGCAACCGGTACCTGGAGGCCGTCGCCGAGCACCTCGGCGCGAACCACCCGGTGCACACCCTGGTGTGGGGCCTGTGGCGGTCGACGGGCCTCAACGCGGAGCACGAGCACCGGGAGGCGGCCAACCGGGGCAGGCTGCTCGACTTCACCGCCGCCGACGGGAAAGCCCTGTTCACCGCCGCGCTGCACCAGCCGCCGGGCACGATCCTGCTCGGCGTCGACCGGGCCAACCCCGCCGCCCGGCGCATGTTGCCCGCCGAACCCCTGGAGGGCGCGAGGACGCCGGGACGCGACGCGTTCGGCGTCGACCTGCCCGTTGTGCCGGCTGAGGAAGGGGTGGGGGAGTCGGGGAGGGCGGCCGGGAGGAGGACCGGGAACGCGGCGGGGTGGGCGGCCCGGAAGGCGGCGGGGGAGTCGGTCGGGGAGGCGGCCGCGCCCGGTCCGGTGCGCACCACCGAGCGCACCACCGAGCGCCCGACCGCCGGCGCGGCGGGCGTGCGCAAGCTGGTGCGCGACACCCTGCGCCGGGTCCTGCCGATCGGCACCGCCCCGGACACCCCGTTCCACGAGGCGGGCCTCGGCTCACTCGGCCTGGTGCGGCTGCACGCCGAGCTCCAGCGGGCACTGCGCCGCGAGTTCCCGCTGACCGCGCTGTTCGCCCACCCCGACGAGGCCGCGCTGACCGCCCACCTGACCGAGCTGACCGGCACCGACCCGACCGGTCCGCGCCGGGGCGTCGAGAGTGACCGGCGCGTCGCGATCATCGGCATGGCCGCCCGGTTCCCCGGCGCGCCGACGCTGGAGCGGTACTGGGAGAACCTGCTCGCCGGGGTCGTCAGCACCACCCGGTTCAGCCGGGACGAGCTGATCGCCGCGGGCCTGCCCGCGCCCCTGGTGGACGACCCGGCGTACGTGCCGGTCAGCGGCGCGCTCGACGACATCGCGGGCTTCGACGCAGAGCTGTTCGGCATCAGCCCGGCCGAGGCGGCGGTCACCGACCCGCAGCAGCGGCTGTTCCTCCAGGTCTGCCACCAGGCGCTGGAGCACGCCGGGTACGCCGGGGCGGCCGGCCGGACCGGGGTCTACGCGGGCTCCGGGATGACCCTGTACTCGCTGCGCACCTACCTGCGGGAGAACCTGGGCGGCGCCGACCCCGGCGACCAGCTGGCCGCGCTCCAGGTGGCGATCGGCAACGAGCCGGACTTCCTGGCCACCCGCGTGGCGTACCGGCTGGGCCTGACCGGGCCCGCGCTGACCGTGCGCTCCGCCTGCTCCACCTCGCTGGTCGCCGTGCACTCGGCGGTCACCGCGCTGCTGGCGGGCGACGCGGACATGGCGCTGGCCGGCGCGGCGGCGCTGCACGTGCCCCGGGCCGCTGGGTACCGGTACGAGCCGGGGTCGATCCTGTCGGGCACCGGCGCGTGCCGGGCGTTCGACGCGGCCGCGGACGGCACGGTCGGCGGCAACGGCGTCGCGGCCGTGCTGCTCAAGCCGCTGGGGGCGGCGCTGGCCGACGGCGACACCGTGCACGCGGTGATCCTCGGGTCGGCGGTCAACAACGACGGCGCGGCCAAGGTCGGCTACACCTCGCCCGGCGTCGCCGGGCAGGCGGCGGTGGTGCGCGACGCGCTCGCGGCGGCCGGGGTGGAGCCGGGGTCCGTCGGGTACGTCGAGGCGCACGGCACCGGGACCGCGCTGGGCGACCCGATCGAGGTGGAGGCGCTGCGCGCGGCGTTCGCCGGGCGGTCGGAACCGCTGCTGGTGGGGTCGGTCAAGCCCAACATCGGCCACCTCGACAGCGCGGCGGGCATGGCCGGGCTGCTCAAGGCGGTGCTCGCGCTGCGCGCCGGCACGGTGCCGCCGCAGGCGAACTTCGACACCCCCAACCCGGCGCTGCGCCTGGACGACGGCCTGATCGCGGTGCCCACCGCGCCGACGCCGTGGCCGCTGCCGGGGGTCCGCCGGGCCGGGGTGACCGCGCTGGGCGTGGGCGGGACGAACGCGCACGTCGTGCTGGAGCAGGCACCGGAGCCGGTCCCGGGAGGGGCTGCGGGAGGGACTGCCGAAAAAGCCCCGCCGCCGCACCCGGACGCGCCGTGGGTGGTACCGCTGTCGGCGCGGGGACCGGAGGCGTTGTCGCTGCTGGCCGAGGCCACCGCCGACGCGCTCGCCGGAGCCGGCCCGGCGGACGTGCTGACCACGCTGGGCGCGGGGCGCGGGCGGCTGCCGCACCGGCTGGTGGCGTGGGGCCGGGACGCCGCCGGGACCGCCCGGGAGCTGCGGTCGGGCGGGTCGGTGCGCGGGGTCGCCGGGCACCCCGGTCCGCTGGTCTTCGCCTTCGCCGGCCAGGGGGTGGACTGCGCGGGCGCGGGGACGTCGCTGCTGGCGCACCCCCGGTCGGCGGCCGTGCTGCGCGGGCTGCTCGACCGGCACCGCCGGGACTGGGGCGTCGACCTGCTGCCGCCGCTGCTGGGCGAGCCGCACGCGTGGACGACCGCGACCCTGCAACCGGCGCTGCTGGCCGTGCAGCTGGCCCAGGTGGCGCTGCTGGGCGAGCTGGGCGTGCGCCCGGAGGCCGTGGTCGGGCACAGCGCGGGGGAGTACGCGGCGCTGGCGGTCGCGGGCGCGTTGTCGCCGGAGGACGCCCTGCACCTGGCCGCCGTGCGCGGGGCGCTGGTGCAGTCGCTGCCGGAGGGCGCGCTGCTGGCGGTGTTCGACGAGGTCCCGGAGGACCTGGCCGGCCTGTCGGTGGCGGTGCGCAACGGACCCGGGCACACCGTGTTCGGCGGGGCGCCGGGCGCCGTGGCGGAGGCGGAGCGGTCGCTGACCGCGCGCGGGGTGCGGTGCCGGCGGCTGGCCGTCGACCGGGCCTTCCACACGCACGCGGTCGACCCGGTGCTGGACGCGCTGGGCCGGCAGGCGGCCGGGTTGGCGTGGCGGCCGCTGGCCCTGCCGGTGCGCTCGGGGACCGGAGTGGTGCTCGCGGAGGGGACGGTGCCGGGCGCCGACCACGTCCGCGCGCACACCCGGTGCACGGCGGACTTCCGCGGCTCGGTCGACGGGCTGGTGGCGGACGGCCACACGACGTTCGTGGAGCTGGGCCCGTCCGGGGTGCTGTCGGCGCTGGGCGGGCAGTGGGCGGGCACGACCTGGCTGCCGCTGCGCCGCCGGGGTGCCGACACCGTCGTCCCCGGCCTGGCCGCCCTGTTCTGCAACGGCGTCGAGGTCGACTGGGCCGCGCTCGCCCCCGGCGGCAGGCGCGTGCCGCTGCCCACCTACCCGTTCCGGCCCACCCGGCACTGGATCGACCCGGTGCCCGAGCCCGTGACCACGTCCGTCGACCAGGGGAGTGCGCCCGCCGTGCCCGTCGTGCCCGCTGTGCCCGTCGTGCAGAGCAGCGACCCGGACGGGGTGGTGCTGACCCGGGTGCGCGAGCTGACCGCGCGCCACCTGGGCGACGACCCGGACCGGATCGCCCCGGACGTGCCGTTCTTCGACCTGGGCGCCGACTCGCTGTTGATGATCAACATGGTGCGGGAGCTGGAGGTCGCCTTCGGCGTGCGGGTGGCGATGCGGGAGCTGTTCGAGGAGGTCGACACCCCGGTCCGGCTGGCGGGGGTGATCACCGAGCGGATGTCGGCCGACCGGCGCGCCGAACTCGTGCCGACCCCCGAGCCGGTACCCACTGCGTCGGCACTTCCCGCGTCGGCACCCACCGGGCCGGCACCCGCCGGGCCGGCACTTCCCCCGGAAGCCGTCCCGGCGGCCTCCGGGACGGCCCTGCTGACCGCGCCTGTCCCGCCCCCCGCCGCCGCCCTCACACCCCCACTCCCACCTCCACCGACGCCCGGCACCGGGCACGAAGCCGTGGTGCGGGAACAGCTCAACCTGATGGACCGGTTCACCCGGATCATGTCCGAGCAGCTGGCCCTGCTCTCGGGCAGCCCGTCCACCCCCGCACCACCCCCGCCGACCCCGCCACCCCCACCGCCCCCGGCCGAGGGCACCCAGCTCGGCCCGCGCCCGACGATCGCCAAGGGCTCCGGCATGACCGGCACGCGCCTGGACCCGGCCCAACGCGCGCACCTCGACGACCTCGTCACCCGCTACACCGCACGCACCAGGACCTCCAAGGAGATCGCCCAGCGCTTCCGCCGCCCGCTGGCCGACAGCCGGGCCGTGGTCGGGTTCCGGGGCGTCACCAAGGAGCTGCTGTACCCGCTGGCCGCGCGCCGCGCCGGGGGCGCCTACCTCGAAGACGTCGACGGCAACACCTACGTCGACATCACCATGGGTTTCGGCGTGCTGATGTTCGGCCACGACCCGGACTTCGTCACCGACGCCGTGGCCGCCCACCAGGCCGACGGCATGAGGCTGGGCCCGCGCGGTCCGGAGACCGGCGAGGCCGCCCAGCTGCTCACCGAGCTGACCGGCCTGGACCGGGTGGCGTTCTCCACCTCCGGCACCGAGGCGAACTCGGCGGCGTTCCGGCTGGCGCGGGCCTACACCGGGCGCACCAGGATCGTCACCTTCGACGGCTCCTACCACGGGCACTTCGACCCGGTGCTCGGCCGACCCGTGCCCGCGGGCGGCGACGTGCCCCGGACGGTGCCGGTGTCGGCCGGGGTGCCGCTGTCGGCGGTGGCCGAGTCGGTGGTGCTGCCCTACGGCGACGAGGCGAGCCTCGACGTGATCCGCCGGCACGCCGGGGAGATCGCCGCCGTCGTGCTGGAGGCCGTGCCCAGCCGGTACCCGCTGCGGCAGCCGGTGGAGTTCGTGCGCGCGCTGCGGCGGCTGTGCGACGAGACCGGCATCGTGCTGGTGTTCGACGAGATGCTGACCGGTTTCCGCCCGCACCCGCAGGGCGCGCAGGGCGTCTTCGGGGTCAGGGCGGACCTGGCCACCTACGGCAAGCTGATCGGCGGCGGCTACCCGATCGGGGCCGTCGCGGGGCGCGCCGACATCATGGACTGGGTCGACGGCGGCTTCTGGCGGTACGGCGACGACAGCGTGCCCGAGGGCGAGACGACCTTCTTCGGCGGCACCTACATCCAGCACCCGCTGGCGATGGTCGCGGCCAAGGCGGTCCTGACCCACCTGCGCGACCGGGGCCCCGGCCTGCAACAGGCCGTCAACGCCCGCACCGAGCGGTTGGCCACCACGCTCAACGACTTCTTCGCCGCCGAGGGGTTCCCGGTGTCCGTGCACCGGTTCGGCTCGCTGTTCCGGTTCGCCCACCGGGGCAACCTGGAGCTGCTGTTCCACCACCTGGTGCTGGAGGGCGTGCACGTCTGGGAGTGGCGCAACTTCTTCCTCTCCACCGCGCACACCGACGCGGACGTGGACTTCGTCGTGGACGCGGTCCGCAACTCGCTGCACGACCTGCGTCGCGGCGGTTTCCTGCCGGGCGGGCCGGTCCCCGCGCCCGCACCGCGCCGCGCGCCGCCGCGCATCCCCCGCGCCCCGGCCCGGACCGGTGCGGCCGAGGCGGAACCCGCCGGGGTCGGGAAGACCACCCCGGACTTCAGCCTGTACTTCTTCGGCGACTACCCGCACGACCGCCCGCACGACCGCGGCGGCGACAAGTACGCCGCGATCCTGGCCGCCGCCCGGTTCGCCGACCGCGGCGGCCTGCACGCGGTGTGGTTGCCGGAGCGGCACTTCGACTCCTTCGGCGGGGTGTTCCCCAACCCGTCCGTGCTCGCCGCCGCGATCGCCGCGCAGACCAGCCGGGTGCGGGTGCACTCGGGCAGCGTGGTGCTGCCGCTGCACGACCCGATCCGGGTCGCGGAGGAGTGGTCCGTCGTGGACAACCTCTCCGGCGGGCGGGTGTCGATCGGGGTGGCCAGCGGCTGGCACGCGCGGGACTTCGTGCTGGCGCCCGGGGTGTACGGCCGGCACCGGGAGGCCGTGTACGAGGGCGTGGAGGTGATCCGCGCGCTGTGGCGCGGCGACGCGGTCACCAGGACGGCCGGGAACGGCGAGGAGGTCGAGGTCCGGCTGTACCCGACCCCGGTGCAGCCGGAACCGGACTTCTACACCGCGATCGTCGGCAACCCCGAGAGCTACGAGCGGGCCGCGCGCGGCGGGTTCGGCGTCATCACCAACCTGATGGCGCAGGACGTGGCGCGGTTGGCGGACAACATCGCCCTCTACCGGCGCACCCGGGCCGAGGTCGGGCTCGACCCCGGCGCGGGGCGGGTGGTGCTGCTGCTGCACACCTACCTCGGCGACGACACCGAGCGGGTGCGCGCGGAGGCGTTCGGGCCGTTCTGCGCGTACCTGCGCTCGTCGCTGTCGCTGTTCGGCCAGGTGACCAACAGCCTCGGCTTCTCCATCGACCTGGACCGCACCAACCCCGAGGACCTGGACTACCTGCTGTCCCGCGCCTACGAGCGCTACTGCGCCGACCGGGCGCTGATCGGCACGCCGGACGACGCGGCGCCGATCGTGCGCGCGCTGGCCGGGCTGGGCGTGGACGAGGTGGCGTGCTTCGTGGACTTCGGCCTCCCGCCCGCGCGGATCACCGCCGGGCTGCCCTGGATCGACGCGCTGCGCGCGATGTTCGCCGACGCGCCACCCGCCGCCGAACCGCCTGCCGCCGGCCCTGCCACCGAACCGCCCGCCGCCGAACCGAGCGTCGACGTGCGCGGCACCAGCCCGACCGAGCAGCAGATCTGGTACGTCGAGCAGACCCTGCCCGGCCGCCCCACCCACAACGAGTCGATCGTCGTGGCGCTGGAGGGCGAGCTGGACACCGGGGCGCTGCGCACGGCGCTGGCGGAGGTCACCGCCCGGCACGACGGCCTGCGGTCGACCTTCCACGACATCGGCGGCGAGCTGAAGCGGATCGTCACCGCCCCGACCGGACCGGCGCTGCCGGTGCGCGAGGACCCGGGCGCGTCGGTGGCGGAGGCGGCGCGGCGGGTGGTGGCGCGGGAGACCACGACGCCGTTCGACCTGGCGCGCGGGCCGCTGTTCGAGCCCTACCTGGTCCGCCTCGCCCCCGACCGGCACCTGCTGGTGCTGCGGATGCACCACCTGGTCATCGACACCGTGTCGGCGACGGTCCTGACCGGGGAGGTCTCCGCCTGCTACCGGGCCGCCACCGGCGGCGTCGAGGCCGCCCTGCCCGCCCCGGACCCGCTGCCCGCGCCCCGCCCGCCGTCGGCGGGGTCGCTGTCCTACTGGACCGACCTGCTCGCGGGCGCCCCGCGCGAACTCGACCTGCCGCAGGACCACCCCCGGCCGGGGGAGCCGTCCGGCCGGGGCGCGTCGGTCGGGTGCGAGCTGGACCCCGGTGTGACCGCGGCGCTGCGGGCGGTGGCGCGCCGGCACCGGGTGACGCCGTTCATGGCCCTGCTCGCCGGGTGGGCCGTCGCGCTGCGGGTGCTCGGCGGGCGGACCGACCTGGTCGTGGGCACGCCCTTCGCGCACCGGCCGGCGGGCGCGGAACGGGCGGTCGGGTTCTTCGTGCACACCCTGCCGCTGCGGATCGCGGTCGACGACGGGGCCTCGTTCGCCGAGCTGCTGAAGGAGGTGCGGGCCCGGGTGCTCGGCGCCCAGGAGCACCGGGAGGTGCCCCTCCCGGAGATCGTGCGGGCGCTCGGGGGCAACCCGGACCCGCTGCGCAACCCGCTGTTCGACACCGTGGTGGAGTACGACAACGAGGCCGTCTTCGAGCTGGACCTGCCCGGCGCGCGGGCGACCCTGGTGGACGTGGCGGTCGACCGGGCGCCGGTGGACCTGGTGCTGTTCCTGACCAACCTCGGCGACACCGTGCGCTGCCGGCTGAACCACGCACTGGACCTGTTCGAGACCCCCACCGCCCGCCGCGTCCTCGACACCTACGAGCGGGTGCTCGCCGCGGCGGTGGCCGACCCGGACCGGCCGCTGCGCGAGCTGGACGTGCTGACCCCCGGCGACGCCGCCCTGCTCGACGCCTGCTGCGACGGCGGTCCACCGCCGCACGGCCCGGCCCTGCTGCACGAGGGGGTGCTCGCCCGGCCGGCCGACGACGTCGCGGCGGTGGTCGACGACGACGGGCGCGTGACCACCCGCGCGGAGCTGCGCGCCCGGTCCGCCGCCGTGGCCGGTGCCGTCGCCGCGCTGGGCGTGCCCGCCGGGACGCCGGTGGCGGTGCTGCTGCCGAGGGGCGCGGACGCGGTGGCGGCCGTGGTGGGCGCGCTCACCGCCGGGGTGCCCTACGTGCCGCTGGACCCGGAGCAGCCCCCGGCCCGGTTGGCGCACATGGTCCGCAAGGCCGGGGCGGCGGCGGTGCTCACCACCGCCGGCGTGGAGGCGCCCGGTGGGCTGCCGACGATCCCGGTCGACCGGCTGCCCGCGTGCCCCGGTGCCCCCGGCCACCCGGTGACGCCGGACGACGTGGCGTACGTGCTGTTCACCTCCGGCTCGACCGGGGAGCCCAAGGGCGTGCTGGTGGAGCACCGGTCGATCGCCAACACGATCGGCTGGTACAGCCGCGACCTGGGGCTGACGCCCGCCGACCGGCTGTCCTGGTTCTCCAGCCCCGGGTTCGACGCCTCCGCGATCGAGGTGTGGCCGGCGCTGGGCGCGGGCGCGCCGCTGCACGTCACCCCGCCCGGTCTGCGCCACGACCCGGCGCGGCTGCGCGACTGGCTGGTGGACACCGGCATCACCGTCGCGTTCCTGCCCACCCCGGTGGGGGAGCTGCTGCTCGACCAGGACTGGCCGGCGGACGGCTCGGTGGCCCTGCGGCACCTGGTCGTCGGCGGGGACGTGCTGCGCCGCCGACCCCCGGTCGGGGCGCCGTTCCGGCTGTGGAACGTGTACGGCCCGACGGAGGCGGCCGTGGTGTCGACCTGGACCGAGGTCGCGCCTGCCGGGGTCGCGCCGGCCGGGGACGCGCCGCCGACGATCGGGCGGCCGGTCCCGGGCACCTGGCTGCGGGTGGTCGACGGCGCCGGGCGGCGGGTGCCGGTGGGCGTGCCGGGGGAGTTGCTGCTCGGCGGGGTCCAACTGGCCCGGGGGTACGCCGAGCCCACCCCGGAGCAGGCGGCGCGGTTCACCGGCGCCGGTGTGGACCGGGCCTACCGGACCGGTGACGTGGTGCGCGTGCGGGCCGACGGGGAGCTGGAGTTCCTGCGGCGCGCCGACCGGCAGGTGCAGCTGCACGGGTTCCGGGTGGAGCCGGGGGAGGTGGAGCACCAGCTCGCCGCGCTGCCCGGGGTGCGGGAGGCGGCGGTGCGGGCCTGGGCCGGGGCCGATGGCGTGGTGCGGCTGGCCGCGTACGTGGTTCTCGCGCTTGCGGTTCCCGCGCTTGATGTTCCCGTGCCGGGGGAGGCGGTCGCGGCGCTGCGCGCGGAGCTGGCCACCCGGCTGCCCGCGTACATGGTCCCGGCGACCTGGCACGTCCTCGACGCCCTGCCGCTGACCACCAACGGCAAGGTCGACCGGGCCGCGCTGCCGGAGCCGTCGCTCCTCGCACCTTCGCCGGCCACCCCCTCGCCGCCCGCCTCCCCGTCGGCCCTGCCCGCACCCTCTCCGGCCTCACCCCCGCCGGCCGAACCCGCGCCGCCGGAGAGCGACGTCGAGCGCAGGCTGCGCGCGCTGTGGGCGACCGAGCTGGGCCGGGAGTCGGTGCCGCCGGAGGCCACGTTCTTCGAGCTGGGCGGGCACTCGCTGACCGCGATCCGCCTGGTGAACCGGATCTGCGCCGAGCTGGGGGTGCGGCTGGACGTGCCGTCCTTCCTGCGCCGGCCGACCGTGCGCGGCCTGGCGGCGCTGCTGGCGCCGCAGGTGGGGCCGGCCGAACCCGGGGTCGAGGTCGGGGCTCCGGCGGGGTGGGGGCAGCGGCACGGGTACCGGGTGACCGCGGCGAGCGACAACCCGGGCGTGCTGACGATCGCGCTGCGGTTCGCGCTGCACGGCCGGCTGGACGTCGCCGCCCTCCGCCGCGCGTTGACCGCGCTGGTGGCCAGGCACCCGGCGCTGCGGACCCGGCTGCGCGAGGTCGACGGCCGGGTGCGCCAGGAAGTGCTGGTCGCGGCCGAGGTGCCGCTGCGCGTCGTGGAGGTCCCCGGGACCGGGGTGGACGCCGCGGTGCTCGCGGCCGCCGCCGAGGCGCCGGACCTCACCCGGACCGGCACGTTCCGCGCCACCCTGGTCACCGTGTCCGACCGGCGCGCGGAACTGCTGCTGGCGGTGCACCACGCCTTCAGCGACGGCTGGTCGACCACGGTCCTCGTCGGGGACCTGGGCGAGCTGTACCGCGCGGACCTCGCCGGCCGGGCGCCCGACCTGTCCGGCCCGTCGGCCACCTACGTCGACTTCACCGAGTGGGAGGCGGCCCACCTGTCCGACCCGGCCACGCGCGCCGCCGTCGCGCGGTGGGCCGAGCACGTCACCTCGGTCGGGGCCCGTCCGCTGCTGTTCCCCACCGACCGCCCGAGGGCCGGAACCCCGACCGGGAACGGCGAGGTCCGCACGACCACCCTCCCGCCGGCCCTGGCGGCCGGGGTCGACGCGCTGGCGGCCCGCCGGGGCACCACGGCGTTCGCGGTGCTGTCGGCCGCCTTCGCCGCGCTGGCCCACGAGGTGACCGGCATCCCCGCGCCGGCGTCGATGTGCGGGGCGGCCAACCGGCCGGAGTCCCGCTTCGAGGACGTCGTGGGGGTCTTCACGCACTCGTCCTGGGTGGTGGTCCCGGTGGCGGGCGTGCCGAGCTTCGACGCGCTGGTGTCGGCGGCGACCGAGGCGGTGTGGCAGCGGCTGGCGCTCCAGTCCGTTCCCGCGCCGGTGCTGGGCGAGGCCGCGGGCGGGGCGTTCGCGGGCACCCCGCCGAGGGTCATCTTCGGGTACTCCGGCGGCGCACCGGCCCCGCGCCTGGAGCTGACCGGGGTGCTCCCGGCGGTCCCGGTGGACGTCGCCCTGCCGGTGGCCAGGGCCGAGCAGACCTGGGTGGTCGGGCCCAACCCGGCGGGAGGGCTCGACCTGGTGCTGGAGTACGCCACCGACCTGTTCGACGCCGACGCGGTGGCCGCCTGGGCGGCGCGGTTCGTGGAGATCCTGAGCGCCGGGGTCGCGAATCCCGCCGGCAGGCCCTGGCGCACGCCGTGACGGTCGCGGGCACGCCGGGACGCGCCGCGGGCACGCCGCAACCGGCTGCGGGCACGCCGGAACGGTCCGGCGTGCCCGTCCGCCGGTGCCTCAGGCCCGCCGGTGGGCCGCTTCGAACGCCTCGATGACGTGGGTGGGGATGCGCCCGCGGTCGGCGAGGTCGTGGCCGTTGCCGCGGGCCCAGTCGCGGATGGCCCGGGTCTGCTCCTTGTTCCGGGTTTCCGGGGCGGGCCGGCGCGGGGCGGTGCCGGTGGTCACCGCGCGCTTGGCGGCGCGGTCGCCGGTCTTCCGGGCGCCCGCGATGTAGTCGGCCAGGGCGTCGCGGAGCCGGTCGGCGTTCCGGGGGCGCAGGTCGATCTCGTAGGAGACGCCGTCGAGGGCGAACACGACGGTCTGCCCGTCCTCGGTCGGGGTGCCGTCGAGGTCGTCGATGAGCTGGACCAGGACTTTCTGAGCCACGGTTACCTCGCTGGCGCTCGTACTGAGGTGAAGTCGGCAGCCTAACAACACCGACTGTCACCACGTTGCCTCTCGACCGGGGGTGTCGTAGCACGTTCGGGTGAAAAATCCCCTATTACTTCAGTGAGGACCAATACCGAGGGGTGCTCGGGCGGCGGTCCGGGCTCCAGGACGCAGGCCGCCGAGCCCGGGGTGTCCCGGAACGCCGTTGCTTATTGGTCAGTGACCTAGTTGACTGCGTTCACGGAATTGGTCACTGACAAAGGGGTGGGTAGTGGGTGTCGATGTGGTGGTGGTCGGAGCGGGGCCGGTCGGGTTGTGGCTGGCTGCCGAGCTGCGGACGGGCGGGCTGTCGGTGGTCGTGCTGGAGGCGCGGCACGAACCCGATCCGCGCTCCAAGGCGCTGACGATCCACCCCCGGACCCTGGAGCTGCTGGCTTCCCGGGGGCTGCACGGGCGTTTCCTCGCCGAGGGTCCCGAGGGGGCGGACGTGCTCGACGCGGCTTACGTGGTGGGGTGCGACGGCACGCGCAGCACGGTGCGCGAGGCGGGTGGTGTCGCGTTTTCCGGCACGGGGTCGGGGGTGCTGGGTTGACTGGGTGACGTCGTGCTCGACGAACCGCCTCCCGGGCCCGTCACCGCGATGACCGGGGACGGTGTGGTGATGGTGGTGCCGCTGTCGTCGGGCGGGTACCGGTTGGTGGGCATCGCGCCCGAGGACGTCCGCACGGATTCGCCGGGGAGCTGACGCTGGGGGAGGTGCGCGCCAAGGTGGGGGCGGTGGTGGGCACGGACTTCGGGATGCGCGACCCGTCGTGGCTGTCGCGTTTCGGCAGCGCCTCGCGGTTGGCCGACCGGTACCGGGAGGGGCGGTTGCTGCTCGCGGGGGACGCGGCCCACCAGCACTTCCCGGCGGGTGGTGTGGGGCTCAACGTCGGGGTGCAGGACGCGGCGCACCCCGGTGTGTCGGCGGAGCTGGCCGGGTGGCTGTCCGGGCTCGCCGTCGCCTACCCGGCGGGGGCGGGGGACCACCCGCTCACGGGGTGCCGTGCTCCCGACGTGGGTGGTTTGTTCGCGGCTCTGCGGTCCGACCGGTACGTGCTGCTGGACTTCGGCGGTGAGCCGGTCGGTGTGGCCGACGCCGATCCCGGTGCCGGGGGTCCCGGTCTCGCGGTGCTGCGGGGTGTGGTGGGGGAGGGGCGTCCGGGGTGGACGGATGTGCGGGCCGCGCTGATCCGGCCGGACGGGCACGTGGCGTGGGCCGACCATCCCGGCGACGACCTGCCGGTGGCGGTCCGGGCGGCCCTGTCGGCGATCGGGCGTTGAGGAGGTGGGGCGGGGGCCGGGGTGCCCGCGTGCCGCCGGTGGGGCCCGGCCCGCCGCGTAGGCTGGCGCGGTGACGACGACGCGGGCGGGCAGGCCGAGCCCGGCGCGGCTGGACCTGGCCGCCGTCGTGCGCGCCGCGCTGGAGGTGCTGGACGAGGCCGGTCTGGACGCGGTGTCGACGCGGGCCGTCGCGGCCCGGTTGGACGTGCGCATGAACACCGTGCTGTGGCACGTCAAGACCAAGGCGCGGTTGCGCGAGCTGATGGCGGACGCGGTCCTGGCGGAGGTCGATCTCGACGGCCTCCCGGAGGGGTGGCGGGACCGGGCCGCGGAGTTGCCGAGGCGGTTGCGGCGTGCCCTGGTGTCCCACCGGGACGGAGCGGCGGTGGTCATCAGCACCTACGCGGCGGAGCCGGCCACCCTGCGCTTCTCCGAGGCGCTGGTGGGGACCCTGCTGGCCGGGGGTGTGGACGAACGCCGGGCGGCGTGGGCGGCGTGGACGCTGACCTACCTGACCCTGGGCCTGGTGCGGGAGGAGCAGGCGGCTGCCGGGGGTGACGGTGCCCGGTTGGTCGGGGCGCTGGTGCCCGACCTGCACCCCGCGCTGCTGCGGACCGCCCACCACCTGGCGCCCGGGACGTTCGCGGAGCGCCTGGACTTCGGCGTGGACCTGGTGCTCAGCCCGTTGGCCTGACCTGGGTTGGCCTGACGGGGGTTGGCCTGGTTGCGGTCGTCGTCGTTTCGGGGCGCGCGGCCCACACCCGGCGTTCGGTGCGTACTGCGAGGTCGTCGCGGCGCAGGAGCGACCGGGGGTCGTCGGTGTCGAGCAGCCGGTCCAGGGCGGCGAGGTCCTCGGGGGACAGCAGCCCGGCGACGCCGCCGCGCAGGCGGCGCAGCCCGCTCAGCGCGTAGCGGCCGACGACCCCGGTGTGCGTGGCCTCCACGTTCACCGCGATGGTGCGTTCCGCTTCCACGACGAACCCGGCGGCGGTCAGCGCGACACCCCAGTCGGCGCCCCGGTGGGGCAGGTGCTCGGCGTGGTGGTGCGCGAGGGCGGCGTGGCAGCGCTCCTCCAGTCCCGGGCGGTCGTCCGGGGCGTCCTCGGGCAGGAACCGGGGAAACCCGGCCAGTTCGACCACGGCGACCAGGCCGCCCGGCGCGAGCAGGTCGCGGACCCGGCGCAGGGCGCGTCCGGGGTCGGCCAGGTGGTGCAGGGAGGCCGAGGCCCACACCAGGTCGGGGGTGCCCAGTTCGGGCCACGTCGCGTCGAGGTCGGCCTCTGCGGTGCGCACCCGGTCGGAGACCCCCGCGACCTGGGCCTTCTCCCGCAGGCGGCGCAGGTGGTTCGGCGAGGAGTCCACCGCCGTCACCTCCGCCGCGGGGAAGCGCGCCAGCAGGGCCAGGGTGCCCGCTCCCGTTCCGCAACCCAGGTCGAGGATGCGGCGGGGGGCGGTTGCGACGGGCAGCCAGGCGGTGATGGACGCGGTGTGCTCGGCCAGGGCCTCCGCGTCCAGGTCGAGGATCTCCGCCTGGTCGGCGTCGTGGTCCGGCTGGTCGCCGTGGTGGTCCGGCTGGTCGCCGTGGTGCGTGCCGTGGTGGTCGCCGTGGTGCGGTGCGCGGGGGGATGCGTGGGTCACGACCGCCACGCTAGGAGCGTCGGGCGTTCCCGGCACGGGCGCTTCCCGGATGCGCAACACGATGCCCGCCCGCGCTGCCGAACGCGCAAACACCCTCGCTGCCGGCCGTCACCGGGGTGCCCGGTCCGCCTTGGCGTCCTCGCGGGTCTGGTGGCCGCGACGGGCGTCGCGGTCGAAGATGCCCAGCACCTCGCACGGCCCGCTCTCCACGCCGATGGCGTGCGGGAGCATCGTGGGGAACTCGGCGGCCTGGTTGGTCTCCACGCGGAAGCGGCGGTTGCCCAGCAGCAGGATCGCCGTGCCCGACAGGACCACGAGCCACTCGCGGCCGGGGTGGGCGCGCAGGCGCGACAGGTTGTCGGGCGGCGGGTCCACCATGCGGTGGCGAACCACGGTCATGCCCGGGTCCGCCCGCACCGACCACCGCATCAGCCCGTGGGCCGCGTCGTGCGTGGGGTTGGACACCACGTCGTCCGCGGCCGTCTCCACCAGCTGGTCCAGGGAGGTGTTCAGTGCGCGGGCGAGGGTGACGAGCTGGTCCAGGGCGAGGCGGCGCTGACCGTTCTCGATCCGGCTGAGCGTGGACTGGCTCAGGCGGGCGCGGGAGGCCAGGTCCTCCAGCGACCAGCCCTGAGCCACCCGCAACGCCCGGATCCGCTTGCGCACCAGACCGTCCAACTCACCGCTGTCGTGCTCCACGCGCAACAGCTTATGCCCCTGGCGCACGAAGCGGGGCTGACGACGAAATCAGCCCGGTCGGACCGATGGTTTGAGGTTCGATCAAGAACGTGCGGGTGACTCACAAGGCCCGGCCCGCACGTCGTGATGAGCTGACCGCCCGTCGGAGGGAATCCGCGACCCGTACGGGGGTGCATGCGGCCGCGGGCCTTGCGGCCACCCCGGCGTGCCGGCTGGCTGGACGACATGACCAGACGCGTTCTGCCCGTCCTGCTGAGCGTGGTGGCGTTGCTGTGCACGCCCGTGACCGCCGGAGCCGGCCCGCATCCGCCCTACACCCCGCTCAACCCGGCCTCGATCGAACTGGCCGAGGCAGGCCGCTTCACCGGCCAGGTGACGTTTCTCAACGTGCCGTGGTACTACGCCTGGGGCTTCAAGATCAGCGAGTCGTGGGCGGTGGGCATCATCGGCCCGGTCACCGAGTTCACCACCCTGGACTGCGACGGCAAACGCATCGCCGCGAACGACCACGTGGAATATCCGGACTACATCTTCCACGGCTCCTCGGCCGTGAACTCCTCGTGCGGCGAGTACTACCTGTTCGGCCGGTTGGACTTCGTGCGGCCCAACCAGAAGGGCTGGATCGAGTACTGGGACCGCTTCACCGTCGCGTTGGCCCGCGACGGCAGCACCGTGCCGATCAGCCTGGGCAGCGGCATCCGGCACGGCGTCGAGAACACGGCGCGGGCAGGCTCGGCGCCGGTGCGGCGCACTACGCTGCCGGCGTGACCGGCCACCCCGACCACGACGGTCCCGTCCCCGACGATCCGCCGCCTCCCTCCCCGTTCGTCGTCCGCGCACCCGTCGCGACCCGCGAACCCGGGCTGGCGGCACTCGCCGTCGCGGCGGTCGTCCCGACGTTGACCGACCTGGTCGCCGGGGCGCAGCCACCCGTTCCGGAGCATCCACCGGTGACCGTCACCGTCGACGACGCCGCCGGCGACCACGGCGGCGTCGTGGTCCGGGTGGACCACGCCGGGTTCGGCGTGTTCGCCCCGACCGACGTGACCGCCGCGGTGGCCGACGGTCTCCAGCAGGAGGTCGTGCGGCAGTTCGCCGTCACCACCCCGGTCTGCCCCGGCCACCGGCACCCGGCCCGCGTCGTGGTGGTCGACGGGGTGACCGGTTGGCGGTGCCCCGTCGACCCGGAACACTGGTCCTGCCCGCTGGGCGGCTACCCGACCGGTCACACCGCGGGACGATCAGCGGTGTGACGGGACGCGACCGCGGTCACTGCGCTGCCGACCGTGACGGTCACGGGGCGGGCTCGGACTCGGCACGCCGTGGTCGACACAGTGGTACTCGGGCCTGTCCTGTCACCGGCGGCGGCCCTCAGGTGGGAAACGATCACTGGTAACGCGGGATGGAGCTCGCGCAGCAGCGCTGCCGAGCCGGTGTCGGCAGGTGGCGGGCCCAGGTAGAGGCCAACGGCCGGCCCGGCAGGGTGACCCGGGCGCCCGCCGCGCCCACCCCTACCCGACGGTGAACCGCGTGGAGTGCCAGCCGGTGGCGCCGTCCGGTGTCGGCGCCACCCGGGCCTCGGGCTGGGTCGCACCGGTGCGGTCGGTGGCCCGGCACTCCACGGTGTGCTCGCCGGGCCCCAGCTCCAGCTCCACGCGCCACATGCGCCAGGTGGCGAGGTTGACCTCGGTGCCCAGTTCCGCGGTGCGCCACGGCCCACCGTCGACACGGACCTCGACCTTGCTGATGCCGCGCTGCTGGGCGTAGGCGATGCCCGCGACGGTGACCGACCCGGCGGGGACGGTGGTGAACGGCGCGGGCGCGTCGATGCGGGACTGGGTCTTGATCGGCGCCCGCTGCGCCCAGCCGCGCTCCAGCCAGTACGCCTGCTTGTCGTCGAAGCGGTTGAGCTCCAGGTCCACGACCCACTTGGTCGCGGAGACGTACCCGTACAGGCCGGGCACGACCAGCCGGGCCGGGAAACCGTGCTCGATCGGCAGCGGCTCGCCGTTCATCCCGATCGCCAGCAGGCCCCGGTCCAGCACGTCGGCCACCGGGGTGCCGCAGGTCCAACCGTCCACACTGGTGGAGAACAGCTGGTCCGCGCCGGGCTTGACGCCGGCCCGCTCCAGCACGTCGCGCAGCGGCACGCCGATGAAGTTCGACGTGGACACGTACTCCCCGCCGACCTCGTTGGACACGCAGGTGATCGTCACGGTCCGCTCGACCAGCGGCATGTCCCGGATGTCGGCGTAGCCGAGCACCACCTCCCGGTCCACCCCGCCGTGCAGGCGCAGCGCCCAGTTCTCCACCCGCACCCGGGGCACCGACAGCGCCGTGTCCACCCGGTAGAAATCGCTGTTGGACGTGATGAAGGAGGGCGTGCCGAGCGGTGCGAAGTCCGCGCCCGCCGGGATCGGCGGCGCCGGCGTGGCGGGGGTGAGCGGACCCAGCCCGACCGCGGAACCCCCGGCGTCACCCCGACCGGCCAGCAGTTGCCCGCCGGTCCCGGCGACACCCGCGCCGACCGCCACCCCGGCGGACAGGACCAGGAACCGCCGCCGACCGGTGCCGGCCCCCACCGGGGAACCGTCCACCGCGGCACCGTCCACCGCGGCACCGTCCACCGCGGCACCGTCCACCGCAACGCCCTCAACACCTTCAGCGGTGGCACCGTCCTCGACGCGGGCACCACGCCGGACCGCCACCGCGTGCAGCCACCGGAACACCACCACGCCGACCACCAGCGCGGCCACCGGCGCGAGCAGGTCCACCGGGCCCAGGTCGGGCCGCGACCACACCGCCGCGACCCCCACGGCCCCGAGGGCGACGGCGAACACGGTGCCCGGCCGCGGACCGCGCCGCGACAGCAGCCCCGCCACGACCGCCAACCCCAGCAGCACCACGCCCATCCCGCCGATCAGCACCAGCTTGTCGTGGGTGCCGAAGGTGCGGATCGCGAACTCCTTCAGCGGAGCCGGAGCCAGGTCGATCGCCGTGTTGCCCACCGCCAGGAACGGCGAGGCGTTGGGCCCCAGCGCACCGGCCACCAGGTGACCGACCGCCAACCCCGCGCCCAGCCCCAGGACGCCGACCAGCGCCGCCGGTCCCGCCGGTAACCGGTCCGACGCGCCCGCCCGGTGCCCCGCCGGGGACGACGGCGGTTCCGAAGGCGTCGCTCCCGGCCGTCCGCTCTCCATCATGCCCAGCCCTCCGGGAACTCGCGGCCCACGTCCCGCGCGGCAGGTCCGCGCCGCGCTGCCGTGGTGGCAGTCACGACAGGTAAAGCTACAAGTATTTCAACTCAGGCAGCAAGGCGGACGGGGTCGGGCGGCGGCGCGCGGGATACGCGGGTTCTCCCGCCGTCGCGTCGAAGACCGTGATCGACCTACCCGCATTGAGGTGTATCCGCTGGTCGTGCCCGTCGATCCGGTGATCCGACCGCGCAACCGAACCGCAATGGCCGACTCCGGACCGACAAAGAATTCAAATAGTTATAGCCAATTGGGCCGGATGGGGCAAACTGGTCGGACTGATCTTGTGGAACTCCCGGACGTGCCGCCGGAGGGGGTGGGCCGACGATGTGGCCATCGCGCCGACCCCACCGGGCGCGGGCGCCCGCGGGTGGGGTGCTCCCGGGTCCGCGGATCGGGACCGAGGCAGTGACAACGGGAAGGACTACTGGTGATGAGCAACCGCGCGCACCGTTCGGCGCTCACTGGCCACCTTGTTGGCGCGGGGGTCGATCGGCGCGACTTCCTCCGGTGGACCGGGCTGGCGTTCGGCAGCGCCGTGGCGCTCACCTCGTGCAGCGCGAAAGAGGGCGAGCCCGCCGCCACGACCACACCGCCCCCGGCGACGGCCGAAGGGCCCTTCCCGGCCACCACGCCGCAGGTCAGCCGGAACTACTCCTACGTGACCGTCAAGCACCCGGAATCCGTCAAGACGACGGTTTTCGGGATCAACAACAGGGACGAGACGGTCGGTTACTTCGCCGACGGCCGGGGGGTGCACGGCTTCCTGCGCTCCGCCGCGGGTGAGTTCTCCCAGGTCGTGGACCACCCGGAGGCGGGGGACACGACGGCGTTGTACGGGCTGAACAACAACGGCGACGCGGTCGGCTACTACCAGCCCGGCAAGGGCTCGTACCCGGGGACGATGTCGCTGCCCGCGGAAGGCGTCTCCTCGTTCACCTACTCCTCGACGACCAAGGGGTTCGAGTCCATCGACACCCCCGAGGACGGCACCGGCACGGTGGTCGCCTTCGGCATCAACGACTCCGGCCTGGTCTCCGGCTGGTACTTCGCCCACGACGAGTCCGGGCAGTCCCAGGCCATCATCAAGGGTTTCGTGTGGTCCAAGGGGGAGCGCAAGCACGTCGACACGTTCCGGCACCCCGACGACGCGGGCGAGGGCACCTTCTTCATGGGCATCAACAGCGCCGGGCTGGTGGTCGGCCAGTACATCGGCGAGGGCAAGGCCGCGCACGCCTTCGTCCGCGACAGCAACAGCAAGGTCTTCGCCGCCTCCCCCATCGACCACCCGGACGTGCCGGCCAGCGAGGGCGGGACGAGCGGGCTGGGGATCAGCGACCTCGGCGTCATCGCCGGCTTCTACCTCGGCAAGCAGGGCCCCCAGGCGTACCTGCGGGCCGGGCAGGACGAGTTCATCCCGCTGAACTACGCCGAGGCCGCCTCCGGCATGTCCGCCTGCGGCATCAACACCTCCGGGAAGGTCGTGGGCGACTTCTACGACAGCCGCGGCGACAACCTCGGCTACATCGCCACCCCCGTGTAGGGACCGCTCGGGGCCGGGGTGGACCCGGCGGGGAGGCGCCGGCCCACCGCGGCCGGTGCCCTCCTCAGGCCCCCGGCGCCGCAGCGCGCATCCCCCCGAGCAGGGTGGCCAGGTAGCGGTGGGCGGTGGCGGTCCGGTCCTCGGGGCCGACGCCGTGGACCTGGGCGGCGTAGGCGATGCCGCACATCAGCGGCACCAGGTCCGCGTCGGTCACGTCGGGGCGGACCACCCCCGCCTCCCTGGCCCGGTCGAACAGCGCGGTGCCGACCGACCGCAGCGCCCGCTTGAGCTCCGAGGTGCGCGGCAGGGCGTCGACGGGCGCGGCGGCCACCGGTGGCAGGGACGCGTCGGTGACCTGCGCCTCGACCGTGCGCCGCAGGAAGCCCTCCAGCGCCCGCCACGGGTCGGCGTCGCCCAGCGCCCGCTCGCCGTGCGCGACGAGGGCTTCCAGGCAGGGGGTGGCGACGGTCTCCAGCAACGCCTCGGCGGTCGGGAAGTGCCGGTAGACGGTGCCGACGCCGAGCCCGGCGTGCCGGGCGACGTCGTTGAGCTGCACCGCCGTGCCCTCGTCGACCAGGCTCCGGGCGACCGCGACGATCCGGTCCCGGTTGCGGGCGGCGTCCCTGCGCAGCGGCGTGGTCGTCATGGCCCCAGTCTAATCGGATGGGCCATCCGGATCGCTCGACCGCCGTGTGGTCGCCTCAGGCGGTCACCGGGGGCGCGTGGCGTTCGCCGAGTCGGCGCACGGCCCGCGCCACGCGGGGATCGGTGGCCGCGCGGAACGGCGCCACCGGTCGTGCCCCGGGGCCGAGCACGACACCCGTGCGCCCCGCCAGCGCCTCGTCGGTCGCGGCCACGATCGACGACCTCGCCGCCGCGGCCGCCGGACCCGAGGTCGAGCGCTCGAACCTGCGGCGCACCAGCGGCCACAGCAGCCGCAGGCCGGGGGAGACGATCCTGGGGTCGGACATCCTGCCGCTGGTCATGTCGGTCGCGGCGCCCCCGGGATCCGCGGCGAACACCGCGACGCCCGTGCCGTCGAGCCGGGCGGCGAGGTCGAGGGTGTAGGCGAGGTTGGCCAGCTTGGCGCGGCCGTACCAGTGGAAGCCGTAGTAGCCGCCGGGCGGCTCCACGGCGTCGAACACCCGCCTGGCCACCCCGACCGCGGCCGAGGTCACGTTCACCACCCGGCTCGGCGCGCCCGCCGTCAGCGTGGGCAGCAGCAGTTCGGTGAGCAGGTACGGCGAGAGGTGGTTGACCACGAACGACGCCTCGACGCCGTCGAGGTCGCGCCGCTCGGCGAACATCGCCCCGATGTTGTTGACCAGCACGGTCAGCGGCTCGCCCCGGGCGGCGTGGTCGGCGGCGAGCCGGTCGGCCAGCGAGCGGACCTCGTCGAGCGAGCCCAGGTCCGCCCGCAGGAACCGGGCGGCGTGCGCCGGCGCCGTCGCGCCGATCCGGTCCACCGCGCGGGCGCCCCGCGCCACGTCGCGCCCGACCACGGTGACCGCGAACCCGGCGGCGGCCAGCCCCAGCGCCGTCTCCAGGCCGATGCCCGCCGTGCCCGCCGTGACCACGGCTGTTCTTCTCATGTCCTGCCCACTCCCGGTCGATATCCGGATAGGTAATCCGGTTGGGTCGACCGTAGCACACAGGTGGATGACCTATCCGCTTCTGCGATCTGCGGTCACGATCTGCGGTCACGATCTGCGGTCACGATCTGCGGTCACGATCTGCGGTCGCGGTCCGCCGACGCGGACCCCGCCGCCCGGTAGGTTCCGACCCCGCACCCACGCCGGTCGTGATCCGCGCGACCGGCACCGGCACGAGGACGGACAGCGCGATGCCCCACCCGGTCGAACCCGCCTTCGCCTCCTCGGTGTTCTTCATCCCCACCAACCGCGACTGCTCCCGCGCGGCGGCCGGCTACGCGGAGGAACTGGCGTTCGCCCGCGAGCGGTTCGGCCGGTCGATCCCGCTGGTGGTGTCCGAGACCGACGACGGCCCGCACGCGCGGGCCAACGCGGACGCGCTCGCCGACCTCGCGCGCGCCCACCCCGACCTGCCCGTCCACCACCTCACCGCCGACCGCCAGCGGATCTGGTTCGAGCGGCTGCTGCGCGACGAGCCGGCCGTGCTCGGGCAGGTGTTCCGGTCTCCGCGCCGCGACTACGGCACCGCGATGAACAAGCTGTTCCTCATGACGGTGTCCTTCGGCGCCGACGCCCTGCACCGGCGCGACTCCGACACCCGGCCGCTGGGCCAGGAGGTGCCCGAGGCCGCCGGGAAGCACCCGATCGAGGTGGAGCTGTCCTACCTCGGCCGGCGCGTCGGGGAGGTCGACCTGCCCCTCCCCGCCGACCCCGCCGTGGCCGACGCGCCGATCTGCGTGGTGGGCGGCAACTACTTCGGCGAGTGGAACCTCGACGTCAAGGACCTCGCCCACCGCTCCTACGACCTGGTCCACCGGCTCTACGAGATCCTCGGGTTCGCCCCCGACGACGTGGCCGCGCTGGTGGCCGAGGTGTTCCCGGCCGAGCAGGTCCACGACGCGCGGGACGCGCGCACCCTGCTCCTGGCCCCCAACCAGGGCGCCAACCCCGACTGCGGCAACGTCGCGGTCACCCGCCTGCACGAACTGCTGCCCACCGTGCCCGGCCGCAACAGCCTGGCCGCGGACTACTTCGCCTTCGACGTGGCGATGGCCCTGGGCGTCCCGGCGCTGCACCACACCCGGGCGGTGTTCCACGAGTACCACCCCGAGCGCTTCGACCCGGCGCAGAAACAGCTCTACTGGGAGGGCGTGGCCCGGTTCGCGGACTACTTCACCGCCTACGGCCCGCTGTTCGAACCCGGCGCGCCCGGTCGCGCCGGGCCCCCGGCCGACCTGGTCCCGGCGTCGCTGCGCGCGGCGCTCGGCCGGGCGGTCGGCGCCCTGCCCGGAGCGGACCCCGCGCCCCGCGCGGCCCGGATCAGGGCCCTGGCCGACGAGGTACTGATCCCCGTCGACGAGCGCTACGCCCGCGTCGGCAGGCACCTGGCCGCCAACGCCGAGCGGTACGTGCGCGAGGCGGACGAGGACTACGCCACCCACCGGCTGCTGCTCGACCGCTGGCCGCACCTCGTCGAACGGGCCCGCGAACTGGACCTCCCGGCCATCGCGCCCGCCCTGCGGCCCTGACCGGCCGCGACCATCGTCGCCCACCCGCAGGACGAAGGTCGATCCCCGCCCACCACCTTCGTCGCGAACCCGGCCCTCCGGCTTGACCGTGCCGCAGCGGCATGGTTTCCACTTGCGGTGTCGACGTGACCGCGTCGGCGAGGCCGGAACCGGGGAGGACGCGCGCCGTGGCGTGGAGCACCAGCCAGCTCGCCGACCTCGCCGGCACGACGCTGCGCACGATCCGGCACTACCACGACGTGGGCCTGCTCGCCCAGCCCGAACGCCGGGCCAACGGCTACAAGAGCTACGGCGTGCCCCACCTCGTGCGCGTGCTGCGGATCAAGCGGCTCACCAACCTCGGGCTGTCGCTGGCGCAGATCGCGGACCTCGGGGACGCCGACGAGCACCCCGGTGAGGCGCTGCGCCTGCTCGACGCCGAACTGGCCGCCACGATCGAACGCCTCCGGCGGGCACGCGCCGAACTCGCCCTGCTGCTGAGCCGGGAGGCGCCGACCGACCTGCCGCCCGACGTGGCCGCGGTGATCGCCGAGGCGGACCTGTCGCCCCGCGACCGCTCGGTCACCGTCGTGCTGGCCCAGCTGCTCTCCCCGGAGGCGCTGTCCGTCTACGCCGGGGCGTTGGGCGGTTACTCGAAGGACCCCGTGGTGGTCGAGTTCGACGCCCTGCCCGTCGACGCGGACGAGGGGACCCGTCAACGGCTGGCCGAGGGGCTGCGCGCGCTCCCGCTGGTCAAGGAGGTGCACGCCGCCTTCCCGGACCCGGCCGGTGTCTACGCCGGTGCGCCGCGAGGTGAGGAATTCGTGATGCGGACGATGGGCGAGGTCTTGGTCGAGCTCTACAACGAGGCCCAGATCGACGTCCTGGTCCGCATGAACGGCTGAGTTCTCGGTTCTCGGTTTTCGTTCTCGGTTTTCGTTCTCGGCGCGCCAGGGTGGCGCGCCGTCGGGGAGGTGTTCGCGGATGAAGAAGCTGTTGTCCCTGCTCGCGGTTCCGATCGCGGCGGCGGCACTGGTGGTGCCGGGGGTGTCGTCGGCCGAACCGGCGCCCGCCACCACCGTGGAGTGGGTCGAGTGCCCGGCGGACGCCGCCGCACCCGGCCTGGAGTGCGGGACGGTCCGGGTGCCGCTGGACTACCGGGACCCCGGGGGCCGCACGATCGAGGTGATGATCTCGCGGCTGGCGAGCCGGAACCCGGAGAAGCGCCGCGGCATCCTGCTGACCAACCCCGGCGGACCGAGCCCCGGCCTGAGGTTCCCGGCCGAACTCGCGCTCGGCGGCCTGCCGCAGGAGGTGCGCGACGCGTACGACGTGATCGGCGTCGACCCGCGCGGCGTGGGCCACAGCACGCCGGTGACGTGCGACCTGACGCCGGAGCAGCAGTTCGCCGGCAGCGTCCCGCCCTACGCCGTGACGCCCGCCGACGTGCGGGAGTGGGCCGGCGAGACCCGGGAGATCGCGCGGCGGTGCGCCGCGTCGCCCACCGCGCACCTGATGCCCCACACCACGACCGCGAACGCCGCCCGCGACCTGGACCGGGTCCGCGCCGCGCTGGGTGAGCCGAAGGCGTCCTACCTCGGCTACTCCTACGGCACGTACCTGGGCGCGGTGTACGCCACGCTGTTCCCCCGGACCACCGACCGCGTCGTGCTGGACAGCAACCTCGGCGCGGGCGGCTGGGACGTCGAGGGCGGCCGCATGTACGCGCGCGGCGTGGAGGACACGTTCCCCGACTTCGCGCGGTGGGCCGCCGCCCGCCCCGACCTCGGCCTGGGCGGCACGCCCCGGCAGGTGCGCGCGAAGTACTTCGACCTCGCCGGCCGGCTCGACGCGGCGCCGGTGCAGGGCCTCACCGGACCGCAGTTCCGGATGCTCACGTTCGTCGGCCTCTACGGCACCGGCGACGCGGCCTTCACCCGGCTGGCCGGCCTCTGGCGGGCGCTGGACACGGGCACGCCGCTGCCGCCGGACGACACGCCCCTCCCGCCGGGACTGGAGAACCTCATCGCCGGCCGCCTCCACATCGTGTGCGGCGACTCCCGCTGGCCCACCTCGGTGAGGACCTACGAGCGCAACGTCGCCGTCGACCGCGTCCGCTACCCGATGTTCGGCGCGGCGGCGGCCAACATCCAGCCGTGCGCCTTCTGGCCGGACCCCGTGGAGCAGCCGGTGCGGATCTCCGACCGGGGCCCGCGCAACGTGCTCATGGTGCAGAACGAGCGGGACCCCGCCACGCCGCTGGCCGGCGCGCGCTCGATGCGACGGGCCTTCGGGGACCGGGCGGCCATGGTGACCGCCGACCAGGGCGGGCACGGCGTCTACGTCCTGGGCGCCAACACCTGCGCCAACAACGCGGTGACCGGGTACCTGCTCGACGGGCGGCGCCCGGCGCACGACCTCCGGTGCGCCGCCGAGACCCCGCGCACCTCCGACTCCACGCGGACCCCGGCCATCGGGTAGCACCCCCGCGCCGGTTCCACTTCCGGCCGGCTCCACTTCCCGGCCGTCACACCACCCGACCGCGCCGCGGGTCGGCCCGCCTTCCACGGGGTGGGTCGGCCCGCGGATCCGTCACCCCACCGGCCGGTGTCACCAACCCGCACTGCCGACCTGCCTTGCCGACCTGCCTTGCCGACGCCCGGTGGAGATGATCGACCGGGTGTCACCCGGTCCGACGCGAACTCGCGGGTCGCCTCGTGTGGCGGAAGACTACCGTCTCGTCAACACCGATATCGAAGGGAAGGCTGAAACAACCCTTTCGTGTACTCCGGTCCGTGATGCGGTGGCATCCGGCGCGAGCACGGGTATGAAACCGCGCGTGCCAACGAAAACTTTGCCCCTCACGGCCGCCCAGCAGGGCGTGTGGTTCGCCCAGCAGCTCGACCCGGACAACCCGATCTACAAGGCCGCCGAGGCCGTGGACGTCGACGGGCCGCTGGACGTCGCGTTGCTGGAGGGGGCGATCCGCCGGGCGGTCGACGAGACCGAGGCGTTGCGGGCGGCGTTCCTCCGCACCGGGCAGGGCCACCTCCGGCAGGTGATCGACCCGTCGTCGGGGTGGGACCTGCCGGTCCTGGACCTCCGCGGGCGGGCGGACCCGGTCGCGGCCGCGGAGGCGTGGATGCGCGCCGACCTGGCCGGGCCCGTCGACCTCGAACGCCCACCGCTGTTCTCGTTCGCCCTGCTGCGCACGGGGGAGCGGCGGTGGACGGTCTACTTCGGAATCCACCACGTCCTCCTCGACGGCTACGGCTTCTCGCTGTTCATCCAGCGCGTCGCCGAGCTGTACGCGGCGGCCGAGGAGGACCGGGCCGCGGCGCCGTGCCCGTTCGGCTCGTTCGAGCAGGCCCTCGCCGAGGAGGCCGAGTACGAGGCGTCCGAGCGGTTCGCGGCCGACCGGCGGTTCTGGGCCGACCGGCTGACCGGCTGGCCCACCGCGGGCAACCCGACCGCGTCCTCGTCGGTGGTGCCGCGCACCTCCCTCCGCGAGACCGGCCACCTGGCCCCCGCCGACGCCGCGGGCCTGCGCGCGCTGGCGCGGCGGGCGAAGACGGGCCTGCCGTCGGTCGCGATGGCGGCGCTCGTGCTCTACGTGCACCGCCTGGCGGGCGAGGACGACGTCTCGCTGGAGCTGACGGTCAACGGCCGGTCGACCAGCGCCTCGCGCCGCGTGCCGTCGATGGTCGCCGGCGTGCTGCCGCTGCGCGTCTCGACCACCCCGTCCGCCACCGTCGCCGAGCTGGTGCGCGACACCGCCGCCGCGGCGAAGGACCTGTTGCGCCACCAGCGCTTCTCCACCACCCACCTGGTGCGCGACCTGGGCATCGCGCCGCACCGGGGCGGCTACCTGGGCGACTGGGGCATCAACATCATGATGCACGACGCGGAACTGCGCTTCGGGCGTCACCCCGCGGTGCTGCGGAACCTCTCGAACGGCCCGGTGACCGGCCTCGGCGTCAACGTCTACGACCGACCCGCCGACGGCTCCCTGCGGATCGACTTCAACTCCGACCCCGCCAGGTACGACGCCGAGGCGCTGTCCGCCCACCACCGGCGCTTCCTCGCGCTGCTGCGCACCCTGGCCACCACGGGCCTGGACCGGGAGCTGGGCGAGGTCGAACTGCTCGACGAGCGCGAGCGCGCCCTCGTGCTGCACGAGTGGAACGACACCGCGCTGCCCACGCCGGACACCACGCTGCCCGCGCTGTTCGAGGCGCAGGTCCGGGCCGCACCCGACGCCACGGCCCTGGTCTGCGGCGCGACGCGGCTGTCCGCGGCCGAGCTGAACCTCAGGGCCAACCGCCTGGCGCACTCGTTGATCGCGCGCGGGGCCGGGCCGGAGACGTTCGTCGCCCTCGCCCTGCCCCGGTGCGCGGACTACGTGGTCGCGCTGCTGGCGGTCCTCAAGGCGGGCGCGGCCTGCGTGCCCCTGGACGCCGGCCACCCGCCGGCCCGCCTGCGGGCGCTGCTGGCCGAGACCGGGCCCCTGTGCGTGCTCGCCACCGCGCGGACCGGCGCGACCCTCCCCCCGGACCACCCCGTCGTGCTGCTGGACGAGGTGCTGGACGAGGTCGACCCCGACCGGTGGCCGGGCACCGACCCCGTCGGCACCCACCGGCCGCACCACCCCGCGTACGTCAGCTTCACGTCCGGCTCGACCGGCCGGCCGAAGGCGGTCGTGGTGGAGCACCGCCAGCTGGCCAACCTGTTCCACGACCACCGGGCCGAACTCCTGGGCCCGGCCCGGGGGCGCCTGCGCTCGGCGGTGACCGCGTCGTTCTGCTTCGACACCTCCTGGGAGGGCGTGGTGTTCCTCGCCGCCGGGCAGGAGGTCCACCTGGTGGACGACGCGGTGCGCCTGGACCCCGCCGCGCTCGTGCGCTACTTCCGGCGCCACCGGATCGACTTCGCCGACCTCACGCCGTCGGTGCTGCGCACCCTGCTCGCGCGGGGCCTGTTCGCCGGCGAGGAGAGGTTCCCCTGGCTGCTCATGGTCGGCGGGGAGGCGATCGACCCCGTGCTGTGGCGGACGCTGCGCGAGTGCCCCGGCATCGAGGCGTGGAACTACTACGGACCCACGGAGGCCACGGTCGACGCCGTGTACTGCCGGATCACCGGCGAGCAGCCGGTCATCGGGCGTCCGGGCCACAACGTCCGCGCCTACGTCCTCGACCGGGCGCTGCGGCCGCAGCCTCCGCTGGTGCCCGGCGAGCTGCACCTGTCCGGCGCGCAGGTCGCCCGCGGCTACCTCGGGCAACCCGGCCTCACCGCGCAGCGCTTCCTGCCCGACCCGTTCGGCCCGCCCGGCGCCCGCATGTACCGCACCGGCGACGTGGTCCGGTGGACCGGCGACGGCGCGCTGGAGTACCTGGGGCGCACCGACGACCAGGTCAAGGTCAGCGGGGTGCGCATCGAGCCCGGCGAGGTCGAGGCCGTGCTCCTCGCGCACCCCCGCGTCGCCGAGGCGGTGGTCACCACCTCGGCCTCCGCCCTGTCCGCCCACGTGGTCCCCGCCCGCCGCCCGCTCGACGAGGCGGAGCTGCGGTCCTGGGTGGCGGAACGGCTGCCCACCTCGATGGTGCCCTCGTCGGTCGTGCTGCTCGACCGGCTGCCGCTGACCGAGCACGGCAAGCTCGACCGCTCCGCCCTGCCCGCGCCCGAGGTCCGCGCCGGCCGGGCCGCGCGGACGCTGCGGGAGAAGCAGCTGTGCGCGTTGTTCGCCGAGGTGCTCGGCGTCGCCGAGGTCGGCGCGGACAGCAGCTTCTTCACCCTGGGCGGGAACTCGCTGCTCGCCGCCGAACTCGTCAGCCGCCTGGGCTCGGAGCTGGGCGCCGGCCTCCCGCTCGGCGCGGTGTACGGGGCGCCGACCGCGGCCGACCTCGCGCGGCTGATCGACCGGGCGACCCCGTCCCGGGCGTTCGACGCGCTGCTCCCGCTGCGCGCCGGCGGTTCCCGGCCGCCGCTGTTCTGCGTGCACCCGGTGGGCGGGCTCGCCTGGTGCTACGCCGGGCTGCCCCACCACCTGCCCGACGACGTCCCGGTGTACGGCCTCCAGGTCCCCGGCCTGGTCGACCCCGACGACCTGCCCACCACGTTCCACCAGATGATCGACGGCTACGTGCGCCGCATCCGCTCCGTGCGCCCGACCGGGCCCTACCACCTGCTGGGCTGGTCGATCGGCGGCGCGCTCGCCCACGCCATCGCCGCCCGCCTGCGCTCCGAGGGCGAGGACGTGGGGCTGCTGGCGCTGCTCGACGCGCGGCCGATCGACCCGGGGGCGGTGTTCGAGGGGCAGGACGTCCTGCCCCTGCTGCTGGAGGCGGCCGGCCTGACCTCCGACGGGCGCTGCGGGCTCGGCGAGCGGGACATCGGCACCCTCACCGCGGTGCTGGCCCACTTCGCCACCCTGGTCCCCACCTACCACGACTCGGTGTTCGACGGGGACGTGCTGTACTTCGAGGCCACGGAGGGCGACCGCGCCCACGGCAGCGGCACGTGGTGCTCCCGGGTCACGGGCCGGGTCGTCTCCCACGGCATCGCCTGCACCCACCACGCCATGACCCAGGCGGAACCGCTCGCCGTGGTCGGCGGCCTGATCTCGCGCCACCTGCGGGACCGGGCCGGTGCCCCGGACCGCGCGGGCGTCGTCACCGCGCTCCCGGCGGAGGCGTGATCCCCCGGCTCCGCGGCACCGGCGAGGCGGCTCAGGGTTCGTCGCCGATGGCTTTCCCCTGGACGCGTTCGTGGGTCTGCCGCGGGTCGGCGCCGTGCTCGCGGGCGTCGATGGCGGTGCGCAACTCGTCGGGACCCATTCGGTCGTGGCCGAGCACGCCCAGCAGTTCGGCGCGTTTGTGCAGCGCCTCTATGTCTGTTTTATCCATTGTGGCCCTTTCTGTCGACGTGGGTCCCGAAAAGGGAACTACCCCGGTGGCCGACCCCTGATACGCATTTCCCCCCACGAACCGCGACCGGCGATCCGGGGCGTCACACCCGCACCCTTCGGCCGGCCGTATAGGCGACCCGACGGGGGATGGCGGCCACCGCGGCGCGGCCGGCACCGTCTCGCTGCCCGCGTGCGGCCCGCCCGCGGCCGGGAACGAGGGGAGCGCCGTGCCGGACGACGAGAGCGGTGGCCTGCTCCGGCAGTTGTCGAGCCGCCAGATCGGCATGATCTCGCTGGGCGGCACCATCGGCACCGGCCTGTTCCTCGGCGCCGGCCTGGCCATCTCCCTGGCGGGCCCCGCCGTGGTGCTGGTCTACCTGGTCGGCGCGCTGGCGGCGGTGGCGGTCGCCTACGCGGTGGCCGAGATGGTCGTGGCGCACCCGGGAGCCGGCGGGTTCGGCGCGGTCGTCGCGCGGTACGCCGGGCCGCTCACCGGCTACGTCCAGCGGTGGTGCTACTGGGCGACGCAGGTGATCACGGTCGGCGGTGAGGTGGTCGCGGCCGGCCTCTACGTCCGGTACTGGTGGCCGCAGGTGCCGCTGTGGGCGGCGGTGTGCCTGTTCTCGCTGCTCATCCTGGTGGTCAACTTCGCCGCCGTGCGGTTGTTCGGCGAGGTCGAGTACTGGTTCGCGATGATCAAGGTGACGGCGCTGGTCGTCTTCCTGGTGCTCGGCGGGCTCTACGTGGTGTTCGGGCTGCCGGGGCGGGACGCGGTCGGGCTGTCGGCGTGGACCGACCACGGCGGCTTCGCCCCCAACGGGCTGACCGGCGTGGTGCTGGCGATCACCGTGGCGACGTTCAGCTACGGCGGCGTGGAGTCGGTGGCGATGACCGCCGCCGAGTCGCGCGACCCGGCCCGCGACATCCCGCGCGCGGCCCGGCGGGTGGTGCTGCGGCTGGCGCTGTTCTACGTGCTGGCCACCGGCATCATCGTGGCGATCGTGCCGTGGACCGAGGCGGCGGCGGCCGAGGGGGTGGAGGAGAGCCCGTTCGTGCGGCTGTTCACCACCCTCGGCGTCCCGGCGGCCGCGGGGCTGATGAACCTCGTCATCCTCACCGCCGCGCTGTCCGCCGCCAACACCACCCTCTACCTCGCGTCCCGCACCCTGCACTCCCTGGCCCTGGACGGCTACGCGCCGCGCCGGCTGGCCTCGGTGACCGGCCGGGGCAGCCCGGTGAACGCGGTGCTCGCCTCGACCGTCGGCCTGGCCGTCGCCGCGGTCGCGGCGGCCCTGTCGCCCGGCACGGCGTTCCCGGTGCTGCTGGGCATCGCCATGTTCAGCGGTATGACGGCCTGGCTGCTCATCTTCGTCGGCCACCGGGCGTTCCGGCGCGCCCGCGCGGACCTGCCGCCGTCGGCGGTCCGGTTGCCGGGCGCGCCGGTGACCTCGGTGCTGAGCGTGGTGTACGTGGTGCTGGTGCTGGTCGCCTCGGCCTTCACCGCGGCGTTCGGCCCGGCCTGGCAGGTCGGCGTGCCGTTCGTGCTGCTGGTGCTGGCGTCCTACCCGCTGGTCCGGGCCCGCCGCGCGGCCCGGGAACGCCGGGTGGCGGGCGACTACAACGACTCGGTGTAACCGTGCTCGACGATCCGCCGCGCGGACTCGACGTAGTAGCCCTCCGGGCCCTCCGGCGCGAACGTCGCCAGGCCGTCGACGTACCGGTTGAACATGCAGAACGCCGCCGCGATCAGCACGGTGTCGTGGATCTCGACGTCGCTGGCGCCCTGCGCCCGCGCCGCGTCCACCATCTCGGCGGTGACCTCGCGGCCGGAGCGCTGCACCGCGCCCGCGATCCGCAGCAGCGCCTTCAGCTTGTCCGGGATCGGCGCGGTGTCGAGGTCCGCGCGCACCCGCTGCACCAGCGGCAGGCCCTCGTCGAGCTGCGCGGCGGCGAAAGCGGAGTGGGAGTTGCAGCAGAAGTCGCAGTCGTTGAGCCCGGACACGTACGCGGCGATCAGCTCGCGCTCGCCCGCGGGCATCGAGTGCGGTGCCCGAAGCAGGACTTCGGCCAGTTCGTTGAGCGGTTTCGCCGTCTCGGACCGGAACTTCATGGGGCCGGTGATGCCGGGGAACCGCGTCTCGTCCACGCCCAGATCGATGTGCGCCATGACCGCCACGCTAGCCGTCGCCGTTCGCGGCGTGGACCGGCCGACTGCGTGGTCCCGCAACGCCGATCGCCGCCCGGACCGCGCCCGGACCGGTGACGACGACGCGCGGTTCAGGCGGTGCCCTCCCGGGTGTGGTGCCTGCCCACCGGGAGCATGAGCGGCCTGCCGGAGACGGGGTCGGTGATCACCCGGCAGTCCAGGCCGAAGGTGGCGCGCACGGTCTCGGCGGTGAGGACCTGCTCGGCGGTGCCGGTCGCGTGCAGACCGCCGCGGGCCAGGGCGATGAGGTGGTCGGCGTAGCGGGCGGCCAGGTTCAGGTCGTGCAGCACCATGACGATGGTCGTGCCGCGCGAGCGGTTGAGGTCGGTGAGCAGGTCCAGCACCTCGATCTGGTGGCTGACGTCCAGGAACGTGGTCGGCTCGTCCAGCAGGAGCAGGTCGGTCTGCTGGGCCAGCACCATCGCGATCCAGACGCGTTGGCGCTGGCCGCCGGACAGCTCGTCCACGGCGCGGTCGGCCAGGTCCGCGGTCCCGGTCGCCTCCAGCGCGGCGGCCACGGCCAGGTCGTCCTCCCGGCTCCAGCGGGACAGCACGCCCTGGTGCGGGTGGCGGCCCCGGCCGACCAGCTCGGTGACCGTGATGCCCTCGGGCGCCAGCGGCGACTGGGGGAGCAGGCCCATGGTGCGGGCCAGCTCCTTGGCGGGCATCCGGTGCACCTGCTCGCCGTTGAGCAGGACGCGGCCCGCCCTCGGGGTGAGCAGCCGGGACATCGAGCGCAGCAGGGTGGACTTGCCGCAGGCGTTCGCGCCGACGATCGCGGTGATCCCGCCGGGCGGCACCACCAGGTCCAGCGAGGTGATGACGGTGCGGTCGCCGTAGCCGATGGTCAGCTGCTCCACCGCGAGGGTGTGGGTGGCGGTCACAGCGAGCCTCCGGCGCGGTTGGTGCGGATGATGAGGTAGATCAGGTAGGGGGCGCCGAGCACGCCGGTGACCACGCCGACGGGGTAGCGCGCGCCCAGCAGGAACTGGCCGGCGAAGTCGGCCACGAGCACCAGCAGCGCGCCGACCAGCGCCGCCGGGAGCACCAGCGACCCGCTGGGCCCGACGAGCCTGGCCGCGATGGGGCCGGACAGGAACGCGACGAAGGCGATCGGCCCGGTGGCCGCGGTCGCGAACGAGATCAGCCCGACCGCGGAGACGATCACCGCGATCCTGGTGGGGTCGAGGCGGACGCCCAGCGCCGAGGCGGCGTCGTCGCCGAGTTGCATGGTGGCCAGCGCGCGGGTCTGGGCCAGCAGCAGCGGACCGAGGACGACCACGGCGCCCAGCACCGGCACGACGTCGGACCAGGCGGTGCCGTTGAGGCTGCCGGTCAGCCACCGCAGCGCCTGTTGGAGGTCCCACTCGCCGGCGCCGTTGAGCACCCAGTTGATGGTGCTGTCCAGCATCGCGGAGATGCCGATGCCGATCAGGACCAGCCGGGTGCCCGCCACCCCGCCCCGGTGCGACAGCAGGTAGATCAGCAGCGCGACGCCGAGCCCGGCGACGATGGCGAAGACCTCGACGGCGGGACCGGACAGCGAGAGCGAGACGATGGCGAACGCGGCGGCCGCGCTCGCGCCGGCGCTGATGCCGATGACGTCCGGGCTGGCCAGCGGATTGCGCAGCATGGTCTGGAAGGTCACGCCGCCCAGGCCGAAGCAGAGCCCGACCAGCGCCGCCAGCACGGTGCGCGGCAGCCGCAGGCGGCCGACGGTGAACGACGCCCCGGGCACCTGCTCGCCCAGGACGACGGCGATGACGTCGCCGGGCGGGTAGAACCGCTGGCCGACCATGAGCGACACCGACGCGGCCACCAGGACCAGCGCGGTGAGCACCGCGATCACGGCGCGGCGGCGGCGGGCCCGGCGCGTCCTCGTGCGGACCACCAGGGCGACGGTCGCGGGGGTGGCGGTGGCCGTGGTGTTCACAGGGAGCGGACCTTCTGCCGGCGGACGATCCAGATGAAGAACGGCGCCCCGACGAGCGCGGTGATGATGCCGACGTCGACCTCCTCGGGCCGGGTCACCAGGCGGCCGACGACGTCGGCGGCGGTCAGCAGCACCGCGCCGCCCAGCGCGGAGAAGGGCAGCAGCCGGCGGTGGTCGACCCCGATCAGCAACCTGAACAGGTGCGGGACCACCAGGCCGACGAACCCGATGGGCCCGGCGACCGCGGTGGCCGCCCCGCACAGCACGACCGCGCCGGCGAACGCGCCGAGGCGGGTGAGCACGACCCGTTCGCCGAGCCCGGCGGCCAGGTCGTCGCCCAGCGCCAGCGAGTTCAGCCCGCGCGCCGTGAGCGCGCACACGACCGCGCCGGCCACCAGGAAGGGCAGCACCTGCCCGATCCGGTCGAAGGAGGCGCCGCCGACCCCGCCGATCTGCCAGGACCGGAAGGTGGCCGCGACGTCGTTGCGCGCCAGGACGACCGCGTTGATCAGCGAGGTCAGGGCGGCCGAGGTGACCGCGCCCGCGAGGGCGAGCTTGAGCGGGGTGGGCCCGCCGCGCCCCAGGGAGCCGACGGCGTAGACGAACACCGCGGCCGCCGCCGCGCCGAGGATGGCCACCCAGATGTGGGAGGTGGCGCTGACCAGCCCGAAGGACACCATGCCGGTCACCACGGCCAGCGAGGCGCCCATGTTCACGCCCAGGATGCCCGGATCGGCCAGCGGGTTGCGGGTCACGCCCTGCATGACCGCGCCGGCCAGCCCCAGCGCCGCGCCGACCAGCGCGGCCAGCACGGTGCGCGGGACGCGCTGCGCGACGGCCGCCTGGGCCAGGGTGCCCTCCACCCCGCGCACGCCGGCCAGGACGTCGGCCACCGCGACGTCGCGCGCCCCGGCCACCACCGACGCGACCACGGCCGCGAGCAGGGCGACCAGGACGGCGAGCAGCCACCAGGCGCGGGCCCGCCCCGGGTGCCGCGCGGTGGCGGCGCCCGGGACGGGCCGGTCGGTCGACGTGGTCACTTGACCTTGTCGGCGGCGGCCGCGAGCCGGCCCGCGTACTCGTCCAGCACCCACGACACCGACATCGGCGTCGGGTTGGCCGCGGTGCCCGCGGGGGAGGAGCCGGACAGCATGACGACCGAGCCGTTGGCCACCGCGCGCATCTTGGACAGCAGCGGGTTGGCGGCCAGCGCGCGGCCCACCTCCTCGTCGCCGTAGCCGACCACGATGTCCACGTCGTCGAAGGCGTCGATCTGCTCGGTGCTGTGGCGCAGGCTGAACTTGTCGGTGGTCGCCGACGCCCCGGCGATGCTGCCCGGCGTGGTCATGCCGAGGTCCTCGAAGAACATCGCGCGGGTGTCGTGCGTGGTGTAGAAGCCGATCTGGCTCAGGTCCGTGGTGTCGAAGTGCGTCATGAACATCGTCGACTTGCCCCGCAGCTGCGGGTACTTCCCGGCGACGTCCTCGATCTGCCGCTCGATGTCGGCGATCATCTTCTCGCCGTCGGCGGAGCGGCCGAGCGCCTTGCTGCCGGCCGTGATGCTGTCGCGCCACGGGGTGGCCCACGCCGTCTTCGGGTAGGCGACCACGGGGGCGATGTCGCTGAGGGTGTCGTAGTCCTCCTGCGTCAGCCCCGAGTAGGGGGCGAGGATGACGTCCGGGCGGGTGTCGGCCACCGCCTCGAAGTCGATGCCGTCGGTCTCGTCGAACAGCACCGGGGTGGGCGCGCCGAGCTCCTCGAGCTTCTCCGAGACCCAGGGCAGCAACCCGTCGCCGTCGTCGTCGCCGAAGTTGGCCTTGGCCATGCCCACGGGCACGATGCCCAGCGCGAGCGGCACCTCGTGGTTGGCCCAGGCGACGGTGGCGACCCGCTCGGGCTTCTCCGGGATCGTGGTCGACCCGAGCGCGTGCTCGATCGTGACCGGGAACGAGTCCCCGGCGGGGGTCGGGCCGGCGCCGGCGTCCTCACCGCCGTTCTCGCTCGGGGAGGAACAGGCGCTGAGCGCCATCGCGGCGACGGCGGCGACGGCCCCCACCCGCAGGCGGCGTGAACGCACGGGCGAACCCCTTTCGTCGAGGCCAGGCACCGGCTGTCGAGACGATCACGAGCCTGAGGTGTGCTTAGCCTTGCCTAAGCTAAAGGACCGTGATCGCGGTTCGGTAGGTCTGTCCACTGTGATCTGGAACCCGTCGGTACCGGATCTGTGTCCGGTCGGTCGCGGGGTGCGACCGCCGTCCGCCGGGGGGTTGGCGATCGTCCGCCGGCGGGTCGGCGACGGCTCGTGCGGAGGTCCGGCGACGGCTCGTGCCGCCTCTCCCGGACGTGGACCCGGTTGTCTCGATCGAGTGATGTTGAGGAGCGGTCACCACCCCGGCGGTGACCGTCGTCGGAGTCGCGGACGGGCGGCGGGGTCCACGATCGTGCAGGTACCGCCCCTGTGACGCGCCGCCGCCGGCCGAGGGGACCGGTCGGTGGCGGGTCCGGGGAGCCGGTTTTCTCCGTCGGGTGTGGTTTGGCGTCCCGGGTTCCGAGGGCATTCGGTTTTCCCGGAGGTCCCCACGGAGAGCAGGAGTGAACATGACGGCACCGGTGCGCGGCACCGACCGGTATTGGGCGTCGCTGGAAGAGGCGGCGTCCGATTTCGTCCTGGCCCTGCGCGAGGGCGGGCGGGACGACGAGGAGTGGGTGCGCGCCCTGGGTGAGGCGCACGGACTCGACGGCCTGGCCGACCTGGTGGCCCTGCTCCTGCGGCACCTGCACCTGGCCCACCCGGACCTGCCGCGCACCCCCGCGGGCGGGGTCGACCTGGCGGCCCTGGTGCCCACCAGGGAGGACGCGGTCACCGTGCTGCTGGCCTCGTCGCAGTGGGCCCGCGCCGACGGCGTCGCCGTGCCCGACGCCGGCCACATCACCCTCGCCGACCGCATGGCCGCCGCCGTCGAACGGGTGTGCCCGGTGCTCCAGGCCGCCCTGGACGCCGCGGCGACGCCCGGGAGCGCCCGGTCGATCATGCCGGTGCGCGAGGTGCTGTACGACCTCGACCGCGACCCCTACAGCATCACCAGGACCCTGGCGCTGGTGGCCGACGCCATCGTGGTGGCCACGGGGCGCGCGACCGGGTGAGCCGCTCCGGTACCCGGTGGACCGGGGATGAGCCGCCCCGGCACGTCGAGCGGGCTCTCTCACCGCGGCGGCCCGCGCGGCGGCTGTCCAGACCCGGCGGGTAGAGCGCGTTCTCCACCCGCTGCGGCTGCTGCCCGCGCGGCCCGCGCGGTGGCCGTGTCGATCACCGCGCAGGCCCGGTCCACGATCTGGTCCGTTGGCACCGGTCCGTCGGCTCCGGACCGGTGGACTCGCGCCTAGCAGGTGCCGTCGGACTCCCTCATGCCCGTGTTGGCGCCCGCCGTGCGGCTGACGATGCCCGGCACGCAGTTCGCCTGGTCGAGCCGGTAGCTGTAGGGGATGCCGACCGAGGTGGTGGACGTGGGGTTGGGGCCGGCGGGGTTGGTCTCCTCGTCGGGGGCCGACCAGGTCACGTTGTCGAAGGTGTTCCCGCTGACCTGCCAGTACCCGGCCTCGTCGGTGTAGAAGGTCCCCAGGGCGTCGTGGACGTCCTTGAAGTAGTTGTTCTCCACCTTGGCCTTCGCCCCGGCCCGGGAGTTGATCCCGGACTCGTGGACGTCCACGTAGTGGTTGTTGTACATGTGGCCGATACCGCCCCGCAGCAAAGGGGTGCGGGAATCGATGTTCTGGTACAGGTTGTGGTGGTAGGTGACGAACCCGTTCGAGGTGTCGCTCTCGCTCGAACCCACCAGACCGCCGCGGCCGGAATTGCGCAGGGTGCTGTAGGACAGGGTCACGTACTGGGTGTTGTCCTTCATGTCGAACAGGCCGTCGAAACCCTCCGACTCGCCGCCCGAGGCCAGCAGGGTGGCGTGGTCCACCCAGACGTTGCGGACGTTCTTCTCCATCCCGATGGCGTCACCGCCGTTCGAGGTGGGTGAACCCGACTTCTTGACGTTCTGGATCGTCACGTTCCGGATGATGATGTTGCGCGACTCGCGGATGTGGATGCCGAGCTGGTCGAACACGGCCCCGCTGCCGACGCCGATGATCGTGACGTTGCTGATCCGCTTGAGCTCGATCACGCCGGCGGCGGTCTCGCAGCTGTCGCCCGAGACCTTGGTGGTGTTGCCGTGGTTGATCCGGCCCTCGACCTCGATGGTGATCGGCGTGCTGCTGCCGGCCCGGCCGCACAGGGCCTGGTGGATCTGGGTCCCGGAGGTGGCGCGAACCGTCGCCCCGCCCTGACCGCCGGTGGTCCCGCCGTTCTGGGACGCGTAGCCGGTCGCGGCACCGGCCGCCGCCGACGCCGGTGGCATCGCCAGGACCACGCCGGCCGAGGTCGCGGCGACCAGCGCGGCCGCGGCCGCGGGGATTCGCCGTGCGACTGATCTCTTCATTCCTTCTCCTGCGTCGTCGAAGGGTGGGAAGGCTGTCGAATTCGTTCGGAACCAGTTCCGGCACAGCTTGGAAAGCGCTTGCCTAACGCTAGGTGCCGATGTCGGCCGTGTCAATCAGCGACAGCTTGTTCACGAATGTGCACAACGACTGCGAAGTTCCGGTACGTGAACCCGGCGCTCCTTCCGCCCACCGCGCCCCGGCCACGTCCTGCTGATCAACAGGGAGCGGTGGCACTCACCCCGTGGTGTTCCGGCCACCCAGGCGGTTCGGCAGGCGAAAGCCGAGGGTCACGATCAAGGCCGGCACCGCCACCGTGAAGAGTGTCGCGCTGCCTTGAGGGCGTATTTTCCGCACCGCCCCTGGGTGGCGCCGGAATTTCGCGCTGTCATGTTCCTGACAGGTAGTCCGGAACTCACGGCACACACGGGAAGGCAGGAAGATGGGCAGATCCAGGTTCACGGCCGCGGCATCGGCCGTCGCACTGGCGGTTTCGGGGTTGCTCGTGGCCGTCGGAGGCACGGCCCAGGCGGAAGCCGGGTACGACAACATCGCCATGTACAAGCAGGAGAAGACCCAGTGGTGCTGGGTCGCCTCGGGGCTGACGATCGCCAAGTACCACGGCCTCGGCAGCACGCAGGCGGACTTCTGCACCCGGGCCCAGCCCTACTACGGCTGCAACAACCAGCCCGCCACGCTCGACGACATGGCCAAGGGCTGGAACAGCCTCGGCATGGCCCACCCCGGCTCCGGCCTGAACAGCGCGGCCTCGTTCAACCAGGTCTACACCGACGTCAAGGCCGCCCGCCCCCTCGGCGCGCGCATCGGGTGGACCTCGGGCGGGGGCCACATGAACGTGGTCTACGGCTTCGACACCGCGAACAACACCATCGCCGTGGCCGACCCGTGGCCGGACACCGCCACCTACACCTGGTGGAACTACAACGACTACGTCAACAACAACTCGTTCAAGTGGACCCACTCCCGGATCGGCATCTCCCGTTGAGGCAGGCGACATGCGCGAAACACGAACACCCGGTGTGCGGACGGCCTCACGCCTCTCCCGGCTGACCGCCGTCCTGGCCCTGGGCGCGTCGGTCCTGCTGTCCACCCCCGGTGCCGGCCGCGCGGCCGAGGACCCGCTCCCGGACATCCCCGACTACCAGGCCGCCCTCGACGCGGTGAAGTCGACCGCCGCCCTCAACGCCGTCTGCCGCTTCCTGGCCGCGCCGGTGCCGCAGGGCGGTTCGGAGACACCGCAGACGATCCCGGACAAGGCCGAGCCGTGCGAGGGCATGCCGACCTTCACGATCAAGGACCCGCTGGCGCTCAACGAGATCACGCCGGGCTTCGTCGCGGGCACCTCCCCGCCGGTCGCCGTCGAGGCGGTCAGGCTCAGCTACCTGGTGTCTTCGCTGAGCGTCACCATCAACAACCGCCAGGCCACCGTCATCCTCGCCCCGACGCAGGGCGGCGGCTGGCACCTGGCGGCGGTGCGCGAGGGCGACAGCGACGCCGCGTACGCCGCCAAGGCCGGTGTGGGGTCGCTGGTGTTCAGCGAGCCGCAGATCCGCGGCTGGTACGAGCTGAGGCTCCTCACGGTCAAGCCGCTCAACGACCAGGCGCGCGAAGCCCTGGGCGGCCAGTCGTCGGTGTCGCTGAGCGAGTACCAGAAGCTGGTCAAGGCCCGCTACGCCGACAAGCTGCCCGGGTCGGACTACGACACGCGGGGCATGTCCAGCGGCTACGGCACCGCCCGGGAGCCCGGGGACGCGACGTCCTCGGCACCCCTGCTGATCGGCGGTTCCGGCACGGCCCTCGCGCTCGCGGGCGGCGCTGTCCTGCTCTTCCGCCGCCGGCGCGCCACCACCGGCTGAACCGGCCCCTCCGCCCCGGCACCCGGCATCCGGCCGGTGCCGGGGCGAAGCCGTCTGCCCGGTCGGCGACCGCCGGCGCCGAGGCGTGGAGCGGTCGTACCGGGTCATCGGAATCGGGTCGTGAACCCACCCGGTGCGCACCGCTACGTACTGGGTGTCCCGAACAGGTCGAGGAAGCGAGGACGACTTCCGGCACCGACGCTCTCGAAAGAATACCCACCGGACCGTGGTGATCCACCGCTGGACGATCGCGGCCGTGGAACCGACGCGGACGCGACGGGGGGTTTTCCGCCCCGGCACGCCCCGGCGGTGCGCGCGCCATTCCCGGATCTCGGGGCGTTGTCCCCCGCAACGCCCCGAGATCCCATCCGACAGCAGTTCAGGACGTGCGGTTCAACAATCCGGGCGCCAGGGACAGGGCAGGTCTTGTGCGACCCGCCATCCGCGAGCGCAGTTCCGACCTGCCGGACACCCCGGCGCTCTCGTACAAGCGGCGAATCCGTCGGTACATGGAACGCTCGGAGCAGTAGAACTGACGCGCTATGGTCGAGATGCTGTTCGAGCCACAGAGCAGGTGGATCAGGGCCTGTGTTTCCTGGTCCTGCGCGTCGGCCCTGAACGACGGACCGCCCTGCCCGCCCCGCGGTCTCGCCGAGCAGGAACCCGTCACCGAACCGACCTCCGGCGGGCGGTCCGCCCACACGGCACGCAGGGCCTCCACCTGTCTGTCCCACGGCAGCCGCAGGTTGAGCACGCTCGTCGCCCCCGCCCTGATGGCGACGTAGGTCTGGTGACCGCTGATGTCGTCCACCACGGCCCCGATCGGCACCAGGCAGAGCCGCCGACGGATGGACCAGATCAGGTCCACGTCGGGCTCGCTGACCGCGGGAACCAGGATGGGCGTGCCCTCGGAGGTGAACAACGCCGAAGGCTCGGTGAAGTTGAGATCAATTCCCGCATTGACCCAAAAAATGCGGTTCCCGGTCAGACATCCTTCCAGCCCCAAGTGGGCCAGGATTGTTGTCGCGCGCATGGTTGGATCCACCATGGCCCCCCTCCATTGCGTGGAACTTCCCCCACGGGCAAGCTAGCGCAAGCCGTCCTCGCACTTCAAGGCCCCATGTGTGTGAAGCGGGACTGCCGACAACGCTCCAAGAACGAGCAGGAGTCGCGCACGTCGCGGAAGACCATGCGCCTGGTGGACCCAGGGGGAATAAATTCGGGGTCAGCTCTCCCCGCACAGGTCGAGCGCGTGACCCAGCAGTGCGCCGAGGCTTATCTTGTCCCCCTGGCTCCCCTCGATCCGCAGCGGCTCGATACCGGGAACGCCTGCTTCCGCCGCTTTGTCGTTGAGCGCGAATGCCTGGCCGTCGGGGTCGATGAACACGGCTTGTTCTCCGTTGCGGCACTCAATCGTACCGTGATCGACGTTCACCGGCCACAAGTAGCCGAGGTTGGCTTGCGAAACCTCTTGTCGATTTCCCGTCGGTGCCGGCAACGGCACCGGGGAGGTCGACGCGGGGTCGCTCGAACCCGCACCGCAGCCGGCGACCGCGGCCAGGGTCGCCGCGCACAGGGCGAGCAACGCGGCCTGTGTCGCGTTCGGGGTGCGGGGACGGACGGTCGAACGGGTGCCGGACAGGCTCATCGGTTCCTACCTCGTCGGTGTCGGTTCGCTGGATTCGAGGAGTGCGACGTAGCCGTCCTCGAGGGACGGCGGCACGACTCGGGCACCCGGCGGCAACTCGCCACCGACCAGCCTGTACTCGGTGCCCTCCGGGGTCGCCACCGCGTTCACCACGGTCGCGGACAGGGGCGGGGCCTCGGTGCGCAGCACGTAGGTGCGGCCGACCGCCGCCTCGGTGAGCCCGGTGGTGGACCCGTGGTAGACCACGTGCCCGGAGTTCAGCACGCACACGCGGGGGCAGCTCTGCGCCACGTCGTCGAGGATGTGCGTGGACAGGATCATGATCCGGTTGCGGCCGACCCTGGCCAGCAGCGCGCGGAAGCGCATCCGTTCGTGGGGGTCGAGCCCGCTGGTCGGCTCGTCCACGATGATCAGTCGGGGATCGCCGAGCAGCGCCTGCGCGATGCCGAGCCGCCGTTTCATGCCGCCGGAGTACGCACCCACCCTGCGTTGCGCGTGTTCTTCCAGACCCACCTCGGCCAGCAGCGCGTCGACCTGCGCACGTCTGGCCCGCTTGTCGTCGACGCCTTTCAGCAACGCGATGTAGTCCAGGAACTCACGTCCGGTCAGGTCGGGGTAGAGCGCCAGCTCCTGCGGCAGGTAGCCGAGCATCCGCTTGACCGCTGTGCGACCGGCCGACGTGGCGAGGTCGTGGTCGCCGACGAGCACGCGCCCGCCGGTCGGCCGCAGCACCCCGGTCAGGATGCGCATCAGGGTGGTCTTGCCGGCGCCGTTCGGGCCGAGCAACCCGGTCATGCCCGCGCCGACGCGCAGGTCGACCCCGGCGAGCGCGTGCTTGCCCCCGCGGTAGACCTTGCTCAGCTGATCGATGACGATCTCCATCCGGTCAACCCGTTTCCTTTCCCCGTTGCCGGGTCCGCAGTTCGATCGCACATCGGGCGAGCACGAAGAACAACGCCGCGAGCACCAGCACCAGCACCACGTTCAGCACCGCGCTGCCGCTGTCCGGCAAGGGGCTCAGCACGCCCGTCGACCCGCGGTCGGCGAAGACCCCGTCGCCGTCCAACCACACTGCCGCGGGATACCCGCCCAGCGGTGAGAGGACCGTTCCCGTCGGACCGGGAAGCGGCACCAGGCCCGGGTCGAGGTGCGTCGCCCAGAACCAGGCCGCCACCACCAGCACCCTGGCGAGCGCCACCGGCAGCAGCAGCCCGAGCAGGGTCGCGAAGGTGGTGATGACGACCGCCGCGGGCAGGATGACCACGAGCACACCGAGCAGCCCGGCGGCGACGGGCACGGGGCTGCCGGCGCGAAGACCTTCGAAGACCCCGACCAACGCGAGCACGCAGGCGAGCGGGAGCACGGCGACCGCTAGCGCCCCGGTGAGCACACCGGTCATCCGGGTGGTCACGCCGCTGGGTGTGGTGTTCAGCAGTTCCGCCAGGGCCGGGTGGTGGTGCTGCGCGAGCCTGCCCGACAGGAAGACGCCGATCCCCAGCGTGGCGAAGGTGTTCACCACGATCACCGTGTAGCCGACCCGGCCCTTCGGCCCGAGTTCACCCATGGCGGGCGACACCACGGCGAGCAGCAGGGCCAGCAGGGTCAACGGGACCAGGGACAGCCAGATCACCCTGCCCCTCAGCGCCATCCGGACCTCGTACCGCACCGAACCGCGCAGGGAGGTCAGCACGTGGCGCCCGCTCGGCTGGACCCGCACCCCCGGCAAAGCTGTCATTCGCCCGCTCCGATCAGGTCTTCGCCGTCCGCCGACAGCCGCAGGACGTTGGTGAACAGCACGGCGGCCAGCACCAGCAACACGATCGAACGCGCCAGCGGGGGCGTGACCACCCGGTCCAGGACGAGCAGGGTGCCCAGCCAAGCCGCGAGCACCACCGCGGAGGCGCCGGCCACCGACCTCAGCGCCAGCGTGGACCAGCAGCCGACGGCCGCGAGCATCGTGGCGAACGAGCACACCAGCAGGTACTCGGTGACCGGGGCGCGCACCACGCCCGCCGCGGTCAGCCAGGCGATCAGCGCGAGCGAGCTCAACACCGCGGTCGCGCCGACCAGCACGAGCCGCCTGCTGATGGTGGTGCGGAACGGGGTCGGCATCGTCAGCTGGAGCTCGGCGGAGCGCTCCACCGCGGCGGCCGTCGCCGCCATCCCCGCCACGAGCGCGGGCACCGCCTGCACCAACCAGCCGCCGACGTAGCCCTCGGGCAGCAACCCCAGCCGCAACAGCAGGAGGACGACGGCGAACACGGGCGACACCAGCAGCGCCGGCACGCCCACGCGCCTCGCCTCGTACCGCCACAGCCGCGAACCGGTCACACCGAGTACGTAGCCGCGGGACGGGAAGGGGTTCACGCCGGTTCCGGGGTTCGTCCGGGGAACTGCCACACCCGCCTGAGGGCGATCGCCAGCAGTACCGCGGCCGCGACGAGCGTCCACGGCGTGGTGCCCCACACCTGCTGGGCGACCACGCCCGCGCGCGCGGAGAGCTCACCGCCAGGCATCGTGGTCAGCGAGCCGAGCAGCCACACCGCCACCGCGGCGCCCCCGCCGAAGCCGGGTGAGCGCCACACGGAGCCGACGACGGCGATGGCCGAGGCGAGCATCATCTGCCCGAACCAGCTCGACACCAGGTCGAGTACCGGGGCGACCTCCCCGAGCACCCGCACCGCGACCGAACCGGCCACCGCGAGCACCACCTCGGTCGTCAGCACCAGCAGCAGCCTGCTCGCGAGCACCGCCACCGGCGAGACCGGCATGGCGCAGAGCAGTTCGTTGCGGGGGTCCGTGCGCCGAGAGCAGGTGGTGAGCGAACCGAGCACCGCGACCAGCGCGACCACGGCCGCGTAGAGGTGCTTGCCCAGCGCCTGGTCGGAGGTGGCCAGCCCGATGAACACCGCCAGCGCGATCCCCACCACGCTGATCGGCAGCAGTGTGCGCGGCATGAGCCGCACCTGCCTCACCACCAGCAGCGCGATGGCGGACCAGGAGAGGAACAGGCCCTGGCCGGCGACCGGCAGCGGTTCGGGGCGGAGTCCGATCACCGCCGCCAGCGAGTCGAACGGAGGTGGCGTCGCCGACCCGAGCGGGGCCACCGCGGTCCTGGTCGCGGTGGCCACCTGCTGCCACGAGTGCCACCGGAGTCGGCAGTCCGGGCACCGGGCGAGGTGCGGCTCGGTCTCCTGCCCCCCTCGGGCGAGCAGGGCCAGGTCGGCGTCGGACAGGTGAACCGTCACCGGCCACCCCTCTCCCCTCGGACGGGTGCCAGCGCGTCCGCGAGCCTGCGACGCGCGTGCGACATCCTGCTCTTCACGGTGCCCACCGGTATGCCCAGCGCGGCGGAAACTTCCTGGTAGGACATCTCCTCGGCCAGCACCAGCACGAGCACCTCGCGCAGGTGCTCCGGCAGGGCACCGACGGCGGTCGCGAGGGCCCTGCGCTCGGCGAGGCCGAGCACCTGGTCCTCGACGCCGGGCGCGGTGTCCGGGACGTCGGCGGCGTCGTCCAGTTCGACCTGGGGCGGGAGGGCCTTGCGCAACCGGTTGTGCGCCTGCCTCCTGGCGACGCCGTACAGCCAGCCCCTCACCGAGGACTCACCCCGGAACCCGGCAGCCGACTGCCACACCGCGAGCCACGACTCCTGCAGGATCTCGTCGGCGGCCGAGGCGTCGGAGGTGAGCCTGCGCAACAGCCTGAGCATTCCCGCCGCGTGCTGTTCGTACAGCTCGCGCAGCGCCTCCTGGTCGCCACCCGCGACCGCGGCCATGAGCTGTTCGTCCGACCCCACACGAACGTGTGTAGCAGTTCGTGTCGGGCAGGTTCACAGCTCGGCACATCTGGACCCGATCAGGTGAACTGCCAGGTCGACTGCGAGCACTGCCAGTTGTCGGCCACCTGCTTGAGCCGGTTCACCCGTCCTGATTGCGTGGAGGGCGGTGGTCCACGGCCACCGTTTCGAGGGGAAGTGTCACCCGGCACGGAAATCCGTGCCCCGATCTTGTTGAGGAGGAAGCGATGTCCGCGATCGAAGCCGTCGAGGCCCCGACCATGGGGGACCTGGACCTGTTCGACCTGGACCTGGAGGTCGGCGTCGAGCGAATGGCGATCACCCCGGCCGTCACCAGCATCTCGCTGTGCACCCCGGGGTGCACCAGCCCCGGTGGTGGCAGCAACTGCAGCTTCTGCTGCTGATCCGAACCGCCGCCGGGTCGGGGACCCTCCCGGCCCGGCGGCCCGAACCCGCGTTGGGGGACGAAGTGGAGCCGCTGTTCCGCGCCTGGCCGGTCTTCCTGGTCCGCGCTCCGATGCGCTGCCGGGACGAGGGGCCCGGTCTCTCCGCGGCGGACACCGGCGGCGGACACCTCGCCCTGCTGCGCGCGGCCCTGGCCGACCCGCCGCTGCTCGAAGCCGTCACGCTCGCCAGTCCCAGCCTGGCCGCCGTACTGGACCGGATCGCGGTCGGCCGAGCGGCGGAACTGCGGCCCAAGCAGCTGCGACGAGCCGCTCTGGCCGTGTTGCGCTACGACATCCGGATGCGGACGCGGCCGACACCGTTCGGGCTGTTCGCCGGCGTGTGCGCCGGGGAGTTCGGCGTGGGCGCCGAGTTCGGGTGGGGCGAGGAGCACCGGCATCGCACCCACGTGGACATGAGCTGGCTGTACCGGGTGGTGCACGACCTGGAATCGCGGCCGGACGTGCTGCCCGCCCTGCGCCTGCGCACGCACCAGTCGCTCCTCCGGCGCGGTGACCGGGTGGTGCTGGAGGTGCCGTCCGCCCTCGGGGCCGTGCCCGGTCAGCAGACCAGGACCGTGGTCTCCGTGCGGAACTCACCGGTGGTGTCCGCGGCACTGGCCGCGGCCGCGACCCCGGTCGTCGCCGCGGAGTTGGCGGACGAGCTGGCGGCGCGGTTCTCCCCGGGCGGGGTCGACCGGGTGCTCCGCCTGCTGCACGTGCTGGTCGATCAGGAACTCCTGATCACCGACCTGCGCCCGCCGCTGGACGGCGGCGACCCGCTCACCCGCGTCATCGACAGGCTGGCGGAGCTGCCCCTGCGCGATGCCGAGCCGCTCGCGCGCCTGCGCCGGCTCGACGAGGGGCGCAAGCGGTTCGACGCCAAGCGCCCGGGAGACGGTCGTGCCGAACTCGTCGAGCTGGTCGGGCTCGCGCGCCGGATCACCGATCTCGACACCCCGTTGCACGTGGACACGTGCATCGACGCGGAGGTCAGGCTCCCGCACCGGGTGCGCGACGAGGTCGAGCGGCTCGCGACCGTGCTGTGGCGGCTCTCCCCGCCAAGGCTCGGCATGCGGCCGCTGCGCGGCTTCCACGGCCGTTTCCTCGAACGCTACGGCGTCGACCGGCTCGTGCCCATCGAGGAACTGCTGGACCCGACCCGATCCCTGGGCGCGCCCGCCGGCTACGCGTGGCCGGAGAGCGAGGCGGCGCCCGAGGACCCGGTCGAACCCTCCGGCACCAGGCGCGACCGGGCGATCAGCGGACTGGTCGTGCGAGCGCTGCGGGACGGGCACCGCGAGGTCGTCCTGGACGACGACCTGATCGGCGAACTCGCCCACGACGACGCCGACCCCGCGGACCTGCCCAACTCGTGCGAGCTCTACCTGCACGTGGTCGACTCGGCCGCGGAGGACTTCCGGGTGGTCGTCTCGCCGAGCCCCGGATCGCACCACGCGGGCGCCACCTTCGGCCGGTTCTGGGACCTGCTTCCCCGGTGGCGCGGGCCGGTGGCGGTGCACGTGCCGGGTGCGGTCCCGGTCGACCTGGCCTTCACGCCGCGATCGGGCAAGGCCGCGAACCTGGCGCACACCCCACCGGCCACGGGCAGGCGCGTCGCCGTCGGGTTGCCGGACGCCGAGGGCGTCGAGGAGATCCCGCCGGCGGAGATCGCGGTCGGGGCGACCCTGGAACGGCTGTACGTCGTGCACGTACCCACGAACCGCGAACTCGTGCCGGTTCTGCCGAACATGGTGAGCCCCGTCGTCCAGGCGCCCAACACCACCCGGTTCCTCTACGAGATCGGCATGGAGGGCCAGCGCCTGTGGGAGCCGTGGAACTGGGGGCCGATGGCCAACTCGCCCTTCCTGCCGAGAGTGCGCTTCGGGCGGTCGGTGCTGGCTCCCGCCACCTGGCGACTCGACGAACTGCCCACCGAGAGCCCCCGGTGGGCGGAGGAGGTCGCGGGCTGGCGCGCCCGGTGGAGGGTGCCCGACCAGGTGCTGGTGGTCAGCACCGATCAGCGGCTGCTGCTCTCCCTCGACGACCACCGGCACCTCGAACTGCTGCACGACGAACTGCGCCGCAACCCCGGGCTCGTCGCGCAGGAGGTCGCCGCGGGTGCGTCCGGTGGCGCGGCGCACGAGCGCGCGGTGGAACTGGTGGTGCCCCTGGTGCCGAAGGTCGAACGCGCCAGGCCACCGCACGTCGCGCACGTCGTGCCCCGGGCACGGCCGCCGGAACTCGCCGGCGACTGGCTCTACCTGGTGGTCCACGGCTCGGTCACCGGCCAGGACGACCTGCTGCGCAACCACGTCCCCGCGCTGGTCGCCGCCGCCACCGAGCACGGCGTCGACCGCTGGTTCTTCATCCGGTACACCGATGCCACCGGGCACCACCTGCGGTTGCGGTTCCACGGTGCGGCGGGGCGGCTCTGGTCGGGACTGCTGCCCTCCCTCAGCTCGACGCTGGCGGACTGGCAGCACGACGGCCTGGTCGGTGCGCACCGGATCGAGCAGTTCGACCCCGAACTGGAGAGGTACGGCGGCGCGGCCGCGCGCACGGCGGCGGAGGAACTGTTCTGCGCGGACAGCGTGGCCGCCGTGTCGCTGCTGCGGCTCGCCCAGGAGGGGGTGTTCCCGGTCGAGACCCTGGGCGCGATCTCGGCGGCTTCGCTGGCGCACGCGTTCGGCCCGCCGTCCCCCGGTGCACCCTGGGTCGACCCGAGCGCCGATCCGGCGGTGTCCTGGTTGTCCATCACGGGCAGTCGCCGTGAACTGCCGGACGCCTACCGCGGCGACGCCGCCCGGTGGCGGAGCCGGATCGACCCCGCGGGCGGCTGGCCGGAACTCCGCGGCGACGACGCCGGCGCACGGCTGCTCCGGGTGCTCGCCGCGCGGGACCGCGCGGCGCACGCGTTCGGCGAGCGGATCCGGGCGCTGATCGCGGAAGGGCTGTGCGCGACTCCGGAGGCCCGGATCGTCGGCAGCCTGCTGCACATGACGTGCAACCGCCTGCTCGGCGGCTCGTCGGAGCGCGAGGCCAGGGTACTGGGCATCGCCCGCGGCGCGGTGCAGGACAACCAGAGGCGGAGGAGCAGGGCATGACCACGGGTGTCGAGTTGTCCGGTGCCGGCGCTCAACTGGCCGAGGAGGCGGTGCTGTTGGCCGCCGAACGGCTTGCCGACCCCGACCGGGTGGCTGCGGTGACCGACCGGCCGGACAACCGCGAGCCGGTCTACCAGGCGTCGATGTGGGGTCCGCTGACGCTCTCCAACGGGTTGCCCGGCGTCGCGGTGATGTACGCCGAACTCGCCAAGGCGGACGAACGCTGGCTCGCCACCGCGCACAGGCACATCCACCGGGCGGGTGAGTTGATGCACGCGCAACCCGCCAACGGCCTGTTCGCCGGACCGGCCTCGCTGCTGGCCGCGACGAACGCGCTCGCACCGCACTACGCCGCGTTCCGCCGCAAGCTCACCGCCTGGGTCGTCGACGACCAGAACGCCAGGCTGGACGCCTGTCGTGCGCGAGCCGAGCCGGGGGTGGCCTGGAACCACTACGACGTGATCAACGGCATCGCCGGCACCACCCGCCTGCTGCTGGACGTCGGCGCGGAAGCGGAGGAGACCGTCGAGCGGAGCCTGGCGCACCTCGCGCGGTTGACCGAGCCGATCGAGGTAGGCGGCCGTTCGGTGCCCGGGTGGTGGGTACCGCGGGAACTACAGCCCACCGAGGAGGACGCGCTGGCCTACCCGCGCGGTGACTTCAACCTCGGGCTGGCGCACGGGATCCCGGGCCCGCTCGCGGTGCTCTCGATCGCGCTGGAGCGGGAACGGGAGGTGCCGGGGCAGCGCGCGGCGATCAGGCGGATCGCGCAGTGGCTGCTCGGCTGGCTGCTGCACGACGAAACCGGACCGTACTGGCCGTGCCGAGTTAGCTGGGACGACGAGACCGGGCGCACGGACCGCCTGTTCACCCGTACCGCCTGGTGCTACGGCACGCCCGGGGTGGCCGCAGCGCTGCACCGGGCGGGGCAGGCGCTGCGCGAACCCGAGTGGTGCGCGACGGCGGTGGCGGCGCTGCGGGCGGCGCTGGACCGGGACGAGCGCTCGTGGCGGCTGGACGGACCGACCGTCTGCCACGGCTACGCCGGTCTGCTCCAGGTGGTGCGGCGGCTCGGCACGGCATCGGGAGATCCGGTGCTGCTGGCCGCCGGGAAATCGCTGACCGAGCGCACGCTGGGTTTCGCCGACCCCGACGCGGCGTTCGTGTTCGGTCACCTCGTGCCCGACTCGCCGGACGGTTGGCGCTCGGCGACGCGGCACCGCTCGCTCGACGTCGCCGGTCTGCTCGAAGGCGCGGCAGGGGTGGTGTGCGCGCTGCTCCCGTCGATCCACCCCGAGTGCGGTGCGCACTGGGACACCGCCCTGGTGCTGGCGTGAGGTGACCATGTCCTGTCCGGAGAAGCTGTTGCTCGGCGTCAGCGGCTCGGTCGCGGCGCTGACGCTGCCCAACTACCTCTACGCGTTCCGGGCTGCCGGGGTGCGCCAGATCATCGCCGTGGTCACGGTGTCGGCGTCGGCCTTCATCTCCGCGCAGGCCCTGGGGGTGATCTGCGACCGCGTGTACACCGACGCCGACCCGGCACGCAGCCACGTGGCGCTCGGCCGTTGGGCCGACCACACGCTGGTGCTGCCCGCGACGGCCCACCTGCTCGGCTGCCTCGCGCACGGGCTGGCGCCGAGCCGGCTGACCACCGCGCTGCTGGCCGTCGACGGTCCGATCACCCTGGTGCCCGCGATGAACCCGGTGATGTGGGGCAAACCGGCCGTTCAGCGCAACGTCGCGGTGCTGCGCGGGGACGGCCACCGGGTCGTCGAGCCGATCGCCGGCGCTTCTTACGAGGTGGCGAGCCGCGCGATCGTGCCCGGCCTCGTGCCGCCACCTCCCGAGGACGTCGTGCGGTGCGTGAGCGGCGTCGAGGCGATCGCGTGACCCCGGCGTTCGAGGTCCGCGACCTGCGCATCTCCTACGGCGGCGCCACCGCGGTCGGCGGTGTCTCGCTCAGCGCGCGGCCGGGCGAGGTCATCGCGCTGCTCGGTCCGAACGGCGCGGGCAAGTCGACCCTGCTCAAGGCGCTGTCGACCGCCTTGGCGCCGGACTCGGGCCAGGTGCGGGTGTTCGGGCACGACACCGCGGTGAACCCGGTGCCGGCCCGCGGTCGGATCGGCATGGTCTTCCAGGAGTGCACCCTCGACCAGGACCTCCCGGTGGAGCGCAACCTCTGGTTCCACGCCAGGTTGTTCGGGATGACGAGGGCCGCGTCCCGCACGCGCACCGACGAACTGCTGACGCGGTTCGGGCTCGCCGACCGGAGGCACGCGCCGGTCTCCGAGCTGTCCGGCGGGCTCACCAGGAGGCTCGAACTCGCCAGGGCGCTGCTGCACCGACCGGGGCTGGTCATCCTGGACGAACCGACCACGGGCCTGGACCCGGACGCCAGGAGGACGGTCTGGCAGGACCTGCTCGGACTCCGTGACGAGTCGGACGTGACCGTGCTGTACGCGACGCACTACCTGGACGAGGCCGAACTCGCAGACCGCGTCGTCATCGTGAACCGGGGGACCGTCGTCCGCCAGGGCTCGCCGGCCGAGCTCAAGGCCGGGCTGTCGGCTTCCGACCTGCGCCTGGTGACCGCTGACGACGTCGCAGCGACGGCTCAGCTGCACCTCGCCGGCTTCGATGCGGACCGCGGTCCGGACGGAGTGCTCGTCCGGTGCGCCGAACCGGAGAGCCGGGTGGCCGAGGTCGTCCGGGCGATCGCGGTGCCCGTGCTGGAGGTGTCGGTGCGCAGGCCGTCGTTGGACGACGTCTACTTCGCGACCACCGAGCACTAGGGGAGAGGGCATGGCATTGCTGCAGCAGGACGTCGTGCGCGGTACGGCGGTCGTGGCCGCGCGCGACCTGTACCGGCAGGTCCGGCACCCCGGCGTGCTGGTCTCCCAGGGCGTGCAGGTGGTGTTCTTCCTGCTCGTCTTCGCGGTCGGGTTCGACGGGATGATCGGTTCGGTCGACGCGGTCCCCTTCAGCGCCTTCGTGTTCCCCGGCATCGTGGCCATCCAGGTGGTCACGATCGGTGTCAGCTCCGGGCTCACCTACGCCTTCGACCGGGAGTACGGAGCGCTGCGCGGAATGCTGATCGCACCGGTGCCCCGGCTGTGCCTGCCACTGGGCAAGGTGGTCGCGAGTGCGTTGGTCGCCGGTGCGCAGAGCGCGGTGATGCTGTTGTTCGCGCCGCTGCTCGACCTGCCGCTGACGGTGGTGACCTTCTTCGGCGGGGTGCTCGCCTTCACCCTCGTCAGTGCGGTGTTCGGCCTCCTCGGTGTCTACCTGGCCACGGCGATCAAGCAGGTGGAGACGCTGCAGGCGGCCGTGCAACTCGCGATGTACCCGTTGCTGTTCCTGTCCGGTTCGGTCTTCCTGCCGGACTCCGGCCCCGCGTGGCTGCTGACCGTGATGAGGTTGAACCCGATGACCTACGCCGTGGACGGGGTGCGGCACCTGCTGCTGGCGCCCCTCGGTGGTGCACCCCGGGCATTTCCGCTCTGGCTGGACGTGCTGGTGCTCGCCGGGCTGGCGCTGGTGCTCGGTGGGATGCTCCGGTTCCGGACCGGCAGATGACCCCTCCTGCGCGGTACCGCGGCCTGGTCGACGGCTTCCCGCGATGGACCGAGCAGCCCGAACCGGTGCTGTCGGGCGGTCGCGACACGCTGGGCGAGGCCCTGGGCTGGTTGGAGACCCACCTCTCCTGGTTCGACCCGTCGGTCTGGCAGCGCGTGTTGTCGCCGAGGCCGTTCCCCGCGGGTCCGTTGCTCGAACTCCTGCAGTTGTGCGAGGTCGCCGGACGGGCCGGCCGTCCCTGCTCGCGGCTGCTCGACCGGGCGTTGCCGCTGGCCGTGCGGCTGGTGCGCACCCGGGCGTTCGCGGCCGGCCTGCACCGCGGTGACGCGCTGTTCACCTACCACGCTTGGCTGATCGCCCTGCTGATGCGGTTCGGCGAGCCGGTCGACGAGTTGGCGGGCGCCGTCGAGCGCCTGCTCGACGCCGGTGTGCGCCCGAGCGCGGACACCGTGGCAGCGCTCGAACTCGCCTACGTCATCGACCTGGGCGGCTGGCGGGGACACCTGCCGGGGGCCGGCGCGCTGTACGACCGGTGGCTCGCCGGGCAGCACCTGAATCCCTTCCTGATGACCGACAACGAGTGCTACGCGTTCACCCACGCGGTGTTCTACGCGACCGGGTTCGGCGTGGTGGCGCTCGGTGGTGACGTCAGCGCCGCAGGGGAGGTGGCACGCCTGCTGTTCGCGGCCAAGGTCGCGGAGGGCGATCTCGACCTGGGCGCCGAGCTAGCGCTCACCGCGTTGTTGGCGGGTGGGCCGCCGTCACGTGCCGCCTGGCGACGGGTGTCGGGTGCGCAACGCGCCGACGGCGCCGTCCCCGGACCGCTGCACCGGCCGGACCTGCTCAGCGGGGTGTCCGGCCCCAAGGCCGACGGTTACCTGTTCGGCACCTGCTACCACACGACCGTGGCCACCGCGTTGGCCGCGGCGGGACTGGAGCGAGCCGGTGCGCCGACCTGAGCGACTCGCCGAGGCACTGCGCCGGGCCGACGCCTGGTTGCTCCACCACGACCACGGCGAACTCCGCGAGCCGCCGCCGGCCGCCGAGCCCGCCGTTCCGCCGGACTGGTTGCGCGCCGATCCCGACCACCTGCGCCGGCTCGCCGGGCAGGCGGCCGCCGCGTCGGCCGGGACGCGGGCGCGCTGGGCGGAGGTCGTGGCCCAGGCCCTGGTCATCGCCGTCCGACATCGCGACCTCGACCTGACGGCGGCACTGGTGCGGACTGCCACCGGCTTGGCAGCCGGGGACGACCCCACCACGGTCGCGGCCGTCGCGTTCCTGATCTCCCAGCAGCAGGCGGACGGCGGGTTCGGCATCGTGCCCGATGAGGGGGACCCGCACCTGTCGACAGCGGTGCGCGTGCCGTTGACCGTCGCGTGCGCGAGCGCATTCGAAGCAGTGCTGACAGCGACTGCCATTGATGCCAGAAAATGATTTTCCCCTTGTCGAACGGGTTCGGCACCGCTTGTATCGGGGATGGGTCGAAGCGATCCTTTCCGTCACTCGGAGGAAATTCATGAAAAGCACAGGAACGAAACTGGGACTGATTCTCGCCGTGTTGGCCGCGGCGCTGGTCGCGTTCCCGGCCGCCGCCCAGGCGCAGAGCACCGCGGCCGTGCGCGCTTGCCATGCCTTCAACGTCGGCTCCGACAGCGCCAGCGTGCCGGGTGACCGCCTCGACGACTACTTCGCCACCGTGCAGGGCGGCTTCGCGCACGAGGAACTGCTGTGCGGCAACGGACAGACCTACGGGGCCGTGCACATCGAGCTCAAGCACAACGTCGACAACTGGGACGTCACGCTGGAGTGCATGGAGTCGGTGGTGGCCAACGGCGCCTTCCGCGCGTACGACGGCAAGCGGGAGTGGCGGTGGCAGTTCCGGGCGGGCCGGTACGTGAAGGTGGTCGCCGGGCAGAACGGCGTCATCACCGCCTACCCGGAATGGGACAGCGGGTCGGCGAGCTCCTGGGCCGAGTGCGGCAGGGCGTAAGCGAACGGTTTTCCCGGTGGCCGCCACGCGTGATGTGCTCGCGTGGCGGCCACCCTTTCTCACGGATACCATCATCGCCATCGAAGGGGGCGGAGTGGAGCGAGAAGACCTGCGTGCCGGCGCTTACGTGGTGTGGGCGCCGCCGGAAGGGCTGGAGGGCGTCGACCTGAGGCCGGGGGCGCCCGGCGTCATCACCGGTCCGCACTGGCAGGACGTCGAGGTCAGGTGGTTCCTGCGGGAGACGGACCCGGTCTCGGAACACGTGTACGACCACCGGTGGTTGCGCGAGGTCGGTCCGCTGGAGTTCCTCGACGCCTGCACCGAGGTCAGGGAACGGGCGTCGGGTTCCGCCGGGCAGTAGGGGCCTTGGTCGGGTTGGGCGGACCCGCGTGCGGCGGCGGTACGCCGGGGCCACGCGTTGTCGCCGCCCGGTCCGCCGTCACCGCCCGGTCCGCGCCACGTCGGACTTGATGGTCTTCATGGCGAAGCGCGACTGGAGCTTCGCCAGGCCGGGTACGGCCATCAGCCGTTGGGTCAGGAAGCGCTCGTAGGTGGGCAGGTCGGCCACGGCGATCAGGGCGTGGTAGTCCGGTGCGCCGAACATGCGGCGCGCCTCGACGACCTCGTCGAAGGCGACCAGCGCGGCCTCGAACCGCTCGACGGTGGCCCGCGCCTGGTCGGCGAGTTCGAGGTCGACCTGGACCTCGAAGCCGCGGGCGAGGGCGTCGGGGGCGATGCGGGCGTGGTAGCCGAGGATCACCCCGTCCTCCTCCAGCCTCTTGACCCTGCGCAGGCACGGCGAGGGGGTGAGGCCGATCCGGTCGGCGAGCTCGGTGTTGGTCAGGCGGCAGTCGCGACGCAGTTGGTCGATTATCGCGCGGTCGATGCGATCCACGGGCTGATTGTGCCAACGGTGGGCCGTTCGCGAGCAACAAAAGCAATCGGCTGCTCCGGTCTGCCGCCTACCGTCGTCGGCACTGGCCGCTCGGAGACAGGGGTAGGACAATGAGCACCACCATCGAGCCCTCCGCGACGCCGCCCGCGACGCCCGCGCCGCCGTTCCCGTCGCTGCCCCCGGCGGGCGCGCGGGCCACCACCGAGGAGTTCTGGGCCACGGCCCGCCGCCACCTGATCCGCTACTCGGGCAGCGACTTCACCCCGGCGATCATCGAACGCGCCGCCGGGTCGGAGGTGTTCGACAGCGACGGGCGCGCGATCCTGGACTTCACCTCCGGGCAGATGAGCGCCCTGCTGGGGCACTCGCACCCGGCGGTCGTGGAGGCGGTCAGCCGCTCGATCGCGACGCTGGACCACCTCTTCAGCTGGATGCTCAGCCGCCCGGTGGTCGACCTGGCCGCCGCGCTGGCCGCCACGTTGCCCGACCCGCTCGACAAGGTGATGCTGCTGAGCACCGGCGGCGAGTCCAACGAGGCGGCCATCCGGATGGCCAAGCTCTGCACCGGCGGGCACGAGATCGTCGCCTTCGACCAGTCCTACCACGGCGTCACCCACGCGGCCGGCGCGGCGACCTTCAGCGTCGCCCGCACCGGGTACGGACCGGTCGCGCCGGGCAACATCGTCGTCCCGACCCCCAACGCCTACCGCCCGCTGCTCACCCGCGACGGGGAGCACGACTGGCGGGCCGAGCTGGACTTCGCGTTCACGATGGTCGACCGGCAGTCCGTGGGCAGCCTCGCCGCGTTCATCGCCGAACCGGTCCTGAGCACCGGCGGCGTCATCGAACCCCCACCAGGCTACTTCGCCGCGCTCAAGCGCAAGTGCGAGGAGCGCGGCATGCTGCTGATCCTCGACGAGGCGCAGACCGGGCTGTGCCGCACCGGCGACTGGTACGCCTTCCAGCGCGACGGCGTGGTGCCCGACATCCTCACCCTGTCCAAGACCCTCGGCGCGGGGCTGCCGGTGTCGGCGGTGATCACGAGCGCGGAGGTCGAGGAGCGCTGCCACGAGCGCGGCTACTACTTCGTCACCACCCACGTCTCCGACCCGCTGGCCGCGGCGGTCGGCCTGGCGGTCGTCACCGTCCTGGCCGAGCACGGCTTCGACCGGATCGCCCGGCGCCGGGGCGAGCGGCTGCGCCACGGCCTGCTGGAGCTCCAGTCCCGCCACGACCGGATCGGCGACGTCCGCGGCCGGGGGCTGTTGCAGGGCGTCGAGCTGGTCACCGACCGCGTCGACAAGCACCCGGCCGAGCGGTTCGGGGCCGAGGTCACCGCCGCCTGCTTCGAGCTGGGCCTGCACCTCAACATCGTCCAGTTCCCCGGCAGCAGCAGCATCCTCCGGGTGGCCCCGCCGCTGACGATCACCGACACCGAGCTCGACCGCGGCCTGGACCTCCTCGACCGGGCGCTGACCACCGCCGCACGACGGGCCTGACCCGACCGCCGCTGCCGGTACCGTGCGGCCGTACCACGTGCGACCCGAAGATCGTCGTCACCGGCGACACGACCGCGGAGGTCGTCTTCGGCGAGTACACCGACAAGTACCTGGAGTTCCGCGGTGACCTGCGGGCCGCCGTGCAGGTGTGGCTGGCCGAGTGCGCCCCCGACCACGTCGGCGGCACGCTGTCGGGCCGCCTCGTCCAGCCGCCCTGCGCCGACCACACCCACCTGAACGCGGCGGAGGTGGAGGCCACCGCCGTCCCGGTCGCGGACCTCCTCGTGCCCGAGGTGCTCGACGGCGCGGGCGGGGTCGACGGCGACGCCCTGCGCGAGCGGCTGGTCGCCGGTCTGCCGGTGCTCAGGGGATGAGGTCGTTCCCCGTTGCGCGGCATTCGGCTTCTCCCGGTGCGGCAGTACCCGCTCGGACCACATCAATACGCTGTACAGGCGATATCACCGGATGGGTCGGTCACAATACCGGTCGTCCGGAGCGGGCATTGTTGGCCCGTCATCGCCGCCTGTCAAGCATTGTGGGCAAGCCGTAGGTGCGGGGTGTGTGCGGTGGCAGGCCATCAATCCGGGTGGTAGAGCGGTGTGAAGAGCTCGGCCGGATCTACCTGGCCGGCACCGCGGAGCGGATGGGCAGCGAGCACTACGTCCCCATCATCCGCGCGAGGTCCTCCATCGCCAGGCTCGGGCTGTTCATCCACGTGACCGCCGATCTGATCGACATCGGTTCGATCAACAACTGGACGCTCCAGCTGCACGCGGTACAACCGGTCCGGGTCTACCCGGGAATGCGCATCGGACAGGTGACCTGCTGGTCCGTCGAAGGCGAGATCGAGCTCTACCGGGGCAAGTACCAGCACTCGCGCCGCCCGATGCCCTCGATGATCCACCGCGACTTCAGCGACGAGGAGCTGACGACCCGGCCCGTCGGCTGATGCCCGTGGACCGACCCGGGCCGAGGAGCACCCATGCGCATCGCCACCGGGATCGACCTGTTGGCCGACGACCCGGCCGCGCGCCGGGAGGCGAGCGCCCAGGGGCTGCGCAACGCCGCGACCTTCGACGTTGCGCGGACCGCCGACCGGGTGGCGCTCGGTGCGTGCGGGCTGAGGGGGCGGGCCTGCCGCTCGCACGGGTCCTGCTGGTGCTGGGCGTCGCGCCGCCGGCGGAGGTGGTGCTGATCCCGGTCTGCGGCGTGGCCGCGACCCGGTGGGGCCCGGACCGGGTGGTGCTGGGCGGCTGCGTCGCCGCCGGCGTCGAGGTGGTCCTGCCGGCCCACGTCGACCGGGTGTGGCAACTGGCGCTGCTCCAGGTGCTCGGCGCGGTGGCGGTCGCCTGCCTGGCGAACGTCGGGATGGCCGCGGTGCGGGAGCGGTTCCCCCGGCGGGACGCGTTCGGCACCGGCGTCTTCGTCGCCGCCCGGTCGGTCGCCGGTCTGCTCGGCAACGGCGCGGGCGGACTCCTGGGCAGCGCCTTCGGCCTGCGCTGGGTGTTCCTCGCCGCGGCCGTGTGCTCGTTCCTCGCCGCCGGCCTGTGCGCCCTGGTCGTCGCACGCCCGCGCCGGCCGGTCCACGGGCGGACGTGACCTCGTGTCGTCGGGGGCAGGTGCTGCAATGGGCGCATGTGCCTCGAAGAGCTCCGCGCCCTGCTGGCCCGGCACGTCCGCCCCGACTGGACCACCGCCATCGACGGCGTCCTGATCTCGAAGGTCGACCGGCCGGATCCGCCGACGCCCTCCACCTCCGGCACGATCCTCGCGGTCATCGCCCAGGGCGCCAAGCGCCTCGCCCTGGGCGACCGGATCTACGAGTACGGCCCCGGGCAGTACCTGGTCGCCTCCGTGGACCTGCCCGTCACCGGGCACTTCACCCGGGCGGACCCCGAGCGGCCCGCCCTGGGCTTCGGTCTCGTGCTGGAACCCGCCGCCGTCGCCGAGTTGCTGCTCCAGGCCGGTCCCGGGGACGTCCCGCGCGCCGGCGAGGGCGTCCCGTCGGGCATCGCCGTCAGCGACGCTTCCCCCGCGCTGCTCGACGCGGTGGTCCGGCTGCTGCGCCTGCTCGACGAGCCCCGCGACCGGGCCGTGCTGGCGCCGATGGTCAAGCGCGAGGTCCTGTGGCGGGTGATCACCGGGGAGCAGGGGGCGACGGTGCGCCAGCTCGGCCTGGCCGACAGCGGCCTCAGCCACGTCTCGCGGGCCGTGCGCTGGATCCGCGAGCACTACGCGCAGCCCTTCCGGGTCGAGGACGTGGCGCGGATGTCCGGCATGAGCGTCTCCGCCTTCCACCGCAACTTCCAGGCGGTGACCGCGATGAGCCCCATCCAGTTCCAGAAGCAGATCCGGCTCCAGGAGGCCCGGCTGCTGCTCGCCACCCATCCGGGCGACGTCACCGGGGTCGGCCGGCGCGTCGGCTACGACAACCCGTCGCAGTTCAGCCGGGAGTACCGCCGCCGGTTCGGCGCGCCCCCGAGCCGGGACGCGGCCCGCCTGCGGGACGCCGGGCGCGCCACGGCGGGCGCCCTGGGCTGAACCGGACCGGGGCCGGTGGAGGATCGTGCAAGGACGGGGCAGGATGGTTCTACTGTTCCAGCAGGTCAGAGCGGTTGAATGGGATCACGACTTCTCCACCCGGGTAGGAAGATGCTGCTCCGCCCGGGGGTTCCACGACACCGCAGGGAGCACCACGTGAAGACGGTCCTGATCACCGGCACCTCCTCCGGCTACGGGCGGGAGACCGCCCTCCACTTCCACGACCGGGGCTGGAACGTCATCGCCACGATGCGCACCCCGCGTCCGGACGTCCTGCCCGAGTCGGACCGGCTGCGCGTCATCGGCCTCGACGTGACCGAACCGGACGGCATCGCCGCCGCGTTCGAGGCGGCGGGACCCGTCGACGCCCTGGTCAACAACGCGGGCATCCCGTCGATCGGCGTGTTCGAGGGCACCCCCGCGGCCCGGGTGCGGGAGGTGTTCGAGACCAACACGTTCGGCGTGATGGAGACGACCCGGGCGGTGCTGCCGCAGTTCCGCGAGCGCGGCTCCGGCGTGGTGGTCAACGTGACCTCCAGCGTGGTGCTGGGCCACATGCCGCTCACGGCCGTGTACAAGGCGAGCAAGATGGCGGTCGAGGGGTTCACCGCGTCCCTCGCGCTCGAACTCGCGCCCTTCGGCGTGCGGGCGAAGACGGTCGAGCCGGGCGCCTGCCTGACGACGAACTTCGGGGTCCGGGCCACGAACGGGGTCTCGCCGGACGACATGTTCCCGGAGCCCTACGCGGTGTGGGCGAAGAAGGCCGTGGACGGCTTCATGGGCCAGGACCTGTTCACCCGGGAGAGCGACGTCGCCGAGGCGGTGTGGCGGGCGGTGCACGACACGACCGGTCAGCTCCGCTTCCCGGCCGGCCCCGACGCCGTCCGGCTCGCCGAGGCGAGGTGATCGACGAACGGGAGGGGTGACGCCGTGCCGTCACCCCTCCGAGTCCCGCCCGGCCGCCGTGCCGTCCGGCCTCACCGCCCGCCGGGCCGACCCGGGGTGCCCGACCCGGGGTGTCGGGTCAGTGGTGTCGGATCAGGGGTGCTGCCGCACCTCGTGCCTGCCGTGCCGGAGTTGCGGGGCACGTCGTCGGCGGGCGAGGGTCGCGACCACGGCGAGGGCGATGCCGCCGAGGGCGTAGGCGGAGAGGGTCCACAGCGGTCCGGCGGTGGCGTGGCCCGAGAAGTAGACCGTGTTGCGGATCGCGGTGGTGGCCGCGCCGGGCGGGAGCCAGGGGCCGATGGCGCGCCAGAACGCCGGCAGCAGCGGCGTCGGGTAGGCGCCGCCCGCGCTGGGGTTGCCCAGGACGACGAAGGCCAGGATGGTCACGCCGATGCCGACCACCCCCAGCAGGACCTGGAAGGCGACGGTGGCGGCGGCCGCGGCGAAGACGACGAGCGCGCCGATGGCCCACAGCCGGAGGTGGTGACCCGGCAGGGCGTCGAGCACCGGGCCGGCGATGAGCGCGCCACCGAGGCCCGAGGCCACCGCGTAGAGGGCGAGGGCGCCCAGGCGGATGAGGGTGCGGTGCAGGTTGACGGGGAGGGCGCCGCCCGCGAGACCGATGATGGCGGCGGCGAGGTAGCCGCCGACGATCCAGCCCAGCGCCAGGTAGAACGACGACAGACCGCGCCCGTCGCCCGCGGCGGGCGGGAGGATGTCCTCGACGGTGACCTGCCGGTTCTGGGCGGTTTCGACCTGCTGGGCGATCTGGGCGGCGGTGGAGGACACGGCCGGGCCGCTCGCGGAGGCGACCAGCAGGGTGTCGGTGGTGCCGCCGGTGTCGACGACGATGGCCGCGTCGACGGTCCGGTCCAGGATCAGGGCGCGGGCCCGGTCCTCGCTGTCGGCGGTGCGCGCCCGGAGCGGTTCACCGTCGAGCGCGTCGAGCCGCTGGACTAGCTGGTCGGCCACGGGTGCGGGCGCGACGACCGCGACGGGGATGCGGTGCGGCGTGGGTGCGTGGAAGGCGCCGATGTAGGACAGCACGAAGCCCAGCTGCAACGCCAGGACGCCCAGGATCAGCAGCACCGCGCGCAGGTCGAGCGCGTCGCGCAGCTCGTCGGCGAAGCGGGTCCGCTCCTGACCCCCGGTCACGGGCTGCCCGGTGGGGGATGGGTGGGTCATCGGGTGGGTGTCCTCCGCGGTGCTGCCTGCCGTCCTCTTCGGACAGCATGGGGCAGGCCGTCCGGCCACGCAGTCCGGGCGGCGGGTTCGTTCACCCGTCCCGGGCGCGCTGCTCGACCTGCGCCGCGATCACGCCGAGGAACGCCTCGGCCGAGTCGTGCAGCGGCGGGTCGGTGTGCTCGTGGTCCACGCTCAGCGGCAGCACGCCCCACCGAGCGGGTCGTCGGTGGCAGGGACGACGCGGAACGCCCCGCCACCGGCGGCAGGTCACCCTCGACCGTGAAGGTGACCAGGAACGAGTCGGCCGACCGGAGCGGGGCGGTGACCGCGATGCGCATCCGGGTGACACCCAGGCGGGGGAGATCCGCGGTCACGTGGTGGACGTTGTCGACCGTGCGCGACTCCAGCACGCCGGGCCACAGGCCGACGACCCGAGCGGTGGTCAACACCAGCGACACGCTGTGCGGGTGGGCGCCGACGGTCCGGACGGCGTGCGGGACGGGCGTGGTCGGTCCTCTCCGGTGCCGGCGGGACGACGGTCCCACGGACCCGGCCGCGCGCCCGGCGCGGTCGGCCGTGCCCGCCGATCGGGTGGTCGCCCGTCGGCGCGTCACCGGTCGACGGGACTTCGCGCGACCGGCCACGGCGGTCACCCCGGCGCCGTCGCGCCGCCTCAGAGGTCGGCGGCGCTCCCCGACTCGGCGAGGCGCTTGAGGTGGGTGACGGCGTCGCGGACCATCTCGTCCGCTCGCGTCGAGGAAGTGCCTCTTCTCGGGCGGGATGCCCGTGGAGCGGATTTACCTGTTCGAACAGGTAAATCCGCGAGCGTGTTCCGGGGACGCACCCGAAGCGGCTCAGGCCACGTGCCGGCGGGCGGCTGGGTCCCGGGACCCAGCCGCCCGCCGGCACCGGCCACCGACCCGACGCCGTACCGGGGTGCGTTCTTCCCCTCGCGGGCGACGCCGGGCCGGTCGGGCTCAGACGAAGCGCCAGAGCTGGTCGGCGGCGCCGTTGTCGTCGTACAGCACGACCTGCGCGCCACGGGCGGTGGAGTTGCCGGCCACGCCGAGGACCCGCCCGCCGTTGCCGCACTGGACGCGGAAGTAGCCGTTGCCGCCGTGGCGGAGCCGCCACCTGTGGTCGGTGGTGCCGTTGTCCGACCACTGGAGCACCCGGGCGTTGTTGGCGTTGGCGCCGTTCTCGACGCCGAGCACCTTGCCGCTGTGCGAGTTGCGCAGCCGGAAGTACCCGTCGGGGTCGAGCACGGCGGTCCACAGGTGGTCGGCGGTGCCGTTGTCGTCCCACTGCACGACCGAACCGCCGTCTGCGGTGGACATGTCCTGCACGCCGAGCACGAGGCCGCTGGCGCGGTTCTGCACGCGCCGGGCGCCGGTGGGCACGAACCGCCACCGGTTGTCGGCCGAGCCGTTGTCGGGGTCCTGCACGGCCTGGGCGCCCTGCGCCGTCGAACCGCCCAGGATGCCCAGCAGCTTGCCGCTGTTGACGTTGCGGATCTTGTGCGTGCCGTCGCCGTTGTCCACCAGGGTCCACTTGTGGTCGGCGGTGCCGGTGTCGCTCCACTGGAGGACGCGCGCGTTGTCGGCGGTCGACATGTCCTGCACGCCGAGGACCTTGCCGCTGTTGAGGTTGCGCAGCCGGACGTTGCTCCCGTCCGCGACGACCTGCCAGTTGTGGTCCGCGGTGCCGGTGTCGCCCCACTGCACGGCCGGGCCGCCGTCGGCGGTGGACATGTCCTGCACGCCGAGCACGAGGCCGCTGGCGGCGTTGAACAGCCGGTACCCGCCCTCCGACCCGCCGCCCCCACCGGTGGTGCTCCAGTAGACGGTGTAGTTGTGGCCGTGGGCGTCGTGGAACGGGCCGAGGTTGACCGTCGCGCCGTCGGCCCGCGCGGTGAAGGCCAGCGACGACGTGCTGGTGCGGGTGATGGAACCGACGTCGAGCACGGGCAGCCGGGACAGGGCGGTGTTGCCGTAGTTGCCCGACAGGACCGCGGGACCGTAGGTGATCGCGACGACGGCCGGGTTGTCGTTGGCGGCCTGCGTCACCACGCGCATCGGCAGGCGGAGGGTGACCGTGTCGCCGGGCGCCCACGACCTGGTCAGCGAGGCGTAGGTGCCCGGGGTGGCGGCGACGCCCTGCGCGACGCCGTTGACGCTGACGGTGGCCCCGGTGGTCCACGCGGGGATGCGCAGGCGCATCGTCCACGACCCGGCCGCGCTGCCGCCGACGGTGAGGGTGGTGGTGTCGGAGGCCGGGTAGGTCGTGGTCTGGGTGACCGTGATGCCGCGCTCCGACCACGTCAGCACCGACGGGGTGTAGAGGTTCACCGTGAGCGTGGTGCCGTTGCGGAAGTAGATCGCGCCGGCCAGGGACGTGTTGACCTCCAGCGCGGTGCCCTGGCAGCACCAGAAGGTGGTGTAGTCGGTGCTCCAGTTGCCGCCTCCCCACGCGGGCCCGGTGTTGCCCCGCCGGTGACCGGGGTTGAGGCCGGTGAAGTAGCAGATGTGGCCGTGCGGGTCGGCGGGGTTCTGCTGGCCGATCAGGTGGTTGAGCAGCGCGCGCTCGTAGAAGTCGAAGTACGCCGCGTGGTCGGGGTTGAGCAGCCACAGCTCGCGGGTCAGCTTGAGCATGTTGTAGGTGTTGCACGCCTCGGCGGTGTCCGTGTTGAGGTAGGCGGCGATGGCGTTGGGCGCGCGGAAGTGCTCGGCCTGGCTGTTGCCGCCGATCACGTAGGTGTGCGCGGCCACGGTGATGTTCCAGGCGTTGGACGCGATGTCGCGGTAGCGGGTCGTGCCGGTGGCCTTGTACTCGCGCGCCGCGCCGATCCACTTGGGCACCTGGGTGTTGGCGTGCAGCCCGTTGAGCCGGTCCTGGTTGGCCGCCAGGGGGTCGAACACGGCCGCGTGGTCGAACCGCTGGGCGGTGGCGAGCCAGCGGGCGTCGCCGGTCTGCTGGTAGAGGTCGGCCAGCACCGCGTTCATGCCGCCGAACTCCGTGCCCAGCACGCGCTGCATCTGGGCGTAGGACAGCCTGGCGGTGCGCCAGTCCACCCAGCCCGCGAACCGCAGCAGCACGTCGCGCGCCTGCGTGTTGCCGATGTGGCGCCACACGTCCAGCAGCCCGGCGAGGGTCTTGTGCAGCGAGTAGTACGACACGGACTTCGGGCTGCCCGCCTCCATCGCGTCGAAGTCCGACTCGGGGAACCCGGACAGGTACCCGGCGGTGAACCCGGCCGCCGCGTTGTTCGCCTGGCACTTGGCCAGCTCGGCGACCACGAGGTTGGCCCGGTCCCGGCAGGTGGTGTCGCCCAGGACCGCCCACGCCTGCGCCCACGCGGTGAGGAAGTGGCCCTGGCTGTGGGTGCGGAAGGGGAAGTTCGGCGCCTCCCACCCGCCCAGGGCGGCGGCGCCCTGCGTGGACAGCCGGTGGTTCATCCGGAAGTTGTAGAGCAACCGGTTGACGTCCACGAACCGCAGGTAGGACAGGGTGCGGTCCTGGTTGGCCAGCCAACGCCCCGAGGTCAGGCGGACCTGGCCCAGGTCGAACGGGTGCGCCGACACGCCGAGGTCGCCGCGGACCGGCGGGACCGAGGCCCCGTGGGCGACCCCCGGGAGCATCGACGGCGCGGCGGTCGCGACCGCCGCGACCCCGGCGGCCTGGAGCAGTCTGCGTCGGCTCAGCGGTGAGGACGACATGGCACTCCTGTCATCGGCCGCCGCCGGACGCGGTGGGTCCGGCGGCGGCGTGGTGGTGTCCGATCGTGCTTCGCCGCGGCGGCGCGGCGTGGTCAGGGGGTCGAGCAGGTGTTGCCGTTGAGGGCGAACGAGGTCGGGGCGGCGGTGTTGCCGGTGTGGTTCGCCTGGAAGCCGATGGTGACCGAGGCGTTCGGCGCGAGGCCGGCGTTGTGGGCGACGTTCCTGGCGGTCACCTGGCCCGAGGTGGGGGAGTAGGTGGCGTTCCAGCCGGAGGTGACGGTCTGCCCGCCGGGCAGCGTGAAGACCAGCGACCAGCCGTTGACCGGGGTGGTGCCGGTGTTGGTGATGGTGATGCTGGACGTCAGGCCGGTGTTCCAGGCGTTGATGGTGTCGGTGACGCGGCAGGTCGTGCCCCCGGGCACCGAAGTCGTGGTGGTGGTCGTGGTCGTCGTGGTGGTGGTCGTGGGGCCGCTGCCCTCGAACTGGGTGATGAACCTCCACGCCTCGGCGGACGTCCAGGTCCGCCAGCCGGTGCAGGAGCAGCCGTCGACCGGGGCGGGCGTGTGGCCGCCGTCGAACGCGGCCCACACGACCGGGTACCCGGCGCGGCAGCCGGTGTAGGCCGTGACGACGTGGGTCAGGCTGCCCGCGCGCGGCTCCGGCGGGTTCTGGGCCGTGCAGCCGTTGTTGCGCACGAACGTGTCGCGCATCGCCCGCCCCTGGGAGATGTTGAGCACCGTGTCGCCGATGCCGTGCAGCCCCAGGTAGGCGATGGGCTGGGTGCCGCCGTTGCACCCGCTGAGCTGCCCGCCCGCGTAGACCACGACCGCGCGGAAGACGGTGGGGCGGGCGCAGGCGACCGCGTACGACATGGCTCCGCCGTAGCTGAAGCCGCCGGCGAAGCGCTGGGTGGTGTCGATGCACAGGGCGGTGTCGAGCTGCCGGACCAGGTCGTCGACGAAGGTCAGGTCGCGACCGCCGGAGTTCGCCCAGCCGTTGTTGAGGCCCTGCGGCGCGACGAAGATCGTGTTGTTGTCCGCGGCGTCCGCCAGGCGCCGCAGCCCGTAGTACGACCAGTTGTAGCCGTCCGCGCCGCCCGAGTCGACGTCGTTGGCGGTGCCGTTCAGCCAGTGGAAGCCCACGAACAGCCGGTACTGGCGGTCGCGGTCGTAGTCGGCGGGCACCCGCAGGACGTAGGTGCGGCTCTGGCCGCTGCTGGTGATCGTGTGCGTGCCGCTGGTCAGGGTGGGCGCCTTGCCGCACCCGGCGGTCGCCGCCGTCGTGCCGACCCGGTCGGGGGTCGTGCCCCCGAGCGCCACGCCGCCGGCGCCCAGCAGGAGCAGGGCGCCCGCGGCGACGGCCGCGATCAGGGACCTGCGTCGGACCTCGTGCTGGTGGAACATCGTTGTTCCTCCTGTCGTCGTGGACCGCCCACGTGGTGCCGGTGGGCGGCGAACCGGTGACGTCGTGGTCGTGGTGCGGTCCAGGCCGGGGGAATCGACGGGGTGCGGGCGTGCCGGGGTGCGGCGGGGTGCGCCCGGTGGGTGGACCGAGCCGCCGACCCCGCCGCACCGAAGTGTGACAGCCGGATGTTCACGCTCACAACTGTTCTCCAGGACCTGGATGAAGATTGGTTCAGATGGCGCAGTAGAGAAGAACGACGTTGACGCTCCTGAAGTGAGCGCTAACATCTTTAGCTTCGGGACGGTTCACCGCAGGCCTCAGAAGTTCTTCCGGGCCACCACCCAGGGCGCCCTGGCGGCCAGTCCCGACGGGCTGAGGACGTAGTCGCGCGCCGTCTGGTTCCCGTTGAGCACCATGTCGAGGAACTGCACGACGGTCGTCATGCCGTCGGTCAGCTGGGCGCCGGTGATGAAGCCGCCGTGACCGGCCTGCGGGTGGCGGGCGAGCACGGCCGGGACGCCGGCCAGGTCGTAGTTGGCCTGGTTGTTGGCGTAGGCGATGTCGGTGGAGCCGCCGTCCATGAACAGGGCGGGCGTGTGCAGCTTGCCGAGTTCGGAACGCGGGTAGCCGAAGGCGCCGTCGGCGAAGAAACCGCTGTTCAAGGAGACGACAGCGGACACCCGGCGGTCCTGCGCGGCGACCATGGCCTCCAGGCCGCCGCACGAGTGGCCGGCGGTGGCGATCCTGGTCAGGTCGAGGTGCCGGCCCAGCGGCGCTCCGGAGCGGTCCTGCTCGCGCTCGGCCCACGTGATGGCGTCGGTCAGCAGGGAGGGGATGGGCGAGCCGCTGGGCACGCCGTTGGGCGAGCCGTCGACCGAGCCGGTGTCCACCACGGCGAAGCCCTTCGAGGCGATGAACGTCAGCACCCGGGTGACCTCGCTGTTGTCCGTGTGGGCGCACGCGCCGTTCCCGAACGCCAGCACGGGGAGCGCGCGGCCGACCGCCCGCGGGTCGGACGGGCGGAACACGGTGAACCGGTTGTCGCCGTGCGCGCCCTCCCGGGTGACCGGGAAGTTGTTCTCGGCCATGGGACGACCGGGTTGGGGCGTCGTCGTGGTGGTCGTCGTGGTCGTGCTCGTCGTGGTCGAACCGGTGCACGCGGTGCCGTTGAGGGTGAACACCGGCGGGGTGGTCGGGCGGGCGCCGGACGTGGCGTTGAAGCCGAAGGAGACCGAGGCGCCGGTGGCCACGGAACCGTTCCAGGCCGCGTTGACCGCGGTGACCTGGTTGCCCGACTGGGTGTGCGACCCGTTCCACGACTGAGTGATCCGCTCGTTCCCGGGGAACACCCACGAGAGCCGCCACCCGGTCACGGGGTCGCCCAGGTTCGTCACGACCACGGTGGCGCTGAAGCCGCCCGGCCACTGCGAGCCGATCGGGTAGTCGACCCGGCAACCGGCGGCGGCCGAGGCGGGCTGTGATCCGATCAGGGCGCCGGTCGTCGCGACGAGCGCGGCGGCGACCGCCACCGCGGCCGGTCGCGACGCGTTGGAGTCCTTCCTGCGCATGGAACTGCTCCTTACCACTCCGGTTGGCGGCGGATCGGTGTCGGAACGGGAGCGGGAGGGCCCGGTGGCTCCGGACCCTCCCGCGGTGGTTCAGCCGACCCGGCAGGAGATGCTGGGCCAGTTCCAGTTGCCGCCGTGCTGGATGGTGAAGCCGAACGAGTTGCCGTTGCCGTTGGGGCGGGCGGTCATCACGTTGGCCGTTTCCCACGTCGCGCTGGTGTTCCAGGTGGAGATGATCCGCTGGGGCGAGCTGACGGTGACCGTGACGACCCAGTTGTTCGTGCCCGAGACCGTGACCTGGCCGTTGAAGCGGTCACCCCACTTCTGGCCCTCGGCGTAGGTCGCGGTGCAGCCGCCGGGGTCCGGGTTCTGCGTGGTGGTGGTCGGGCCGGTCGGGTCCGTGGTCGACGGGATCGAGGTCGAGACGTTGTTCAGGACGGAGAGGACCGAGTTGTACGCGGCCTTCTTGTTGCCCGAGTTGTCGAACAGCAGCGGGGTGCCGGAGGCGCGCCAGGAGTCGCTGTCGCGGATGCCCCACACCGTGATGCCGGTGCACCGCGTGACGGACAGGCAGGCTTGGACGACGCCCTGGTACTGCTGGGCCTGGCTGGAGCCGGAGCCCTCGATGTCGAGTTCGGTGATCTGGACGTCGACACCCAGGTTGGCGAAGTTCTGGAGCGTGGTGTGGTAGTTCGAGGGCACGGGGTTGCCGCTGTTGAAGTGGGCCTGGAAGCCGACGCAGTCGATGGGGACGCCGCGGGACTTGAAGTCCTGGACCATGCGGTAGACGCCCTGGGTCTTGGCGTGCGACCAGTTGTCGGTGTTGTAGTCGTTGTAGCAGAGCTTGGCGCCCGGGTCGGCGGCCCGCGCGGCGCGGAACGCGGCCTCGATCCAGTCGTTGCCGGTGCGCTGGAGGTTGGAGTCACGCCGCCCACCGGAGCTGCCGTCCGCGAACGCCTCGTTGACGACGTCCCAGGCGTAGATCTTGCCCCGGTAGTAGGTCGCCACCTGCGTCACGTGGTTGAGCATCGCGCTGCGCAACGAGCTGCCGGACATGTTCTGCATCCAGCTCGGCTGCTGCGAGTGCCACGCCAGGGCGTGACCGCGCACCCGCTTGCCCTGGCCGATGGCCTGGTTCACGATCCGGTCCGCGTTGCCGTAGCTGAACCGGCCCTGGGACGGCTCGGTCGCGTCCATCTTCATCTCGTTCTCGGCCGTGACCATGTCGAACTCGCGGTTGAGGATCCCGACGTAGGTCGAGTCGCCCAGCCTGCTCGCGGCCACCGCGGTGCCGAAGTAGCGGCCGCTCTGCTGGGCCGCCCCGGCGAGCGTGGAGGCGGCGCCGCTGGCGGGTGACGCCACCAGGACCGCGGCGCCCGCGGCGGCGGCGACCAAGGTCGACACGAGTGCGGCCCGTGTGACTGACTTCGCTGTCAGCGTCATGTTCGGCGCTTTCTGAGGAGCACCCGCGGGAGCGCGGGTGGGGTGGGTGGGGTGGGAGCGGGTCGGTGGTCCGCTCGGTGCGGGTGGCGGGGAGCCCTTGTCCACACGCTGTTCGGTTCGAAACGTTAAGCAGTATTAACCGAAACAGATCGGCCGATCAAGGCTTGCCCAAGCCCACTTCCACGCCAAGGTTTACATCCATGAACATCGCCGAACCGGTTAAGCATGATCTTGATCCCGAGCTGAAACCCCAGGTGGAATCCCTTTTTGGATGGGTGGAACACGCTGTGCTTCGAGGGTGTCGAAACGGGTTGCGGCGGGATCTTTTTTCGCAAGAATTCGAAACTAGTTTCGGAAATTTCGCCCTGCGGCGGTCGAGGGCATGGCGAAAGAGCGGCGGTCCCGGGTACTTCGTGGTGCCGGAACCGCCGCCCAGGGGGTGCACGCGAGTCAGGGGGTGGTCAGGTTGAACTCGCGCACGGTGACGGAGCCGCCCAGGGCCTGGGTGGCGTGGTTGAAGATGCCGAAGCGGTAGCCCATGAAGAACTGCCAGGCGTTGTTGAGGGTGAAGGCCGGGCCGAGCGGGCTGAAGTTGACGCCGTCGGTGCTGTAGGAGAAGCGGGCGACGCGGTTGGCGCCGGGTTGGATGTCGGCGTTGACCCGCAACCAGGTCCGGCCGCCGCTGATCGCGGCGCTCGCGGCCTCGGTGCCGGTGCTGGTGGTGCGCCAGCTGCTGTCCATGGCCAACCCGGTGGTCATGGACACGCGGGTCTGGCCGTTGTCGCGCTTGACGCCGATCCAGGCCGAGGACTGGCGCAGCATCGCCAGGCCGGACCGGTCACCGTCGCGCATGGTGCTGTGGTCCAGCTCGATGGTCGCGGTCGACGTCGGTCCCTGGATGCGGTGGGTCAGCGTGTTGCGGGCGGCGTACAGGTCGTTGGTGACCGTGGCCGTCTGCAACCTCAGCCCGTTGTTCACCGAGTACCGGCTGGTGTCGGGGTCGTGGTTCCACTCCCACTGCGGGCCCAGCGCGGTGCCCGCGAAGGTGTCCGACCCGGTGAGCGGCTTGACCGGGCGGATCGGCAGCGGTGAGGGGTAGTTCACGCCCCACCGGCCGTTGACCGTCTGGAGGGTCGGCCAGCCGTCCGCGGTCCAGGTGATCGGGGCGAGCGCCGGCACGCGGCCGCCGGGGTAGGCGTCCACGAACGACATGTAGTGCCAGGACCCGCTCTGGGTCTGGACCAGGCTGCCCTGGTGGGGCACGCCGCCGCCGGGGATGGGCCCCGGCAGGTCGAGCAGCACCTGCCGCAGGGTGTACGGGCCGAACGGCCCGTTGTCCGACTTGAGCACGTACTGGCCGTTGGCGGGTCGGGTCAGCCAGATGTAGTAGCTGCCGTTGCGCTTGTAGAACCGCGCCCCCTCCAGCGTCCCGATGTTCGACGGGGTCTGGAAGACCTGCTGCGCGCGGACCTGGCTGCGGCCGTCGGCGGACAGCTGGGCGACGCTGATGGTGCCGTTGCCGTAGGCGACGTACATGGTGTCGTTGTCGTCGATGAGCATGCCCGCGTCGTAGTAGCAGTTGTCGATCTGGGCGTGCCGGTTCCACGGTCCCGCGACGTCGGACGCGGTGTAGACGTAGGTGTCGTTGAAGTCGATGCACCCGGCCCAGTAGTAGGTGCGGTTGCTCGGCCGGTACTGGAGCGTCGAGGCCCAGATGCCGTTGACGTAGGCCCGCTGCCCGTTGGTCAGGTCGTACTTGGCGCCGAAGTCCAGGGAGGGCACGGAGTGACCGGCGAACTCCCAGTTGACCAGGTCGTACGAGCGCAGGACCGGCGCGCCGGGGGAGTAGTGCATCGTCGACGCGGTCATGTAGTAGACGTCCCCGACCCGGATGACCTCGACGTCGGCGAAGTCCTGCCACACCACCGGGTTCGTGTACTGCCCGCCCGGCGCCTGGGACGTGGTCGTGGGGCCGGAGCCGACGCGGACGAGCTGCCACTGCTGGTTGGCGCCGCCCCAGTCGCTGTACTGGACGATGTTGGCGCCGTCGTTGGTGGCGGCGTTCTGGACTTCGACCGCCTTGTTGCTGTTGCGGTTGATCAGTCGCACGTAGCCGCTGTCGGAGTCGGCGAGGCGGAACTGCTGGTTGGTGCCGTTGCCGTCGGCCCACTGGACGATGGCCGCGCCGTCGGCGGTGGAGAAGTTGTGGACGTCGAGGACCTTGCCGGAGTGGCGGGACTTGAGCCGGTAGTAGCCGTTGCCGGAGTCGACGAACTGCCACTGCTGGTTGGCGCCGTCACCCCTGGTCCACTGGGTGATGCGGGCGCCGTCGTTGGTGGCGAGGTTGTAGACGTCGAGCGCCTTGCCGCTGTTGCGGTTGACCAGCACGTACCACGCGGTGGTGTCGACGGTGGCCGCCGACCCGGTGGCCGCGCCGAAGACCACCACGACACCGCCGAGCACGACCACCGCCAGCGCCGCGGCCACCCGCGACAACCGGCCACGTCCGCGTGCGAGGCGCCGCGGGAGTCGATCGGGGACGGACATGACAACTCCTTACCCGCCGCTTCGGGCGGCGTGCGGCCCGGCGCCCCGCACGGGTGTGCGGGGCGCCGGGGGTCGGTCAGCGTCGCAGGGTCAGCAGGCCCGGTCGGTAGGGCAGCAGGCCGTACTCCACACCGTTGGAGCGGGGGTCGCGGCCCTGGTAGAGGAGCTGGAGGTTGCAGGGGTCGATGGTCTTGGTCTGGTCGGGGTTGGCGCGGATCAGGTCGCCGTGGCTGATGTCGTTGGTCCAGGTGGCGCCGCTGTTGGCCTTGCCGGCGAAGGGGTTGCCCTCGCTGGCGGCCTGCGGGGTCCAGGAGCCGCTCAGGCTGCTGGAGGTGAACGAGCGGAAGTAGCGCCCGTTGGCCCCGATCGCCTCGACGATCATCAGGTACTGGTTCTGGCCCTGGACCTTGTAGACCTCGACCGCTTCGAACAGGTTGTTCGTCGTGTCGCTCATGATCGTGGTGTAGGAGGAGCCGAAGCTGCCCGGGAAGTTCCCGATCGGCATGACCTGGCGGTAGATCTTGCCGTTGTCACCGGCGAAGAACAGGTACATGTTCTGGCCGTCACCGATGATCGTCTGGTCGATGGGCCCGGTGCCGGAGCCGGTGATGCTCGCCGTGGAGAGCACCTGCTGCGCCGACCACCCGTTCGGGTTGGTGGGGTCGGTCGACGTCCGGTAGCTGAACGCGGTCCCGCCCCACTGGTAGGCCATCACCCAGATGTTCCTCGGGGCGAAGTAGAACAGCGTGGGCGCGACGGTGCCGATGTTCATGGACTGCTGGGGCGCCGAGGCCATGTCGGACCAGTTGCTGAAGAGCCCGAAGTTCATCGACCCCCAGGACGTCCCCGTGTCGTGGGTCGTGGAGTAGACCAGGTGCCTGCCGTTGTAGGGGACGTAGGTGAAGTCCTTGAGCGAGACCCAGCCCGACCTCGGCTGCGCCAGCGGGCCCGTGGACGACCAGCGGTAGGACGACGGGAGGGAGCACCCACCGCCCGGCTGGGTGGTCGTCGTCGTGGTGGGGCCGCCGCCGACGCGGGCGAGCTGCCACTGCTGGTTGGTGCCGCCCCAGTCGCTGTACTGCACGACGTTGCCGCCGTCGGCGGTGGAGGCGCCCTGCACCTCGACCGCCTTGTTGCTGTTGCGGTTGACCAGGCGCACGTAGCCGCTGTCGGAGTCGGCGAGGCGGAACTGCTGGTTGGTGCCGTTGCCGTCGGCCCACTGGACGATCGCGCCGCCGTCGGCGGTGGAGAAGTTGTGGACGTCGAGCACCTTGCCGGAGTGGCGGGACTTGAGCCGGTAGTAGCCGCCACCGGAGTCCACGAACTGCCACTGCTGCTGGTTGCCGTCGTTGCGCGTCCACTGGGTGATGCGGGCGCCGTCGTTGGTGGCGAGGTTGTAGACGTCGAGCGCCTTGCCGCTGTTGCGGTTGACCAGCACGTACCACGCGGTCGTGTCCACGGTCGCCGCGGACGCGGTCGTCGCGCCGAGCGCCGTCACCAGGCCGCCGAGCAGCACGGTGATGACGGCGGCGGCGGCACCGGCCAGGCGGCGGCGTCTGCCGGCCCGCGGGGGGTTGGTGGAGGGGGTTCGGCCTGACCCGGCCATGGGCGTGCTCCTCTTCGTCGAGGTGGGGATGGATGTGCGTGCGGCGTGCGGTCGCCCGCCGCGGGGTCGGGGGCGGACCGGATCAGCCGACGCGCAGGAGCTGCCACTGCTGGTTGGCGCCGCCCCAGTCGCTGTACTGGACGATGTTGCCGCCGTCGGCGGTGGAGGCGCCCTGGACCTCCAGCGCCTTGCCGCTGTTGCGGTTGACCAGGCGGAGGTAGCCGTCCGCGTCGATCACGCGGAACTGCTGGTTGGCGCCGTTGCCGTCGGCCCACTGGACGATGGCCGCGCCGTCGGCGGTGGAGAAGTTGTAGACGTCCAGCACCTTGCCCGAGTGGCGGGACTTCACCCGGTAGTAGCCGCCGCCCGAGTCGACGAACTGCCACTGCTGGTTGGCGCCGTCACCCCTGGTCCACTGGGTGATCCGCGCGCCGTCGTTGGTGGCGAGGTTGTAGACGTCGAGCGCCTTGCCGCTGTTGCGGTTCACCAGCACGTACCACGCGGTCGGGTCGATGACCCCCGGCTGGCCGCCGCCACCCTCGTTGAGGGCGTTGAGCACGGCGGTGTAGGCGGCCTTCTTGTTGCCCGAACCGTCGAACAGCAGCGGTGAGTCGTTCGGGTAGCGCCAGGAGTCGGTGTCGCGGATGCCCCACACGGTGATGCCCGTGCAGCGGGCGACGGCCAGGCACGCCTGGGTGACCCGGCGGTAGTTGTCGGCCTGCTGCGAGCCGGAGCCGGCGATGTCCAGCTCGGTGATCTGCACGTCGACGCCGAGGGCGGCGAAGCGCTGGATCGTGGTCGGGTAGTCGCCGGGGATGCTCGTGCCGAAGTGCGACTGGAGGCCCACGCAGTCGATGGGCACGCCGCGGGACTTGAAGTCCTGCACCATGCGGTAGACGCCCTGGGTCTTGGCGGCCGACCAGCTGTCGATGTTGTAGTCGTTGTAGCAGAGCTTCGCGCCCGGGTCGGCGGCGCGGGCGGTGCGGAAGGCGACCTCGATCCAGTCGTTGCCGGTGCGCTGGAGGTTGGAGTCCCGCCGGCCGCCGCCGCTGCCGTCCGCGAACGCCTCGTTCACCACGTCCCAGGTGAAGACCTTGCCCCGGTAGTAGGAGGCGACCCGGGAGACGTGGTTCACCAGCGCCGAGCGCAGGGCGGAACCCTCCATGCGCTGCATCCAGCCGGGCTGCTGCGCGTGCCAGGCCAGGGTGTGGCCGCGGACCTTCATGCCGCGGGCGGTGGCGTGGTTGACGATCCGGTCGCCGTTGGTGAACGTGAACTGGCCCTGGTTGGGCTCGGTCGCGTCCATCTTCATCTCGTTCTCGGCGGTGACGCTGTTGAACTCCCTGTTCAGGAGGTTCACGTAGGTCGAGTCGCCGAGCCTCCCGGCCGCGACGGCGGCGCCGAAGTACCGGCCCTTCTCCGCCGCCGAGGCCCCCAGCGTCGTGCCGGCCAGGGCCTGGCCGCTGAACGCCACCGTCATGCTGGTGGCGACGAGTCCCGCGACGAGCAGCAACGCCGTTGTTCTCGGCCGACGCGGGGGCGTCGGCCGAATGACCGCTCGTGTCGAATGGTTCATCACGTGTCCTTCGGATCGGCACACCGCGTGCCTTGGCTACCGCGGTGGCAGGGGCACTTCACCGACGCCCGCACCAGGTGACCGACCACGCGCCCGCATCTGTTAGCGTTAACAACGTGGAGCTCGGACTTCCTTTCCGCAAATCGAACGGCGGGGGGGTTCGGCGGGCATCACCACGGGCGCGCATCGTGCCCATCAGACTGTGAACGATGGCGCACAGCCGGTCAAGACGTAACGAAAATGTTTCGTGCAGGTGGCCCGGTCCCTGCGGGTAACCGGTGGTCGGCGGTGAATGCCACCCAATCAGCTAAAGTTAGCGCAAACATTTTTAGCTTCGGACAGGTGTTGACGCGCAATTGCCGCGGTGGTTACCGCACCGCCCGGCGGATCGCCCCGCCCGCGCCGGTCGCACCCCGCCCGACCCGGCGGCGCGGCACGGGGGACGTCGCCCGGACCAGATCCGCGGACAGGCGGCGGTGCGCCAGCGCGAACACCACCGGCAGCGGCGCGACCAGGAGGAGCGACCCGGCGCACAGCAGGGGCACGTCCGTGCCCCACCGCCCCTGGAACGCGTCGAGCGCGCCCGCCGCCGTGCGCCGCGCGGGGTCGTCGACCAGCACGATCGCCAGCAGGAAGTGGTTCCACGTCCAGGTGAACAGCAGGATCGCCAGGGACGACACCGCGGGTCGGGCCAGGGGCAGGTGCACCCGCCGGAACGCCTGCCACGGCCCCGCGCCGTCCAGCCGCGCGCTGTCGGACAGCTCCGGCGGCGCACCGGCGAAGTGCGCCCGCAGCCAGAGCACCGCGATCGGCAGGTGCACCGCGACCAGCGCCGACACCAGGCCCCACCGGGTGTCGAGCAGGCCCAGGTCCCGCACCTGGTGGTAGAGCGGCGTGACGACGGCCTCCACCGGCAGCACCAGCCCGACCGCGAACAGCCCGGACACCACGCGGTGACCGGTGAAGCGCAGGTGCCCGAGCGCGTAGCCCGCCGGCGCGGCCAGGGCGAGGGTCAGCGGGACCACGCCGAGCGCGACGAGCCCGCTGGAGGTCAGCAGGTCGAGCACCCGCCCCGACCGGAACGCCGTGGCGAAGTTCGACCAGTGCGGGTCGCTCGGCCAGGTCAGGCCGGGCGGGTAGGTACCCGGCGGGTGCAGCGCGGTCACGAACAGCTCGGCGAACGGCACGAGCGTCACGACCACCAGGACGGACAGCACCAGCCCGCCCGCGGCCCGCTCCCACCGCCCGGGGGTCATCGCGACCGCCGCAGCGCGGGCGCCACCACCGCGAGGACCAGCACCACGAGGACGACGGCCAGCGCCGACGCGAGCCCCACCTCGCGCCGCGCGAACGCCAGGGAGAACACCTCCAGACCCGGCACCGACGTGGCGTTGCCCGGCCCGCCCTGGGTGGTGGCGTAGACGACGTCGAAGCTCGCCAGCGCCGCGATCGCCGTCACGGTCGCGCACACGCCCAGCTCACGGCGCACACCGGGCAGCACGACCACCCGGAGTTCCTGCCGGAAGCCCGCGCCGTCGAGCCGCGCCGCCTCGTAGAGCGCCGGGTCGATCCGCTCCGCCCCCGCCAGCAGCAGGGTGGTGCACAGGCCGAGCAGCACCCACGCCCCGATCGCCCCCACCGCCGCCAGCGCGGTGGACGAGTCGCCCAGCCACGCCCGCGTCACCCCGCCCAGCCCCACCGCGGCCAGCAGCCGGTTCACCGCCCCCGTGGACGACAGCAGCAGGCTCCACGCGATCCCCGCCGCCACCAGCGGCACCGCCTGGGGCAGGAGCAGCACCACCCGCACCGACCGGCCGGCCGCGGCGCGCCGGATCACCGCGGCGGCCAGCAGGCCCAGCGGCACCGGCACGCCGGTGAAGAGCACGACCAGCACCAGGGCGTGGCCGATGGCCCCGTACAGGTCGGGGTCGGTGAGCACCGCGCGGTAGTTGTCCCAGCCGACCCAGGTGGCCGGGCCGACCCCGTCCCACCGGTACAGCGAGTACCGGACCGTGGCGGCCAGCGGCCGCAGCACGAACACCGCGTACACCGCCAGCGCCGGCAGCACGAACAGCCAGCCGACCAGCCGCGACACCGCGTCCTCACCCGCCGACCTGGTCGGTGTAGTCGGCCTGCACCCGCCGCAGCAGCTCCTCCGGCGTCCGCTCGCCCGCCGCCAGCTCCTGGAGGCCCGGGGTCCAGCTCTCGGCCAGGACGGCGCCGGTGGCGTTGGCGACGAAGTCCATGCCCGTGCCGTCCGCGACCACCGCGGCGGCGGCGGCGAGCGTGGCCGCCGTGACCGATCCGGGCTCGACCGGCGGCCGGTCGGCGTCGCCCGGTCCGAGGGGGAGCGCCCCGCCGACCCGCACGGTGATCCCGCGCGCCACGCGGTCGGTGACCGCCCAGTTCAGGAAGAACGCGGCGCAGCCGGGGTGCGCGGCGCGGGCCGGGACGGCGAAGGTCGGGGGACCGGACATCGCGGCCCGCCGGTCACCGGCCCGCACCGGCGGCGCGAGGAAGAAGCCGACCCGGCCGGGCATCCGCCGGTCGAGCACCGCGGACTCCCAGTCGCCGTTGACCATGAACAGCGCCCGGCCGGAGGCGAACCGGTCGAGCATCCGCGCGTAGTCGGTGGCGTTGAGGTCGGCGTCGAAGTACCCGGCGCGCAGCCACCGCTGGAGGTGCCGCGCGGCCTCGGTGTTCGCCGGCGTGTCGATCCTCGCCCCGGGTTCCTGGAAGGTCCAGCTGTCGATCGCCGACGGGGAGCCGTAGGCGGCCATGAGGCTCTGGAGGGGGAACACGAGGCCGGCCGTCGCTCCCGCGTTGAACCCGGCCAGGGGCGTGATGCCCGCGTCCTTCGCCCTGGCCAGGGCGTCGTCGAACTCCGCCAGCGTCGCGGGCTCGCGGAACCCGATCCGCGCGGCCAGGTCCCGGTTGTAGAACACCCCGGTCACGCTCGTGGAGAACCCCATCGCGTACAGCGGGCCCTCGCCGCGCGGCCGGCCACCCGGGCCGACGCGCATCTGCCGGAGCTGCGCCGCGGGCCAGTCGTCCCAGCCGAACTCCGCGGCGTAGCCGTCGAGGTCGAGCAGCAGGCCGTCGCCCGCCAGGTCGGACACCTGGGGCAGCCGGACCAGGTCCGGCGGGTGGTCGGCCAGCAGGCGCGGCGCGTTGCGCGCCAGCACCGCGAACTGCTCCTCGCGCACCTCCCACGTCACGGTCGGGTGCTGCCGGGTGAACTCGTCCGTGAGGGCCCTCGCCAGGGGGAAGCCGGTCTCGAAGCGGGCCCGCAGCACCACCGGGTCGGTGCCGCAGCCCGGTGCGGGCACCGCGGTCGTCGACGTGGCGACCGGGTGGTCGCCGCCGGGGGCCGAGCAGCCGACCAGGAGCGCCGAGGCCAGCGCGGCGACGGCGATCGCGTGTGGACCGGACCTGCGTGGACGGGGCAACGGCCTCTCCTCGATCGAGCTAAATCGTGTTAGCCTGCCGGGGTTTCGAGCCGGGCGTTCCGGTGTCAAGGACATCGTATGTCCTTTGAGGACGGAGGGCGACCTTGGGGCAGCGACGCATCACGCTGGCCGACGTGGCCAGGGCGACCGGTGTCTCGACCACCACGGTGTCCCTCGTGCTCTCCGGCCGCGGGAGGGACCTGCGCATCTCCGAGGAGGTGGAGCGCCGGGTGCGCTCGACCGCGCAGGAGCTGGGGTACCGGCGCAACACCCTGTCGGTCGGCCTGCGCACGGGGCGCACCCGGACGATCGGGTTCGTGTCCGACACCGTGGCGTCCTCGCTGCTGGCCGGGAACATGATCAGGGGCGCCATGGAGGCCGCCCACCGGCGGGGCTTCATGCTGTTCATCGGGGAGAGCGGCGGTGATCCCGACGTCGAGCGCGCCCTGGTCGAGGCGATGCACGACCGCCGGGTGGACGGCATCGTCTTCGCGGCGATGTACACCCGGAAGGTCGTCGTGCCCGAGGGCCTGGACCAGGGCCCGGCGGTCCTCCTCAACGCCCTGCCCGCGGCGTACTCGTCCCTGCCGGCCGTGCTGCCCGACGAGGTGGAGGCCGGTCGCGCCGCCGCGCGGGTCCTCGTCGACGCGGGCCACCGCGAGGGCGTCCACCTGGTCGGCGCCGGTCCCGGGCTCGACGACGTACCCCCGAACAGCATCGCCGCGCAGGAACGCCTGATCGGCCTGCGGCAGGTGTTCGACGCCGCGGGCGTCGAGGTGGCGAGCGCGCACCCCTGCCCGAAGTGGATGCCGGAGAACGGCTACGGGACCACCCGGGAGGTCCTGCGCCGGCACCGCCCGAAGGCCCTGGTCTGCTTCAACGACCGACTCGCCCTCGGCGCCTACCAGGCGCTCGCCGACGCCGCGCTGTCCGTGCCGGACGACGTCTCCGTGATCTCCTTCGACGACCACCCCATCGCCTCCTGGGTGCGACCGAGGCTCACCACCATCGCCCTGCCGCACCACGAACTGGGGGTGAGGGCGGTGGAGGTGCTCTTCGCGACGCCAGAACGGCGCGCGCGGTCCCGGGCCGCCCCCGTCGTGCACCGCGTCCCCATGTCCGTCGTGCCCGGCGAGTCGGTCAAACCCCTGCGCGCGCCGTCGCGGTAGGGCCGCCGCAGGAGCTCTGTTCACGCTCACAAGCCGAAACGATGAGTGCGTGCTGTTCAATGGGCTGAACGGAGCAACTTTCTCTACTGTGCCTTCTAGCTGCTGTTATTCCGATCAGCAGTATTGTTGCCGGCGTTCGGCTCGGAAGAAGTCGCTAAAGTTAGCGCTCACAACTTTAGCTTTGACCCCGTTGTCGGGACGTAGTTGTATGGGTGTTGACCACCCCGGCCGCTCCGCTCCCGGCGCGATACCGCCCCGCCGAGCGCGCACCACGAGCGCCGTCAACGACGACGTGGGGAACCGCGATGCGACGAAGCCCGGCGGCACCGACCGCCGCCCCCTGCCGGTCCTCCGCCGGACGCGGGTCCTCCGCCGGACGCGGTCATCGAAGAACGCGCTGACCCGCGTTCGGCCCGCCGTCGAACGCGTCGATCCGCGTTCGACCCCGCCGAACGCGTCGCCCCGCGTTCGTCCCGGCTGAAGGCGCTGACCCGCGTCCGGTCCCGCCGAACGCGGCACCACCCCCGAGCCGAACCCCTCGCCCCGTTCGACGGCGCACCCGGCCGGCTCTCGCACGCCCACCGACCCGCTCCCCGACCCCCGGTGCGCCTCCGCCGCCCGCACCGGCCCGCACCGCCGCCGACCACCCGTCCGCCGGCGAAGCACCGCCACGCCCCGGCACGGCCTCCCCGCCGCGCCCCCGCGTCGTCCGACGAAAGAGGCGAAGATGCCCACCCGTGCACGCAGACGACTCCTCCACCTCGCCACGTCCGCCCTCGTGGCGCTGGGCGCGTTCACCGCGGCCCCCGTCGCCGCACCCGTCGCCCAGGCGGCGCCCGGCAGCCCGGCGCTCACCCCGCCGATGGGCTGGAACAGCTGGAACAGCTTCGGTTGCGGCATCACCGAGGCGCAGGTCCGGCAGGCCGCCGACGCGATGGTCTCCTCCGGGATGCGGGATGCCGGTTACCAGTACGTGGTGGTGGACGACTGCTGGTTCGACCCGAACCGCGACAGCGCGGGCAACCTGCGGGCACACCCGACGAAGTTCCCCAGCGGCATGAAGGCGTTGGGCGACTACATCCACGCCCGCGGCCTGAAGTTCGGCATCTACCAGGCGCCCAACGAGAAGACCTGCGCGCAGGGCGTCGGCACGCACCCCGGCTCCACCGGCAGCAAGGGGCACGAGGTCCAGGACGCCCGGTCGTTCGCCTCGTGGGGCGTGGACTACCTCAAGTACGACTGGTGCTCCGGCGCCGGCACCCGTGACGAGCAGATCGCCCGGTTCACCATCATGCGCGACGCGCTGCGCGCCACCGGCCGCCCGATCGTCTACAGCATCAACTCCAACAGCTTCCACGCGCCGACCGGTGACAAGTACGACTGGGGCGAGGTCGCCGACCTGTGGCGCACCACGGAGGACCTGCTCGACATCTGGCAGAACGGCAACACCAACAGCTACCCGATGGGCGTGGGGAACGTCCTCGACGTCACCGCGCCGCTGGCCGCGCAGACCGGTCCGGGCAACTGGAACGACCCCGACATGCTCGTCGTCGGTCGACCCGGCCTGACCCTCACCGAGTCCCGCACGCACTTCGCCCTGTGGGCGCTGATGGCCTCGCCCCTCATGGCGGGCAACGACATCCGCTCCATGTCGGCCGACATCAGCGCCACCCTGCGCAACCCGCGGCTGATCGCGGTGAACCAGGACCGCCTCGGCGCCGGCGGCAGGCGCGTGCGCGACGACGGCAACACCGAGGTGTTCGCCAAGGCCCTGTCGGACGGTTCGGTCGCGGTCGGCCTGATCAACCGGGGCGGCGGCGCCGCCACCATCACCACCACCGCGGCGCAGGTCGGCCTGACCGGTGGCTCCTTCGCCCTCACCGACCTGTGGACCGGCGGCACCTCCACGACCTCGGGCTCGATCTCGGCGAACGTCCCCGCGCACGGCTCGGCCGTCTTCCGGGTGGCCGGCGGCACGCCGGCGGCGGCCACGACCTCGCGCCTGCGCGGCGCCGGCTCGGGCCGCTGCGTGGACGTGGACAACGCCTCCACCGCCTCCGGGGCCGCCACCCTCGTCTGGGACTGCCACACCGCGGCCAACCAGCTGTGGACGACGTGGGCGAACGGTGAGGTCCGCGTCTTCGGCGACAAGTGCCTGGACGCGCACAACCAGGGCACCGCCAACGGCACCCGCGTGATCATCTGGCCGTGCAACGGCCAGGCCAACCAGCGCTGGGCGTTCCAGGCGGACGGTTCCGTGCGCAACGTCCAGTCCGGGCTCTGCCTCGACGTCAACCAGGCGGGCACCGCCAACGGGTCGACCCTGGTCCTCTGGACCTGCAACGGGCAGGCCAACCAGCGGTGGACCCGCGTCTGACCAGGTGCGGCCCACACCCGTCGACCCACCACCCGCCGACCCCGGGAGCAGCACCGTGCTCACCCACCGCAGGCCCGCGATCGCCGGCTCCCTCCGGGACCCCAGCGTGTGCCGGGTGGGGGAGGACTACTACCTGGTGTGCTCCAGCTTCGAGTACTTCCCGGGCGTGCCGATCTTCCACAGCCGCGACCTGGCGCGCTGGCGGCAGATCGGCAACGTCCTCGCCCGGCCGGAGCAGGTGCTGCTGCGCGCCGACGCACCCGCGTCGCGCGGGATCCACGCCCCGACGATCCGCCACCACGCCGGCCGGTTCCAGGTGGTCGCCGGCAACGCGTCGACGGGCCGAGCCTTCCTCGTCACGGCGGACCACCCGCTCGGGCCGTGGTCGGACCCGGTGTGGCTCGACCTGCCCGGCGGCGCCCCCGACCTGGCCTGGGACGGGGACGGCACGTGCTGGTGCACCACGCCCGACGGTCGGGTGGCCCGCCTCGACCCCGGCACCGGGGCGGTGGTGGAGGGGCCGTGGCGGGCGTGGTCGGGCAGCGGCCCCGACGACCGGGGAGGGTGGCGCCTGCACCGGGCGGGCGACTGGTGGTACCTGCTGTCCGCCGGGCGCCACGGGCTCGTCGTCGCCCGCGCGCGCACTCCCCGCGGGCCGTTCGAACCCGCGCCGGGCGCCCTCGGCGGCACCTCCCGGCCGAGGCGGGGCGCCGGCCGCGCGGACCTCGTCGGCACGCCGGACGGGGCCTGGTGGCTGGTGCTGCCGGGAGCGCGCCGCCCGGCTCCCGAGGTGCTCGGGCAGGACGCGGCCCTGCTGCCCGTGCGCTGGGAGGACGGGTGGCCCGTCGTCGGGGAGGAGGGGGTTGCCGCGCCCGAGCACGTGGCGCGGCACCCGCTGCCGTCGATCCCGGCGCGCGAGGACTTCGACGGGTTCACCCTCGCCCCGTGCTGGATATCCCCGCGCGAGCGCCCGGACGGCTCGTGGTCGCTGGCCGAACGCCCCGGTTGGCTGACGCTGCGCGCCACCGGCGACACCCTCGACCGCCCCGGCTGCACGTTCTTCGGCCGCCGCCTGGAGCACCCGGACTCGCGGGTCTCGGCCCGCCTGGAGCCGGGCAGCGCTCGGGCGGGCCTGAGCATCCGGTGCGACGAGGCGCACCACTACGACTTCGAGGTCGCGGCGGGCAGGGTGGACGTGGTCGCGCGGATCGGCCCGGTGCGCCAGGTCGTGGCGAGCCGGACCGTCCGCCCGGGGCCGGTCACCCTCACCATCGTCACCCGCACGACCGACCTCGTGCCGCCGTCGTTCGTGCGGCCGACCGACGAACCCGCGGGTGTCGAGCCCGCCGGGCCCGACACCATCGCGTTCCACGTCGACGACGACCCCGGCCCCCTGGCCGAGCTGAGCGGGCGGTACCTGTCGCCCGGGATCGCCGGCGGCCTCGCCGGGAGGGTCGTCGGCATGTACGTCACCCGCGGCGTCGCGGCGTTCGACTGGTTCGACCACCGCGACCGGCTCTTCCCTGCCGGGTGACCGCCGCCCCATCCCCCCGGCGGACCTACGCCCCCCTTGGAGGCTCGTCATGAAATCGACGCCGTTGTCCTCGTCGCTCCCGCGGCGCGTGGGCGCCCTGCTCGCGGCGATCGTCTGCGCCCTGGCGCTCACGCCCGCGATCGCCGAGGCGGACAACCCGATCGTGCAGCACATCCACACCGCCGACCCGGCACCGCTCGTCCACAACGGACGCGTGTACCTCTACACCGGGCACGACGAGGACGGCTCGACCTGGTTCACCATGAAGGAGTGGCGGGTCTGGTCCTCCGACGACATGGTGAACTGGACCGACCACGGCGCGCCGATGAACGTGGGGACGTTCTCCTGGGCGAGCAAGGACGCGTGGGCCGGGCAGGCGATCGAGCGCAACGGCAAGTTCTACTGGTACGTGCCCGTGGTCAACCGGGCCACCGGCCGGATGGCCATCGGCGTCGGGGTCGCGGACAGCCCCACCGGCCCGTTCCGCGACGCCATCGGCCGCCCGCTGGTGGAGAACGGCGAGATCGACCCGACCGTCTTCATCGACGACACCGGTCAGGCGTACCTGTACTGGGGCAACCCGAACCTCTGGTACGTGCGGCTCAACGCCGACATGACCTCGTTCTCCGGCAGCCCGACCCGGATCCCGCTGACCACGGCCGGGTTCGGCACCCGCACCGGTGACGCCGCCCGGCCCACCCTCTACGAGGAGGGGCCCTGGGTCTACAAGCGCAACGGCCTGTACTACAACGTGTTCGCGGCGAAGTGCTGCTCGGAGTTCATCGCCTACTCCACCGCGCCCGGCCCGACCGGGCCCTGGACCTACCGCGGCACGGTCATGCCCACCCAGGGCAGCAGCTTCACCAACCACGCGGGCATCGTGGACTTCAAGGGCGGCTCGTACTTCTTCTACCACAACGGGGCCCTGCCGGGCGGTGGCGGCTTCACCCGGTCCGTGGCGGTGGAGAGGTTCGCCTACAACGCCGACGGCACCATCCCGACCATCACCATGACCACGGGTGGAGCACCGCAGGCGGGCACCCTCAACCCCTACGTCCGCCAGGAGGCCGAGACCATCGCCTGGGGCTCCGGCATCGAGACCGAACCCTCCTCCGAGGGCGGGATGAACATCGGTTGGATCGAGAACGGCGACAACGTCAAGGTCAAGGGCGTCGCGTTCGGCGGGGGCGCGAGGTCCTTCAGCGCGCGGGTCGCCTCGGGCGCGGCCGGCGGCACGATCGAGGTCCGGCTGGACGGCCCGAGCGGTGCGGTGGTGGGCCGCTGCGGTGTTCCCGGCACCGGCGGCTGGCAGAACTGGACCACGGTCTCGTGCCCGATCAGCGGCGCGACGGGCACCCGCGACCTCAACCTCCGGTTCACCGGCGGCAGCGGCTACCTGTTCAACGTCAACTGGTGGCAGTTCACCGCGTAGCGGGTGCCGCGGAGTTCGTTACCTCGTCAAACTTAGGAAGTTCGCGCTCACAAATCGGAGGTGCCGGGCCTGCGCCGGGAGCGCTTCTCCACGCGGAAACCGGGTATTGCCAGGGTTCTTGACGACGGTTGTGACACAGCTTACTGTCGTGAGCGCTAACAATCGGAGCTTGGGTCGAAAGTTTCGGCCCGAACGATTCGTCGGGTGCGACCCGGTTTCCGCGCCACCGCCGACCCGCGGTGGTCGGCTGCCCGGTGGCGGAGCCCCTGTTCCCGCACAACCTTGGAGAAGCGTCGTGACACTTCGCCTGCCCCTGCTCTGCGCCACCGCGGCCCTGGCCCTGGTCGCCGCCTGCTCACCCGGCACGGGGGGCGGCGGCGGGGAGGGGGACGGCAAGTCGTTCGAGTTCTGGTCCTTCGCCGCCATCAACCAGAAGCTGACCGTGGACGCGTACCAGGCGAAGCACCCGGACGTCCGGATCAAGCTGACCGAGGTGGGCACCTCGACCGAGACCGCCCAGTCGCTGACCACCGCCCTGGCCGGCGGGAAGGTGCCGGACCTGGTGCTGATCCAGGGCGACAACCTGCCGCAGTTCGTGGAGCAGCCGCAGAACTTCGTGGACCTGCGGACGCTGGGCGCCGACGACGTCAAGGGCGACTACCTGGACTGGGTGTGGAAGCAGAGCGTCGCCGAGGGCGGTGAGGTGCTGGGCGTCCCCACCGACGTGGGTGGCATGGCCGTGGCGTACCGGACCGACCTGTTCGCCGAAGCCGGGCTGCCCACCGACCGCGAGGCCGTGAGCGCGCTCTGGCCGACGTGGGAGGCGTTCATCGAGACCGGGAAGCGCTACAAGCAGGCCACCGGCAAGGCGTTCACCGACAACGCGGCGACCAGCGTGTTCTACCAGGCGGTCAACCAGGTCTCGGAGAAGTACTACAGCGAGGACCGCAAGCTGGTCTACAGCACCAACCCGCAGGTGAAGGCGGCGTTCGACCTCGGCATCGAGGCGGCCACGGCCGGGATCACCGCCGGGCAGTCCTCGTTCGAGACCGCGTGGAGCGCCGGCATGGCGCAGGGGCAGTACGCCGCCGTGTCCGCGCCGTCGTGGATGCTCAACAGCATCCGCAGCACCGCTCCCGACACCAAGGGCAAGTGGGACATCGCCCGGATTCCCGGGAACTCCGGCAACTGGGGCGGCAGCTACCTGGCCATCCCCAAGCGCGCGAAGAACCCCCAGGCCGCCTGGGACTACATCAGGGAGATGCAGTCGCCCCGGGGGCAGCTGGAGCACTTCGCCCGCGTCGGTGCGCTGCCCTCCACGCCCTCGGTCTACCAGGACGCCGAGCTCACCGACTCCAAGGACCCGTTCTTCTCCGACGCGCCGACCGGCACGATCTACACCGACTCGCTGCTGGGCCTGAAGCCGTTCTACATCGGCCCCGACAGCGCCGCCATCGGCCAGGAGTTCCTCAACGCCATCACCAACGTCGAGCAGAGCGGCGGGAACCCGGCCACGGCGTGGGACGACGCGGTGCGCAACATCAAGACCGCCATCGGCGAGTGACCACCGTGACCGCCACGCTCACCCCGGCGCCCTCCGCCGCGCTGCCGCCCCCCGCGTCCCCCGGGGCGCGGGGGCTGCGCGAGCGCCTGGCGCCGTACGCCTACATCGCCCCGTTCTTCGTCATCTTCGGGGTGTTCGGGCTGTTCCCGTTCGCCTTCACGTTCTACGTGGCGCTGTTCGACTGGAACCCCATCGGCGACCAGGTGTTCATCGGCGTGGACAACTTCACCCGGATGTTCGCCGACCCCCGGTTCTGGAACGCCGCCGGCAACACGGTGAGCATCTGGGCGCTGTCCACGGTGCCGCAGCTGCTGCTGGCCCTGGTGCTGGCGCACGTGCTCAACCACGCCCGGCTGCGGTTCGCGCTGTTCTTCCGGATGGCGGTGCTGGTCCCGTACATCACCTCGGTGGCGGCCACGGCGATCGTGTTCGCGCAGCTGTTCGACCGCGACTACGGGCTGCTCAACTGGCTGCTCGGGCTGGTCGGGGTCGAACCGGTGGACTTCGTCCAGTCCACCTGGGGCAGCCACGTGCTCATCGCGACGATGGTGACCTGGCGGTGGTTCGGCTACACCACGCTGCTCTACCTGGCCTCGTTGCAGGCGGTGCCCCGCGCGGTCTTCGAGGCCGCGGCCATCGACGGCGCGGGGCCGTGGCAGCGGTTCCGCCACATCACCGTCCCCTCGCTGCGACCGGTGATCATCTTCACCGTGGTGACCTCGACCATCGGCGGGTTGCAGATCTTCACCGAGCCGCTGCTGATCGCCTCGGGCGCGCCGCTGACCTGCGGCGCGGTGCGGCAGTGCCAGACGTTGACGCTGTTCCTCTACGAGCAGGGCTTCGGGCAGTTCGAGTTCGGCTACGGCTCGGCGATCGGGGTGGCGCTGTTCGCCATGGTCGTGGTGATCGCCGCGGTCAACTACCTGCTGGCCGGCCGGATCAAGGCGGACCGATGACGGGCACCACGAGGCGGGGCCGCGGCCCCGGCCGGGTCCGGTGGTGGACCTACCTGCTGCTGTCCGCGGCCACCGCCGCCTGCCTGTTCCCCCTGTACTGGATGTTCATCGTCGCCACGAACGACACCGCGACGGCGACGAGGATGCCGCCCGAGGTCGTGCCGGGCGGCAACTTCTTCCACCTCGTGGGCCTGGTGCTGGACACGGTGCCGTTCGTGCAGGCGCTGCTCAACAGCCTCGCCGTGGCCACCGCCATCGGCGTCGGCCAGGCGCTGCTGTGCGCGCTGGCCGGGTTCGCCTTCGCCAAGCTGCGCTTCCCCGGCCGCAACACCCTCTTCCTGGTCGTCGTGCTCACCATGACCGTGCCCACCCAGCTCTCGGTCATCCCGCAGTACATGATCATGTCGGAGCTGGGCTGGGTGGACACGTTGCAGGCCCTGATCGTGCCCGGCCTGGCCAGCGCGTTCGGCATCTTCTGGATGCGCCAGCACATCACCGCCACCATCAGCGACGAGCTGATGCAGGCCGCCCGCATCGACGGCGCGAGCACCTGGCAGGTGTTCTGGCGCATCGCCTTCCCGATCGTGCGCCCGGCCGCGTTCGTGCTCGGCCTGTTCGGGTTCGTCACCGCCTGGAACGACTTCCTCTGGCCGTTCATCGTGCTCAAGTCGCCCGAGCGCTACACCGCCCAGATCGCCATCAAGGCCCTCCAGAACAGCTACGACGTCGACCTGGGGCTGGCCATGTCCGGCTCCTTCCTGGCCACCATCCCGCTCGTCGCGCTGTTCGTCCTGGTCGGCCGCCGCATGGTCGCCGGAATTCTCGACGGCGCCTTCAAGGGCTGAAACCCCCGCACAACGAGGAAAACCATGATCCCACCGAAGCCCGAGGCGTCGTCCTACGACAACCCCGTGATCCCCGGTTTCCACCCCGACCCCAGCGTGTGCCGGGTGGGGGAGGACTACTACCTGGTGTGCTCCAGCTTCGAGTACTTCCCGGGCGTGCCGCTCTTCCACAGCCGCGACCTGGTGAACTGGCGGCAGGTCGGCAACGTGCTGGACCGCCCGTCCCAGCTGCCGCTGCCGGCCGACGCGATGGCCTCCGACGGCATCTACGCCCCCACGATCCGGCACCACGACGGCCGGTTCTGGATGATCACCACGAACGTCTCGCACGGCGGCAACTTCGTGGTCACCGCCGAGCGCCCCGAGGGCCCCTGGTCGGACCCGGTGTGGCTCGACCTGCCCGGCATCGACCCCGACCTGGCCTGGGACGAGGACGGCAACTGCTGGTGCGCCTTCGCCGGCGCCCACGGGCCCAGCTTCCACGGCGTGCAGGTCGCCCGCGTCGACCCCGAGGCGGGGAAGGTGCTGGAGGGACCGTCCCCCGCCTGGGCCGGGACCGGGTTGCAGTGGCCGGAGGCGCCCCACCTGTACCGCGTCGGGGAGTGGTGGTACCTGCTGATCGCCGAGGGCGGCACCGAGCGCGGCCACACCGTCGCCGTGGCGCGGGCCCGTTCGCCCCGGGGCCCCTGGGAGCCGGCGCCGGTCAACCCGGTCCTGTCCCACCGGAGCACGAACCACCCGGTCCAGAGCACCGGCCACGCCGACCTCGTCACCACGCCGGACGGGGAGTGGTGGATGGTCCTGCTGGCCACCCGCCCGGTCGGGTACAGCCCCAAGTTCCACGTCCTGGGGCGGGAGACCTTCCTCACCCCCGTGCGGTGGGAGGACGGCTGGCCGCGCGTCGGCCCCGTGAACCTCCGGGAACGGGCGCCGAGCGGTGCGCGGCCGCTCCGGGCCACCCCGCAGCGGGACGACTTCGACGCACCCGGGCTCGCCCCGCAGTGGATCTCGCCCCGGTCGCGCCCGGACGGTTCCTGGTCGCTGGCCGAGCGGCCGGGGTGGCTCGCCCTGCACGCCACCGGCCCCACCCTGGACCGGCCCGGCTGCACCTTCGTCGGCCGGCGTCAGCAGCACCCCGAGAGCCGGACCGCGGTGCTGCTCGACCACGGCCCCGGTCGCGCCGGCCTGTCGGTTCGCCTGGACGAGGGCCACCACTACGACCTGGAGGTGGCCGACGGGCAGGCCGCCGTCATCGCCCGCATCGGCCCCCTGCGCCAGGTGGTGGCCACGCGCCCGGTCGTCCCGGGCCCGGTGACCCTCGTGATCACCACCCGTTCGAGCCGGAGGTGGACCGACGGGGAGGAGGGGAGGTCGGGCCTGCACGTCGCCGCGCCCGACTACCTCGCCTTCCACGTCGGCGAGGACCCGGAACCGCTGGCCGAGCTGGACGGCAGGTACCTGTCCACGGAGGTGGCCACCGGGTTCACCGGGCGGGTGATCGGCATGTACGTCACCGAGGGCACCGCGTGGTTCGACTGGTTCGACCACGGTCCGCTGGACGACCCCGACCGCACCTGACGGCGGACCCGCGGCCGTCCCCCCGGGGGTGGGACGGCCGCGGGTCCTCGCGCTGCGTCATCCGGTGCCCTCGGGCACGGTGTCGGCCGGGAGCGCGTCGGAGCCCGGTCCGGCCGGCAGTTGGACGTGCACGTGCCCCTTGCCGGCGTCGACGCTGATCACGTCCAGCTGGAGCGCGGCGACCGACCAGGCCCGCACCGCCAGCGCGCGCTGCGCGCCGGCCAGGGCCAGGAGGTCGGACGCCAGGGGTTCGGGGGCGGTGGTCGCCGCGGCGAAGCCGTCGACCGCGGCGGCGAGCTGCTGGACGGCGGTCCGCATCCCGGTGCGGGCGACGTTCACCCCGTTGCCCGCCGACGGCGTCTCCTCGTACCGCCGCACCTCTCCGGCGACCACCTCCCGCCAGCCGCGCACCTCTTCGGCGGTGGGCGCGGTCGGAGGCGCGGCGTCGCCGGGGGGAGACGCCCCCGCCATGGCCCGCAGCACCGGGGTCAGGCGTTCCCGGCCGCCCCGGGCCAGGTCGATCAACGCCTCGACCTGCGCGATGTCGCGCCGCGCCTCCTCCTGCTCCAGTTCGGCGATCCGGCGTTGCGTCGCGTCCGGGCCCGAGGTCCACGAGCCGACCACGAACGCGACGGCGAACCCGAGGGCGAACGTGGTGATCAGGGCCGCGGCCGAGGTCCACCGGAACCGTGCCCGAGCCACCGGTGTGGTCCTGCCCATGGCGTTGCTCCTCTTCAGGCCGACGCGGTCCGCGGCCCCGGCGCGTGCCGGAGCCGCGGACCGCCCGTTCAGGACAGCGCCCACCGCTGGTTGGCGCCGCCGTTGCAGGTCCAGGTGATCAGCTGGGTGCCGTCGGCGGTGCTGCCGCCGTTGGCGTCGAGGCACTTGCCGCCGTTGCGGATCGTGCCGTCGGACCGCACCTCCCAGTTCTGCGCGGCGGAGCCGTTGCAGGTCCACAGCTGCGCCGGCGCGCCGTCGGCGGTGCTGCCGCCGCTGACGTTCAGGCACTTGCCCAGGGCCCGGAGGGTCTGCCCGGAGCGCGTCCACGTCTGGTTCGCGCCGCCGTTGCAGGTCCACAGCTGGACCTTGGCCCCGTCGGCGGTGCTGCCGCTGTTGACGTCGACGCACTTGCCGCCGACGCCGACGATGCGGTTCGCGCCACCGCTGCCCGGTGTGCCGACCCCGGGCCCGACCAACGTCAGCGAGTCGAGGTCGTAGGAGTTGGCCGTGCCCGTCTTGAACACCACGAACAGCTCCGTGGTGCCCCCCGGGGCGGTGACGTTCACCGCGGGCGTGCTCGCGTAGGCGTCCCAGCCACCGGTGCTCGGCACCGGCACCGTGGCGATCAGCGCCCCGGTCGGTGAACCGGCGCGCAGCTCGACCGAACCACCGCCGCCCGGCGAGGACAGCCGGAGGGACACCTGGTTGACACCGGTGAAGTTGTACGGGGTGAACGAGACCCAGTCGTTGTTGCCGATGTCGCCGATCCGACCGCCCGACTCGGCCCCCGACTGGGACACGACCCGCACGCCCGAGGAGCCGGTGAAGTGCTCGGCCTGCTTGCGCTTGGGCTGGAGCAGGACCTTCCGGCTGCCCTCCAGCGCCGGCACCCCGGTCGTGCCCCTGTCGGTGTACCTGCTGTCCGCCACCCAGAACGAGTTCAACTCGGCGTGCGCGCTGTCGGTCTCGGCCCTGAACGTGCCCGAGCAGCCGGGGATCGGCGCGAGGTCGTGCCCGTGCTGGTCGTGGCCCAGCGCCGGGGTGGTGGTCACCCGACCGCAGTCGATCGTGCCGTCCTCGGGGTCGGTGACCGCGACCGTGTAGGGGATCGTGTCGCCCCAGCCGAACACGCCGCCGTCGGGGACGCTCAGGGCGACCGTGGGCGCGGTGTTGCCCGAGGTCACGACCACGCTGGTCACGCCGGACTTCCCGCCCGCGTCGGTGACGGTGAGCTTGGCGTTGAACTGCCCCCTGGCGGTGTAGGTGTGCGCGGGGTTGGCCTCGGTGGACGTGCCGCCGTCGCCGAACTCCCACCGGTAGGTCACCGGGCCGCCTTCCGGGTCACCGGAGCCGGCGCTGGAGAACCGCACCGCCAGGGGCGAGGAACCCGAGGTGGGCGTGCCCGTCGCGGTCGCGACCGGGCTGCGGTCGCCGCTGCGGTAGTCGATGCGGTAGAGCCCGGAGTCGGGGTTGTCCCGACCGTAGCCGGAGCCCCATTCGAGCAGGTACATCGCTCCGTCCGGGCCGAACTTCGCGTCCAGCGGCGACCTGAAGCTCAGGTTGGCCAGGAAGTCGTTGATCTTCAACAGCTTCCCGTCCTGGCCGAGCCGGAACTCCCACAGCCGGTTGCGCGCCCACTCGCCGAAGAACGGCGTCTCGTCGAAGTAGGCCGGGAACTTGGTCTGGGACGGGTTGTCCGCGTCGTACCGGTAGACCGGGAACGCGCCGGGGGCCTCGCCGCCCGAGGGGCTGCCCATCTCCGGGAACCTGTTGCCGTTCGCGCCGTTGCCGTACCAGACGTCGGCCTTGCGCGCGGCCGGCAGCTCGGTCAGGCCGGTGTTGTTGGGCGAGTTGTTCACCGGCCGGTCGCAGTTGAACTTGGCGCCGGACTGGCCGGTGGCGAAGTTGTGGTCGTTGAACGGGATGTTGTCGCCGATGCAGTACGGCCAGCCGTAGAAGCCGGGGGAGGTGATGACGTTCCACTCCACGATCCCGCCGGGGCCGCGGTTGGCGTTGTCGTTGGCCGCGTCCGGGCCGTAGTCGGCCGCGTAGACCGCGCCCGTGGTCGGGTGCACCGAGAACCGGAACGGGTTGCGGAAGCCCATCGCGTAGATCTCGGGCTTCGTCCTGGCCGTGCCCGGCGCGAACATGTTGCCGGCCGGGATGGTGTAGGTCCCGTTGGTCTCCGGGTGGATGCGCAGGATCTTGCCCCGCAGGTCGTTGGTGTTGGCCGAGGTGCCCTGGACGTCGTTGCTCGACCAGCCCGGCCGCTCGTCGATCGGCGCGTAGCCGTCGGAGCGGTGCGGCTGGACGTCGTCGCCGGTGCCGATGTAGAGGTCGCCGTTCGGGCCGAACGCGATGTACCCGCCGGTGTGGCCGGGCTCCGGCGCCTGCCGCGACGACGGCACCTTCATCAGCACCCGCTCGCTGGACAGGTCCAGCGCGTCGCCGGTCACGGTGAACCGGGAGACCCGCGCGATGTCCTCGCCGCCGCCGGCGGGGGAGTACATCAGGTAGATCCACCGGGTGGTGGCGAAGTTCGGGTCCAGGGCGAGCCCGGTCAGGCCGTCCTCGCCGCCGGTGTAGACGCTCAGGGTCGCCGCCGTGACGGTGGTGCGGGTGTCCGGCTTGTGGACCTTCACCCTGCCGCCGTACTCCGCGTAGAACACGCGGCCGTCCCGGGCGACGTCGAGCGCCGCCGGTCCCACGGTGTTGTCGTCCAGCGTCACCTTCTCGAAGCTGTTCCACGCGGTGGGCCCGCAGTCGGCCTGGACCTTGCCTCCCGCCGACTCCACGCCGCCCTTGACGTGCTCGCGGAACAGCGGTTCGGAGTAGCCGGACGCCTGGTGGCCCATGGCGGTGGCCCACAGCCGGCCGCCCTCGAAGTTGCGGCACCACGAGATCGGGTGGTCGTGGCCCATCCGGCTCGAACCGGGGTCGTACGTCGTCTCGTCCGCGGTCACCAGCACGTGCGCGTTGCCCCGCACCGAGCGGGTGAAGTTGTACCACTCCTCGGTGCGCGTCCACCGGTCCGGCAGCCCGGCCCCGGACGGGTGAACGCGGTCGGCGACCTTGGCGGTGCCCGACACGGTGGCCGAGTGCTGCGTCATGGTCGCGCCGAGCACCTGGTCCCACCACGGGAACTGCTGCTCGACGTTCATGTCCGTCGCGTTGTGGATCGCGACGAAGCCGCCGCCGCCGCGCATGTACCTCTGCGCCGCGGCGCGCTGCGCGTCGTTGTCCCACACCATGCCGGAGGTCTGGAGCATGACGACCACGTCGAAGGTGGCGAGCGCGGCGTCGTTGAAGACCGACGAGTCCTCGCTCCTGGTCAGCTCCCAGTCGTTCTGGGCGGCCAGCTGCTCGAACATGGTGATGCCGGCGGGGATCGAGTCGTGCCGGTAGGCCCCGGCGGCGGTCTTGCTGAACAGCAGGACGTGGAACCCTTCGGGGTGCGCGGGTGCGGGTGGCGAGGCCAGTCCCGTCATCACCAGCGCGCAGCCTGCGATCGAGAGCAGGCGCGCGAACCTGTGTCGCATTGCCACTCCTGTGGGGCGCTTGAAGGCGACTGATCGGATTACGCGGCGGCGGTGTGCGCGGAGTCGTGCCGTCGGCCCCGGACACGGTGGGGTGACAGGACCCGGGTGCGCGGGGTCGAGCCGGCGCGGCGCACGGCACCGGCTCGGATTCGGGGTCGACGGGTGACGGTCGGCGGTGAGGCGCTCCCGGGGCTCGACCGCGGAGATCGGCGGCCGGTGTAGTCACCCCGGATTTGTGTCGTACACATCGCTCCGTCAATGCGATTTGTAGCACACGTCAACGCGGGGAGTCCAGAGGTGTGCGGCCGCGCCGGTCCGGGCCCCAGAGGGCTCGCGGACCGACCCCCGGCGGTTCAGCCGAAGAGCCGGCGCTGGATCTCGCTGCGGTAGTCCTGGAGGGTGTTGTCGAGGTGCAGCCCGGCGGCCGCCGCCGCGGCCTCGGGATCACCGTCGCGGATCGCGTGGTAGATCGCGAGGTGCTCCTCGACCGCCTCCGCCGCGTGGCCGCCGACGGTGCCGCGCAGCCCGATGGTGCTCGACTGGCGTTGCAGCCTGCGGGCCTCGCGCACCGCGGCGACGAGGAACTGGTTGTGGGACGCCGTGGCGACGGCCAGGTGGAAGTCCTCGTCGCCCCGGTCGAACAGCGCGACCTCGTCGGTCAGGTGGCCCTGTCGGCACATCTCGGCGGCGGCGCCGATGGCGCGCAGCTCGGCCGGGGTGGCGTGGACCGCGGCCAACCTGCCGGCCGCGGTTTCCTGCACGCGGCGGAACTCGAAGAGCATGTAGACGTGGTCGAGGTTGGTCGGCAGGAAGAAGCCGCCCCAGCGGGAGGAGCCGAGCATCCCCTCGTCGTCGGCGACGTAGAGCCCGCGGCCCTTGTGCGCCCGCACCCGCCCGATCGCGGAGAGGATCTTGACGGCTTCCCGCACCACCGTGCGGCTGGTGCCCATCCGCGCGGCCAGCTCGTTCTCGGTCGGCATCCGGTCGCCCGGCCTCAGCTCCAGGTCGGCGATGAGCTGGAGGATCTGCTCGGCCACCAGCTCGTAGCCGGGCCGGTAGGGACCGGCCGGTCGGGTGCTCTCCGGCTGCCCGGTCTCCAGCCGCCCGTTCGGGGCGCCGGCCGAGACCCCCGGTACGAGTGCGCCATCCGTCAACGCCGCTCCTTCGTGACGGGCCACCTGAAGAGTACGACGGCTCAACACCGTTCGGTCAGCTTACAGGCCGAGGAGGCGTCCCGCGTCGGGGTGCGAGGGGCGTCTGTCGTGGCTCGTCGAAGCTCCTGTTGACTCTCGGTGCCTCCTTTGTCGCGGTAAGTCACGAAATAAGCATGCTTATCGCGGTCAGGCGCGCTGGAGCTGGAACCGCTGGTTGGCGCCGCCGGTGAGCGCCCACTGCGAGATCCGGGCGCCGTCGGCGGTGGAGGCGGACCACACGTCCATCGCCAGGCCGCTCTGCTGGTTGACCAGGCTCACCACGCCGCCGCCGTGGTCGACCGGTCGCCACAGCTGGTTCGGGGTCCCGGCATCGCGCTGCTGGGTGATGTCGGCACCGCCGGCGGTGCCCGAGACCTGGAGCACCAGGCCGCTGTGCCGGGCCCGCACCCGGTAGTGGTCGCCGGAGGGCAGGAAGTCGAACTGCTGGTTCAGGCCGCCGCCGGCCGGCCACTGGACCAGGGTGGCCCCGGCCGCGGTCGAGGCGCCGTTGACGTCGGCCCGCTTGCCGCTGTGCTGCGCCACCAGGTGGTAGTTCACCCCGGGCTCGACCAGGGGCGGCCTGCCCTGCGAGGTCACGCGGTAGGTGTGGCCGGCCTGCCCGGTGAACCGGACCAGGTCGGGCTCGACCCGCTCCGGCCGCACCGCGGCGCCGGTGGTCAGGTCGCGCAGCTCGTGGGTGCCGGTGAACGCCCGGCTGCGCACCCCGACGACGCCGTCGCGGTCGGGGGTGACGGTCAGCTCGGTGGCCCAGCCGCCGCTCCACACCGCCCCGACCGTGTACCCGCCCCGGCCGCGCAGCCCGTCCACCCTCCCGTTCGGCCAGGCGGGCGGCAGCGCGGGAAGCAGGTGCAGCTCGCCGTTGTGGCTGTGCAGCAGCATCTCGGCGATGCCGGAGGTCGCGCCGAAGTTGCCGTCGATCTGGAACGGCGGGTGCAGGTCGAACATGTTGGGCGCGAGCCGCTCGGGCGTCACCAGGGAGCGGATGAGGTCGTGCGCCCGGCCGCCCTCCTCCAGCCGCGCCCAGAAGTTGATCTTCCAGGCCAGGGACCAGCCGGTGCCGGCGTCGCCGCGCAGCTGGAGGGTGCGCCGGGCGGCCTCGAACAGCTGGGGGGTGCCGCGCCGGGTGATCTGGTTGCTCGGGTGCAGGCCGTACAGGTGCGAGACGTGCCGGTGGTTCGGCTCGGTCTCCACCCAGTCGTACAGCCACTCCATGATGTTCCCCCGGGAGCCGACCCGGGTGGGGGCCAGCCGCTGGGCGGTCGCGCGGACCCGTGCCCTGAAGTCGGTGTCCACGCCCAGCACCTCCGAGGCGCGGGCGCAGCCCTCGAACAGGTCGCGCAGGATCTGCATGTCCATCGTGGGGCCGGCGCACACGCTCGCGTTGGCGTGGTGGGGCAGCTCCGGCGAGTTCGACGGGTTGGTGACGAGCCACCTGAGGTTCGGTTCCTCGACCAGGGTGTCCAGGAAGAACTGGGCGGCGCCCTTCACCGCGGGGTAGCAGGAGCGCAGGAACGCGGTGTCGCCGGTGAACAGGTAGTGGTCCCAGACCATGGTGGCGAGCCACGCGCCGCCGGTCTGCCACATGCCCCAGAGCGCGCCGTCGACGACCGAGGAACCCCGCCAGGCGTCGGTGTTGTGGTGGGTGACCCAGCCGCCGGCGCCGTACTGGGCCCGCGCGGTGCGGGCGCCGGTCGTGGTCAGGTCCTCGATCATGCGGAACACCGGCTCGTGGCACTCGGCCAGGTTGGTCGTGTCGGCCGGCCAGTAGTTCATCGGCAGGTTGGCGTTGATCGTGTACTTCGACTCCCACGACGGGGCCAGCTGGTCGTTCCAGATGCCCTGGAGGTTGGCGGGCTGGGTGCCCGGTCGCGAGGACGAGATCAGCAGGTAGCGGCCGTACTGGAAGAGCAGGGCGGCGAACTGCGGGTCGGTGGTGGAGTTGTGCCGGGCGATCCGGACGTCGGTCGGCTGGTCCGCCGCCGCGGTGCGCCCCAGGTCGAGGGTGACCCGCCCGAACAGCCGCTGGTGGTCGGCCACGTGCCGGCCGCGCAGCACGTCGTACGCCGTGCCCTGCGCGCCGTTGAGGCGGCCGCGGGCGATGCCCTGGTAGTCGCCGGCGACGTTGCGGTAGTCGACGTGGCTGGTGCCGATCGAGATCAGCAGCGTGACGCTGTCCGCGTTGGACACCCGCAGCACGCCGCCGGAACTGCCGGTGCTCCCGCCGGTGGAGACGGCCCTGGCCAACGCGAGGAACCGGACCGAGCCCGCGATGCCCCGCTGGTCGCCGGACCGGCCGTCCAGCGCGATCGTCGTGCCGTCCGGGCTCGACGCGGTCGCGCGCTGGGGCGTGCCGAACGAGGCCGTGAACGAGACCGACCCCGGCGTCTCGGCCGTCAGCCGCACGGCGATCACCTGGTCCGCCGCGCTGGCGATGACCTCGCGCCGGTACCGCACGTTGTTCGCCACGTAGGTCACGGTGGCCGTCGCGGTCGTCAGGTCGAGCCGGCGCTGGTAGCCGGACACCCCGCCGGGGGTGGGGAAGGTGAGCCTGAGGTCGCCGACGGTCTGGTAGGCGAGCTGGCCCGCGGGGTTGCCGAGCATCGCCTGGTCGACGAGGGCCTGCGCCTGCGCCCACTGGTCGGCGAACACCAGCCGCCTGATCTCCGGCAGGGCGCTCACGCCGCGCGTGTTGGTGTAGTCGTGGGGGCCGCCGGCCCAGACCGTGTCCTCGTTGAGCTGCAACCGCTCCGAGTCGACGTTGCCGAACACCATCGCGCCCAGGCGGCCGTTGCCGACCGGTAGCGCGCGGAGCCAGTCGGTCCCGGCCGGCTGGTCGTACCACAGCGCCAGGTCGTCGACCGCGCGCACCTCCGGCGGTGCGGCCGGGTCGGCGCGGGCCGTCGCCACCCAACCGCCCGGCACCAGCGCGGCCCCGGCTCCGGCCGCACCGAGCTCCATCAATCGCCTTCGTGGCAAGTCCGACATGCTGGGTCCTCCCGAGCGGACGGTGGCCGGTGCGCCGGGAGCCCTGCGCGAACGCGCTCAACCGGAGCCTCCAGGCAAGGTAGCCATCGGCGCTCCCGACCGTCAACCACCGGGAACAGCTCAATGTGAACGCTAACATATTTAGCAACGTACTGACCTCATCGAACTCGAATTCGACGATTGAAGTGGTGTCCAGGAAAGGCGAAAACACAGGCCGGATACTTGGTGAGCGCTAACATCTTTAGCAACTTTGAGCGTTGACGCTCGATGTCGCCGGTGGTTACCGTGCCGAAAGGTCCTGGTCGCCGCGCACGTCCCGGTCCGCCCGTCGACGATGACGAGGGAGACTTCTCGATGCGACGCAACCCCTTTCCTCCCGGGCGGAGAACTCCCGGCCGGCGCTCCGCCGGGAACTCCGCCCCACGCCGCATCGGAGCGGTGTCGACGGCTGCCCTCCTCGTGGCCGCCGGTGTGGTGGCCACGGTGGTCGGCACCTCGTCGCCGGCCGCCGCGCACGCGGTCAACCCGGCCGACTTCCAGCAGGTCGAACTCGCCCGCGGCGTCGCCGAGATGGGCGAGCCGATGACGCTCGCCGTGCTGCCGGACCGCTCGGTGCTGCACACCTCCCGCAACGGGACGGTGCGCCGCACCACCGCCGACGGCGTCACCCGGGTGATCGGCACGGTACCCGTCTACACCCACGACGAAGAGGGCTTGCAGGGCATCGGCGTCGACCCCGGCTTCGCCTCCAACCGGTTCATCTACCTCTTCTACGCGCCGCCGCTGTCGACCCCGGGCGGCGACGCGCCCGCCACCGGAACGGACTTCTCGGCGTGGAAGGGGGTCAACCGGCTGTCCAGGTTCACCCTGAACGCCGACTTCACGCTGAACACGGCCGGCCAGGTGACCGTGCTGGAGGTCGCGACCGACCGGGGCATGTGCTGCCACGTCGGTGGGGACATCGACTTCGACGCGGCCGGCAACCTGTACCTGTCCACCGGCGACGACTCGAACCCGTTCGACTCCGGCGGCTACACCCCGATCGACGAGCGGACCAACCGCAACCCCGCCTACGACGCGCAGCGCAGCGCCGGCAACACGAACGACCTGCGCGGCAAGGTGCTGCGGATCAAGGTGAACGCCAACGGCTCGTACTCGATCCCGTCCGGCAACCTGTTCCCGGTCGGCACCCCCGGCACCCGGCCGGAGATCTACGCGATGGGCCTGCGCAACCCGTTCCGCTTCAACGTGGACAAGCCGACGGGCGCGATCCACCTCGGCGAGTACGGGCCGGACGCGGGCACGAGCACCTCCGCGCGCGGCCCGGCCGGCCTGGTGGAGTTCAACCGGATCACCTCGGCGGGCAACTTCGGCTGGCCCTACTGCGTCGGCTCGAACACGACCGCGGAGGCGTACGTGGACTTCGCGTTCCCCTCGGGGCCGTCCGGGAACCGGTTCAACTGCGCCGCCCCGGTCAACAACTCGCCGCGCAACACCGGGTTGACCACCCTGCCCGCCGCGCGCTCGGCGTGGCTCAAGTACGACAACTGCTCCATCGCCGCGTTCGGCTGCGGTTCGGAGTCCCCGATGAGCGCGCCGGTGTACCGGTACGACGCGGCCAACCCGTCGTCGATCAAGTTCCCGCCCTCGCTCGACGGGCACGTGTTCGCCACCGAGTTCGGCCGGCGCTGGATCAAGACCATCGACGTCGGCACCGACGGCTCGGCCGGGCAGATCAGCGACTTCCCGTGGCGCGGCACGCAGGTCATGGACGCCGCTTTCGGCCCGGACGGCGCCCTGTACGTGCTCGACTACGGCACCGGCTGGGGCAGCGGCGACGCCAGTTCCGCGCTCTACCGCATCGAGTACAACCCGGCCGGGAACAGGGCGCCGACCGCGCGGGCGGCCGCCGACCGCACGTCCGGCAGCGCGCCGCTGTCGGTGACCTTCTCGTCGGCCGGCTCCTCGGACCCCGAGGGCGGCGCACTGGCCCACTCGTGGAACTTCGGCGACGGCACCACGTCCACCGCCGCCAACCCCAGCCACACCTACACGGCCAACGGCCAGTACTCGGCGACGCTCACCGTGACCGATCCCGGGGGCCGCTCGGGCTCCGCAACGGTGTCGATCTCGGTCGGGAACACCGCCCCGACGGTCAGGCTGGACGCGCCGGTCAACGGCGCTCTGTTCAGCTTCGGCGACAGCGTGCCCTACACGATCACGGCGTCCGACCGGGAGGACGGCACGATCGACTGCACCAGGGTCAAGCTCAGCTACCTGCTCGGCCACGACAGCCACGGCCACCCGATCACCACGCAGACGGGCTGCTCGGGGACGTTGCGGATCCCGGTGGACGGCGAGCACGACACGGCGGCGAACCTGTTCGCGGTCTTCGACGCCGAGTACACCGACTCCGGCGCGAACGGCCAGCCGCCGGTGACCACGCACACGCAGCACGTGCTGCAACTGCGGCACCGCCAGGCCGAGCACTTCTCGGCGCAGTCCGGCACCGGCCTCTACGACAAGGCCGCCGCCGAGGGCGGGCGGACCGTCGGCGACATCCAGAACGGCGACTGGATCGCATTCGAGCCGTACGCGCTCGGCGGGGCGAACAGGTTCACCGCCCGGGTGTCGTCCGCCGGCTCGGGCGGGACGCTGTCCGTGCGGACCGGCTCACCGACGGGCACGGTGCTCGGCTCGGTGACCGTGCCGGTGACCGGGGGGTGGGACACGTTCACCGACGTGTCCACGACCCTGGCCGCCGTGCCGACCGGCACCGTGGTGCTGTACCTGACGTTCGCCGGCGGCACGGGCACCCTCTTCGACGTCGACGCCTACACGTTCGGCACGTCGGCGGGCACGCGGACCGGACCGGTCGTCAGCACCTCGGGCAAGTGCGTGGACGTCAACGCCGGCAGCACGGCCGACGGCGCGAAGGTGCAGCTGTGGACCTGCAACGGCGGCGCGAACCAGCGCTGGACGGTCGGCGGGACGACGTTGCGCGCGCTGGACAGGTGCCTGGACGCGGCCGGTTCCGCCGACGGCAGCCTGGTGCGGCTGTGGACCTGCAACGGCGGTGGCGGTCAGAACTGGACCGAGGGCGCCAACGGCTCCCTGGTCAACACCCAGTCCGGCAGGTGCCTGGACGCCAACGGCGGCGCTACCGCGGACGGCACCCAGCTGATCGTCTGGAGCTGCCACGGCGGCACCAACCAACGGTGGACCCTGCCCTGATGAGCAAGCGAGGACGGTCAGAGATGGAACGCTCCCGCACCCGACGCGCGATCGGCCTGGCCGCAGCCGCCATCACCGTCGCCGCGCTCAACCCCGGCGCACCGGCCGTCGCGGCCGACGCGCCGTACGACGTGCTGGTGTTCTCCAAGACCGCCGGCTTCCGCCACGACGCGATCCCGGCCGGCATCCAGCTGATCCGGGACCTGGGCGCGGCCAACAGCTTCACGGTCACCACCACCGAGGACTCGGCCCGGTTCACCACCACCGACCTGGCGCGGTTCGAAGCCGTGGTGTTCCTCAACACCACCGGGGACGTGCTCAACGCGACCCAGCAGACCGCGTTCGAGTCCTACGTCCGGGGCGGGGGCGGGTACGTCGGCGTCCACTCGGCGTCCGACACCGAGTACGACTGGCCGTTCTACGGCGAGCTGGTCGGCACCTACTTCACCTCGCACCCGGCCGTCCAGCAGGCGACGGTCCGGGTGGAGAACCGGGCGCACGCGGCCACCGCGCACCTCGGCCCGACGTGGACCAGGACCGACGAGTGGTACAACTTCCGGAGCAGCGTCCGGTCCACGGCCCGGGTCCTGGCCACGCTGGACGAGTCGACCTACAGCGGCGGCTCGATGGGTGCCGACCACCCGCACACCTGGTGCAAGGCAGTCCAGGGCGGGCGCTCCTTCTACACCGGCAGCGGCCACACGCAGGCGAGCTACGCCGAACCGGGGTTCCGCGCCATGATCCTCGGCGGCATCCGGTACGCGGCGGACCGCGTGAAGGCCGACTGCCGGCCGGAGAACGGCTACACCGCGCTGTACAACGGCTCGACCACCGGCTGGTCGCAGGCCGGGCCCGGCGGCTTCACCAACAGCGACGGCACGTTGACCTCGTCCGGGGGCCTGGGCCTGCTCTGGCACAGCGCGCGCGAGTACCGCTCGTACTCGCTCAAGCTGGACTGGCGGATGCCCGGGGACGACAACTCCGGGGTGTTCGTCGGCTTCCCGCCCAGCGCGGACCCGAACTCGGCGATGGCCAACGGCTACGAGGTGCAGATCGACGCCACCGACACGCCCGACCGGACCACCGGCGCGGTCTACGGGTTCCAGGGCGCCGACCAGGCCGCCCGCGACGCGGCGCTCAACCCGCCCGGCGAGTGGAACACCTTCGAGCTGCTGGTGGAGGGCGAGCGCTTGCGGGTGTTCCTCAACGGCGCGCAGGTCAACGACTTCACCAACACCGACCCGGCCCGGTCCCTGGCGTCCGGGCACGTCGGCGTCCAGAACCACGGCACCGGCGACGACGTGTCGTTCCGCAACATCCGGATCCGGGAACTGGGCGGTACCACCCCGCGCACCGGACCGGTCGTCGGCGCCTCGGGCAAGTGCGTGGACGTCAACGCCGGCAGCACGGCCGACGGCGCGAAGGTCCAGCTGTGGACCTGCAACAGCGGGGTCAACCAGCGGTGGACGGTCACCGGGTCCACCCTGCGGGCGCTGGACAAGTGCCTGGACGCGGCCGGCTCGACCGACGGCAGCGTGGTGCGGCTGTGGACCTGCAACGGCGGTGCCGGCCAGAACTGGACCCCGGGCGCCAACGGCTCCCTGGTGAACGCGCGGTCGGGCAAGTGCCTCGACGCCAACGGCGGCGGTGCCGCGGACGGCACGCAACTGATCGTCTGGAGCTGCCACGGCGGCACCAACCAACGCTGGACCCTGCCCTGAACCGAAGGAGCGCTCGGATGAAGATCAGCGGTGAGGCGACCGCCTCCCCACAGGCACGCCGACGACCGGTGACGACCGCCCTCGCGGCCGTCGTCCTCGCGGCCGGCACGATCACCGCGGTCGGCACGGCACCGGCGTCGGCGGCGACGGTCGACACGGCCGCGTGGTACGTCCTGGTCAACCGCGGCAGCGGCAAGGCGCTGGACCTGTCCGGCTCGTCGACCGCCGACGGCGCGCGGGTCACCCAGTGGACGCGGCACGACGGGGTCAACCAGCAGTGGCAGTTCGTGGACTCCGGCGACGGCTACTACCGGGTCAGGTCCCGCCACTCCGGCAAGGCCCTCGACGTGCCCGGCTCGTCGACCGCCGACGGCGCCGCGATCCAGCAGTGGACCGACCACGGCGGGACCAACCAGCAGTTCCGGCTCGCGGACTCCGACGGCGGCCACGTGCGGCTGATCGCCCGGCACAGCGGCAAGGCGGTGGAGGTGCAGGGCTCCTCCACCGCGGACAACGCCAACGTCGTCCAGTACGCCGACCACGGCGGCACCAACCAGCAGTGGCAGCTGGCCAGGGTGTCGGGCGGCGGCGACCCCGGCGGCACCGGCTGCGGCAAGACCCCGACGCTGCGCAGCGGCACGCACACGATCCAGAGCGGCGGCAAGAGCCGCAGCTTCGTCCTGCGGGTCCCCGACGCCTACGACAACAACCGCCCCTACCGGCTGATCTTCGGGTTCCACTGGCGGGGCGGCACCATGAACGACGTCTCCTCCGGCGGGACCAGCGGGACCGCGTGGTCCTACTACGGGATGCAGGAGCAGTCGAACAACAGCGCGATCCTGGTCGCGCCCCAGGGCCTGGGCAACGGGTGGGCGAACTCCGGTGGCGAGGACGTCACGTTCACCGACGACATGATCCGGCGGATCGAGGCCGACCTCTGCGTCGACCCGAAGCTGCGCTTCGCGATGGGGTTCAGCTACGGCGGCGGCATGAGCTACGCGCTCGCGTGCGCACGGGCGACCGTGTTCCGGGCGGTGGTGGTCTACGCCGGCGCCCAGCTGAGCGGGTGCAGCGGCGGGAGCCAGCCGATCGCGTACTTCGGCCTGCACGGGATCTCGGACAGTGTGCTCAACATCTCGATGGGGCGGCAGCTGCGGGACCGGTTCGTCGCCAACAACGGCTGCACGCCGCAGAGCCCGCGTGAACCGGGCGCGGGCAGCATGACCCACGTGACCACGGCGTACTCGTGCCGTGCCGGCTACCCGGTGCAGTGGGCCGCGTTCGACAACGGCCACATGCCCGGTCCGGTCGACGGCACCTACGCCGAGAGCGGCGTCCGGACCTGGACCAAGGGCGAGGCGTGGAGGTTCATCTCGCAGTTCTGACCGCACCGGCGGTCCGACCGCACCCGCCCGCAGGAGAGCTGACGGAGGTTCGCGCGTGAACGTGCGGCTGGAGGGCATCACCAAGAGCTTCTTCGGCGTCACCGTGCTGCGCGGCGTGGACCTCGACCTGCGGGCGGGCGAGGTCCACGCGCTGGTGGGGGAGAACGGCGCCGGCAAGTCGACGCTGCTGAAGGTGCTGGCGGGCGTCCACCGGCCCGACTCCGGGCGGGTCGTGCTGGAGCGGGGTGAGGTCTCGTTCGCCGGCCCGCGCGACGCGCAGGCGGCGGGCATCTCGATGATCCACCAGGAGCTCAACCTCCTCGACCACCGCTCGGTGGCCGAGAACGTGTTCCTGGGCCGCGAGCCCGTGCGGCGCGGCCGGGTCGACCGCCGGGCGATGGAGGCGGGCACGCGCAGGCTGCTGGACGAGCTGGGCGTCGGGACCATCGACCCGACGACCCCGGTCGCGCGGCTCTCCGTCGCGCAGCGCCAGGCGGTGGAGATCGTCAAGGCGCTGTCCGCCGACGCCCGGGTGCTCGGCATGGACGAGCCGACCGCCGCGCTGGCCGACCACGAGGTCGAACTGCTGTACCGGCTGGTGGCGCGGTTGCGCGAGCGGGGAGTGGCGATCCTGTACGTCTCCCACCGGATGCGCGAGGTGTTCGACCTCAGCCAGCGGATCACGGTGCTCAAGGACGGCGCGCTCGTGGCGACCTCGGCCACGCGGGACATCACCTCGGACCACCTCGTGCGGCTCATGGTCGGCCGCCCGCTCGAAGCCCGGTACCCGGAGCGCGGCGGCGAGCCGGGGGAGGTGCGGCTGGCGCTGCGCGGCGCGGGCAACGGCCGGGTGCGCGACCTGACCTTCGACGTCCGCGCCGGCGAGGTCGTGGGCCTGGCCGGGTTGCAGGGTTCCGGCAGGTCCGCGACCGCGCGGGCGATCTGGGGCGTGGAGCCGTTCACCGCGGGCTCCGCGGCGGTGGACGGCGTGCCGATCCGCGTCGACCGACCGCGGACCGCGGTCGGGGCGGGCATCGGTTACGTCACCGAGGACCGCAAGGGCGAGGGGCTGGCGCTCCGGCAGTCGGTGAAGGACAACCTGCTGCTGGTGCGGCGGGCGGCGTTGCGGGGAGCGGCGGCGCGGCGCGCGGCCGACCTCGGCGAGCTGCTGCGGTCGGTCGCCGTCACCGCGCGCGGGCCGGACCAGGAGGTGCGCTACCTGTCGGGTGGCAACCAGCAGAAGGTGGTGCTCGGCAAGTGGCTCGCGGTCGAGCCGCGGGTGTTGATCGTGGACGAGCCGACGCGCGGCGTCGACGTGGGCGCGAAGCAGGCCGTCCACCGGCTGCTGCGCGACCTCGCGAACAGGGGGGTGGCCATCCTGATGATCTCGTCGGAACTGCCGGAGCTGATCGGCATGAGCGACCGGGTCCTGGTGATGCACGGGGGGACCGTGGTGGGCGAGCTGCCGGCCGGCGCCTCGGAGGAGGCCGTGATGAGGCTGGCGACCGGGCACGGGGCCGGTGGAGCGGCGTGAGCGTCGTGCCCGACCGCGCCCCGGGGACCGCGGTGGCCGGGCGGCCGCGCAGGTCCGCACCGAGCCCCACCGCGACCGTGTACGTCGCGCTGGCCGCGCTGCTCGTGGTCGGCAGCGTCCTGGTGGCGCTCGACGGCGGTGTGCTGCTCGACCAGGGCGGCGTCCTCACCATCCTCACCCGGAGCACCGCGCTCGGCCTGGTCGCGATCGGGCAGACGCTGGTCGTCGTCACCGGGTCGTTGGACCTGTCCGTCGCCTACCTGGTCGGGCTGTGCTCGCTGGTGGCGGCCGAGACGATGGCGGGCAGCGGGACGGCGGTCCTGCCCGGCGTGCTGCTCGCGCTGGCGGTCGCGGCCGTCGTCGGCCTCGTCAACGGGCTCGTGATCACGGGTCTCCGGGTCAACGCGTTCATCGCCACGCTCGGCGTCGCGCTGGTCCTGCGCGGGTACCTCGAACAGGGTTACACCGGGCCGGCGGGCAGCGTGCCGCGCTCGTTCCAGCACCTCGGGTACGCCCGGGTCGGACCGGTCCCGGTGGCGGCGCTGCTGGTGCTGCTGGTCGCGGCGGGCGCGTGGTGGTACCTGCGGCGGACCCGCGGTGGCTACCACGCGTACGCGGTCGGCGGTGACGTCGACGTGGCGCGGCTGTCCGGCGTGCGGACCGGCCGCACGATCGTCACCGCGCACGTGCTGTGCTCCCTCGCGGCAGGACTCGCCGGGGTGTTCCTGGCCGCCAGGCTCGGGTCGGGCGCGCCGTACGTCGGCACGGACGCGGGGTACGACCTGGAGTCCATCGCGGCCGTGGTGCTCGGTGGGACGGCCCTCGCGGGTGGCCGCGGCGGTGTCGCGGGCACGGTGGGCGGCGTGCTGCTCCTGGCGACCCTGGACACCGTGTTCGACGACCTCGCGGTGGACCCGTTCTTCAAGGACGTGGTCCGCGGGGTCGTGCTCGTCGCGGCGGTGGCGCTGTACGCCCGCCGCGGGTCGTCCCGGAGGTCGGCGTGACGGGGCGACCCCGCCCGGCCCGCGGGACCGCGCCGGTGCTCGCCGTGCTGGCGGTCCTGCTGGTGGCCCTGGCCTTCGCCGGGCCCGCGTACGCCGAGCCGGACGGCTACCTGGCGCTGCTCAAGCGGGCCGCGCCGCTGGTGGTCCTGGCGATCGGCCAGTACTTCGTGGTCGTGTCCGGCGGCTACGACCTGTCCGTGGGGTCGCTGGTGACCGCGGGGGTCGTGATCGCCGCCCGGCTGATCTCGGGGGACGACGCGAACACGTGGTGGGTGATCGCGCTGCTGCTCGCCTTCGGCGCCCTGGTCGGCCTGGTCAACGGCCTGATCACGACGAAGCTGCTGGTGCCGTCGTTCATCGTGACGCTCGGGGTGCTGCTGGTGCTCGACGGCGCGGTGTTCCTGTGGACCGGCGGGGCGCCGCGCGGCGCCCTGTCGCCGTCGTTCCGGGCGTTCGGCCGGGGCGGGTTCGACGTGCCGGTCCTGGGGCAGGTGCCCTGGTCGGTCGTCGTCCTGCTGGGAGTCCTGGCCGGGGCGGTGCTGTTCATGCGCGGCGGCACCGGGCGCACGCTGCTCGCGGTGGGCGACAACGACACCGCCGTCCGGCTGGCGGGCGGCCGGGTGGACCGGCTGCGGGTGCTGGCGTTCGTGCTCTCGGGACTGCTGGCCGCCCTCGCCGCCGTCCTGCTCGCCGGGTTCGCCGGGGTGTCCGCGCAGGTCGGCGCCGGCCTGGAGTTCCGGGCCATCACCGCGGTCGTGCTCGGCGGCGTCCTGCTCGGCGGCGGTCGGGGCTCGGTGGTCGCCGCGGCCGCGGGAGCGCTGTCGCTGGAAGCCCTGTTCTCGCTGCTGAACCTGCTCGGCGTCGCCGGCGCCCTCGACTCCGCCGTGCAGGGACTGATCCTCATCGCCGCGGTCGCCTACGCCGCTCGCGGCACGGGTCCGCGCCGGGTGCTCCGGCCCCGCGAGACCGGAACGGTCATCCCCTGAACGCCGCCGAAGGACCAAGGAGCAGCACCATGCGCAGGACGTGGACCTCACTCGCCCTCGTGGGCGCCCTCGCGACCGCCGGGTGTTCGAGCGACCTGCCCGCCGAGGGCCCGACCGCCGCGACGCCCCCCGACCGCACCGGGTCGGAGTTCTTCGACCGGGCCGAGTACGAGCGCCAGTTGGCGCTCCGCACCGCCACGCCGGTCGGGTTCGAGGACGGCGGACCGGCACCCGCGCCGTGGGAGCAGATGCTCGACCCGGAGATGGTGGACACGAGCGGGTACGCCAAGCCCGGCGGTGATCACCACCTGTGCTTCTCCAACGCCTCGGTCGACAACCCCTGGCGGCAGGTCGGGTTCCGGACCATGGCAGAGGAGGTGAAGCTGCACCCGGAGATCACCGGGTTCACCGTCCTCGACGCGGAGGCCAAGGACGACAAGCAGATCAGCGACATCCAGTCGTTCGCCTCCCGGGGGTGCGACGCGCTGATCGTGTCGCCGAACACCACCGCCACGCTGACCCCGGCCGTCGAGGCCGCGTGCGCGACCGGTGTGCCGGTGATCGTGTTCGACCGGGGTGTCGACTCCGACTGCCCGGTCACGTTCATCCACCCGATCGGCGGGTTCGCGTTCGGAGCCGACGGCGCCGAGTTCCTGGCGGAGGAGGTGGAGCCCGGCGGCAAGGTGCTGGCGCTGCGCATCCTGCCGGGCGTGGACGTGCTGGAGCAGCGGTGGACCGCGGCGAACGAGATCCTCGCGGGCAGCGGGCTGGACGTCGTCGGGGTCGAGTTCACCGACGGCGACGCGGCCAGGACCAAGAGCATCGTCAACGACCACCTCCAGCGCGAGGGCCGGATCGACGGCGTGTGGATGGACGCCGGCGCGACGGCCGTGGCCGCGGTCGAGGCGTTCCAGGACGCGGGCGCCCCGATCCCGCCGTTCGTCGGCGAGGACCAGCAGGACTTCCTGCGCACGTGGGTCGCGGAGGGGATGACCGCGGTCGCGCCCACGTACCCGACGTTCCAGTGGCGCACGCCGGTCATCGCCGCGCTCCGGGTCCTGGCGGGCGAGCCGGTCCCCGAGGAGTGGGTGCTGCCGCAGCCGAAGGTGACCCGGGACGACGTCCGGGACTTCGTCGACCACGACATGCCGCCGCTGCACTACGCCATGTGCGGCTGCGAGGCCATGCCGGGTTACCCCGGTCCCTGGAAGTAGCCGTGGACAGGCGCCGGTCGATCCGCCCGCGCCGGACCGACTCGCCCGACGGGAGCACGCGCACATGTGGGACATCGGGGTCAGCACCTGGGTCTGGGCGTCACCCCTCACCGACGACGTGCTGTCGGTGCTCGCGCCGCGCATCCGCGCGTGGGGCTTCGACGTCGTCGAGCTGCCGGTGGAGAACCCCGGCGACTGGGACCCGCACCGGGCGGCCGGGCTGCTGGCGGCCCTGGGCCTGAAGGCCACCGTCTGCCTCGTCATGCCGCCCGGTCGGGACCTGGTCGAGTCCGACGCCGTCACCGAGACCCAGGACTACCTGCGGCACGTCGTGGACGTGGCGGCCGTCGTCGGCAGCGGCGTGGCGGCGGGCCCGGCCTACAGCGCGGTGGGCCGCACGTGGCGGATCGGGCACCGGCCGGGGATCTACGCCCAGCTGCGCGCGAACCTCGCCCCGGTGGTCGAGCACGCGGCGTCGAAGGGGGTCCGGATCGCGGTGGAACCGCTGAACCGCTACGAGACCAGCCTGATCAACACGGTCGGGCAGGCGCTGGAGGCGTTGGACGGGCTGCCCGAGGAGGGCTGGGGGCTGGCGCTGGACACCTACCACGCGAACATCGAGGAGTCGTCGCCCGTCGAGGCCATCCGGACCGCGGGTGCCCGGATCGCCCACGTGCAGGTGTGCGCCAACGACCGGGGCACGCCGGGGCGGGACCACCAGGACTGGCCGGCGGTGCTGCGGGCGCTGGCGGGTGCCGGTTACCGCGGTCCGCTGTGCATCGAGTCGTTCACCCCCGACAACGCCGCGATCGCGACGGCCGCGTCGATCTGGCGGCCCCTGGCGGAATCGCCCGATGCCCTCGCCGCCGACGGGTTGGCCTTCCTGCGCGGCGCCACGGCGCCGTTCACGGGCTGATCGATGTCATCGCGGCGGCGCCACGGAGCCGCGAACGCGGACGGGCATGGGGACGTAGTGCGGTCCGTTCCCGTCCGCGCGGCCCGCGTCCTGCCGCTCGGGTCCGGCCAGGAGGAGGTCGACGGCCTTCGCGCCGAGGTCGTGGTGCGGGAACGCGACCGTGGTGAGGCCGGGGCGCAGCCACGAGGCGATGGGGTGGTCGTCGAAGGAGACCACGGAGACGTCGTCGGGCACGGTGAGACCGGCTTCCTGGAGCGCCTGGTAGGCGCCCAGCGCCAGCCGGTCGTCGAGGCAGATCAGGGCGCGGGGTCGCTTCGCGCCCAACAGGTCCCGCGTCGCGGCGAAGCCGCACTCCGGCAGCCACCACCGGCACGGGCGCGCGCTCTCCACCTCCACCCCCGCCTCGTCCAGGGCCCGGCGGATGCCGGTGAGCCTGCCGATCGCCGCGGTCCCGCCCGCGGGCGCGTCACCGCCGGTCGGGTCGGCGCCGATGAGGTGGATGCCCTCGACGTGGCCCGCGTCGAGGAGCACGCGCGCGGCGGCGCGCCCGCCCAGCACCTCGTCGGGCAGGACGGAGGGCAGCGCCGAGGGCTCCCGGGGCAGCGCGTTGAGCAGCACGGCGGGCCCGTCGGCGAGCACCCCCGGCACGCCGATCCTCCTGGTGCGCACCGTGGCCAGCACGATGCCGTCGACGTGGTGGTCGCGCATCGTCCCGATCAGCGTGCGCTCGAGCCCGGGATCGCCCTCGGTCTCGCCGAGCAGCAGCGTCACGCCGTGCCGGCGGGACGCGGCGAGCGCGCCCCTGACCATGTCGCCGGCGATCCGCGAACCGGCGACCGAGTCGGACACGAGGGCGATCGTCCGGGTCCTCGTCCCGCGCGGCTCCCACGACGCGCGGTTGCGGCGGTACTCCATCTCCGCCGCCGCCTCGCGGACCCGTCGCTGCACCTCCTCGGAGATCCGCAGGTCCGGACCGCGCCCCGAGAGCACCAGGGACACGGTGGTCTGGGAGACGCCGACCACCTTGGCCACGTCGGCCAACGTGACCCGTCGTGCGCCCATCGTGGACCTCCCGCCGATGAGTCAGACTCAAGGGATTGTGGCCCCGGTTACCCATGACAGCTCTTCGGCTAACCCGACGTCAAGGGGGATCGGCATGTTGTTCGTGCGACTGGGCATCCGCGGCCGTGGCCCCGGGTCCGTCTGCCGCAAGGTCTGCGGCGGATCGGCGGCGGTAAGTAATACTCATCGTTCCCCAACGGGCGGTGGATCAGTATGGTGGCCACGTCAGCTCCTTGGCGTCAGCAAGCCGAGCGGTCGGGCCACCCGGCCGCCGTCTGGAGAAGTGAGCAGCCATGCAGCAGCGCACACCGTGGTCCGCTGTCCTGGTCCTGGGGTTGGTGCTGGGCGGCTGCGGGAGCGCCGCGGTGTCGGACCGCACCGGGCCCTCCGGCGACGATCTCGTGGTCTGGGACTGGAAGTCCGGCGACGCGAACGCCGCCGCCTACCTGGACGAGGCGAGGGCGCACTTCGCCAAGAGCCACCCGGACGTCGACGTCGAGTTCGTGGCGCAACCCTTCGACCAGTACTACACGTTGCTCGGAGCGGCGATCCAGTCCGGCAGGGGCCCCGACGTCATCCTCTTCAACGGGGGCGGTCAGCTCCGGGACCGGGTCGACGCGCTCCTGCCGCTGGACGAGTACGTCGCCGAGGACCGGCGACGACTGGTCGGCTGGGACGCGTTCACGCACGCCGGGAAGACCTACGCCGCACCGGTGACGCTGCAAGGACATCCCCTGTACTACAACAAGGCGCTGTACGAGCAGGCCGGTCTGGACCCCGAGGCGCCCGCCGGGAACTGGGCCGACTTCGTCGAGGACTGCGGCGCCATCACCGACCGGACCGGCGCCGGGTGCTTCGGCGTGGGCAACAAGGAGGGCATCGGCATCCAGTTCTTCCTGTCCGCCATGGGATCCGCGGTGCTCACCCCGGACGAGTACGACCGGTGGATCGCCGGGGAGCGGGACTGGACCTCGCCGAACGTGAAGCGGATCTTCGAGCTGTGGCAGCAGGTCGACGCCGCCGGCCTGAACAACGACGGGGTCAACTCCACCGCGATGTTCAACGACGCGTTCGCGCTCTTCCAGTCGGGTCGGGCCGCGCACGTCATCGGGCTGGTGTCCGACGTCGGGCACTGGAAGGACTTCGGCGAGTTCCTCGACCCGGACGACGTCGGTGTCATGGCGGCGCCGGTGGTGAACCCCGGGGCGACGCCGAGCCTGCCGTACGACGGCGGCATCGGCTACGGGGTCGCGAAGTGGACCCGCGACCCGGAGGCCGCCGCCGACCTGGTGCGCTCGCTGACCTCGACCGCGGCGCTGGGCGCCTTCTCCGCGGACGCGGGCGCGATCGCGGCCGACACCACCGTCGACGTCTCCGCCGCCGACCCGGCCGTCGCCGCGATCACCTCGGCGATCAGGACGGGCAAGCCGGCGCTGCACGTCGCCCTGTCCAGCGAGACGGTCGACCTGATGGGACGCCTCTCGCAGCAGCTGCTCAGCGGCTCCACCACCGTCGACGAGGCCGTGGCGCGGTTGGCCGCCTCCGACGCGGCGGGCTGACCCCGTGCCTGCCGCACCGTCCCCGTCCCCGCTCCGCCCGGCGCCGACCACCGGGCGGGTCGAGCCGGCACCGGCCCGCCGACGACCCCGGCGCGGGTCGCGGGCCGAGCGCCTGGCGCCGTTCGTCCTGGTCGCGCCGGCGGTGCTGATCATCGTCGCGCTGCGCCTGTGGCCACTGGCGCTCGGGGTCAACTTCTCCTTCACCGGTGACGGCGACCGCAACGGCACGCCGGTCGGCCTCGACAACTACGCGACCCTGTTCGGCGACCCGCTGTTCCGCACCGCGCTGGGCAACGCCGCCCTGCTCCTGCTGCTGCTCCCGGTGGCCGTGGCGATCCCGGGGCTGCTCGCCACCTTCATCTACCTGAAGGTTCCCGGGCACCGGGTCTACCGGGGCGTCTACTTCTTCCCGGCCGTCCTCTCGCCGGTGATCGTGGGGGCGGTCTTCAACCTGCTGCTGGGTTTCGACGGACCCCTCAACCAGCTCCTCGGCGTGGTGGGGCTCGGGCCGGTGGACTGGCTCGGGGACCCCGACGTGGCGATCTTCGCGGTCGTCGGCGTGCACGTCTGGGCGACGTTCGGCATGGCGCTGGTCGTCTTCCTGGCCGGGTTCGCCGCCCTCGACCCCTCGTTGCTGGACGCGGCCACCGTGGACGGCGCCTCCCTCCCGCAGACCATCCGGCACGTGATCGTCCCGGGACTGACCCGCACCATCCAGTTCGTCTTCGCGACCACCACGATCGGCCTGCTGACCTCGATGTTCGGCCTGCTGTACGTGATGACCAGCGGCGGGCCGGAGGCGTCCACCTACCTGCCCGAGTACTACATCTGGATCCGGCAGGGGCAGTTCGACCAGCCCGCGCTCGCCTCCGCTGCGTCCACGGTGCTGCTCCTGGTCATGCTCCTGGTCGGGTCGGTCCAGATCGGTGTCCTGCGCCGCGTGGGGAGGGAGGGCTGATGGCCGGCCGGGGGATGACGCGGTGGGTCGTCGCGGTCCCGATGGCGGTGCTCGCGCTGGCGACGGTCTACCCCCTGCTGTTCACCGCCAACGTCGCGGTGAAGACCCGGCGCGAGTACGTCCTGGACCGGTTCTCCCCCTCGGGTTCGTGGAGCTGGGAGAACATCGCCACGGCGTGGACGACCGCGGGCGTGTCCCGGTACTTCCTGAACTCCGCGGTCGTGGTGACCTGCTCGGTCGCGCTGCTGCTGCTGTTCGGGTCGATGGCCGGGTTCGCGCTCGCCCGGTTGCGGTTCCGCGGTTCGTCGGCCGTCCGCCTCGGCTGCCTCGCCGCGCTGTTCATCCCCTTCCAGGTGATCATGGTCCCGCTCACCCGGGTCATGGCCGACACCGGTCTCGTCGACACCTACCCGGGGCTCGTCCTGGCGTACGTGGCGCAGTTCCTGCCGTTCACCGTCTTCCTCATGACGAGCTACTACTCGACGGTGCCCCCGGACATCATGGACGCGGCCCGGATCGACGGGAACACGGCGTACGGCGTCTACTGGAGGATCATGCTGCCGATGGGCGCCCCGGCCCTCATCTCGGTCGGGGTCCTCGACGCCCTCTTCTGCTGGAACGACGTGCTCATCGCCCTGCTCGTGATGCCGTCGGCGGACCACCGCACGCTCATGGTCGGGGTCACCTCGCTGCGGGGGCAGTACTCGGACGACATCCCCGTCTTCGCCTCCGGGGTGCTGATCGCCGCGGTTCCCGTCCTCGCCGTCTACCTGCTCCTGCAACGCCGGATCGCCGACGGTGTCACGGCCGGGGCCACGAAGGGCTGAGATGCGCATCACCGGTTATCGGACCCTCACCACCGTCCAGGACTGGGGTCGGCCGGTCGGCGACGCCAACGGCGTCTTCCCCGACGGCCTGGTCCGGGTCCCGATCGTCCTGGTCGAGACCGATCGGGGGATCACCGGCGTCGGGCTCGGGTCGCACGTGGGGATCGAGGCGGTCTTCGCCGCGATCGAGGGCGAGGACCCCCGCGGCGTCACTGCCCTCTACGACCGGATGCTGCGCCGGGTGTTCAAGGCGGGTCACGCGGGCGCGGTGTTCGGCACCATCGGCACCCTCGACACGGCGCTGTGGGACATCAAGGCGCAGGCCGCGGGGGAGCCGCTGTGGCGGCTGCTGGGCGGGCGCGACCGCCGCGTGCCCGCCTACGCCTCGGGGCTGGACATCGGACTGGGCGACGACGAGCTCGTGGCGGCGTACGAGACCTACGCCGACCACGGGCTGCGGGCGGCGAAGCTCAAGGGCGGTTTGGACGTCGACCGGGACCGGGACCGCCTCATCCTGGTGCGCGACGTGCTCACCGCCGCCGGCGGTGGGACGCGACCGGGTCTGATGCTCGACGTCAACGAGTCCCTGACCCGCAAGCAGGCGGTCCGCCACGTGGGCGAGCTCGAACGCACGCTCGACCTGACCTGGGTCGAGGAACCCGTCCGGCGCTGGGACGCGGAGGGGCACGCCGCCGTCAGCCGCGGGGTCCGGGCGTCGGTCGCGAGCGGGGAGAACCTGAGCGGGTTGGAGCAGTACCGACCGCTGATCGCGGCGGGCGCGGTCGACGTCGTGCAGACCGCGGCGGTCTGGGGCGTCACGCACTTCCTCCGGGTCGCGGCCCTCGCGCACGCCCACGACCTGCCCGTGAGCCCCATCGGCACCACGCCGGTGGGGTTGCTCCACGCCGCGACGTCGGTGCCGAACCACCTGGTCAGCGAGTTGCAGGACCTGCGCCCGCCCACGGGGGTGTCCGCCGACCTCCACGTGGAGGGCGGCGCGTTCGTGCTGGGCGACAGCCCGGGGCTGGGCATCCGCGTCGACGAGGAGGCGGTCGACGCCTCCCGCCACCGGCTTCCGGTCCCGGCGCCCGACGGGCCCCACGTCCGGCCGGAACGCGCCGGGCAGCGCCTGCTGGCGGTGGTGCCGGACACCGTCGCCCCGCCCGACCGCCTGAACCCGCTGCCGTCCTGATCGACCCGTCGGGTCCGCGCGCCCGAGCACGTCCCCGGCCACCTGCCGCCTTGACCGCCCGCCAGCCGCCGGCTCGACCACCGCCGGCTCGACCACCGCCGGCTCGACCGCCGCCCTGACCGCCCGCCGGCCGTCCCGCCCACCCACCGCCCCGACCACCGCCCCGACCACCGCCCCGACCGGCCGCCGCACAGCACACCCCCACTCCAGGAGGTCCCCTTGTTCGCGTCCTCGTCCCCCGCGGTGCGAAGGCCGTTGTCGGTCGCCGCCGCCGCTGCGGCGGTGCTGGCGGCGGTGATGGCCCCCGCCCCTCCCGCGCACGGCGCCACCACGACCCTCTACGCATCGCCCTCCGGCACCGGCACCGCGTGCTCCACCACCCAGCCGTGCTCCCTGTCCGCCGCGCAGGCCGCCGTGCGGTCGCAGGTCGGCTCCACGTCCGGCGACCTCGTCGTGCAGCTGGCCGGCGGCGTGTACCGGCTCTCCCAGCCGCTGCGGTTCACCGCCGCCGACTCCGGCGCCAACGGCTACCGCGTGATCTGGCAGGCGGCCCCGTCCGCGCGCCCCGTGATCAGCGGCGCCCGAGCCGTCACCGGGTGGTCGGTCGTCGACGCCGGGAAGAACATCTGGCGGGCGAACGTCGGCGCCGGGACCGACTCCCGGCAGCTGTACGTCGACGGCGCGATCGCCACGCGGGCGCGCACGCAGGTGAACCGGGCCGACTTCACCTTCACCGGCACCGGCATGAGGTTCTCCACCACCGCGCTGGGCTACCTCAACAACCTGGCGAACCAGAACCGGGTCGAGGTGGAGAGCGTCAACTCCTTCACCGACCGCTACTCGCCGGTGCAGGGCATCAGCGGCAACTTCCTCACGATGCAGCAGCCCGCGTGGAACAACAACACCTTCGGCTACGACACGCTCGCCGCGCCGCACCGCGCGGGCCCCCTCTACCTGGCCAACGCCTACGAGTTCCTGGACTCGCCGGGGGAGTGGTACCTCAACCCCGGGACGGGCGCGCTGTCCTACATCCCGCTGCCCGGCCAGGACATGGGCACCGCCGGCGTCGAGCTGCCGGTGCTCCAGTCCCTGGTGGACGTCGGGGGCACCTACGACGCACCGGCGCACCACATCTCGTTCAGCGGGATCACGTTCACCGGCACCAGCTGGCTCGGGCCCAGCGGCAACCAGGGCTACGCCGACCAGCAGACCGGCGCCTACCTGGCGGGCAACTGGAACTGGCCCGCCGACCGGATCACCTCGTGCCAGAACGGCTGCGCCCAGTTCGAGGCCGCCCGGCCGCACTGGAGCCAGATGCCCGCCGCCGTGCAGGTCTCCGCCGCCGACGACATCACGTTCAGCGAGTCCCGGTTCCTCAACCTGGGGCAGACCGCCATCGGCATCGGCAACGACGCCAACGCCCACGCGAGCGGGGTGGGCCTGGGCGCGAGCGACATCACGGTCACCCGGTCCGAGATCGCCCACAGCTCGGCCGGCGGCGTCGTGGTCGGCGGGGTGCGGGCCGACGCGCACCACCCGGGCGACCAGCGGATGGTCAACCGGAACATCACCGTCAGCCACAACCGCATCCACGACCTGGGCGTGGAGTACCGGGGCAACGTCTCGGTCCTGAACACCTACGTCAGCACCGCCACCGTGGCCCACAACGAGGTCTACAACATGCCGTACTCGGGCATGTCGATCGGCTACGGCTGGGGCGCCAACGACGCCGGCGGCAGCAACCACTACGCCAACCGCGGGCTCTACAACCACCAGCCGCGCTACACGACGCCCACCACGGCGTCGAACAACCGGCTCGTCAACAACTACATCCACGACGTCATGCAGCAGATGAACGACGGCGGGTGCGTCTACACGCTGGCGTGGAACCCGAACGCGGTGATCAGCGGGAACCACTGCCTGCGGACCAACGGCCACTTCGGGCTCTACTTCGACGAGGGCTCCCGCCACTACACCGCGACCAACAACGTGTTCTCCGCCACCGGGACCTGGGCCACCGCGAACTACTGGGGTGGCGAGAACATGGGCAACTGGACGGTCACCAACAACTGGTCCACCAACGGCAGCACGAACGTGACCAACGGCGACCGCGGCAACGTGGTGTCCGGCAACGTCACGGTCACCAACGGCAACTGGCCGTCAGGAGCGCAGGCGGTGATGGCCAACGCCGGACCGGGCGGCGGCACCGGCGGCCCGCAGAACGCCATGCTCGTGGGCGGGCAGTCCGGCCGCTGCGCCGAGGTCGCCGCCGGCAGCGCCAACGGGGCGCAGGCCCGGCTCTGGGACTGCAACGGCGGCGCCAACCAGAGGTGGACCCACACCTCGGGCAGGCAGCTCGTGACGGCCGGCAACAGGTGCCTCGACGCCAGCGGTCAGGGGACCGCCAACGGCACCGCGGCGATTCTCTGGGACTGCAACGGCCAGGCGAACCAGCAGTGGAACGTCAACGCCGACGGCACCATCACCGGGGTGCAGTCCGGGCTCTGCCTGGACGCCGGCGGCAACGGGACCGCGAACGGCACCCTGATCCAGCTCTGGTCCTGCCACGGCGGCGCGAACCAGCAGTGGGGCGTCCGCGGCTGAACGGCCGCGGGGAGGCCGGTCCGGCCTCCCCGCGGGCCCTCGTCTCGACAGGCCAATTGTGAGCGCTAACGAAGCCGCGTGCTTGACACCTCCTCCGACGGTCAGCAGACTTGTTGGCGCAGGTCTCCTTGCGGTGTTCACCCTGATGTGAGCGTGAACAAGTGATGGCCCGGCAGGAGCGCCCTCTCGACGACGAGCAGGAGGCAGCGTGGGTGGAGTCCGAAGGTCATCCCTGCGGCGGGCGGGCGCGCTGCTCGCCGCCGCCGCGCTGTCGGCCACGGCCTTCACCCCGGGACCGGAGGAGCAGGCGCCGGCGTGGGACAACGGGGTCGCGACCACCCCGCCGCTGGGGTGGAACAGCTACGACTCGTTCAACTGGAACGTCACCGAGGCGCAGGTCAAGGCCAACGCCGACTACATGCGCGACAACCTCAGGCAGCACGGCTGGCAGTACGTCGTCGTCGACTGGGCGTGGTACTACCCGGGCCGGGGCACCGGGAGCCCGAACCAGGACGCCAACCTCCAGCCCCGGCTGCGCACCGACGCGAACGGCCTGCTGCTGCCCGACACCACCCGGTTCCCCTCCGCCACGGGGACCAACGGGTTCAAGCCGCTGGCCGACTACATCCACACCGCGGGCCTGAAGTTCGGCGTGCACCTGATGCGGGGCGTCCCGCGCCAGGTGGTGGCCGACAACCTCCCGGTGCCGGGCACCAACTGCCGCGCCAACGAGATCGAGAACAACACCACCGCGGCCTGGTTGAACCTGAACTGGGGCCTGGACATGGGCAACCCGTGCGCCCAGGCGTACCTGGACGCCCAGTTCCGCCTGCTGGCCTCGTGGGGCGTGGACTACGTCAAGGTCGACGACATCGCCGCGCCGACCTACCGCCAGGCCGAGGTCGAGGGCTACAAGCTGGCGATCCAGCGCAGCGGCCGCCCCATGGTGCTCAGCCTCTCGCCCGGCCCGACCTCCACCGCCAACGGCGCGCACGTCGCGGCGAACGCGAACATGTGGCGGGTGGTCAACGACCTGTGGGACAACTGGTCGTCGCTGGACGCCCTGTTCGAGCGGCTGCACGCCTGGACACCGCACCGCCGCCCCGGCGCGTGGCCCGACCCGGACATGATCCCGATCGGCCGGCTGTCCCAGCAGGGCCCCGTCGGGTCGCCGCGCTACTCCAACCTGACCCCGGACGAGCAGCGCACCCTGATGACCCTGTGGTCGATCACCCGCTCACCGCTGATGTGGGGCGGTGACCTGACCCAGAACCGGGCCTCCGAGCTGGCGCTGATGACCAACGCCGCCGTGCTGGCGGTCGACCAGCACAGCCTCAACAACCGGCAGCTCTTCGCCGGCACGCACACCGCCTGGACCGCCGACGTGCCCGGCAGCCAGGACAGGTACCTGGCGCTGTTCAACCGGGGCGGCGGCACCGCGACCGTGTCCGCGTCGCTGGCCGAACTCGGGATCGGCTCGGCCACCGCGGTCGACCTGTGGTCGGGCGCGGACCTGGGCACGGTGAGCGGGACGCTGTCGCGCTCGCTGCCCGCGCACGGCTCCGGCCTCTACCGGCTGACCCCGCGCACGACCGTGCCCGTGCCGACCGCCGAGACGTTCACGGCGCGGCACAGCGGCAAGGTCGCCGACGTCTACGACGCCTCCACCGCCGACGGCGGCAACGTGGTCCAGTGGGCCCCCAACGGCCAGGCCAACCAGCGCTGGCGGGTGCGCGACGCCGGCGGCGAGTACTCCGAGGTGGTCAACGTCGGCAGCGGCAAGTGCCTGGACGTCTACGGCGGCGCGACCGCCACCGCCGACGGGGTCCGGGCCGTCCAGTGGACCTGCAACGGCCAGACCAACCAGAGGTGGCGCGTCGAGGACGTGGGCGGCGGCCACGTGCGGCTGGTCGCCCGGCACAGCGGCAAGTGCCTGGACGTGTCCGAGGCCGCCACCACCGACGGCGCCCAACTCGTCCAGTGGACCTGCGGCAGCGGCGCCAACCAGCAGTGGCGGCGGCAGAGCGCGTAGCCGGACCGAACTCCAGGAGAACACATGCGACCACGCTCCCGACGACTCGCCGCCTGCGCCGCGGCGCTGATCACCGCCGCGCTGCTGCCCGCCGCCCCGGCCGCCGCCGAGTCCAACGGCGGGGTGCGCGTCATGCCCCTGGGCGACTCCATCACCGAGGGCACGCAGGTGCCCGGCGGCTACCGGATCGGCCTGTGGCAGCGGTTCGGCTCCGGCAACCACCGGGTGGACTTCGTCGGCTCCCAGTTCAACGGCCCCGCCTCGCTGTGGGACCACGACCACCAGGGCCACCCGGGTTGGCGCATCGACCAGGTCGACGCGAACGTCGTGACCTGGCTCCGCAACACCAACCCGCGCACGGTCCTGCTGCACATCGGCACCAACGACATCCTCCAGAACCGCGACGTGGCCAACGCGCCGGCCCGCCTGTCGGCGCTCGTGGACCGCATCACCGCGACCGCGCCGAACGCCGACGTGCTCGTGGCGACGATCATCCCGCTGGCCAACCCCGGTCAGGAGGCCGCGGCCCGGACCTACAACGCCACGATCCCCGGCATGGTGCGGAGCAAGGCGAGCGCCGGCAAGCGCGTGCACCTGGTGGACATGCACGCCGCGTTGACCACGGCCGACCTGATCGACGGCGTCCACCCCACGGCCACCGGTTACGACAAGATGGCCGCGACCTGGTACGCCGCGCTGCGCGCCGTCCCCGGGAGCATCGGCGACCCGGTCCCGTCCCAGGGCAGGCAGGTCGTCGGCGTGCCCTCGGGCCGCTGCCTCGACCTGCCCGGCTCGTCGACCGCCAACGGCACGCAGCTCCAGCTGTGGGACTGCCACGGCCAACCCAACCAGTCGTGGACGCACAACTCGTCCAGGCAGCTGGTCGTCCTCGGCACCAGGTGCCTGGACGCGTACGGCAGGGGCACGACCAACGGCACCCAGGTGGTGACCTGGGACTGCCACGGCGACACCAACCAGCAGTGGAACGCCAACGCCAACGGCACCATCACCAGCGCGCAGTCCGGCCTGTGCCTGGCCGCGTCCGGCCAGGGCACCGGCAACGGCACCAGGCTGGTCCTGTGGACCTGCACCGGGCAGCCCGACCAGCAGTGGACCCTGCGCACCCCGGCGTGACCGGACGGGCCGGACCCCGCCGGGGTCCGGCCCCCGATCAGCGGCCCGGTCCGGTGACGGGTTCGGCGGCGCCCGCCACACCCGCCAGCAGGTCGGCGACGGTGTGGGCCCGCACGTCGGTCGGCGGGTCGGTGGTGAAGCGGCCGGCGACGGCGCGCACGTGCTCCTGGGCTGGCCCGGCGAGGCCGTCGTAGACGGCGGCGAACAGGTCGCGGGCGGGTTCGCGCGGCCACCCCGGGGGGAGCAGGTCGAGGGGCAGCCGCGGGTCCAGGATGGGCAGGCGGCGGTAGGTGTCCATGACCTCGGTGCGGGCGCGGACCGCCTCGGCGCCGGTGATCCGGGCGGCGCGGACGTCGGGCAGCAGGGGGCTCCAGCGCCGGATGAAGTCGTCGTAGTGCCGGGCGATCGCCTTCGTGTCCCACGCGTCGAGGGGGTGGCGACCGACCGCCGCGCCGAGGTCGACGTGGCGGGCGCGGAAGACGGTCGTGGTGCCGGGGGCGAGTTCGGCCAGCTGCGCCCTGAGCTTGCCGGTGAGGTCGTGGGGCGAGACCCAGAGGCCGTCGTAGAGCGGCGCGTGGCCGAGCCAGCGCAGCAGTCCGCGCAGCTCGCGCCGCCGGGTCGCGTCCTCCTGGGGCAGGGAGAAGGCGACGAGCGTCCACCACCCGTCCCAGGTTGTGGTGTCGACGGCCGCGGCGGCGATGGACCGCCCGCCGGCGGCGAGGTTGTGGACCGCGGCCGCGGTGAGCCGGTAGGAGCTGTTGCGTCCCTGCCTGCTGCCCTCCAGCACGCCGCGGCGGGCGAGCCGGCTGGTGGTGGCGCGGGCCCCGGCGTGGCTCACGCCCGCCTCGGCGAGCAGCGCCACGATCGCCGCCGACGGCAGCCAGGCGCGGGAGCCGAGGGTGTAGTCGGCCATCAGGGTCACGGTGAGGCCCTGCGGAGAGTTGCCGGTCTGCCGCCGGGGGAGTCGGACCCCGTCGTCCGGGAAGATCTCCTCGATGTCATAGGGGCTGGTCACGGCGGCTCCGCTGCGGTCCGGGGGCGGTCGGCACTGACTGTAACCGGCTCCGGGTGGCGCAGGCGGGGCTGTCGAGACGGTCGATTGACAGTTCCGCGCTCGGTCGACACTGTAAGTGTCACCTATCCGTGCGCGAACCAAGGGAGTCGAGCGCATGAAGGTCACACCGAGCCTGTTGCTCGCCGCGGCGGCGTCACTGGTCGTCACCGGCCTCGTCACCGCCGTGCCCACCCCCGCGTCCGCGGCGTCGCTCACCGAGGTCACCGGCTTCGGCAACAACCCCGGCGGGATGCGGATGCACGTCTACGCGCCGGATTCCCGCCCGGCCAACCCCGGCATCGTCGTGGCCATGCACGGCTGCGGTGGTTCGGGACCCGGCTTCTACTCGGGCAGCGAGTTCGCCTCGCAGGCCGACCGCCACGGGTTCGTCGTCATCTACCCGAGCGCCCAGCAGGAGGCCGGGTTCGGCAAGTGCTTCGACACCTGGTCGGACGCCGCCAAGCGGCGCGGCGGCGGCAGCGACCCGGTCTCGATCATCTCGATGGTGAACTACGTCCAGCAGCGCTACGGCGGCGACCCGAACCGGGTCTACGCCACCGGTTCGTCGTCCGGCGGCATGATGACCAACCACATGCTCGCGCTGTACCCGGACGTGTTCAAGGCCGGGGCCGCGTTCATGGGCGTGCCCTACAACTGCTTCGCCAACGCCGCGGACTTCCCGCCCGGCAGCTCGCGGTGCACCGGGAGCGGTGGCGCGAACCGGACGCCGCAGCAGTGGGGCGACGCGGTCCGGCAGGCGTACCCCGGCTACACCGGCACCCGGCCGCGCGTCCAGCTGTGGCACGGCACCAACGACACGCTCGTGCCGTACTCGCTGCTGGAGGAGTCCGTCGAGCAGTGGACCAACGTCTTCGGCCTGAGCCAGACCCCGACGTCCACCGACACCCCGCAGGCCAACTGGAACCGCCGCCGCTACTCCGACAAGGTCGAGGCGTACAGCATCCAGGGCGCCGGGCACAGCCTGCCCTCCGCCGGCATGGCCGCCCGCGCCGTCGCGTTCTTCGGCCTGGACAACCCGGGTGACCCGACCTCCACGACGACGACCACGACCACCACCACGACGACGACCACCACGACCACGTCGACCACCACGCAGCCGCCCGGCGCCTGCCGCGTCACCAGCACCGTGAACGCCTGGAACACCGGCCTGACCGCGACCGTCACCATCACCAACACCGGTGCCACCGCGATCAACGGCTGGTCCCTGGCCTTCACCCTGCCCGGCGGCCAGACCATCACCTCCGGCTGGAGCGCCACCTACTCGCCCACCTCCGGGCAGGTCACCGCGCGCAACGTCGCCTACAACGCCTCGATCCCGCCGAACGCCTCCATCGGCATCGGCTTCCAGGCCGGCCACAACGGCAACACCGCCAAACCCGCGTCGTTCACCCTCAACGGCATGTCCTGCGCCACCGCCTGACGGGCCGGGGCGGCCCGGGGTTCCCGGGCCGCCTCACCCGGTGCCCCGTACCTCCTGCGACGCCTCGGTGAACCGCCAGCTGCGGACCTCCACCAGGGCCCGGCCGTCCGGTCCGACGAAGGTGAAGTACACGTCGTGCACACCCGAAACGCCGTCGAGGTCGGCCCCGACCTCGGTCCACCCCCCGATCGGTCCGCCGACCGGGATGGTGGCGACGACGGGCCCCGCGCGGTCGTCCAGGCGGACCTGGATGCCCGCGCCCGCCACGAGCGGCTTGACGCGCGCCGACACCCCGCCGGCGCCGGCGCCGAAGTCGACCGACGACAGCGACGTCCAGTCGCCGTTGTCCACGTCGTGCAGGACCAGCGCGGGCACCTCGTCCGGCGCGCTGGTCCGCCTCGTGGTCAGCCCCTGCTGCCAGGCGATGGTCACCGCCTCGATCTCCCGGTAGGGGTCGAGGTGGCGGATCTGCGCGACGCCGTCGAAGGTGCCGAGGACCTCCCGCACGGTGCCGTCGGCGTTGAACTCCAGCTCGGCGATGTGCGGGCTGCGGAACCCCTGCGTCGTGCCGCCGGTGATGCGGCTGTTCAGGGTTTGCGCGTGGTAGGTGAGGTAGTGCCGGCCGTTCAGCTCGAAGACCGACTGGTGGTTGTTGCCACCGGCGCCGAAGTGGACGCCGGGGTTCCGGAAGACGACCCCCGCGTACTCGTCGGGCGTCCACGGGCCCATCGGGTCGTCGGCCACGAGGTAGGCGATGGCGCCGAGCGGCGGGCCGTCCGGGTCGACCGGTCCACCGAAGCCGAAGTTGGACGAGTAGGAGTAGTAGTACCTGCCCTCGCGCTTGAAGACGTGGCCGGACTCGAACGCCAGGGGCGCGTCGATGACCTCGGCGGCGCCCTCGGTGCTGATCATGTCGTCGCCGAGCCTGATGACGCGGGTCGACCTCGGGTGGTTGGTGTTCTCGGCGGAGCGGGAGCCGTCGTCGCCACCACCGCCGAAGTACAGGTAGCCCCGGCCGTCGTCGTCGACGAACACACCCGGGTCGAACAGCCAGTTGCGGCCGTCCGAGGCGCCGGGGGTCTCGGCGGTGATGAGCAGGCTGCCGCGCTCGTCGCGCCAGGGACCCAGTGGCGAGTCGCCGACCAGGACGCCGGTCGCGGCGCCGTTGTCGGCGAAGTACAGGAAGAACCGCTCCTCGCCGGCCACGACGCGGCTCGCGACGGCGGGCGCCCACGACTGCGACGCGTACTTCGCGATGCCGTCGGACCCGGCCACCGGGATCTCGCCGTGGTCGGTCCAGTTGGCCAGGTCGTCGGACGAGATGACGGTGATCGTGGTGATCTTGCTGTAGGTGTTGGTGGGCGAGGTGCCGTCGGGTCCCGGGGCGTACCCCTGGGTGTCGTTGGTCAGGTAGAGGTAGACCCGGCCGTCGTGCACGAAGGCGTCGCCGTCGGCGCCGAACTTGTGGGAGATGAGCGGGTTGCCCTCGCCGGGGTACTTGCCCAGCACCTCGATGGTGGTGGACGGGGCGGGCCGTTCCGGCGTGACGTCATCCACGGTGAAATCCATGTTCCGATCAGTGTTGGCGATCGCCCGACCGGGTGTCAAGGAGGAGCGAAATTGTTTCGTCGGGCTAAAAATCACGCGCGAAAATTTAGCCCGGGAATGCGTTGACCGTCGAAAAAGGGCGTGGCTACATTGACTCGCTGGTCAGGGTCGATCAGCCTCGATCATCGACTCATGACCGGTCGGACCGGCCTGGTGCGGGTGCCGCGCAGATGGGACGGCAGTGGCGAACAGGACAGCGGGGTTGCCCGCGATGGCCGACGTCGCCCGGCTCGCCGGGGTCTCGCACCAAACGGTGTCGCGGGTGCTCAACGGGCACCCCTACGTCCACGAGCGGACGCGCCTGCGGGTCCGGGCCGCGATCGAGGAACTGGGCTACCGCCCGAACCGGGTCGCCCGCGCGCTGGTGACGGGCCGCTCGCAGCTGATCGGGGTGGTGGCCCAGAACGCGACCCTGTGCGGGCCGGCCTCGCTGCTCGCGGCGTTCGAGCAGGTGGCGTCGGCGGCCGGGTTCGTGGTGACCACGCACCGGGTGAACGGGCTGGATCGCGAGTCGATCACCAGGGCGCTGGAGCGGCACCGCGACCAGCGGGTGGCGGGCGTCGTGGTCATCGCGCCGACGACGTCCGCGCACGACGCGCTCGACGCGGCTCCCCCCGGGGTGCCGCTGGTCACCGTGGACGGCGACCCGGAGCGGTCCACCCCGCTGGTCACCGTCGACCAGGAGGCGGGCGCCGTCGCGGCGACCCGCCACCTGCTGGAGGCCGGTCACCGCACGGTGTGGCACGTGTCCGGCCCGCCGGGCTGGTTCGACAGCGCGGGCCGGATCAAGGGGTGGCGGTCGGTGCTGGAGGCGGCGGACCTGGAGGTGCCGCCGCTGGTGCCCGCGGACTGGAGCGCCGCGTCCGGTTACCGGGCGGGGCAGGTGCTGGCCCGGATGCCTGAGGTCACCGCGATCTTCGCGGCCAACGACCACCTGGCCCTGGGCATCCTGCGGGCGATGAGCGAACGCGGCCGCAACGTGCCCCGCGATGTGAGCGTGGTCGGCTTCGACGACGTGCCCGAGGCGGCCTACTTCATGCCGCCCCTGACCACCATCCGCCCCGACTTCGACGCGGTCGCCCGGGATGCCCTGGAACTGCTGGTGGCGCAGTGGGACGGGAACGCGCTCGACGACGTCCGGCGCACCTCCGGTCCGGAGCTCGTGTCGCGGGACAGCGTCGCGCCGCCGTCGACCTGAGGTGCCGGCCGCCGGGGTCCGGGTCGGAATCGAAAGTTTTGCGAGTCGGGCCCGACCTCCGTCGCGCGGCACGGGCTAAAACCGGCGTTAATTTTTTAGCTCCGCCGAATTGTTGACCGCGTCATCGCGGCGCGATTACGTTGGACCGGAGTCGAACCCAAATTCGCCGGTGATCTCTGGGAGCGCTCCCAGGCGCAGGTGTCCTGCCGCTCCGCCATCGCGTGCGGGACCGTCGACGCGAATGTCACCGCCTTGTTCCAGAACACGCAACCGGTCCTGCGGGAGGACGAACGATGAAGTGGAAGAACCAGGCGGCAGCAGCGTGCCTCCTCTCGGGTGCCCTCGTGGCCGGTGCCGCGCTCCTGGCGGTCGGCGGCGCGACCGCCCAGGCCGCCGACTCGGCGTTCTACGTCGACCCCTCCGGCTCCAGCGCGAGGTGGGTCGCCGCCAACCCCGGTGACTCCCGGGCCCCGGTCATCCGCGACCGGATCGCCTCGGTCCCGCAGGCGCGCTGGTACACCACCACGAACACCTCGTCGGTGCGCTCGGAGATCAACTCCTTCGTCGGTGCGGCGGCCTCGGCCGGGAAGATCCCGATCCTGGTGGTCTACAACATCCCCAACCGCGACTGCGGCGGCGCCAGCGGCGGCGGCGCGCCCTCGCACTCGGCGTACCGGGCGTGGGTGGACGAGGTCGCGGCGGGCCTGGCCGGCCGCCCCGCGTCGATCATCCTCGAACCCGACGTGCTGCCGATCATGAGCAACTGCCAGAACTCGAGCCAGCAGGCCGAGACCAGGGCGTCCATGGCCTACGCGGGCAAGAAGCTGAAGTCCGGTTCGTCCCAGGCCAAGGTGTACTACGACATCGGCAACTCCGCCTGGCTGAGCCCGTCGGAGGCCGCCAACAGGCTGCGCGCGGCCGACATCTCCAACAGCGCCGACGGCATCGCCTCGAACGTGTCCAACTACCGCCGCACGTCCGACGAGGTCGCCTACGTCAAGAACATCCTCAACGCCATCGGGGACAGCAGGCTCAAGGCGGTGGTGGACACCAGCCGCAACGGCAACGGCCCGCTGGGGGAGGAGTGGTGCGACCCCGCCGGCCGCGCGATCGGCACGCCCAGCACGACGAACACGGGTGACGCCGCGATCGCCGCGTTCCTGTGGGTCAAGCTGCCCGGCGAGGCGGACGGCTGCATCGCCCAGGCGGGTCAGTTCGTGCCGCAGCGCGCGTACGAGCTGGCGATGGCGGCGGGTCCGATCACCACGACCACGACCACGACGACCACCAGCACGGGCAACAACCCCGGTGGCGGCTGCACGGCGACCCACCGCGTGGTCAGCCAGTGGACGGGCGGGTACACCGGCGAGGTCGTGATCGGCAACCGGGGGTCGGCCCTGAACGGCTGGACCCTCACCTTCTCGGCGCCGGGCGTGTCCGTCACGCAGGGCTGGAACGGGACCTGGACCGACTCGGGGGACGCGGTCCGCGTCACCAACACGTCCTGGAACGGCTCGCTCCCGTCCGGTGGCACGGTGACCGTCGGGTACAACGCGAACTACAGCGGGTCGGCGCCGCCGTTCACCTCGCCCGCGTTGAACGGCACCGGGTGCTCCTGATCCCGTGACCAGTCCTGGAGCAGTTCCCGTGCGGCCGGTTCCGACACCGATGTCAGGAGACGTCTCGATGCCAGCACCAGCAGGGCGTGCGCGCCGCGTCCTCGCCGCGACGGCGGCCACCGCCGTCGTGGGCACGCTCGCCGTCGGCATGGCGGTCGCCGCACCGTCCACGACGGACGCCGCGCCGACCCTCGGGCAGCTCGCCGCCGCCAAGGGCCGCTACTTCGGCTCGGCGACGGACAACCCCACGTTGACCAACGCCCCCTACACCGCGGTGCTGGGCGGCGAGTTCAACCAGATCACCGTCGGCAACACCCAGAAGTGGATGTACACCGAGCCCAGCCGCGGGCAGTTCGACTACGCCCAGGCGGACCGGATCGTCGACTTCGCGCAGGCGCACGACCAGGTCGTGCGCGGCCACACCCTGGTGTGGCACAACCAGCTCCCCGGTTGGATCGACACCGTGCCGGCCGGTGAGCTGCTCGGGGTGGTGCGCAACCACATCGCCAACGTCGCCGGCCACTACCGGGGCGACGTCGTGCACTGGGACGTGGTCAACGAGGCGTTCGAGGAGGACGGCACCCGACGCCGATCGGTGTTCCAGCAGAAGATCGGCGACGGCTACATCGCCGAGGCGTTCAAGGCCGCCCGCGCCGCCGACCCGAACGCCGAGCTCTACTACAACGACTACAACATCGAGGGCATCGGCGCCAAGAGCGACGCCGTCTACAACCTGGTCAGGTCGTTCAAGCAGCAGGGCATCCCCATCGACGGCGTGGGCCTCCAGGCCCACCTCGTCCTCGGCCAGGTCCCGAGCACCTTGCGGCAGAACATCCAGCGCTTCGCCGACCTGGGCGTGGACGTGGCGATCACCGAACTCGACATCCGGATGCGCACGCCCCGCGACGCGACCAAGGACGCCCAGCAGGCCGCCGACTACCGCGCCGTCACCAACGCCTGCCTGGCCGTGACCCGGTGCGTGGGCATCACGGTGTGGGACTTCTCCGACGGCTACTCCTGGATCCCCTCGGTGTTCCCGGGCGAGGGCGCGGCCCTGATCTACGACGAGAACTTCGGCAAGAAGCCCGCCTACTGGGCCGTCTACGAAGCCCTCGGCGGCACCACAACCACAACCACGACAACAACGACCACGACCGGCGGGAACGGTACCGGCTGCACCGCCACCTACCGGGTGACCGGCCAGTGGCCCGGCGGCTACCAGGCCGAGGTCACCGTCCGCAACACCGCCACCAGCGCCACCACCGGCTGGGCGGTCAGGTGGACCCTGGCCCAGGGCCAGACCGTGGGCAGCCCGTGGAACGGCGTGGCCACCACCAGCGGCCGGGACGTGACCGTGCGCAACGCCAACCACAACGGCAGGATCGCCGTCGGCGGCACCGCCTCGTTCGGCTTCACCGGCACCTCCACCGGCGCCAACCCCGTTCCCGCCATCACCTGCGCCACGACCTGACCGCGGCCGCGGCAGGGGCTCGAAGGCCCGGCGTACCCGGCGACCGGTCATGGGCGCGACCCATGACCGGTCGCCGGTGCGTCAGTACGGGTTCCCGGGCACGTTGAGGCGCACCTGGTGGAGGCCGAACGAACCGGGGACCCCGGAGGTGAGGTACAGCGTCCGGCCGTCCGGACCGCCGAACGCCGCGTTGGTGGTGTTGCGGCCCGCGGAGACGGTGCCCAGCCGCGTCCCGGACGGGGAGAAGACGTGCACCAGGCCGTCTTCGTAGGACGCCCAGTACAGGTTGCCCGCGCAGTCGACGGTGGCGCCGTCGGGCGTCCGGATGCTCGCGAACGTCGTGCGGTTGCCGGTGGAGCCGTCGGGCGCGACGGCGTACTTCACGATCGAGTTGCTGCCGCCCACGTAGAGCGTCCTGCCGTCGGGCGACAGCACGACGCCGTTGGGCTGCGACAGCGTGTCGTCGACGAGGGTGACCACGCCGTCGCGGACGCGGAAGACGCTGGTCCGGCCGCCCTGCTCGTCGGCGCGGTTGCCGCGCTGGAAGCTGGGGTCGGTGAAGTAGGTGGTGCCGTCCTGGCCGGTGGTCAGGTCGTTGGGGGAGTTGAACGCGCGGCCGAGGTGGTTGGCCGCCACGGTGGTGCGGCTGCGGTCGGTCAGGCTGTAGGAGGAGACGGTGCGGTTGTCGTGGGTGGCGGCGAGCAGCCGCGTGCCGTCGGGGGTGACGGCCAGGCCGTTGCTACCGGAGTTGGCGATGAACGTCTCGAACGTGGCCGGCGGGGTGAACCGGAGCACCTCGGACGGCTGCACGCCCTGGGGGCCGGTCGGGTTCCGCATGTTCGACAGCAGCAGGGTGCCCGTCCGCCGGTCCCACGTGGGGCCTTCGAGGAAGTTGAACCCCCCTCGGACGAGCTGGGACGTCACCGCGCGGGTCGGCAACGGCGGGCCGTAGGTCGCTCCCGGGGTGCACGGCGATGCCGGTGCCGCGTGGGCGAGCGCGCCGGGTACCGGGGGTGCCGCGGCGCCGGCGATGGCGATCGCCACCGCCGTGAGCGTCCGCGCCCGGTGGCGGCGCGGTGTCGTGCGGCGAGTCATGGGGGACTCCCTTCGTGATCGGCGGAGCCGCGGGGTGGGCGGTCACCCCACCCCGCGGCCGGGTCATCGGCCGAGTTCGACCTTGAGGATGCTCTCGTTGCTGTTGTTGGCGATGCTGTCCTTGTCGCCGCGGGTGCTGGTGGTCAGCCACAGGCCACCGTCGGCGGACGGCTCCACGGTGCGCAGCCGCCCGTAGGTGCCGTTGAGGTGCTGCTGGACGTTGGTCAGGCTCTCGCCGCTGATGTCGGCCCGGTACAGCCTGGCGCCGCGCAGGCAGGCGAGGTAGAGCGCGTCGCGGACCACGGCGATGCCGCTGCACGAGCCCTCGGCGACGGGGTAGGTGCGCTTGGGCGCGATGAACCCGGCTTCGCCGCAGCTGCCCGTGGTGCCCTCGCACCGGGGCCAGCCGTAGTTGCCGCCGCGGACGATCAGGTTCGTCTCGTCCATGACCGAGTTGCCGAACTCCTGCTCCCACAACTGCCCCCGGGAGTCGAAGGCCAGGCCCTGCGGGTTGCGGTGGCCGTAGCTCCAGACCGGGGTGCCGAAGGGGTTGTCCGACGGGACGCCGCCGTCGCGGTCGATGCGCAGCACCTTGCCGGCGAGGTTGTCGAGGTCCTGGGCCCACTCGCCGTTCTGGCCGTCGCCGGTGGCGACGTAGAGCTTGCCGTCCGGGCCGAACCGCAGCCGGCCGCCGTTGTGGTACTTGTTGCGCGGGATGCCGGTGAGCAGCACCTGCGGCGTGCCCGCGAGCGCGCCGTCGGTGTAGCGGATGCGCACCACCCGGTTGTCGGTCGAGCTGGTGTGCATGACGTACACCCACGGGTCGGCGGTGAAGTCGGTGGCCACGGCGATGCCCAGGACCCCGCCCTCGCCGTCCGTCCCGGCCGCGTTCGGCACGCGCCCGACGACGGTCTTCGCGCCGGTGGCGGGGTTGAGGCGGACCAGTTCGAAGGTGTCGCGGCGACCGAAGAGCACCTGTCCGTCGGGCAGGGTGGTCAGGCCCCAGGGCAGGTCTGTCTCGGTGGTGACCCTGGTGACCGAGCACAGCGCCGTGGCGCAGGCGCCGCCGGTCGTGACCGCGACCGCCGAGCTGGGGGCGGAGCGGTTGGCCTGGGCGTCGCGCGCCCGCACCCGGTACTCGTAGCGGGTGTTCGCGGCCAGGCCGCTGTCGGTGAACGACGTGGTGGCCGCGCCGCTGGTCGAGCCGACCTGGACGCCGTCGCGCAGCACCTCGTAGCCGGTGACGCCGATGTTGTCGGTCGACGGCGACCAGCGGACGGCGACCGAGGTGCCCGACGCGGTCGCCGCCACGCCGGTGGGCGTGCTGGGCGGTGTGGTGTCGGCCTGGCACTGCGGCACGGTGACGGTCACCGTGGCACTGGCCTGGGAGACGTTGCCCGCGGCGTCGCGGGCGTTGACGTACAGGCCCCAGGTGGCCCCCGGCACGACGGTCAGGTCCGCCGACAGCGCCGTGCCCGGCACCGAGGTCATGAGCTGGCCGTCGTGGTAGAGGTCGTAGAACGCCACACCCACGTCGTCGGTCGAGGCCGACCACGAGAACGTCACCCCGGTGCACGTCAGGTTCGAGGTCCGGGGGTTCCCGGGCGGGCTCGGCGGCGTGGTGTCCGCGCCGAGCCGGACCAACCGCCACTGCTGGCCGGTGCCGCCCGTGTCGGGCAGCTGGACGATCCGCGCCCCGTCGGCGGTGGAGGAGTCCAGCACGTCGACGGCCTTGCCGCTCGCCCGGTTGAGCAGCCGCACGTACCCGCCGGCGGAGTCCGCCAGGCGGAACTGCTGGCCGGTGCGGTTGGCGTCGGTGTTCTGCACCAGGCCGGCGCGGTCGGCGGTGGACGGGAAGTCCAGCACCTTGCCGCTGTGCCGGGACCTGAGCCGGTAGTAACCGCCACCGGAGTCCACGAACTGCCACTGCTGCCACGCGCCGTCGTTGCGGGTGTACTGGGCGATCCGGGCGCCTTCCGCGGTGCTGCGCCCGTACACGTCCAGCACCTTGCCGCTGTTGCGGTTGACCAGCACGTACGAGGCGCCGGTGTCCACGGTGGCGGCCGACGCGACGGGGAGCGGGAGAACGGCGCCGAGGACCGACAGCGCCACCACCAACACCGCTCGGAGTCGCGCGCGGGGGGCGGGGTTCTTCCTGGTCGCGAGGGGATCTCGCATGGTCTTCCTCTCACGGGATGCAAGGCAGTCGCCTTGTTATCGCTAACAAAATGAGGCGGCGCAATGCCGCGTCGATGGCGGTCGACGTGCACCGAAGGGGCTGAGCGGAAGTGTGCCTAAACGCGCTGGACGACGGTCCCGAAAGGGGTCGGACCGGGTCTCAAGTGGAGCGGGAACGACCCGGATGCTTTTCGCGCACGTGGTTCCATGCCTCGCCTCCTTGCGAGCAGGGTGCGTTGCGGTCGCCGCCCAGCGCCGGGTCGGCCCGACTGGGAGCGCTCCCAGAGGCACCGTAGCGCGAGGCGTTCGTCGTCGACAAGACCACCGGGCGGTTACCCCGGTACTCGTTAGCGCTAACACGCAAGACCGGGTCGATGCTCAGCGGACCCGGACGGGCGGGACCACCCGGAGCGTCAGCCGCAGAGGAAGCCGACGACGGCCGCCCGGAACGCGGGGTTGCCGACCGCCGTGCCGTGGTCGCCGGCCACCACGTGCAGCCGGGCGCCGGCGATGGCGTCGGCGAGGACGTGGGGCCGCCGGGCCAGCGGGTCGTCGTCGCCGGAGATCACCAGCGTCGGGGCGGTGATGGCCGCGAGGTCGACACCGCCCTGGTGCGCGGCGCGGGCCTGCGCGGCCAGGGAGGGGAAGTCGGCTCCCACCGCCGCGGCGAACGCGAGCATCCCGGCGACCTCGGGTGGCGGGGGACCGGGGTCGCGGGCCAGGAAGGCGTCGGCCAGGACGTCGTTGGGCAGCACGCGGGTGTCGACGCCGCCGACCTCGACCACCCCGGCGCCGACCCCGCCGACGACCAGCCTGCGCACCGCGGGCTCCTCGGCCGCCGTGAGCAGGGCGACCACGGCGCCCATCGAGTAGCCGACGAGGTCGACGGCCGCAACGCCGAGGGCGGCGACGACCGCCCGCAGGTCACGGGCCATCCGCGGCTCGCCGTACCGCGCGGGGTCCGGCGACTTCCCGGACATCCCGTGCCCGCGCGCGTCGATCCCCACGACCCGGCGACCGGCCGCGGTGAGCGCCGCCACCGTGCCGCGGCCGGCCCACTCGACCAGGGTGTGGGCCGAGAAGCCGTGGTGGAGCACCACCGGCACGGGGTCCGGGTCCACCCCGGCGTCCGGCTCCCAGTGGTGGTGGGCGACCTCGGTGCCGTCGTCCACCACGAGGACGGAGGTCCGCGGCGCGGGTCCGGCCCCGGCTGCGGCGGGCGAGTCCGCCATGGGCTGCCTCCGGGGAAGTCCTCCGCGGTGCCGGTCGGGTGGTCGGCGCCGACCACCGTACGTCGCCCCGTCGCCCCGTCGCCCCGTCGCCACGCGGTCGGTCGGGTCGCAGGTGGCGGAGCCGCGGGTGGTCGGGAGCCGTCAGGTGGCGCCCGACCACCGGGGCGCACAGATCAGCCGGGCCGCACCACCCCGGCGCGCCCGCGCGTGCGGTACTCCGACGGCGACATGCCGAACGAGTTCCGGAACGTGCGCTGGAAGTGGCTGGACTCGTGGTAGCCGACGCGCCGGCAGACCTCGCTCACCGGCAGGTCCGTCGCGGCCAGCAGCGAGCGCGCCTCGGACATGCGCAGCGCCGTCAGGTAGTCGATGAACCTCCGCCCGGTCTCCTTGCGGAAGGTGCGGGAGAAGTGGAAGCGGCTCAGGTGCACCGAGCGCGCCACCAGGTCCAGCGACAGGTTGTTGTCGGAGAAGTTCGCGCACAGGTACGCGACCGCGCGGCTGACGCTCGGCGACAGGTCCGGCGCCTCGTCGTGCGTGGCCTCCCGCTGGGCGGGCACGGGCCGCGACCGGGCGGCGAACCAGGTGAGCGCCTCCACGAACGGCGCGATCTGGAGGTCCAGGTCGCCGTCGACCTGCTGCGGGATCATCACCGTCTCCAGCGCGCCCATCACCACCCTGAGGTGGTCCAGCGCCCTGGTGCCGTACGGGTTGCCGGTCGAGACCAGGCCGACGGGCTTGGCGCGGACGTCGGCCACCTCCAGCGCGTCGAGGGCCACCTTGAGCGCGCCGGAGAAAGAGTTGTGGCGCACCGAGGTCAGCAGCACCAGCGAATCGGCCTGCCGCGCGGCGACGCGCAACTGCTTCGTGCTGTCCACCGCGGCGTTCCAGCGCACGACCGCGCCACCCGAAGCGGTGAGCGCGCGGTGGACGCGATCGGTGACCGGGTCGTCGACGTCGCTGATGATCAGTACCTGGATGTGACGCAGGGTTGTCACGGTCAAAGTTCAGCCCCCAAGGCGGTTGATCGCCCGTCCAGTACAACCGCCCGTCGCTGCAACGGGGATGCAGGCGCGTTTCACCGGGCGCAGCGGTCCGACGTTTGTTGCCGGGGCACGGCGGTTGTTGCGGCGTCCTGCCCCCGTCACCGGTTCGCCGCGCCTCGACGCGGTATGAAGACGGGGCCAACCCGGGGTCTAGTGCGAAAGGGCCGGCGTACATGAGCGCAGCGGCAGATCAGGCAGCGGCAGATCAGATCGTCGGCAGGTTGCGTGACCTCGTCGCGAAGGTGGTGGAGCTCGACGTCGAGGAGGTGCCCGCCGAGGCGTTGTTCTACGAGGAACTGGAGGTCGACTCGCTCCAGAAGGCGGAGATCTCGGTCCGGGTGGAGCGCGAGTTCGACGTGCAGCTCAAGCCCGAGGAGACCGCGGCGATGCGCTCGGTCAACGACGTGGCCGCCCTCCTGCGCGCCCGGGGAACCGCGGTGCGGTCGTGAACGACGTGAGGCAGGTGGACGGGTTCGGCATCGCCTTCCCCGGTCAGGGCACCAAGCGCGAGGCCATGGTGGAGGCGTTGCGGCGGCACCACGAGCACCCGCTGGTGGCGGAGTTCCACGCGGTGGTGGGCACATCCGACGTGGGATCACTGGACTTCATGGACACCGCGGTCGCGCAACCGGCCACCTACGTCGCCGGCATCGCCGCCGTGGAGGGGGCGTTCGGGCAGCTGATCGACGTGCCGCTGGTGCTCGGGCACAGCCTCGGCGAGCTGACCGCCGCCGCGTGCGCGGGCGTGGTCGACGTGTGGAGCGGGTTCGCGCTCGCGGTGCGGCGCGGCGAGCTGTGCCGCGACCACGCGGTGCGCACGCCCGGCGCGATGGTCGCGGTGATGGGCGCCGAGGCGGACGGCATCGAGTGGTTGCGCCGCCAGGTGCTCGTGTGCGCGGGCCGCGTCATCGAGGTCGCGGGCATCAACGGGCGCGGGCAGACCGTCCTGTCCGGCGACCCCGAGTCGGTCAAGGAGGTCATCCGGCTCGCCGAGGACGAGGGGCTCAAGACCAACCTGCTGCCCATCCGCGGCTCCTTCCACAGCCCGCTGATGATCGACGTGATCGCCGAGTGGCGGGACACCGTCGAGGCGGTCGAGTTCCGCGAGGGCGCGGGCACGTTCGTGTCCACGATCGACGCACGGGTGCACAGCGATCCCGCGGAGATCAGGGAGTTGCTGGTGCGCGCGCTGCTGCTGCCGGTGCGCTGGCGCGAGGCCGTGCACACCGCGCGGCAGCACGGCGCGCTGCGGCTGTGGGACGCCGGGCCGGGCGACACGCTGCACAAGCTGGGCAAGCGCGAGAAGATCGTGGACTTCGCGCCGCTGGACCCGCGGCCGGTCTGAGGACGCGGGCCGGTGACGCCGTAGGTGACGCCGTCGGGCGCCGGACACGACCCGGGTCGGCTCCCGGCCCGCGCCCCACCGGCCCGCACCCCCACCCGCCTGCACCCCCACCCTCCGACGCGCCACGCGATCCGGCCGCGCACACCCGCCGGGGCGCCCCCTAGTCGAGGTTGAGCAGCCCGGGGCGCGCCGCGCGCGACCGCCACTCGTGCGCCGGGTCCTCCACCAGCCTGCGCGCCTTCAGGTCCAGCAACCCGCTCACGTGGGTCACCTCGGCCGCGACCTCGCCGTCCAGGCGGCGCAGCACGTGCTCGACGCGGTAGGTCTTCCCCTTCCCCCAGACCCACGCGCAGGACACGTCCACCTCGTCGCCGCCGCGCAACTCGTTGTGGTACCGGATGTTCGTCTCCAGGTTCACCGGCCCGAGGCCGCTGCCGATCAGCTCCTCCACCGAGATCCCCGCCGCCTGCACGCACGCGAAGCGGGAGTGGTCGGCGTACTGGACGTACACGGCGCCGTTCACGTGCAACTGCGGGTCGAGTTCGTAGCTCCGTACACCCATCCGCACGGTAAACGGCTCAATGGTCATGAATTCCCCCTGGCCCGGCATATGTGGATGAACTCCGACGATCGTACCGGCCGGGCTAATGAGACGTCGTTCCCGGCCGCTCGCGACGGCTGCGGTACCGCCGATCGGGTGGTCATCGGCCCGGCGTTCGGGTGTTCATCAAAGGGCAGCTTCACCGCATACTTCGTAGGAACCGCGCTAGCATCGGTGATGCTGGGTACTGGGCGGGCCGACTCAGCGCCGAGGGGGCCACTCGGAGTATCTCCGAATACGGGGGAAGAATGATCAGTGGTGCGTCCGTCGGAATTTTGGGATCGCTGGAGACCGTCGGGCCGCTCGGTCCGGTCGTGATCCACGGGCGCGTCCTGCGCACGCTGTTCGCCCGCCTCGCCACCAGACCGGGTGAGACGGTCGGCCGCCAGTTGCTCGTCGAGGCGCTGTGGGACGGGGACGTGCCGCGCACCGCCATCACCACCCTGCGCAGCCACCTCACGAGGCTGCGCACCGACCTGCGCGAGGGCGGTCTCCCCGACCTGGTCGTGACCCGGGGCAACGGGTTCTTCCTCGACGCGCCGGCCGAAGCGCTGGACGCGGCCAGGTTCGAGGCGCTGGCCCGCGACGGGCGCGAAGCCCTGGCGGCGGGCGACGGCGCGGTGGCCGTGCGGTCGCTCGGCGCGGCGCTCGCGCTGTGGCGGGGCGAGGCGCTGGAGGACTGCCGGGCCAGCGAGTGGACGCGCGCGGAGGCGTCCCGGCTGGGTGAGCTGCGCCTCGCGGCGACCGAGGACCTGCTCGACGCGCGGATCGCGGTGGGCGAGCTCGCGACCGCGGCCGCCGAGCTCGAATCGTTCGTCAACAGGTTCCCCTTTCGGGAAAGGGCGTGGGAACTTTTGATGAACGCGCTCTACCGCGCGGGCCGGCAGGCGGACGCGCTCGCGGCATTCCGGCGGGCCCGCGCCATGCTCGTCGACGAATTGGGCATCGAACCCGGGCCGGGGCTGCGCGCATTGGAGTCGTCGATACTCGCGGGTGACGGGCCGCGAAATTTATCGGAGCCCGAGCAGGTCGTCGAGATCCGTTCCCCGCGCACCGGCAACCTGCCCGCGGAAACGACCAGCTTCGTCGGCCGGCGGGACGAGCTGGCCGAGGCGAAGAAGTGGCTGACCAGGTCGCGGATGGTGACGCTGACCGGGGTCGGCGGGGTCGGCAAGAGCAGGCTCGCCCTGCGCGTCGCCGCGGACCTGCGCGCCGAGTTCCCGGACGGCGCGTGGCTGGTCGAGCTGGCCGGGCTGCGCGATCCCGAACTGGTCGCGCACGCGGTGGCCGACGCGTTGAACATCGTGGACCGCATCGACAACGGCTCGATCGACTCGGTGGTCCGCGACCTGCGCGACGCGAAGGTGCTGCTGATCCTGGACAACTGCGAGCACCTGCTCAACGCCTGCGCGCAGATCGCCAGCACGCTGCTCAAGGCGGCCCCGGACCTGCGCGTGCTGGCCACCAGCAGGCAGCCGCTCGCGGTGCCGGGCGAGCACATCCTGCCCGTGCCGCCGCTGCTCGTGCCGGACGACGACGACGGCGACGAGGACCTGCGCACCGCCATGACGCTGTTCGCGGACCGGGCGAACGCCGCGGTGCCCGGCGGGTTCGAGGTCCAGCCGGACAACAGCGCCGTGGTCGCCCGGATCTGCCGCCAGCTCGACGGCATCCCGCTGGCGATCGAGCTGGCCGCGGTGCGGCTGCGCGTGCTCTCGCCCGCCGAGCTGCTGGACCGCCTCGACGACCGGCTGAAGCTGCTCGCCTCCGGTCGCAGCACGGCGCTGCCCCGCCACCAGACGCTGCGCGCCACCATCGACTGGAGCTTCAACCTGTGCACGCCCGAGGAACAGGCGCTGTGGACGCGGCTGTCGGTGTTCGCGGGCACCTTCGACCTGGCGTCCGCGGAGGCGGTGTGCGCCGCCGACGACACCGGGCACGACTTCCTGTCCGTGGTGGACGGCCTGGTCGACAAGTCCATCCTGATCCGCGAGGAGCACTCGGGCGAGGTGCGGTTCCGGCTGCTCGCGGTCCTCGGCGGGTACGGCCGCGACCGGCTGCGCGCCGAGGGGCTGACGGCGGAGGTGCTGACCCGCCACCGCGACTGGTACCTGTCGGTGGCCGAGGAGGGCGCGCGGAACTGGTTCGGCCCCGGGCAGCTGGACTGGCTCGCCCGGCTGCGGCGCGACCACGCGAACCTCCGGGCGGCGCTGGACTTCTCCCTCACCACGCCCGGCGAGCACCTGGCCGGGACGCGGCTGGCGGCGGCGCTGCACTCGTTCTGGGTCGCGTGCGACCAGGTCTCGGAGGGGCAGCACTGGCTCGACCTCGCGCTGAAGGTGTGCGCCGAACCGAGCCGCGAACGCGCCCGCGCGCTGTGGGTGTGCGGGCGGGTGACCTACCTCCAGGGCGACCTCGACGGCGGTGTGGCGAAGCTGTCGGAGGCCGTGGCGCTGGCGGTGGAGCTGGGCGACACCGCCGAGGCGACCCACGCGACGCACCTCCTCGGCGCCGCGGCGCTGCTGCGCGACGACCCCACCGGCGCGCGGGCGCTGCTGGTGGAGGCCGCGGGCGCGTACCGCGAGCTGGAGGGCCCGTCGAGCACCTGCGTCATGGTCGACGTGCACCTGGCGATGAGCGACGTGTTCCTGGGCGACATCGCCTCGGGACTGGCCCGCGCCGAGACGGCGCTGGCGGTGTGCGAGAGCCGCGGCGAGCACTGGACGCGGTCCTACGCGCTGTACACGCTGGCGTTCGCGCAGTGGCGCGCCGGCGACCTCGCGCGGGCGCGGCGCAACGCGCGGGAGGCGTTGCGGCTCAAGGCGATGTTCCGCGAGATCGGCGGGCTCGCGATGGTCGTGGACCTGCTGGGCTGGATCGCGGTCGACGACGGGTCCGGCGAGGAGGCCGCCGTGCTGCTCGGCGTCGCGGTGAGGTCCTGGGCCCTCGTCGGCGTGCCGTGGTTCGGCTCCAAGAGCTGGCGCCGCCCGCACGAGGAGGCGCAGGCCCGCGCCCGCTCCGAGCTGGGCCACCACGTGTTCGAGGACGCCTTCCGGCGCGGGTGGGCGCTGAGCCGCGAGGACGGCGCGGCGCTCGCGCTCGGCGCCCCGCAGCGCGGATTGCGCGCCGCCACAACCGATCGCCGGTAGCTTCGCTCCTCGTGGAGCACGAAGTCCTGCGCCGTGGTCGGGAGGTGGACGGTCCGGCCCTGCGGTCGAAGACCTTCCACGAACGCGCCGACCTGCTGAGCGATCTCGCCGTCCGGGTGCGTTCCGCGCGCGCCGACCTGCTGGCCGCCTGCGCGGAGGACGGGGTGGCCCCGGCGGACGCCGCCCACGACGTCGACGCCGGCATCGCGGAGGTCCGCGGCCTCGCCAACCGGGCCAAGCGCGAGCTGCCCGACGACGTCGTGCTGGTCGCGGCCGAGACCACCCCGCTCAACCGCGGCGGTTCCCTCGTGGCGCAACGCCTGTCCACCTCGCCGACCGGCGTGGTGGTGCACGTGACCGCGCTCGGGCTGCCGGTGTGGTCCACGCTGCGCGGCGTCGGGGCGGCCCTGCTCGCCGGCGCGGCCAGCGTGGTGAAGCCCTCCCGGCACACCGCCGCCGCGACGCGGGCGCTGGTGTCCTGCCTGGACGGTGTGGCGCAGGTCGTACCCGACGCCGCCGTGCTCGACCTGCTGACCCCGGGGGACACCGTCTCGTTCAGCGGTTCCCCGGAGACGGCGCGGCGCGTGCGCGACCGGCTCGACCAGGTGCCCCTGCTGACCGACACCGGCTCGCTCGGGTGGGCGGTGCTCGGCCCGGACGTCGAGGCGGGCACACCCGCGTTCGACCGGTTCGTCGCGCGCCTGGTCGCCGACCTGACCGGGCACGCCGGGCAGCGACCCCTGGCCGCGCGCCGGGCCATGGTGCCCGCGGCGCTGCTGGACCACGTCGTCGACGCGGTGCGCGACGCGCTGGCCGGCGTCGAGGTCGGACCGGTGGCCAGGCCGGACCGGCTGCTGCGGGCGGTGAAGTCCCTGCGGGACGCGGCGGAGGTCGTGTTCGGCGACCCGGGGCGCGGCCCGGTGCTGCTGCGCGCCGCCGACCCGGAACTGCCCGAACCGCACACCGTCGAGGCGTTCGGACCGGTGTGCACGGTCATGCCCTGGTCGTCGGTCGCGCACGCGGGGTCGCTGGTGTCGCGGGGGGACCGCGCGATCACCGGCTGGGCCGCCACCTCGGACCCCGACCTGCTCCGGGCACTGGTGCTGGCCGGCGGGCGGTTCACCCAGCTCGGCCACGGCCGGGAGGCCCCCGCGCTGGACCCGGTGCTCGGGTTCCTGCGCACCGGTGAGCTCCGGGCCGACCCGGACGCCGTCGGCGCGGTCACCGGCCGCTGGGTGCCCGGCGGCGCGCGGCGGACCTCCGAGGTCCACCCGCTGCGCAAGTACCTGCCGGAGCTGCGCGTGGGCGACACCGCCGTCGCCGGCCCCCGCGTGGTCACCGCCGAGGACGTCCGGCGGTTCGCCGACCTCACCGGCGACCACTACTACCTGCACACCGACGAGGAGGCCGCGGCGCGCAACCCCGTGTACCGGGGGATCATCGCGCACGGGTACCTGGTGGTGTCCCTGGCGGCGGGGCTGTTCATCACGCCCGAGCAGGGGCCCGTGGTGGCCAACTACGGGATGGAGCGGCTGCGGTTCCTCGCGCCGGTGCGGCCCGGTGACGCGCTGACCGTCACGCTGACCGCGCAGCGGATCACGCCCCGGCCCAACGCGGAGTACGGGGAGGTGCGCTGGGACGTCGACGTGGCCAACCAGGACGGCACCTCGGTGGTGCGCTACGAGCTGCTGACCCTGATCGCGGACCGGCCCGCCGGCTGAGGTCGCCGGCTGAGTCGCCGGCGGGCCGCCACCCGCTGTTCCGGGATCGCGAAGACCGGGGTCGCGGACACCGCGACCCCGGTCTTCGGGCCTCCACCGGGAACCCGGCTACCGCGATCCCGGTCTTCGAGCCCTCACAGGGAACCCGGCTACCGCGACCCCAGCCGCTCGCGCCCCGCCGGGACCGACCCGTCCGCTGCGGTCCCCGCCCCGCCGGCGCCCTTGCGCAGGGTCTCCGCCGCGGCCACGGCGGTCAGCACCACCCGCGCCTTGTTCAGGCACTCCTGGTCCTCGTACGCCGGGTCGGAGTCGGCGACGACGCCCGCGCCCGCCTGCACGTAGGCGACCCCGTCCCGGATCAGCGCGGTGCGGATGGCGATGGCCAGGTCGATGTCGCCCGCGAAGTCCAGGTAGCCCAGCGCGCCGCCGTAGAGCCCGCGCCGGACCGGCTCCAGCTCGTCGATCAGCTCCATCGCGCGCGGCTTCGGCGCGCCCGACAGCGTGCCCGCCGGGAAGCACGCCTCCACCGCGTCGAACGGCTCCCGGCCGGGGGCCAGCTCGCCCGCGACGGTGGACACGATGTGCATGACGTGGCTGTACTTCTCCACCTTGAAGAACTTCTCCACCCGCACCGTGCCCGGCGCGCACACCCGGCCCAGGTCGTTGCGCCCCAGGTCGACCAGCATCAGGTGCTCCGCGCGTTCCTTCGGGTCGCGGATCAGGTCCTGCTCGACCCGCGCGTCCTCCTCGGCGTCCGCGCCGCGCCACCGGGTGCCCGCGATCGGGCGGGTCCGCGCGGTGCGGCCCTTCACCACGACCAGCGACTCCGGGCTGGAGCCGACCACGTCGAAGCCCTCCAGCCGCAGCAGGTACAGGTACGGGCTGGGGTTGGTCGAGCGCAGCACCGAGTAGACGTCCAGCGCGTCGGCCCGCGTCCGCATCTCGAACCGCTGCGACAGCACGACCTGGAACGCCTCGCCGGCGTGCACCGCCCCGATCGCCTCGCGCACGACGTCCCGGTACTCCTCGGCGGGCCGCTGCCGGTGGAACTCCGGGCGCGGCACCGCGTGCACGCGCTCGCGGCGCGCGACCGGGGTGGTCAGGCCGGCGGCCATCCGGTCGAGCCGGGCCAGCGCGTCGTCGTAGTCGGCGTCGCCGCGCGGCAGGACGGCGTTGGCGATCAGCGTGACCACCCCGGTCTCGTGGTCGATCGCCGCGATGTCGGTGGCCAGCAGCATGGTCATCTCGGGCGTGCCGAGGTCGTCCAGCGTGGTGTCGGGCAGGCGCTCCAGGCGGCGCACCACGTCGTAGCCGAGGTATCCGACCATCCCACCGGTGAAGGGCGGCAGGCCGGGCAGCGGGTCGGCGCGCAGCACCCGCAGCACCTCCCGCAGCGCGACCAGCGGGTCCGGGTCGAGCGGCAGGCCCGAGGGCGGCGTCCCCGTCCAGCTCGCCGCGCCGCCGGAGGCGGTGAGCGCGGCGGGGCTGCGCACGCCGACGTACGACCAGCGCGACCACGACCTGGTGTCCGGCGAGGACTCCATCAGGAACGTCCCCGGCCGGTTGCCGGCCAGCGCCCGGTACACGTCGACCGGGGTGCGCCCGCCGAGCCCGACCTTGCGCACGACCGGCACGACCCCCCGGGTCCCGGCCAGCTCGCGGAACCGCGGCCGGGACGGGCTGGTCAACCCGAGGTCGTCGTCCTCGTCGAGCAGGTGCACCCACATCCGGTTCGCTCCTCACCGCGTTCGCCCTCCGCCGTGTCTATCGGGCCCGGTCGGGTGCGTGCAGCGGATTTCTTGCGGTGGCGGTGGTCGGTTGTTGCGCCGCACGGCGCCTGTTGCTGACCGTCCCGCTTTTCGTGGTCGGGCCACGCGGGCTCGACTACACACGGACCAGGAGCACCGCCGCGGACGTCCGGGCCGCGGGCGGCTCCGGCACAGACACCGGGAAGGTGCGCGATGGTTCCGCTCAGGCCGCTCGTCACGGGGCTCGGCGCCGTGTCCGCCGCGGGGCTCGGGCGCACGCCGCTGTGGGACGCGGTCCGGCACGGCAAGGTGTGCACCGGGCCGGTGCGCCGGTTCGCGTTCCCGCACCCGGCCGGCGAGGTGCCGCCCGAGGCCGGGCTGGACGTGCCGGCGCACCGCTCGCTCGCGGCGCGGTTCCTCGCCGCCGCGGTGCTGGAGGCGCTCGGGCACGCGGGCGTCACCTCCGGTCGGATCGGGCTGTTCGTGGGCACCGTGCTCGCCGACCCGCGCGACCTGTTCGACGTCGTCCGCGCCGCGGTGGCCCTGCGCGGGCCCGCGGTGCTGGTCGGCTCCGGGTGCGCGGCGGGCAACGACGCCATCGCGCTGGGCGCCAACGCCGTCGCCGCGGACGAGGTGGACGTGGCGATCTGCGCCGGCGTGGACGAGCTGGGCCCCGGCACGGCCGCGGCGTTCGCCGGCATCGGCCCGCTGAGCCCCGACGTGGTGCGCCCCTTCGACGCCGGCCGGCTGGGCACGCTGCCCGCCGAGGGCGCCGGGGTGGTGGTGCTCGAACACCCCCGGCACCTGGCCGCGCGCGGCGGCACGGCGCTCGCCGCCCTGGCCGGCCACGCGTCCACTTCGGACGCCCACTACCGGACCCGCCGCACACCCTTCGACGGCGCGGTCGTCGACTCGCTGCGGCGGTGCCTGCACCGCGCGGGCCGCCGGGCCGACCAGGTCGACTGGCTGTGCGCGCACGGCAGCGGCACCCGCGCGGGCGACGCGGTCGAGGCGGTCGCCGCCGCCTCCCTGGGCACGCCGGCGGTGTCGTCCACCAAGGGCGCGCTCGGGCACGCGCTCGGCGCCGCCGCCGCGCTGGACGCGGTGGTCGCGGTGCAGGCGCTGCGCGCCGGGTTCATCCCCGGCAACGCCACGCTGCGCCACGCCGACACCGACCTGGACCTGGTCGAGCCCGCCGGCCGCCGCGCACCGGTCCGGCTGGTGCTCAGCCCGGCGTTCGGGCTCGGCGGCGGGGTGTGCACGATCGCGCTGGAGGCCGTCGATGAGCGCTGAGCCCACCGTCCGCGTCGCCGTGCGCGGCACCGGCCTCCGGCTGCCCGGCGTGAGCTGCCCGGAGATCCGCTGGCCCGTCAACCACGACCGGGAGTCCTCGCTGGCCGTGTCGGCGGCCTCGGCCGCGGCGTTCCGGGCGAAGTCCGGCCGGGGCGCGCCGGTCGTCGGCCGGGTCGGCACGGTGTGGGCGACGCCGGGGGCGCGGGTCGCCTCGGAGGTGTCGCGGCGGCTGCACCTGACCGGCCCGTACCTGGACCTGGTGGGGACGCGGGACGCCGGCGCGCAGGCGTTCGTCGAGGCCGCGCACATGGTCCAGCAGGGGTGGGCGGACCAGGTCGTGGTCGGCGCGTCGGCGGGCCCCGACCGCGACGGCGCGGTGTCCGCGGTGCTGGACAACCGGCCGGTGGCGGGCGACCTGGTGGTCAGGCCGGTCGGCCGCACCCAGCTCGGGGAGCCCGACGACCTGCTGGCGGAGTGCCTGGACCGGCTGGGCGGGCCCGCGGACGCGGTCGTGCTGTCCGCGAGCGGCGGGGTGGAGGAGTTCCGCGCGGCGGTGCGGCGGCGCGGGCTGCCGTTCAGGCACGTGGAGCAGCAGTTCGGGGATTTCGGCGCGGTGGGCGGGCTCGTCGCGGCCGTGTCGCCGGCCACCGTACGGACACGACAACACGCACTCACTCTCGTCGTCACCGTCGGCGAAACCGGCAACGCGGTCGCCGTCGAGGTGACGACCTGGAACGGAGATCCGCGATGGACCTGATTCACCACCTGGTCGGCAGGCACGACGGTGACCGCGTCAGCTACGTCGACCCCGCCGCGGGCGAGGTGACCTACCGCGAGCTGCACGAGGCGGCCGGGGCCTACGCCGCCCGGCTGCGCGACAGCGGCGTGCCGCGCGGCAGCCGGTGCCTGATCGTCTCGGACGACTCCGTCGCGGCGGTGACGGCGGTGCTCGGCACGTGGTGGCACGGGTGCGTGCCGGTGCCGGTGAGCCCGGTGCTGCGCGAGTCCGAGATCGTGTTCATGGCCAAGGACTCGGGCGCGGTCGCCGCGCACATCGACGCGCCGCCGGCCAAGGAGCGGGTGCTGCGCGAGGAGCTCAGCTCGCTGGTGCGGCTCGACGGCGCGGAGGCCGGGACCGGCACCGCGCCCGAGCCCGCGGTGTTCGCGGCCGACGACGAGGTGCTGGTGCAGTACACCTCGGGCAGCACGGGCACCCCCCGCGGCGTGCGGCACGGCCTCGCCGGCGTGGCGGCCACGCTCGCCGGGTTCGGCGCCCACCTGGGGCTGACCCCGGACGACGTGGTGGTGTCGACCGCCAAGCTGTCCTTCGGCTACGGCTTCGGCAACTCGCTGCTGTTCCCGCTCGCCGCGGGCGCGAGCGTCGTGCTGCTGGGCGGCGCGGTCGACCCGTACGTGGTGGCCACCGCGCTGAACACCCACCGGCCGACCGTGCTGTGCTCGGTGCCCAGGGTGTACGCGGGGCTGGTCGCCCTGGCCGAGCAGGTCTCGGCGGGCTCGCTGCGCCGCGCCGTGTCCGCGGGCGAGCACCTGCCCGCGGAGCTGGCCGAGCGGTTCACCGCGACGTTCGGCGTGCCGCTGGTCAACGGCCTGGGCGCCACCGAGGTGCTGCACATCGTCGTCGCCACGGACCCCGGGCGCACCGAGCCGGGCTCCACCGGCCGCGCCGTGGCGGGCGTCGAGGTGACCGTGCGGGACGAGGACGGCGAGGTCGTGCCGGACGGCGTCGACGGCAGGCTGCACATCGCGGCCGGCTCGGTGGCGCTCGGGTACATCGACCGGCCCGACGCGACGGCGCGGACCTTCGCCCGGGGCGGCGCGTACACCGGCGACATCGTGCACCGCACCCCCGAGGGCGACGTGCGGCACCTCTGCCGCGCCGACGACCTGCTGAACCTCGGCGGGTACAAGGTCTCGCCGGCGGAGATCGAGAAGGCGGTGCGCGGCACCGAGGGCGTCGCCGACTGCGCGGTGGTCGGCGAGACCGACGACAACGGCCTCCAGCAGGCGATCGCCTACGCCGTGCCGGTGGCCGGGGTGGGCGCGGCGGACCTGCGGCAGGCGATCCTGCGGTCGGTGCGCGCCGACCTGGCGCCGTTCAAGCGGCCCGCGCGGATCGAGGTGCTCGACCAGCTGCCGGTCACCTCGACCGGCAAGCTGGCCCGGTTCAAGCTGCGGTCGACCGGGGTCGCGAAATGACCTGGGACATCACCGGCCTGGGCGCGGTCGCGAGCGTCGGCGACACCCCGGAAGAGGTCTACGAGGCGCTGTGCGCCGGGCGCAGCGGCGTCTCCGGGCTCCAGGTGTTCGACACCTCGAAGTACCGCGCCCGGCACGCCTACGAGATCGACGACCGCGCCACGCCCGGCGTCGACGAGCCCCTGCGCGCCACGAAGTGGCTCGGGCAGGTCGTCGGCCAGGCGCTGGACGACGCCGGGCTGCCCCGGGACGGCGACTACCCGGTGCTGGTCGGCACGACGCTGCGGGAGCTGCGCTCGGCCGAGCTGTGGTGGCGGCACGGCACCCCGGTGTCGCTGCCCGACCTGCACTTCGGCGGCGCGCTGCGGACCGGCTTCGGCACCACCGAGAGCCACACGGTCGCCAGCGCCTGCGCCGCCTCGCTCTACGCGCTCGGCATGGCCACGGACATGATCGAACTGGGCCTGGCCGACACCGTCGTGGTGGCGGGCACCGACTCGATCACCGAGAGCTCCTACGGCGCGCTCGACCGGCTCCAGAACCTGACCCCGGAGGCCGTGCGCCCGTTCCACGCCGACCGGCGGGGCATGTTGATGGGCGAGGGCGCGGTGGCGGTGGTGGTGCGCAGGTCCGGCGCCGGCGGCCGGGTGCGGGCCCGGGTCCGCGGGGTGAGCATGAACTGCGACGGCGCGCACCCGACCATGCCCGACGTGGCCGGCATCGTCCGCGCCATCCGCGAGGCGCACGACCGCGCGAAGGTGCGCCCCGAGGACATCGACCTGGTGATCACCCACGGCAGCGGCACCAAGCAGAACGACCTGGCCGAGACCGTCGCGCTGGAGGACGTGTTCGCCGCCGTGGCCGAGCCGCCGTTCGTGACGTCCGTCAAGTCCGGCGCGGGCCACACCTGCGGCGGGTCGGGGCTGCTCAGCCTGGTGGTGGCGGTGCTGTCGCTGGACCACGGCGCGGTGCCGCCGATCATCGGCCTGGACGACCGCATGGAGGAGGCGGCGGACCTGCGCCTGGTGCACGGCGAGCCCGCGCGCGGCGACCTGTCCACCGCGCAGGTCCACTCCATCGGCCTCGGCGGCATCAACGCCGTCGCGATCGTGGAGCGGGTCGCGTGAGCGCCCCGGCGAGGGCCCTCGTGGGCGCCGAGGTGACCGGTGTCGGTCTCGCGGTGTCCGGCGTGCGCGCGGTCGAGGACCTGCTGCGGCCCGCCGCCGGGGACTTCGAGCCGTCGCTGCGCGGCCGGGGGATGAGGCACAAGGACCGCGCGTCCAAGCTCGCGCTGGTGGCCACCGCCGAAGCCCTGCGCGACGCGGGGGCCGACGACCTGGACGGCGACCGGGTCGCCGTCGTGGTCAGCTCGAACTTCGGCAACCTCGACACCGCCTGCGAGTTCACCGACATCATCCACACCGAGACGGTGACCGGCATCAGCCCGATGCGCGTGCCGCACATGTCCAGCAACGTGACCGCGTGCTGGGTGGCCATCGAGCACGGCCTGCGCGGCCCCAACCTGACGCTGTGCAGCGGCACGGCCGGCGGGCTCGACGCGGTGTCCTGGGCGCGCAACCTGATCGCGGTGGACCGCGCCGACGTCGCGGTGGTCATCGGCGTCGAGCCCGACACCGAGCCGGTCGCCCGGCTGCACCGGGCCAACGGCGGCCGGCGGTGGCTCGACGGGGCGGTGGCGCTGGTCGTCGAGTCGACCGGTCGGGCCCGCCGCCGGGGCGCCCGGGTGCGCGCCCGGGTCGGCGCGTACGGCCGGGGCGTCGAGCCGCGCACTGCCGTCGAGGCGGCCCTGGGCGGGCACGCCGAGCCGGTGGACCTGTACGTCTCGGCGCCGGGCGTGGCCGGGCTGCCCGCCGGGGGCGACCCGGTGGACCTCACCGACCGGTTGGGCCGCTGCTCCGGCGCGCTCGGCGTGCTCCAGTGCGCCGCCGCCGTGGCGTGGTTCGACGCGGCCGGGGGAGGGGCCGGCGGGGGAGGGGCCGGCGCGGGCGCGGTGCTCGCGGTGGCCGGCGCGCCCGACGACGGCGAGGGCGATGCCACGGGTAGCGCGGCACTGGTGCTGACCGGCCCGCGCGCGACGCGACAGGAGGACGTGGCGTGACGGACGACGACACCCGCGTGGTGATCACCGGGATCGGTGCCGTGTCCTGCCTCGGGACCGGGGCGGACGCGCTGTGGAAGGGCCTGCTGGCCGGCGGCGGGGAACCGGTGCCGGTGCCCGAGCCGCACCTGAACATGGGCGCCACCAAGATGTACCTGGTCCCGGAGGCCGACCTGCCCGCGGAACCGACCGCGTTCGCGCACGTCCGGCTCGGCGACGGGCCGAGGTTCGGCGTCGCCGCGGCCAGGCAGGCGATCGCCGACGCGGGCCTGTCCGCCGACGCGGTGCGGGACCTGCCGGTCGTGATGGGCGTGGAGATGGGCAACGCCTCGCGGCAGGAGCAGGAGCGCGCGGCGCACGGCCGCATCGGTCGCTGGACCCCGCTCACCGTCACCTCGGCGGTGGTCGGCGCGGCCATCGGGTCGCGGGCGGGCAACGTCAGCGTCGGCAACGCCTGCTCGGCCGGCGGCTACGCGCTGACCATCGCGCTGGACATGATCCGCGGTGGCGAGGCCGAGGCCGTGCTCGTCGGCGGCGCCGAGGCGTTCACCCGGGTCGGCATGGGCGGGTTCGACCGGCTGGGCGCGGCCGACCCGCTGCGCTGCCGCCCGTTCGACCGCGGCCGGCGCGGCACCATGTTCGGCGACGGGGCCGCGATGGTGGTCCTGGAGTCGGCTGCGCACGCCGCCCGGCGCGGCGCCCGCACCTACGCCGAGCTGGCCGGCGGCGCCTGGAGCTGCGACGCCCACCACCCGACCGCGCCCGACCCGAGCGGTGCGCAGATCACCCGGTGCATGGGCGAGGCGCTCGCCGAGTCCGGGCTGCGGCCCGAGGACGTCGGCTGCATCCTGCCGCACGGCACCGGCACCCCGCTCAACGACGTCGTGGAGAGCGGCGCGCTGCGGGCGGTGTTCGGCGACGCCTGCGACCGGCTGCCCCTGCTGTCGCTCAAGGCGATGATCGGGCACACCGCGGGCGCGGCCGCCGTGTTCGCCTGCGTGGCCGGTGTGCTCTCGCTCCAGCACGGGCAGGTGCCCGGCAACCCGCCGATCGACCAGGACCCGGAGTGCGCCGTGTGGGTGCCGCAGGGCGAGCCGGTGCCGCTGGAGCGCCCGGCGGTGCTGGTCAACGCCTACGCGTTCGGCGGCAACAACGCCTCGTTCGTGCTGACCCGCGGGGGGAACGACCGATGACCATGGTGATCACCGGGTTCCGCACCGTCGCCCCCGGCACCGCCGCTCCCGGCGGCGGGGCCGAACCGGGCGCGGACTGGTTCGACGTGAAGACCGCCCTGCCCGGCCGCGGCTACAAGCGGCTGCCCAGGGCCTGCCAGTACCTGCTGGCCGCGGCGCGCGAGGCGATCGCCGGGGCGGGCGACCCGCTGGCCGGGGCCGACCCGACCCGCCGGGCGGCGGTGGTGGGCACCAACAACGCCGGCGCGCGGCTGCTGGAGGAGCTGGACCGGACGATCATCGACGGCCACGCCGGCGAGATGTCCCCGATCACCGCGCCGTTCATGGCGATGAGCTCGTTCGCCAGCCGGCTGTCCACCGAGCACGCCATCAAGGGCTTCAACCTCACCACGAACTCGCCCCGCACGGCCGGCCTCGACGCCATCGGCATCGCCGCGCGGGCCCTGCGCGCCGGTCGCGCGGACGTGTTCGTCGTCGGCGCGACCGAGGACGACCCGCCCGAGGACCAGCGCGCGGGCGCGGCCGACGTCGGTGCGGCCGTGCTGGTCTGCGAGTCCGCCGAGGCGGCCGCGGCGCGCGGCGCCACCGTCTACGGCGAGTGCCGCGTGCGGTCGTTCTTCCTCGACCCCGCCGATCCGGACACCTCGGTGCTCGCCGGGTCGACCTGCACGGACGCGGTGCTCGACGACTCGCCCGTGGGCCGGGCGGTGCGGGCCTGGGCCGGCCGGCCCCGGGAGCACCGGGTCGAGGTCGACAGCGGGTGCTTCACGCCGGTGCGGGTCCTGGTCGACCTGCTCGCGGCGGGCGGGGACGGGTCGCGCCCGCGGACCCTCGTCACCGCGTCCGCCGAGGGCACCGTGGCGCTGGTCGAACTCGTGGCGCCGAACCCGCGGTGACGCCGCGCAACCACACTCCACCGGAGGGAGCTTGAACGTGCTGGTAACGCTGAAGGGGTCCTGGGCGCTGATATTCGGCGTGTCCAGCGGCATGGGGCGCGCGGCCGCCCGCGCGCTGGCCGCCGAGGGCTGCCACGTCATCGGCGTGCACTTCGACATGGCCGACGGGCAGGAGGCCGCCGACGAGCTGGCGGCGGAACTGCGCGAGCTGGGCGTGGAGGCGCACTTCTTCAACCGCAACGTCGCCGCCCGCGAGACCCGCGCCGAGCTGGTGCCGGCGATCAAGGAGCTGACCGGCGGCGTCGGGACGCGCGTCGTGCTGCACTCGGTGGCGTTCGGCTCGCTGGTGCCGTTCCTGCCGACCGAGGACGCGCCCAAGGGCGTGACGGCCAAGCAGATGGCCATGACGCTCGACGTGATGGCGCACAGCCTCGTCTACTGGACGCAGGACCTGCTCGCCGAGGGCCTGCTGCCCCGGGGCGGCAAGGTCTGGTCGCTGACCAGCTCCGGCGGCACCAGGGTGCTGAGCAGCTACGGCGCGGTCTCGGCGGCCAAGGCGGCGCTGGAGGCGCACTCGCGGCAGCTCGCCGTGGAGCTGGCGCCGCACGGGGTGGCGGTCAACGCCATCCGGGCGGGCACCACCCTCACCCCGGCGCTGCGGAAGATCCCGGGCAGCGCGGAGGTCGCCGAGCGGGCCCGCGCGCTCAACCCGCACGACCGGCTCACCACCACCGAGGACGTCGCCGAGGCGATCGTCCTCCTCTCCTCGACCGACTCGTCCTGGATCACCGGGAACGTGATCGGCGTCGACGGCGGCGAAGCGATCGTCGCCTGAGGGCACTACGAAAGGACACCCACACCATGGCCGACGTCGACAAGAACGAGCTGCGCACGCTGGTGGCCGACGCCATCGAGCTGGAGCCCGAGGAGGTCACCGACACGGCGGACTTCGTCTCCGAGCTGGAGGTGGACTCGCTGACCACGCTGGAGATCACCATGCGGCTGGAGAAGAAGTACGGCATCAAGATGGCCGAGGAGGAGCTGCTGGAGATCACCTCCCTCAACCGGGTGCACGAACTGGTCACGGCCAAGCTCGCGGCCACGTCGTGACCGGGTCGGGACCGGAGGTGGCGGCGGAGGCGCCGGCGGAGCGCGGACGACCGGTCGCGCTGGTGACCGGCGGCTCGCGGGGCATCGGGCGGGCCGTGGTGCGCCGCCTCGCCCACGACGGCTTCGACGTGGCGTTCTGCTACCGGTCCCGGCCGGACGCGGCGGAGGAGCTCGTCGCGGAGCTGGGGACGTCGGGCGCGCGCGTGGTCGCGCGCAAGGCCGACGTCTCCAGCTCCGGCGAGGCCCGCGCGTTCGTCGCGGAGGCCGAGGAGGAGCTCGGGCCGCTGTCGGCGCTCGTCACGTGCGCGGGCGTGGTCAGGGACAACCCGCTGGTGCGGATGACCGACGAGGACTGGCGGTCGGTGATCGACACCAACCTCGACGGCACGTACTTCGCGTGCCGGGCGGCGATCTTCTCGTTCATGAAGCGCCGCACCGGCAGCATCGTGACCACGTCGTCGGTGGCCGGCGTGCACGGCAGCGCGACCCAGTCGAACTACTCGGCGTCCAAGGCGGGCATCATCGGGTTCACCCGGGCGCTGGCCAAGGAGGTCGGCCGCTACGGCGTCCGGGCGAACGTGGTGGCGCCCGGCCTGATCGACACCGACCTGACCGAGGGCTTGCCGGGCGCGGTGCGCGGGAAGATCCTGGAGCGGGTGCCCCTGGGTCGCGCGGGCACCCCGGACGAGGTCGCCGACCTCGTGTCGTTCCTCGTGTCCGAGCGCGCCGCCTACATCACGGGCCAGGTGCTCGGGATCGACGGCGGACTCGTCGTCTGACCACCTCAAGGGAGTCGTCCGTGAAGCGTTCCCCCCTGCCGGGGGTGCTGGCCGCGCCGATCGCGCCGGTGCTGGCCGCCCTGGTCGCCTACCGCGTCTGCCATCCGCCGCGGCCCAAGCGCACCAAGCGCCCGGCCGAGTTCGGGCTCACCGCGCGGGACCTGCCGGTGCCGGCCCCGGTGCCCGGCCGGACCCTGGACGCCTGGCTGTTCGAGGGGGACCCGGCGCGCGTGGTGGTCGTCGGCCACGGCATCGGCCTGGACAAGTCGCGCAGCCTGCTGCACGCCCGCTTCCTGCACCAGGCCGGGTACACGGTGGTGCTGTTCGACTTCCGCAACCACGGCCGGAGCTTCACCGACCGGGGGCTGACGAAGTTCAGCGAGCGGTTCGCCGACGACCTGATCGCGGTCGTGCGGCACGTCCAGGCCATGCCCGAGCACGCCGGGGCCGGGTTCGGGCTGTACGGGTTCTCGATGTCGTCGTTCGCGGTGCTGCACGCGCTGGGGCGGCTGTCGGGCATCGACGCCGTGGTGTGCGACAGCGGCCCGGCGCCCGACCCCGACCGCACCATCCGCAACCTGCTGCGCTCGGGCATGGTGCCGGTGCCCGAGCCGGTCCGGGCCGCGCCCGCGCGCGCCGTGTTCGACGCGGTGTTCCGCCCGCTGGCGGCGGCGAGCACGTCCACCCCGCCGAACTGGCCGCCCGCGCCCACCACGCCCGGCTACGCCACCGTGCCGATGCTGTTCCTGGTCGGCGACCAGGACACGGTGGTGGGCGTCGACGAGGTGCGCGGCCTGGCGGAGCCGTACCCGCTCGCGGAGGTCGTCGTCGTGCCGGGCGCCGGGCACATGCGCCCCATCGCCGTCGACCCCGGCCACTACAGCACGACCGTGCTGGAGTTCCTGGGCAAGGCGATGGGACAGGTCGGATGAGACTCGCGCTCAACCTGCGCTACCTCGGGCCCCGCACCGACCACCGGGACCTCCCGCGGCTGGTGCGGGAGGCCGAGCGGCTCGGGTTCGGGGTCGCCTGGGTGGCCGAGGCGTTCAGCTCCGACGCGCCGTCGGTGCTGTCGTGGCTGGCCGGGCAGACCACCACGATCGGGCTGGGCAGCGCCGCCATGCAGATCCCGGCCCGCAGCGCGGCGATGACCGCGATGACCGCGGCCACCCTCGACGTCCTGTCCGGCGGCCGCTTCCACCTCGGCCTCGGCGTGTCGGGCCCGCAGGTCGCCGAGGGCTGGCACGGCGCCCGGTTCGGCAAGCCGCTGGCCCGCACGCGCGAGTACGTCGAGATCGTGCGCCAAGTCCTGGCGGCCAAGGGCCCGGTCACCCACGAGGGCGAGCACTACCCGCTGCCGCTGCCCGACGGCCCCGGCAAACCGCTGCGCCTGGGCATGCGCCCGCCCCGCCCGCACCTGCCGATCTACCTGGCCGCCGTGGGCCCGAGGAACCTGGCGCTGGCGGGCGAGATCGCGGACGGCTGGCACGCGGTGTTCGTGGACCCGGAGTTCCTGCCCGCCCAGCTCGCGGGGCTCGGACCCGTCCGCGACGGGTTCGACGTGGTGGCCAACCTGCCGCTGGTGGTGGCGGACGACGTCTCCCTGTGCGTGGACCGCGTCCGCGCGTACGCCGTGCAGTACCTGGGCGGGATGGGCAGCCGCGAGGAGAACTTCTACAGCAGGCTGGCCGCGCGCATGGGCTACGCGGACGCGGCCACCGAGGTGCAGGACCACTTCCTGGCCGGTCGCATGCGCGCCGCGGCCGCCGCCGTGCCGGACGAGTTCATCGACCGGACCTCGGTGCTCGGCCCGGTCGACCGCGTGGCCGACCGCCTGCGCGACTACGCCGCCGCGGGCGTCACCACCCTGTCCACCATCCTGTTCGTCCGCGACGCCGACGAGGGCGTGCGCACACTCCAGGACGTCGCCACCGCGCTGGACAAGGCGGGCGTCGGCGCCTGAGACCCCGGAGGTCCCGTGTACGACATCATCGTGGTGGGGGCGCGCTGCGGAGGCGCGCCCACCGCCATGCTCTTCGCCCGCGCGGGCTACCGGGTGCTCCTGCTCGACCGCGCCAAGCTCCCCCGCGACACGCTCTCCACGCTCTACATCCACCAGCCGGGCATCGCCCTGCTGCACCGCTGGGGCCTGCTCGACGCGCTCGTGGGGTCCGGCTGCCCGCCGATCACCTCCGCGCTGCACCAGGTGGAGGACGTCCGGCTGGTCGGGTGCTCGATGCCGGTCAACGGCATCCGCGCCGCCTACGCCCCGCGCCGGTACGTGCTCGACCGGATCCTGCTCGACGCCGCCGTGGCCGCCGGGGTCGAGTTCCGCCCGGAGTGCGGGGTCGAGGACGTGCTGTTCGACGAGGGCGGCCGGGCGGTCGGCGTGCGCGGCCGCGGCTTCGAGGAGCGGGCCCGGCTCGTGGTGGGGGCCGACGGGATGCGCTCCCGCGTGGCGGCGGCGGTGGGCGCCGAGTACGAGGTCGAGGACCCCGAGATGACCTGCGTCTACTACTCCTTCTGGGAGGACGTGCAGGCGGGTTTCGAGGCTTACGGGGCGCGCGGCAGGTGGGCGGGCTGCGTGCCGACGCACGACGGTCTGACGCTGGTGGCGGCCTACTTCCCGCAGGCCGAGTACCCGAGCGTGCGGATGGACGCGATGGCGGCGTACCTGGAGAACCTGCGGGCCGTGGCGCCGGGGCTGCACGCCCAGGTGGTCGACGGGGCGCAGGCGGAGCGGCTGTACGGGACCGGCGCGCAGCGCAACTTCTTCCGGCGGGCGTTCGGCGCGGGCTGGGTGCTCGTCGGGGACGCCGGGCACCACAAGGACTCGATCATGGCCAACGGCATCACCGACGCGTTCCGGCAGGCGCAGCTGCTGGTGGACTGCGTCGGGACGGGGCTGCACGACGAGCCCGCGCTGGGGGTGGCGCTGCGGCGGTTCGCCGACGAGCGGGCCCGGTTGTTCACCGGGGTGTACCAGGACACGCTGACGGTCGCGCGGTTGACGCCGGACCGGCGGTTGGGCGTGCTGCGGGCCATCGCCGACGACCCGGTGAAGGTGGAGAAGTTCTTCACCAAGATGGCGGGGGCGACGAGGGACGACCCGATCTTCAGCACGGAGCCGGTGCCCGCCTCCTGACGGGCGGCGGCGCCGCGGGTGGTCCCGCGCCTGCCGGGGACGCGCTCCGGTCCCGCGTCCCGGGGCCGTCGGTCCCGGCGTGAGGGTGGCGGTGACCCCGATCAGCCGGGTGGCGCGTCGGGGGGCGGCGGGGTCGCGCGGGCGAGGACCTCGTGGGCCGTGCGCAGGACGGCCGGGTCCACGAAGCGCCCGGTGCGGTCCACCGCGACGTCCCCGGTGAAGCCCCGCACCAGCGCGGTGGCTTCGGCGACCTCCGCCGGGGTGGGGGTGAAGACGGCGTTGATCGTCCCGACCTGGCGGGGGTGCAGCGCCGTGCGGGCGCGGAAACCCTGCCGCAGCAACGTGGTCGTGGTCTCCACGAGCCGCTCGGTGTCGTGCACGTCGGTCTCGACGGGGCCGATCGGCGCCGCCAGGCCCGCCGCGGCGGAGGCCAGCACCACCTGGAGGCGGATGCCGTGCAGTTCGCTGCGCCGGTCGTCGGGGCGCAGGCGCAGCTCGCGTGGCGGACGTCGTGCGCACCTCGATCGGCGTGCGGGACGGGAAGGTCGCCGCGATCTCGCCCGACCTGGGCGCCGAGGACGCCGACGAGGTCGTGGACGGCGGCGGCCGGCTCGCGTTCCCCGGCGTGGTCGACGCCCACCAGCACCGGGGCATCTACAACGAGCTGGGCGCGGACGTGGCCTCGGAGAGCCGGGCGTGCGCCCAGGGCGGCGTGACCACGGCGTTGACCTACATGCGGACCGGGCAGCACTACCTCAACAAGGGCGGCGACTACGCCACGTTCTTCCCCGAGGTGCTGGAGACCGGGCGGGGCCGCGCGCACGTGGACTACGGGTTCCACCTGGCGCCGATGATGCGCGGGCACGTCGAGGAGATCCCCGAGCTGGTCGAGGCGTTCGGCGTGCCGTCGTTCAAGGTGTTCATGTTCTACGGCTCGCACGGCCTGCGCGGGAAGTCGAAGGACCAGAGCTCGTTCCTGATGATCCCGGAGGGGGAGCGGTACGACTACGCCCACTTCGAGTTCGTGATGCGCGGCATCCAGGCCGCCCGCGAGCGGTTCCCGGAGCTGGCGGACTTCCGCACGGCGCACGGCCTGGGCGGCAAGGTCAACCCGCCGCTGCGCGACCGCGACGACGTGGAGGCGCTGTGGGAGTACGTCGCCGACGGCACGATCGACTGGGTGGTCAGCGACCACGCGTGCTGCCGCGACGAGACGAAGTTCGGCGACCCGCGCGAGGACGTGTTCGTCGCCGAGTCCGGCTTCGGCGGCACGGAGTACCTGCCGGCCGGCCTGGTCACCGGGGGACTGCGGCGCGGCCTGCCGATGCACCGCGTGGCGGAACTGGTGTCGGCGAACCCGGCCCGGCGCTGCGGCCTGCGCACCAAGGGCGACCTCGACGTCGGTTACGACGCGGACATCGCCCTGGTCGACCCCGACCACCCGTGGGTGGTGCGGGCCGAGGACTCGGAGTCGACCCAGGAGTACACGCCGTTCGAGGGCTTCGAGCTGACGGCGCGGGTCACGGACACGTTCCTGCGCGGACGGCGGATCCTCCAGGACGGCGAGGTGGTGGGCGAGCCCGCCGGCCGGTACCTGTCCCGCCCGACGACCTGACCACCCGCGACGCGCCGCCGCACCCGGTCGCGGGGCCACCCGCCCCGTCGGCCGGGCGTGGTCCGTCCTCGCCGAAGACCCGGTTCGGGCACGACCCGGACGACGGGGTGGGTGGCCCCGACCGCCCGGGACGTCAAGCGGGTGAGGCGGTGTCCGTGTCGGCGCCGTTGTCGGCGTGGCGCTGGGTGCGGTCGGTCCCGTGCCAGTCCAGGCAGAGCACGGTGGCGTCGTCCTGGAGGTGGTCGTCGCAGGCGTGGCGCACCGCCCTGGTCACCGCCCGCACCACCTCCCTGACGTGCAGCCCGGCGGTGTCGCGGATCAGCGCCGGCAGGTCGGCGTCGGCGGCGTCGCGTTCGAACATGCCGTCGGTGATCAGCACCAGCCGGTCGCCGGGGCGCAGGTCGAGCCGCTGCACCCGGTACCGGCGCGGCTGGACGCCGAAGAGCAGGTCGATCTCCAGCTCGACCGGTCGCACCACGCCGTCGCGCAGCAGCAGCGGTGGGGGATGACCGGCGTTGACCAGCTCGCACCGCCCCCGGTGCAGGTCGACGCGCAGCAGCAGCCCGGTCGCCAGCGATCTCCCGCCGTGGTCCAGCAGGGCCTGGTTGGCCTGCCGCGCCTGCTCGGCCAGGTCGTGGCCGGCCCTGCGGGCGCCGCGCAGCGCGCCGACCAGCAGGGTCGCGGTGAGCGCCGAGGTCACGTCGTGGCCGACGGCATCGGTCATCGACAGGTGCAGGGTGTCGCGGTCCAGGGTGTAGTCGTAGGTGTCGCCGCCGATGTCGTCGGCGGGCACCAGGGCGCCGGCGACGGTGAACTGGGCCGCCTCGCAGCAGGACGCCGTGGGCAGCAGCTGGTGCTGGATCTCCGCGGCCAGGCTCATCGGGGTGGTGCGCCGGCCGGAGTGGTAGAGGTCGGTGAAGCGGCGGTCGGCGACGATGACGTAGGCCAGCGCGTGCGCGGCTCGCCCCAGCTGTGCCAGCACGGCCTCGTCGAGGGACGGCACGGTCACCTCCAGCACGCCGACGCTGTCGCCGCGGTTGGTCACCGGCAGCACCACCCGCACCCCGTCGCCGTCCCGCTCCTGCCACGGCTGCTGGGTGCGCAGCACCTCCTCGTAGGCGCTGCCCCTCAGGTCGACGCGCTCCGCGCCCCACCCGTGCGCGGTCTCCGCCGTCGAGGTCAGCCGCACCAGCTGCTCGTCGACGAGGTCGACCAGCAGGAACGACACGTCGAAGGCGTCGAACCGCTTCGCCAGGTCACGCGCGACCACCTCGACCGAGTCCGCCGGCGGTGCGCTCTCGGCCGCCCCCAGCACGTCACCCGGTTCCAACACCCCACCGCTCACGGCAACCTCCGACGACTGGAGGTCCAGCCAACCACATCGGCCACGCCGTCATCGGCCACGCCGCCCGGAGCACGCGGCTCGCCGGTGGCGCGGTCCGCCGGGGGACGGGCTTCAGGACGGGGTGAGCGGTACGGCGTCCAGCAGACCCAGCACGGCCACCTTGCGGCGCACGACCGGTGAGGGCACCAGGCGCAGCGCGCGTCCCGACCGGTCGCACCAGCGGGCCAGCGCGGACAGCGCGTACGCGGCCTCGCTGCACAGCAGCCCGACCCCGGTCAGGTCCACCACCACCGCGGGCGCGTCGGTGTCCAGCACCCGGAAGAAGCCCTCCAGCAGTTCGCCCACCATCGGGTAGGGCACCCCGCCGGTCACCCTCAGCACCACCTCGCCGGTGGCGGTCCCGGAGAGGTCGACGGCACAACGGCGCACTCCGGCGTCGGGCACTGCGGTGGTGGTGCTCATTCGGGGTGGCCCCTTCGCCGGCGCCTGGTTATCGCGACGACGCACACGGTCGTTACCCGCTGTTCGTCACCCACACGGGTACTGGTTCGCCCCGACTTCACCGGTGCCCCGGTCGGAACGGACGCCGTTCGGCCGGAAAGCCCATTTCGGGCGGCCGAGTTCCGGAGTGGTCCAGGGCCGCCCGGATGCGTCCGCGAGGTCGATTGCCGATGCGGATGTGCGGTCATTGTGCGGTGGCGGAGGCGGCCGAACGAGTGAGGGCGTTGTCCCAGGTAGAAGCTGGTCTGATAGATTTCCCTGGCGCAATTTCCGGTCAGCGGCACCGGTTTCGGCGGCGTTCGGTTCATTCGTGTCGCGCATCTGCCGGTACTTCGGGGGCCTGTTATTCGAGGGGGAGTCGTGTCGGCACGACAGGAGAGGCCGCTCAGATCCCGGGTGTTGTCGATGCGCGCCCTCGTGGTGCTCGTTCTGGTGGCGGCGTCCGTCGTGGCGGTGGGCGACGCCCGGCCGAGACCCGTCCATGCGCAGCCCGCCGCCGCGGCGGCGGTGTGCGACGCGCCGGTGGTCAACCAGGTGGCGTGCGAGAACACCAAGCCCGGTGCGTCCGACTGGCAGGTGGCCTACCGCGACCCGTCCATCGTCGGCTTCACCACGGACATCAGCGCGACCCCCGGCAGCCGGGTCGACTTCAAGGTGAAGACCAGCGCGACGGCCTACCGCGTGGACGTCTACCGGCTCGGCTGGTACGGGGGAGCGGGGGCGCGGCTGATCGACTCGGCCGCGCACGGCGGCGGCTCGACCCAGCCCGCGTGCCTGCGCGGCACGGACGGCAGCGCGCTGATCGACTGCGGCAACTGGGCGGTGTCGGCCGGCTGGACCGTGCCGCTCGACGCCGTGTCGGGCATCTACTACGCGCGGCTGCGGCGCGACGACACCGGCGCGATGAACGAGATCGTGTTCGTGGTGCGCGACGACACCAGCACGTCGAAGATCCTGTTCCAGACCTCCGACTCGACGTGGGCGGCGTACAACCGGTACGGCGGCAACAGTTTGTACTTCGGCGACGGTCCGGGGCAGGGTGGTCAGGCGTACAAGGTGAGCTACAACCGGCCCTACACCGGCGGTGACGGCGAGGAGAACTTCATCTTCAACGCCGAGTACCCGATGCTGCGGTTCCTGGAGCGCAACGGTTACGACCTGAGCTACACCACCGACGTGGACTCGGCGCGGCGCGGGCACCTGATCCGGAACCACCGGGTGTTCATGGCGGTGGGTCACGACGAGTACTGGTCGGAGGAGCAGCGCGCCAACGTCGAGGCCGCCCGGGACGCGGGGGTGCACCTGGCGTTCCTGACCGGCAACGAGATCTTCTGGAAGACCCGCTGGGAGAAGTCCGTCGACTCCTCGCGCACCGACTGGCGCACCCTGGCCTGCTACAAGGAGACCAAGGGCGCGCAGGACGACGGGCTGGACGACTGGACCGGCACCTGGCGCGACCCGCGCCACAGCCCGCCGCAGGACGGCGGCCGACCGGAGAACGCGTTGCTGGGCAACACCTTCACCGTCAACGGCCGCCGCGACGACCGCCTCCAGGTGCCCGCCGCGTACGGGAAGATGCGGCTGTGGCGGCACACCGACCTCCAGGACATGGCCGCCGGCTCCACCCACACGTTCCGGCCCGGAACCCTCGGCTACGAGTGGAACACGGTGCCGGACAACGGGTTCCAGCCCGCCGGCGTGGCGAAGATGTCGTCGACGACCGTGGCCCTGAGCGGCGCGTACCTCCTGAAGAACCACGGTGACCTCTACGTCTCGGGGACGGCGACCCACTCGGTCACCTACTACCGGCACCCGAGCGGGTCGCTGGTGTTCGGCGCGGGGACGGTCCAGTGGGCGTGGGGCGTGGACGACGAGCACGCCTTCCTGACCAACACGCCGACGTCCGACGTCCGGATGCGGCAGGCCACGGTCAACTTCCTGGCCGACATGGGCGCGCAGCCCGCCACGCTCCAGCCCACCCTCCGGGCGGCCACCGCGAGCACCGACACCGCGCCGCCCGTCGTGGCGCTCACCACCGTGCCCGCCCTCTCCACCGTCGGCGCCGCCTACACCTTCTCCGGCACGGTCGCCGACGCGGCCGGCCAGGTCGCCGGCGTCGAGGTGTCCACCGACGGCGAGTCCTGGCACCCGGCGGTGTGGCAGCCGGGGCGCGGCACGTGGAGCCACACCCACACCCCGGCCAGGTCCGGCCCGGCGAGCCTGCGCGTGCGCGCGGTCGACGACTCGCTCAACCTCTCCGCGCCCGTCACGGCCACGCCCACCACGTCGGCGCGGACCTGCCCGTGCGGCATGTGGACCAACGACGACCGGCCGGCGGAGCTCGAACTCTCCGACGGCTCCGCGCTGGAGCTGGGCGTCAAGTGGCGTGCCGACCGGAGCGGCTACGTGCGCGGCGTGCGGTTCTACAAGAGCTCCGGCAACACCGGCAGGCACACCGGCAGCCTGTGGACCCCGACCGGTCAGCGCCTGGCCACCGGCACGTTCACCAACGAGACCGCGAGCGGCTGGCAGACCCTGCTGTTCGCGACCCCGGTGGCGGTCGCGGCGAACACCACCCACGTCGTGTCCTACCTGTCCCCGACCGGCCGCTACTCCACCAACATCGAGTACTTCAGCCACTTCAGCCGCCTGCGGACCCACCTCGAACCGCTCACCGCGCTGCCGAGCGGCGTCGACGGCCCCAACGGCCTGTACCGCTACGGCGCCGGGTTCCCCGACCGGAGCGCGGAGGACGCCCACTACTGGGTGGACGTGGTGTGGGCCCCGACGGCGAGGGGCTGAGTCCGAGCCCCGTTGGCATCGGGGTCGATCACACCCCACCACCGCTTCGAACGGCAGGTTCACGACCACCGGTGCCGACCTCGGCCAGACCATCGACGCCTTCGTGTCCGCCTTCAACGACCCGGAGCCCGACCTCGACCGGGTGATGTCCTTCTTCGCCGAGGACGCCCGCTACCTGCCCGGTCACGGCCCCGAACTGCGTGGCCTCGCGGCGATCCGGGCGGAGTTCGCGCCGCAGTTCGCCGGCCGCTACGGCGCGATGACCTTCGACGTGTACGACCGGGTGATCGACGAGTCCCGCGGCCGGGCCACGATCCGCTGGGCGTGCCGACTGGACCTGACCGGCGAGCACGGTCGGCGCGCGATCCCGCCGCTGCGGTGGTTCGCCCGGATCCGCCACGGCGGCCGCGTCCAGCGGCACGGCCTGGACGTCTTCCACTTCGATCCCGCGGGGCGGATCACCGGCAAGTTCACCTACGCGACGTTCCGCCTCCCCCTCTGGGAACGGGCGCGCTGACGAATCCGCCGCACCGCCGCCGGCACGGGCCTCATCGCGGCCGGTGCGCGAGCACGCGCGGTCGCGACCCGTCCCGGCCGGGTGGCGGCGGGATCTCGCCCGAACCCCGCTGGACGAGGGTGGCAGGGACGACCGCGTGCGTGGGTGGGGACTGCTCGCCCGTGATGCGGTTGAAGATCAGTTCCGCGGCCTTGCGGCCGAGGGCGGGGACGTCCTGGCGCAGCACCGTGACGCCGGGTTCGAGCATGTCGGCCAGGGGGAAGTCGTCGAAGCCGATGAGCGCGACCGAGCGGTGCAGGTCGCGGTCGCGCAGGGCGCGCATCGCGCCGACGGTGACCAGGTTCTGCGCGGTGAACAGCGCGGTCGGCGGCTCGTCCAGGTCGAACAGGGCCGCGGTGGCGGTCGCCGCGGCGTCGGGACCGCGCAGGTCGGTGCGGACGAGTTCCGCGCGCAGGGTCAGACCGGCGCGGGCGAGCCCCTCCAGGTAGCCGGTGTAGCGCTCCTGGCTGGTCCACAGCGTCTGGCGGTCGCCGAGGAAGGCGATGCGCCGGTGACCGAGGCCCGCGAGTTGGAGCACGGCCTCCCGGGAGCCGTCGCGGTTGGTGGTGGTGACGCTGTCGGTGCCGTCGAACGTCGGCGGACGGTCCACCAGGACCATCGGCGTGCCCCGTTCGCGTTCCTGCTGGAGGGCGTCCTGGTGGCCGCCGGCGGCCATGACGACCACGCCGTCGACGCGGCGGGTGGCCAGGGAGGTGAGCAGTTCGCGCTGGAGTTCCGGGTCGTCCTCGCTGCTGCCGGCCAGCACCAGCACGTCGTTCTGCCTCGCCCGGTCCTCGACCGCCCGCAGGAGGGCGGCGTCGAAGGGGTTGGACAGGTCCTCCAGCAGCACGCCGATGGTGGCGCTGCGCCGGTCGGCGCGGCGCAGGCTGCTGGCGGTCAGGTTCGGCCGGTAGCCCAGGGTGCGGGCGGCCGCGCGGACCCGTTCGACGACCTCGGGGCCCGCGCCGGGCAGGTCGTTGATCACCCGCGACACCGTCTTCGTGCTGACCTTGGCGAGCGCGGCGACGTCCCGCATGGTCGGCTCCCGCCGTGCACCCCGTACATCCATGGACCCCTGCCCCATTCTGAGTAACGCTTGCGTAACGGCGGCTTGTCGTGACCTGGACCACGAAGCTAGCGTCAACGATGACTTAACGAAAGCCCCACTTCCTCGGAGCGTCCTGACGGGGCCGGAAGTACGGCTATTTCCACTGCTGACCGCGTAACGGATACCCGCACGGGAACTCGTCGTGCCCGGAGGTCTGTTACGTCAACGTTGACGTAGGAGGAGACATGACCGGACGGTCGCGGATGGGCGTCAGGCTCACGGCGCTGGTGTCGGCGTCCTTGCTGGCGCTGGTCACCGGGTGCGGGGACGGTGGCGACGCGGCCGGTGGCGGCACGCTCGTCGGACTGGTGACCAAGACCGACACGAACCCGTTCTTCGTGAAGATGAAGGAAGGCGCGCAGCAGGCCGCGAGCGGCACGGGTGCGGCGGTGCAGTCGTTCGCGGGCAAGCAGGACGGCGACAACCAGTCCCAGGTCGACGCGGTCGAGAACCTGATCGGCGCCGGGGCCGAGGGCATCCTGATCACGCCCAACGACTCCAAGGCCATCGTGCCGTCGGTGGACAAGGCGCGGCAGGCCGGGCTGCTGGTCATCGCCCTGGACACCCAGCTCGAACCCGCCGACGCCGCCGACGCGACCTTCGCCACCGACAACTACCGGGCCGGGCTGCTGATCGGTCAGTGGGCGAAGGCGAAGTTCGAGGCCGAGGGCAGGCAGGCGAAGATCGCCCTGCTGGACCTCAACCCCAACCAGGTGTCCGTGGACGTGCAGCGCGACCAGGGCTTCCTGGAGGGCTTCGGCGTCGACGTCGAGGACAAGGCGAAGATCGGCGACGAGGACGACCCGCGCATCGTCGGCCACGACGTCACCGACGGCGCCCCGGAGGGCGGCCGGACGGCGATGGAGAACCTGCTCCAGAAGGATCCCGGGATCAACCTCGTCTACACGATCAACGAGCCCGCGGCGGCGGGCGCGTACGAGGCGTTGAAGGCCGCGGGCAAGGAGAAGGACGTCACGATCGTCTCGGTCGACGGCGGCTGCCCCGGTGTGCAGAACGTCAAGTCGGGGATCATCGGCGCGACCTCGCAGCAGTACCCGCTGAAGATGGCCCAGCTGGGCGTGGAGGCGATCGCGAAGTTCGCCCAGGACGGCACGAAGCCGCAGAACACCGCGGGCAAGGACTTCGTCGACACCGGCGTCACCCTGATCACCGATCAGCCGGCGACCGGCGTGGAGTCGAAGGACTCCGCCTGGGGCCTTGAGAACTGCTGGGGCTGAGACATGTCGACGACGTTGTCCAAGAGCCACCCGACCGGCGGCAACCCGTTCGACGGGAACACCGGGCGCTCGCCCCTCGCCCGGCTCCAGCACCTGCTGCACTCGCAGGCCACCATCGGCCCCGCCGTGGTGCTGCTGGTCTCGGTCGTGGTGTTCGCCCTGCTGTCCGAGCGGTTCCTCACCCCCGGCAACATCTCCCTGGTCCTGCAACAGGTCGCGGTCATCGGCACCCTCGCCGTCGGCCAGACCATCGTCATCCTCACCGCCGGCATCGACCTGTCCTGCGGCGCGATCATGGTGCTCACCTCGATCGTGATGGCGAAGGTGGCGGCGGACACCGGGCTGCCGGGCCTGCCCGCCCTGCTGCTGGGCTTCCTGGTCGGCACGCTGTGCGGCCTGCTCAACGGCCTGCTGGTCACGCGGCTGAAGCTGCCGCCGTTCATCGTCACCCTCGGCACGCTCAACGTGTTCTTCGCGCTCAACCTCTGGTACTCCGAGAGCGCCACCATCCGCGGCACGGAGATGCCGTCGCTGCTGCTGTGGACCGGTGAGACGTTCGCCATCGGCGGCACGCGCATCACCTACGGCTCGGTCATGATGGTGGTGCTGGTCGCCGCGATGGCGTTCGCGCTGAAGAACACCGCGTGGGGTCGGCACGTCTACGCCACCGGCGACGACCTCGAAGCCTCCCGCCTGTCCGGCATCCGCACCGGCCGCGTGCTGCTCAGCGTCTACGCGGTGGCAGGTCTGGTGTACGCGCTGGCGGCGTGGGTGCTGATCGGGCGCATCGCGTCGGCCAGCCCGCAGGCCGGGCAGCTGGACAACCTCGACTCCATCACCGCCGTGGTCATCGGCGGCACCAGCCTCTTCGGCGGGCGTGGCGCCATCGTCGGCTCGCTCATCGGCGCGCTGATCGTCGGCGTGTTCCGCAACGGCCTCGCCCTGGCCGGCGTGGACGTGCTGTGGCAGACCATGGCCGTCGGCGTGCTGATCATCGTCGCCGTCTCGCTGGACCAGTGGATCAGGAAGGTGAAGCCGTGACCACGCCCGTCCTCCAGGCCCGCGGCCTGGTCAAGCGGTACGGCAGGGTCACCGCCCTGGCCGGCGCCGACCTCGAACTGCTGCCCGGCGAGATCCTGGCCGTCATCGGCGACAACGGCGCCGGGAAGTCCAGCCTGATCAAGGCGCTGTCCGGGGCACTCGTCCCGGACGAGGGCGAAATCCTGGTCGACGGGGAGCCGGTGTCGTTCACCTCGCCGATCGACGCCCGGGACGCGGGCATCGAGACGGTGCACCAGTCCCTGGCCGTCTCGCCGTCGCTGGACATCGCCGCCAACCTGTTCCTCGGCCGCGAGCGCCGCCGCAAGGGCGTGCTCGGGACGGTGTTCCGGATGCTCGACCGCAACGGGATGCGCGAGGAGGCGCGGCGGCAGCTCGACGCCCTGGGCATCATGACCGTCCAGAACCCCGCCCAAGCCGTCGAAACCCTGTCCGGTGGCCAGCGGCAGGCCGTCGCCGTGGCGCGGGCCGCCGCGTTCGGCAGCCGCGTGGTGATCATGGACGAGCCCACCGCCGCCCTCGGCGTCCGCGAGTCCCGCGCGGTGCTCGACCTGGTCCTCCAGGTCCGCGACCGCGGCCTGCCGGTCATCCTGATCAGCCACAACATGCCGCACGTCTTCGAGGTCGCCGACCGCGTCCACATCCAACGCCTCGGCCGCCGCAAAGCCGTGGTCGACCCGAGGACCATCTCCATGTCCGACGCGGTCGCCATCATGACCGGCGCGATGGAGCCGCCCGACCAGGTCGCCTGACACCTCACCCCGGCTCCACCACCGCTTCCCCGACAAGGAACAGGACATGATCATCGTTGCCGGCGAGGCGCTCGTCGACCTGGTGCCCGACCGCGTCGGCGGCTACCGTCCCCTCCCCGGCGGCAGCCCGGCCAACACCGCCGTCGGCCTCGGCCGGCTCGGCACGCCGACCGCGCTGCTGGCGCGCCTGGCCGACGACCGCCTGGGCGCGCTGCTGCGCGCCCACCTGGAGACCTCCAACGTCGACCTCCGCCACACCGCCGAGTCGACCGCGCCGACCACGCTCGCCGTGGTGGACGTCGACCAGCACGGCGTGGCCGACTACTCCTTCTACATCGACGGCTGCGCCGACGGCGGCTGGCAGCCGGCCGACCTGCCGGCCGCCCTCCCGCCGGACGCGGCACTGCACGTGGGCGGCTCCTTCGCCCTCGCGGTCGAGCCGATGGCCGGCGCGTTCGAGACCCTGCTCTCCCGCGAACACCCCCACCGGGTCATCAGCCTCGATCCCAACATCCGCCCGGTGCTCATCCACGACCACGCGGCCGTGCGCGCCCGGCTGCGGCGGTGGCTCGGCATGACCGACATCGTCAAGGTCAGCGCCGACGACCTGCGGTGGATCGCACCCGACCGCCCCCTGGCCGACGTCGTGGCCGAGTGGCACGAACAGGGACCGGCGCTCGTCGTCGTCACCCGCGGCCCCGAAGGCGTCCACGCCTCCAGCCCCACCGGTCAGGTCGACCTGCCCGCCCTGCCCGTCGACATCACCGACACCGTCGGCGCCGGGGACGCCTTCACGGCCGGCCTGCTGGCCGCCCTCGACCGCGACGACCTGCTCACCCGCACCAACCTGACCACCCTGACCCACGCCGAACTCACCGACACCCTCACCTACGCCCAACGCGTCGCGGCCATCACCTGCACCCGCCCCGGCGCCGACTCCCCGTGGTTCGACGAACTGCTCCCCGCCGAGGTCCGGCCGGCGACCTGCTGAACGCGGCCGGTCACCCGAGGCGCGCTCCCTCTTCCCACAGATGTGAAGTGAGGCAAGCATGCCCAGATTCACCCTGACGAGAGCACTGTGGCGTCGCGTCACCACCCTGTCGGCAGTGGCGGCACTGGTCGTCACCTCGGCGATCGCCGCCCCCTCGGCACAGGCGGCGCCCTACCCGGAGTACCCCTACGACGCGACCGACTACAACGAGCCGTTGCGCGGCCAGTTCCACTTCAGCTCGCAGGGCGGCTGGATGAACGACGTGAACGCGCCGCTGTACCACAACGGCGTCTACCACCTGTTCTACCAGCACAACCCGCACAGTTCGCAGTGGGACACCATGCACTGGGGCCACGCGACCAGCCCGGATCTCGTGCACTGGACCCAGAAACCGATCGCCCTGGAACCGGGCCTGCACAACGCCACCCTGTTCTCCGGCGGCGGCTGGGTCGACCACAACAACGCCACCGGCCTCAAGACCGGCGCCGACGCCCCGATCCTGCTGTTCACCAACACCAACGGCGTCTCCATCGCCCACAGCACCGACGGCGCCCGCACGTTCCGCATGTACAACGGCGGCGCCAAGGTCATCTCCACCCCGTACGAGTCCCGCGACCCGAAGGTCTACTGGGACGCCGCGCGCAACCGCTGGGGCATGGTCTTCTGGGGCAACGAGGGCGGCAACACCGCCAAGTTCTACAGCTCCACGAACCTGCTCAACTGGACCTACCGCGGCGAGTACCGCGCCGACTGGCTCTTCGAGTGCCCCGACCTCTACCAACTCCCGGTCGACGGCAACACCGGCAACCAGAAATGGGTCTTGCAGGACGCCAGCGGCGAATACGTCATCGGCACGCTGAACAGCGCGGGCGTCTTCGTGCCGGACGCCGGCTGGTCGCGTCCACAACGGATGGACGTGGGTCGCACCGACTTCGGCGGGACCGCCTACGCCGGCCTCACCTTCACCAACACGCCCACCAACCGGGTGGTCCAGATGTTCTGGCAGCCCGGCAACAAGGGCAGCACCTGGACCGGCAACGCCTCCTTCCCCGCGCAGCTCGGGCTCAGGACGTTCCCCGAAGGCATCCGGGTGACCCGCAACCCCGTCGGTGAGATCTCCACCATCCGCCAACCCGCGCAGACGTGGACCAACCTGACCATCTCCAACGACCTCGTCACCAACCCCTTCAACGGCACCAGCGCCGACACCTACGAGATCGAGGCGACCTACGACCTCACCGGGGCCACGGCCACCGACTTCGGCTTCGAACTGCACCGCCGCGCCAACGGCACGCGCGACGCCGCGATCGGCTACGACCGCGTCCGGCAGACCCTCGCCGACGCCCCCATGCCACCGGTGAACAACCGGGTCAAGCTGCGGGTCCTCGTCGACCGCGGCCAGCTGGAGACCTTCGGCAACGACGGCAGGGTCTCCGTCACCGACAACGTCAACTTCGACTCCTCCAGCGGCAGCCTCGGCATCCGCGCCTACGCCAACAACGGCACGGTCCGCATCGAATCGCTGACCTTCCGGCGGCTGAGCAAGGCGTGGACGAACGCGGCGGGCGGACCGGACCAGGGCATCGGCACGATCAAGTGGAACGGCACCAACAAGTGCGTCGACCGCGACAACGCCACGGCCCTGGTGAACATCCGGGACTGCTGGAACGGCACCAACCAGCGCTGGACCTTCACCGCCGCCGGGAAGATCAAGATCGGCAACGAGTGCCTCGACCAGCCCGGCGAGACCATCGGCAACGGCGCGAAGCTCAAGACCTACCCGTGCTGGGGCGGTGACAACCAGCGCTGGATCCGCATCGGCGCCAACCAGTACCAGAACGCGTGGTCCAAGCGCTGCCTCGACCTCGCCGAAGGCGACGCCACCAACGGCCGCCCGGTGCAGGTCTGGGACTGCGTCGGAGGCCCGAACCAGCAGTGGAGCACGCCGACCGGCTGAGGCCGGCCGCCGGATCACCGGCCCGGGGCCGGCCGGACCGCACGAGCCGTCAACTCGTCGGGGTGCTCCTCCGGTGGTGCCACGGGCGACTTCCCTCGGAGCCCGTCGGACCGTGCCGGGACAGGCTCCGGGCCACCGGGGGGAGTTCGAGCGCGGCGCGGTGGGTGGCATCGGGTGCCGCGTCGGCGACCAGGGTGGTCGCGTAGTCGCGGAGCAGGGGGTGGAAGGCGTACCGGCCCGCCGTCGGCTGGTCGAGCAGGTGCGCGTCCACCAGGTCCTCCAGGAGGCGGTCGGCCTGCTCGACCGTGGTGCCCGCGAGCACCGCGGCGGCGCGTGGTTCGACATCGGCACCAGGGTGCAGGCTCACCAGCCGGAACATGCGGCACTGCTGGCTGTCGAGCGACAGGTAGGAGGTCTGGAACGCGCCGGCGATGGTCTTGCCGTCGGCGCGCAGACCGTGCAGCCGCCACCACCGGTCGGCGAGGCGCTCGGCGAGGTGGGCCGGCGACCAGCTGGCCCGCGAGCGCAACCGCGCGCCCGCCATCCGGACCGCGAGCGGAAGCCTGCCGCAGAGTTCGACGATGTCCGCGGCCAGCGGTGTCGCCGCCGGATCGGCCAGGCCCGCGGCGCGGTTGAGCAGGCGGACCGCGTCCGCGGTGGGCGGGACGGCCAGGCGGAGCGGTCGGGTGTTGGCGAGGGTGAGCAGGTCGCGACGGCTGGTGACCAGGACCAGGCAACCGGGTGCGGCGGGGATCAGCGGCTGGACCTGGGCCGCCGCGGCGGCGTCGTCGAGCAGGATCAGCACCCGCCTGCCCGACAGTTCGGAGCGCAGGAGCGCGGACCGTTCGTCCACACCGTCCGGGATGCGGTGGGCGGGTACGCCGAGCGAGCACGCCAGCCTGCGCAGCGCCTCCGCGGGCTCGACCGGTCTCGTCCCGGCGTCGAAGCCGTGCAGGTCGAGGTGGAGCTGGCCGTCGGGGTAGTGGTCGCGGACCCGGTGTGCCCAGTGGACGGCCAGCGCGGTCTTGCCGACGCCCGCCATCCCGCTGATCACGCTGACCACCGGCGCCCCCGCGTGGGTGTCGGGTGCGCGGCGCAGCACACCCGTCAGCCGGGCCAGCTCGTCCTCGCGGCCGATGAACGCGGCGACGTCGGGCGGGAGCTGCGCGGGCGCCGGCGAACCCGGTCCGCTCGGCTGCCCGGTGGGTTCGACGGCGGCGGGTCTTTCGACGACGCGCTGTTGTTCGGTGGTCAGCAGCGCGTCACGGAGTTGGTCCACCTGTGGTGACGGGTCGATGCCGAGTTCGGTGGCGAGGGTGTCGCGCAGGTTCTCGTAGGACTTGAGGGCCTCGGCCTTGCGACCGGATCGGTGCTGGGCGGTGATGAGCTGGGCCCACGTTCGCTCCCGCAGCGGGTCGGACGCCACCAGCCCGCGCAGCTCGCCGATCAGCTCCGCGTGTTTGCCGCAGGCCAGGTCGCAGTCGATGCGCACCTCCAGCGCGACCTGGTGCAGCTCGGTGAGCCTGGTGGCCTCGCCCTCGATCAGCGCGCTGGCCGGCACGTCGGCGAGCACCGGGCCGCGCCAGTGGACGAGCGCGTCGCGCAGCAGGGCGGCCGCCCGCTCCGGGGCGCCGTCGCGCAGTTCCTGCCGACCCGCCTTGACCATGGACTCGACCAGGCTCGCGTCGACGTCCTGTTCGTCCACCACCAACTGGTAGCCGGGAGCGCGGGTGACCAACAGGTCCCGGCCGTCCACACCGAACGTCCGGCGGAGCCTGCTGACCAACCGGTGGACCTGGTTGGTGGAACCGCTCGGGGCGCCCTCGGGCCACAGCTCGTCGACGAGCTTCTCGGTCGACACGACCTGGTTGGGGTTGCACAACAACGTGGCGAGCAGGGCGCGCGCTTTCGGCGCGCTCACGCCTACCCAGGCCGTCCCGTTCCAAACCTCCAATGGCCCCAACACCTTGAACCGCATGCCAGGCCCCCCGACTCGGAGTCCAACAGGGAGCTCAACTTAAACCAGGGACAAGCACAGCAAAAGCACAGAGCGCGAACAGCGCGCTGTGCGAGGGTGGGGGTCGACGAGCACAGTGTTGCCCGACCAGGGCGAACGCCACCGGATTGGACGATTCGTGACCCATGTCGCAGATCCACCGCTGGCGGCCACTCGACCGGCCGCCCGGCTGTCCGCGTTCTACGCGGACGCGGTCGGCGACCTGGAGGCATCCGACCCCGCCCTGCTCCACCTGCTCGGCGACGAACTCGTGCGGCAGCGGGACACGTTGGCCCTGGTCGCGTCGTGCAGCCCGGCGAGGCCCGCCGCGCTGCTGGCGGAGGGGAGCGCGTTCGCCAACGTCACCGCCGAGGGGTACCCGGGGCGGAGGTTCCACGCGGGCTGCGTCAACGTCGACAAGGTCGAGCAGTTGGCCATCGACCGGGCCGTGCTCGCGTTCGGCGCCCGCTACGCCAACGTGCAGCCGCACTCGGCGAGCACCGCCAACCAGGTGGTGATGACCTCGCTGCTGGAGCCGCACGACCCGATCCTGGGCCTCGACCTGGATGCGGGCGGCCACCTCAGCCACGGGGCCCCGGTCAACGTCTCCGGGCGCGTGTTCACCGCGTACGGCTACGGGCTCGGGCCCGACGGGCTGATCGACTACGACGAGGTCCGCGCCAAGGCGCGCGCGCACCGGCCCCGGCTCATCATCGCCGGGACGACGGCCTACCCGCGGGTGCTCGACTGGGCGGCGTTCCGGGAGATCGCCGACGAGGTGGGCGCGTACCTGCTCGCCGACATCTCGCACATCGCCGGTCTCGTCGTGGCCGGGCTGCACCCCTCGCCGATCGACCACGCGCACGTGGTGACGACGTGCACGCACAAGCAGCTCTACGGTCCCCGCGGCGGCCTCGTCCTGCTCGGCGAGTCGGCCGACCTGCGGCTGCCCGGCGGCCGCACGCTCGCCCAGACCATGCAGAGCGGTGTCTTCCCGCTCATGCAGGGCGCGCCGATCGTCAACAGCATCGCGGGCAAGGCGTACGCGCTCGGGGCCGTGACCGGCCCGGGTTTCACCGAGACGATGGGTCGGATCCGCTCGCTCGCGGCGGCGCTCGCGGCGGAGTTGGTCACGCGCGGTGTCCGGGTGATCTCGGGCGGTACCGACAACCACATCGTCGTGGCCGACGTGCTGTCCTCGTTCGGCATCACCGGGATCAACGCCGAGAAGGCGCTGGAGGAGTGCGGCGTCCTCGTGAACAAGAACCGGATCGTCGGCGACGCGCACCCGGCGCAGGTGGCGTCCGGGGTGCGCTTCGGGAGCAACGGCATGGCGGCCCGCGAGTTCGACACCGACGACGTGACCCGGGTGGCCGACCTGGTCGTCGAGGTGCTGACCGCCACGCGGGCCACCTCGAACACCACCTACGAGCTGCCCGCGGAGCTGCGGGAGCGCACCGCGGCGCTGGTCCGGGAGATGTGCCGGCGCAGGCCCGTCGCCGGATACCGATGACGTGACGGAGGGGCCGCGATGAGTGCTGGGGGACCGGGGGCCGTGGAACGGGGAGCCGTGGAAGAGGGCACCGCGGCACAGGTGCGCCGCTACTACGAGCGCGTCGACGCGGGCGAGGTCGACGGGCTGCTGGCGCTGTTCGCGCCGGACGTCGTCTACGACCGGCCCGGGTACCCCGTCATGCGCGGCCGGGACGCGCTGGCCGAGTTCTACGGCGGGCAGCGGGTCATCTCCTCCGGTACGCACACGCTGGAGCAGGTCACCGCCGAGGAGTCGGTGGTGGCGGTGCACGGCGAGTTCGCCGGGGTGCTCAAGGACGGCAGCGAGGCCAAGCTGCGCTTCGCCGACTTCTTCACCCTCGCCGCCGACGGCCTGATCTCGCGGCGGATCACCTTCTTCCACGCTCCGGTGGTGTGACCATGACCGACAACCCCTCCCGAATCCGCTCGGTGGTCGACGGCGCCGAGGTCGCGGGCGGGACCGTGTTCTCCTCGCGCAACCCCGCCACCCTGGACGACGTGGTCGCCGAGGTCGAGCTCGCGGGCGCGTCGGTGCTGCGCGACGCCTGCGCGGTCGCCCGGCGGGCGCAGCGGGAGTGGGCCCGCGTGCCGGCCCCGGTGCGCGGGCAGGTGCTGGGCGCCTTCGGCCAACTGGTCCGCGCCAACAAGGACGAGCTGGCCCGGCTGGTCACCAGGGAGATCGGCAAGCCGCGGGCCGAGGCGCTCGGCGAGGTCCAGGAGATCATCGACACCTGCGACTTCTTCCTCGGCGAGGGCAGGCGCCTCTACGGGCAGACCGTGCCCTCGGAGATGCCGGACAAGCAGCTGTTCACCTTCCGCGTGCCGGTCGGGGTCGCCGCGATCGTCACCGCGGGCAACTTCCCGGTGGCGGTACCGTCCTGGTACCTCGCCCCGGCGCTGCTGTGCGGCAACGCGGTCGTCTGGAAACCCGCGGAGTACGCCGCCGCCTCCGCCAGGGCACTGGCCGAGCTGGCCTGGCGGGCGGGGGTGCCCGCGGGCGTGCTGAACGTCGTGCACGCCGACGGGGAGTCCACCTTCGACGGCCTGGAGCTGGCGCTGGGGGAGGGCCTGGTGGACAAGGTCGGCTTCACCGGCTCCACCGAGGTCGGCAGGCGGGTCGGCGAGCTGTGCGGCCGGTTCCTCCAGTCCCCGTGCCTGGAGCTGGGCGGGAAGAACCCCATGGTCGTCGCGCCCGACGCCGATCTCGACCTCGCGGTGGAGGCGGCGCTGTTCTCGGGCTACGGCACCGCGGGCCAGCGCTGCACGTCGTTGGGCACCGTGCTGGCGCACGTCGACGTCCGCGCGGAGTTCGTGCGGCGGCTCACCGACGCCGTGCGGTCCGCGCCGGTGGGCGACCCGACCGGGGAGGTGGTGTACGGACCGCTGCTGGACGAGCGGTTCGCCCGGTCCTTCGAGGACGTGCTCGGCTGGATCGGTGACCACCACGCGGTGCTCGGTTCGACCGCCACCGGGCGGATCACCGCCGCGGCGCCCCGCGACGGTTTCCTCGGCGACCCGTCGAACGGGCTCTACTACCACCCGGTGCTGCTCGACGGGGTCCGCCCGGACGACCGGGTCTTCACCGAGGAGGCGTTCGGGCCGATCGTCGGGGTCACCGGGTACCGGACGCTGGACGAGGCGATCGAGCTGGCCAACGCGCCCGGCTACGGCCTCTCGTCCGCCGTCTACACCAACGACCCGGCGACCGCGTTCCGGTTCCGGCAGGGCGTCGGCGCGGGCATGGTCAGCGTGAACAACTCCACCTCGGGCGCGGAGGCGCACCTGCCGTTCGGCGGCAACGGGCGGTCCGGCAACGGCAGCCGCCAGTCCGGGATCTGGGTGCTGGACCAGTTCACCCGGTGGCAGTCGATGAACTGGGACTTCTCCGGGGCGTTGCAGAAGGCGCAGGTGGACGTGCTCACCATCGAACCGGACCTGGACTACCGGCTCCCCACCGCCTGGACCGGGCAAGGCTGATCCCGCTCGCAACCGGGATCGGCGAAGGTGCGCTGGACGATCGTGCGACCGTGCCCGACGACCCAGTCGGGCAGCGCGCCGAGCACCTTCGCCACGTCCGGGCCGGTGGACGGGAACACCTGGTCGACCTCGATCCGGACCGGGCCGGTGCGCTCGATCGCCGCGGTGTGGCCGCCGGGCCTGCCGACGAGGTCGAGCACGGCCTCGCCGCCCTCGAAGGGCCGGCCGTCGATCGAGCGGACCGCGCCGGTCACCGTGATGCGGACCAGGCTCGCCGGGTTCGGTCCGACGGCCACCCGGAGCGGTTGGGTCGGTCCGGCGGTCGTGAACTCGACGGTCCCGGACGGGGCCCGCACGTCTTCCGCGACGAGCGCGCCGTCGACGACGGCCAGACCGGTCCCGGCCGCCACCTCGTCCACCAGGCCGAGGGCCTGCGGGGTGTGGAAGTCCCGCCCCTCCAGCTCGATCCGCGCGGGCTCACCGTCGGTCTGGGTGTGGAAGGCGGCGACGTACTTGGGGTGCTCGGCGTCGTAGGGCGTGGAGAACGCCCCGATCACCAGGCCGACCGCGGTGATCGCGGTCGCGGCCGCGACGAACCGCCGGACGTGGCCCGCGTGGAACACGAACGGCGCGAAGGCGACCGCCAGCAGGACGCCCACGACCGCGACCACCACCCCCAGGACCGGGTCCATCGGGATCGCGGTGGGCAGCCTGCCCAGCTGCGGCACCGCCAGCTCCAGCAGGCCGCGCGCGAACTCCGCGACCAGCAGGCACTGCGCCGCCGTGGTCAGGACGAGCGGGAGCGCCCGCCACCGCTCGGGCAGCACGACGGCCGGCCCGAGGGACACGACCAGGAAGGCGCTGCCGACCCACAGCAGGTAGCCGGGTCCGAAGTCGAGCCAGGCGGTGGCGACGCCGAGCGCGGTGACCACCGCGGCGTTGCCCAGCAGGACCACCTCGGCCCCGTCGTCGCGGTCCGGGGCGCGGCGCAGGGCGCGGCGGCGCAGGAGGACCTGAGGCAGCAGCGCGCCGACGACGGTGGGCGGGAGCAGCGCCACGTACACCAGCCACGGCTTCGCGTACCAGGCGTGCGAGCCGCCGACCAGCCACAGGGCGCCGCCCACGACGGCGCCCGCCGGCACCGCGAGCAGGACGCCGAGCAGCGCCGCGGCGGCCGAGGCGACCACCCGCCGGGCCGGGACGGCCCAGGACCGGCCCGCCCACCACACCAGCACGACCAGGGCGAGCAGCAGCGCGAGGGTCCAGACCTTCGTCACCACCGGGTCGAACGTCACCCACCACCGCGACTGCACGTCGACGTAGGCGGGGTTGGGCGCCTCGCCCGCGACCTCGGCGCCGTCCGCCACGTCCCCGGCGAACCGGGTCACCAGGTCGACGTACGCCTGGGCCACCCCGGGCCCGATGCGCTCGACCCGGTCCGCCGGCGTGTGGTAGGCGTAGCCGTCCCCGAACACCGCGTAGTCGAGGCCGGACCACCCCTCCGCGCGCCACACCCTGCTGTCCGTGTCGGAGTTGATCAGGCCGGCGTCGAACAGCTCCTGACCGACGACGGTGCCGTGGGGCCGGGGCGTGTCGCCGACCAGCTCGATCATCCCGCCGTCGTCCTCGCCGGCGTGGAACATGATCGGCAGACCGGACGACCCGACCGCCTCCAGGTTCAGGTACCAGCGGACGGTCTTCGCCCACGGGTGCTGGAGGAAGGCGTTCGAGCCCGCCAGCCCCACTTCCTCGCCGCCGTTGAACAGGTAGACCACCGAGCGCTGCCGGTCGACGCCCGCCAGCTCGCGGGCGGCCTCGATCAGCGCGCCGACGGCGACCCCGTCGTCGGCGGCGCCCGGTCCCTCGAACGCGGAGTCGACGTGGACGTTGACCAGCAGGGCGTCGTCACCGGCGCCCTGCTGCCTGGCCACCACGTTGTCGACGGTGTACGCGATGTCGCGGTCGTCGAACCGGGAGGTGCCCGACGCGTTCTGGCGCTGCACCTGCAACCCCGGGATCGCCTCCAGCTCGCGGGCCACCAGGTCGAGGCCCCGCGCCAACGCCTCGTTGCCGACCACCCGGGGGCCGAGTTCCTGCAACTCGGACACGGTCGCGAGCGCGCGCCTGCCCGCGTCGCCGTCGGGTGCGGGCTTCACGTTCAGGTGCGCGAGCAGGAACGGCGCCGCGACGAGCAGGCCGATGACCGCCCACGTGAGCGCGTGTCGGCGGTCCCGGACCGCGGCACGGGTCGAATTCAGCACTGTTCCAGCCTTCGCGTAGTCAGCGTTCTCCACCGGGGGCGGTCACCGGGCCGGGGGTGGCGGCACCGTCCGCAGCCAGGACCGCAGTTCGCGCTCGACCTCGGCGGGTCGCTCCAGCACGAGCATGTGCGCGGTGTCGGCGATCCGGACCAGCTCGGCCCGGGGGCAGTCGCGCTCGACCGCGGCGGACATGGCGATCATCCCGCTGGTGTCCGCCTCGCCCACGAGGACCCGCACCGGGCAGGCCAGCTCGGACAACCGCCCGGCCGCGGGCGGGTCGAGCGCGGTGAACCCGGGGGTGTCGCGCTGCTGGGCGTAGTTGACCCGGGACATCTCGGCGATCCAGGCGCGCAGCTCCGCCCGCTCCTCGGCCGCGTCCCTGGTGGGCCCGTCGACGAACAGCCGCAGCTCGTTGTCGATGAGGTCCTCGACCTCCCACGCCTCGTCGGCCGCCTCGATCGCGGCCTGCAACGCCCGTTCCGCGTCGGTGGCGGGCGCGTCGAAGCCGGAGACGTCCGGCGCGACGAGGAACAGCCCGCGCACCCGCTCCGGGTGCGCCAGGGCGAAGTCGATCGCGATCCGGGCGCCCCGCGAGGTGCCGACCAGGACGGCGGAGTCCAGCCCGAAGGCGTCCAGCACGGCGGCGAGGTCGGCGAGGTCGGAGTACGGCCCGCCGAGGTCGGTGGTCGAGCGGCCGAAGCACCGGCAGTCGTAGGAGACGACGAACGCGTCCTCGTGCAGGGCCGCCGCCAGCGGGTCCCACATCCGCGAGTGCGCCAGTCCCGAGTGGATGGTCACGACCGCGGGCAGGCCGACCGCCCCACCGGCTCGGGCGTGCAGCCGACCACCCGGGACGGTCACCGACCGCTCTCCCGCCGTCACCGGGCCCCCGCGCCCAGGTGCCGGTCGGCGACGAACCGGGCGACGTCCTCGACCTGGTCCAGCAGGTACATGTGGCCATCGTCCCACAGCCGGGTCTCGACACCGCCGTCGGTCAGTTCGGCCCACCGCGCCAGGTCCGCTCCGTCCACTTCGGCGTCCTCGGCCCCGCTCAGCGCGACGACCGCCGAGGACAGCCTCGGGCCCTCCCGGTAGCGGTAACCCAGCGCCATCGAGTAGTCGGCGCGCAGCCCGGGGAGGACCAGCTCCACCAGTTCGGGCAGCTGGTCCAGCTCCGGTGGCGCGGAACCGTTGACCCTGAGGTCGCGCAGGATCTCCTCGTCGGTCGGCGCGGGCCGGGCGGGCAGCGTCTGCGGCGCGGCCATGCCGGACACGACCAGGCAGCGGACCGGGGTCGAGCGCTCGTGGAGCAGCCGGGCGACCTCGAACGCCACCAGCGCGCCGAAGCTGTGCCCGAACAGGCTCGTCGGCCGGTCGTCACCGCCCAGCTCGTCGGCGAGGCCGCGGACGAGCAGGTCGAAGTCGGTGACCGGGTCCTCCAGCATCCGGCGCTCCCGGGCCGGGAGGTCGGGGACCCACAGCTCGACCCGCTCGGGCAGCGCGCCCACCCAGTCGGCGAAGGTGGACGGGCCGCCACCCGCGTGCGGCACGCACACCAGGCGGCTGGTCCCGCTGGTCCCGGTCAGTCTGCGCAGCCAGGGCATCGGTGTCGGTCAGCCCCGCACGCTGCGGGGGCGCATGTCCGTCCACACCCGCTCGATGTGGTCGAGGCACTCGTCCTTGGTGCCGACCGTCCCCTCCTCCGTCCAGCCCGCGGGGAGCGCGCGATCGATCGGCCAGACCGAGTACTGCTCCTCGTCGTTGAACACCACCGCGTAACCCGCCGGCGCGTCGCTCATCGCCCCACCTCTTCCGTTTGCGTGCTCTTGTCGCGGATGGACCATGCCACGCCGCCGAAGACGGCGCTGACCACCAGGCACAGGACGCCGATCACGGCGACCGTCGTCGCCCCCGAGGTCGCCTCCAGCGCGACGCCCGCGACGAGCAGCGACAGCGGGCGCAACCCGAACGTCGCGACCTGCGCCGTGGTCGTCACCCTGCCGAGCAGCTCGTCCGGGGTGAGGTGGGCGCGCAGCGTCGTGTAGAGGATCGCCGACACCGCCTCGCCGGCACCCGCGAGCAGCGCGACGCACAGGATCAGCGGCAGCGACGCGGTGATCGCCAGGACCAGCAGCGCGACCCCGCTGACCACCGTGCCGCAGACCGTCATCAGCACCGGTCTGCGGTTGAGCCGGGAGGCCGCCAGCGCCCCGATGATCGCACCGAGCGCGTAGGCGGTGATCACCAGTCCCAGCAGCGTCGGCGACCAGCCCAGGTCCTCGCGGATGAGGTAGGTGGCGCACAGGACGACCGGGGCGGTGAAGAAGGTGACCGCCGTCGAGTAGAGCAGGATCGAGCGCAGCAGCCGGTGCCCGAGGATGAACTCGAAGCCCTCCCGGACCTGCGAGCGCATCGACGTCGGCGCGGGCCGGGTGGCCGCCTGCAACGGCCTGCGGATGAACACCAGGGTCAGCGCCGACACCGCGAACGTCACGGCGTCGACGCCCAGCGTCAGGGCGCCGCCGAAGCCCGCCACCAGGACCCCGGCCAGGCTCGGCCCGATCATGTAGCCGAGCGCGTTCCCGATCGCGAGCGTCGAGTTGGCCTCGCCGAGCCGGTCCCGACCGACCAGGGCGGGGATGCAGGACAGGCAGGCGGCCTCGAACACCGCGAACAGCACCCCGATCGGGAACGCGATCGCGTACAGCACCGGCAGCACCGGGACGTCCAGCAGCACCGCCAGCGGCACCAGCGCGACCAGCACCGCCCGCCCCGCGTCGGACCACAGCATCATCCGCCGCCGGTCGAGCCGGTCGGCGAGGGCGCCCGCCTGCACCCCGAACAGCAGCATCGGGAGCGCGGAGAGCATGGCGATGGCGCCCATGTGCAGCCCGGACCCGGTCAGCGCGAGGACGAGCAGCGGCAGGGCGGTCTTGCTCAGCGCGTCACCGAGGGCGGACGCCCCCTGCCCGCTCGCGAACAGGACGAAGTCGCGGTCGCGCAGCAGGCCGGGGCGGGCCTCCGCCGGTGCCGTCACCACCTACTTCCAATCATCCCAGTCCTTGGCGCCGGTGATGTTGTGCAGGCCGCCCTTGAACTTGAAGTACGCCTCCGCGAGGTAGCGCTCGGGGATGCACCGCAGCCAGTCGAAGGCGTTGTTCTCGTTGACGACCTGGTGGCTGTAGGAGATCGAGAAGTCCAGCGACTCGATCGCGTGCCAGTAACCGTTGGGGACGTAGAGGATCTCGCCCGGGTTCAGCACCGTCTCCTCCACGACGACGTTGCGGAACTTCGGGTGCTTCTCCAGCTCCGGGCGGCGGTAGTCCACCGTGGACATGCCGAACTGCCTGCGGAACGCCCGCGGGTACAGCCGGTCGTGCTGGTCCGGCGAGACGAAGTAGCACCGCTTGCGGCCCAGGACCTGGCAGAGGTAGGCCGAGGTCTGCATGCCGTCGGTGTGGAACGGGGTGATCGTCCCCTTGCTGCCGACGAACATCACCGCGGCGAGCCGGGCGGACACGGTCCTGGTCGACGCCTTCTTGTCGCTGCCCCGGTTGAGCAGCTTCCTGGCCGCCCACAGCCCGAGCGCGCGCAGCGGGTTCCCGGTCGGCGTCGCGGGCTGCGCGGGGAAGCGGATGTCGGCCCAGTTGGGCGCCAGGGAGGGCAGCTCGTAGTCCTCCTCCAGGTCGGGGTAGTGCTCCAGCATCTTGTGCACCGGGTAGGCGCGCAGGTACTTGGCCTGGTTGGGCTGCTCGTCGTGCTCGATCTTGTCGAACAGCTCGGTCAGCTCCATCGACTGGAACTTGCCGATCTGGCCCAGGATCACCTTGCTGTCGAGGTCCTGGATGTTGGCCTGGACGTCGAGGTCGCCGAAGAACTTCCGGAAGTAGTCGAGGTCCCAGCGCTCCATCGCGGGCCAGTGGTCCATCATCCCGGTGATGACCACCGGGCGTCGCTTGTCGACGTACTCCCGCTTGAAGTCCTCGGGGTCGGGCCGGTGGACCCGGTCGATGGACTCGATCTTCAGGGTGATGTCGCTCGACATCGTGGGGGCGGGCAGGGCGTCGTCCTGGCGTGCGTCGCTGACGGTCATGGGTCCCTCCTTCATGGCTTGGCGTCTGGGGAGATCTGGTTCTCGGCGAGCGTGTGCAGGATGGCTTCGAGCACGGTCGCGCAGCCGAGGCCGAGGGTGTCGGCGTCGGCGACGAGCGGGGGCAGCAGCTTGAGCACCGCCTTGTCCCGCCCGGTCGACTCGACGATCACACCGCGCTCGAAGCACCGCGCGACCACCGCGCTCGCGGTGGCGCCACCGCCGAGCGCGGTCAGGTCGACACCGACGGCGTGGCCCTCGCAGCGGACCACGAGTCCGGGCAGGGTGTTGTCGCGCCAGAACCGGCGCAGCAGCTCCGCGCCGCGGCGCGCGGTGGTCAGGAAGTCCTCCGACCGCCACAGGTCCAGTGCCGCGGTGCCCGCGACGAAGGCCAACTGGTTGCCGCGGAACGTGCCGGGGTGGTCACCCGGTTCCCAGGAGTCCATGCCCCCGCGGATGAGCAGCAGCGACATCGGCAGGCCGAGACCGCTGATCGACTTCGACATCGTGATCAGGTCCGGTACGACCCCGGACCTCTCGAACGAGAAGAACCCGCCGGTCCGGCCGCAGCCCGCCTGGATGTCGTCGACGATCAGGACGATCCCGTGCGCGTCGCAGAGCGAGCGCAGCGAGCGCAGCGCGGCGTCGGGGATGCGGAAGACGCCGCCCTCCATCTGGACGACCTCCAGGATCACCGCCGCGGGCGGCTCGACGCCCGAGAGGTCGTCGGTGAGCAGCTGTTCGAGCAGGGCCGTGGTCGCGAACCCGCCGCGGGGCCCGACCGGGAACGGCAGGAAGGTGACCTCGTCGAGGGCCACCCCGGCGGTCCGGCGCAGCCGCAGGTCCGACGTCGCGGCGAGGCTGCCCCGGCTGACCCCGTGGTACGACCCGGAGAACGCGATGACCTTGGACCGGCCGGTGTGCTTGCGCGCCAGCTTCAGCGCCGCCTCCACCGCGTCGGTCCCGGTGCCGCCGCAGAACTGGATCCGGTGGTCCATCCCGCGCGGCTCCAGGATCTCCCGGCCGAAGCGGTCCAGGAACTCGCGCTTGGCCGGGGTGTGGCAGTCGAGCGCGTGGACCAGCCCGTCGCCGCCGAGGTAGTCCACGACCCGCCGCTTGATGTGCGGGTGGTTGTGGCCGTAGTTGAGGGCGCCCGCGCCCGAGAAGAAGTCGACGTACTCGGTGCCGTCCTCGCCGACCACCGTCGTCCCCCTGGCCGAGGCGAGCACGGCCGGGTAGGTGCGGCTGTAGGAGCGGACGGTGGACTCGCGGGCCGCGAACACCGCGGTCGGCGATCCGGCCGCGATGCCCGCCGGATCGCCCGTCGTCATCAGGTCGGTCATGAGTGGTCTCCTGTTCGGCCCCGGAGGGGGAGGACCTGCGCCCCGGTGGCCGTGGGTGCCGCCGCGACCGCGCCCAGCAGCGCCAGGTAGTCGTGGAGCAGGTGCTCGGCGGCGGTGTCGTCGAGGCGGTCGGCGTAGTAGGACAGCGCCACCCGGGGCTCCTCGTCCTCGGTGACGTCCAGGCGCAGGGAGAAGTCGGTCTGGTTGCGGGTGCCGTCGCCGTCGTCGTCCGGCCGGCCCGCGGCCTGCCGCGCCCGCAGCGCGGGGGAGACCGGGTAGTTGGCCACGACGACCACCGAGTCGAACAGCGGCCCGTCGTCGGAGCCCAGCCGCTGCAACTCGGCCGTCTCGACCGAGGCGTGCTCGGCGCCCTCGGCCCTGGCGAGCTGGAAGCGGTCGAACAGGCTGGTCAGCGATTCGTCGACGTCGACGGAGATCCGGACCGGGAGCGCGGCGATGAACACCCCCACCGCGCGCTCGATCCCGTCCGCGTCCTGGTCCCGGCCCGCCGAGACCACCCCGGTGGTGATCTCGGGCTGGTCGAGCCGGGTGGCCGCCAGCAGCGCCCAGCCCGTGCACACCAGGGTCGAGAACGTGTGGCCGTGCGCTGCCGCGCGCTCGCGCAGCACCGTGCCCGCGCCGGGGGCGAGCCTGCCGGTCAGCCTGCGGAAGCGGCTCGCGCCCAGCGCGCCCGGCGGCGCGGCCAGCCGGGACGGCAGCGCCCCGGCCAGCTGGTCGCGCCAGAAGGCCGTGTCCGCGTCGCGCTTGGCCGGGCCCTGGTCCACCCCGATCACCGGGACGGGCGGCAGGTCGGCCCGCCGGTCCTCGACGGCGGCCAGGTACAGCACCAGCAGTTCGTCGAGCAGCACCAGGTTCGACCAGCCGTCGGCCACCAGGTAGCACTGCACCTGGCCCATCCACCACGAGTCCGGGCCGCGCACCAGCCACACCCGCCACAGCGGCGGCACCGCGACGTCGACCGGGGCCGACCGCTCGTGCTCCAGCAGCGCGACCAGGTCGCCGGACACCGCGGCCGGGTCGCGGTCGCGCCAGTCCAGCTCCTCGACCGCCGGGGCGGCGCCCTCGACGACCACGCGTTCCCAGTCACCGCCGTGGCCGCGGCGGAAACCGGCGCGCAGGCTCTCGTGGCGCAGCGCGAGCTGCTCCCACGCCCGTGTGAAGCACCGCGGGTCGACCTCGAAGGGCAGCCGCAGCGTCGACTGCATCCGGTACAGGCCGGGCACCCACGAGTCCGCCAGCCGGGTCAGCATGTGCCGCTGCCCCGGGGTGACCCCGAGCGGCCCGCCGGGCGCGGGCGCCGGCTCGACCGCGGTCCCGGTGGCGGTGTCCTGGTCCAGCGCCGTCGCCAGCGCCTCGACCGTCTGGTGCGCGAACACCATCCGCGGTGTCAGCGGCAGCCCGGCCCGGCGCGCGGCGCTCGCCATCCGGATGACCTCGATCGAGTTGCCGCCGAGGGCGAAGAAGCCCGCGTCGACCGGGACCTCGGTGGTTCCCAGCACCTCCTGCCACAACCCGGCCAGCACCCGCTCGGTCGGCGTGGACGCGGGGCGCCCCGACGCGGCCTCCACCGCGGGCGCCCGCAACGCGCCCCGGTCGATCTTCCCGTTGCGGGTCAGCGGGAACGACTCCAGGCGGATGAAGGAGGCGGGCACCATGTGCGCGGGCAGCCGGGCCGCGAGCGCGCGCTTGAGCTCGTCGTCGGACCTCGTCGGGCCCGGCGGTGCGACGACGTAGGCGACCAGCGTCCTGGCCGTGTCCCGTTCGCCGTGCGCGGTCACCAGCACCGAGGCGCCGTCGAGCAGGTCGCGCAGGGCCGCCTCGACCTCCCCGGTCTCCACCCGGAAACCGTTGACCTTGACCTGGAAGTCGATCCGGCCCAGCAGCTCCAGGGTGCCGTCCGGGGTCCACCGCACGCGGTCCCCGGTGCGGTACAGCCGGGCGCCGGGCACGTCGCCGAACGGGTCGGGCACGAACCGCTCGGCGGTCAGCCGGGCGCGGTCGTGGTAGCCCCAGCCGACACCGACACCGCCGAGGTACAGCTCTCCCGCGACGCCGACGGGCACGGGGGACAGGTCGGCGTCGGTGACGTAAGCCTTCTGGTTCGCCATCGGCACGCCGTAGGGGATGCTGCGCCACTCCGGGTCGACGTGGCCCACCACGTGGATCGTGGAGTCCATGGACACCTCGGTGGCGCCGCCCATGCTCACCACCACGGCCGATCCGCGCAGGAGCGGGACGGCGCGCGGCGGCAGCGACAGCGGGATCCAGTCGCCGCCGAGCAGCACCAGCCGGATCGGCAGCCGCTGCCCGCCCCTGGTCTCGGCCTCCTCGACCAGGAGCCCGAACAGCGCGGGGACGGAGTGCCACACCGTGACGCCGTGCCGGTCGACCGCGTCGAGCCAGCGGTCCGGCGACTTCTCGTCCTCCGGGGCGGGGAACACCACCGCGGCGCCCGCCGCCAGGGTCCCGAACACGTCGTAGGCGCTCATGTCGAACGCGAGCGCCGACACCCCGAACACCCGGTCCGCCGGACCGACGTCGAACCGCCGGTTGAAGTCGGTGAAGTTGTTGACCCGGCCGCGGTGGTCGAGCAGCACGCCCTTGGGCCGCCCGGTCGACCCGGACGTGTAGATCAGGTACAGCAGGTCCTCCGGGCGGACCCCGCGTTCCGGCCGCGTGCCCGGGTACGGCGACGCCTGCTCGACCTCGACCCGGGTCAGCGCGTCCGTCGCCAGGTCGGGGTCGCCGCCGATGAGGAACCGCGCGCCGGAGTCGGCCAGCACCCACCGCAGGTGCTCGGCGGGGAAGCCGCGGTCGAGCGGGACGTAGCCCGCGCCGCTCTTGGCGACGGCGAGCTGGGCGACGACCAGGTCGATGCCCCGCTCCAGGCAGGTGCCGACGCGGTCGTGGCGCCCGCAGCCCAGGTCGATCAGGGCGTGCGCGAGCCGGTTCGCCCGCTCGTCCAGTTCGCGGTAGGTGATCGAGTCGTCGCCGCAGACGACGGCCACGGCGTCGGGCCGCCGGTCCGCCCACTCCTCGAACAGCCCGTGCGCGGTCGCGTGGTCGGGGAACGCCTCCCCGGTCCGGTTCCACCCGACCACGACCTGCTCCCGCTCGGCCGGGTCGAGCAGGTCGACCGAGCCGACGGTCAGGCCCGGCTCGGCGCACAGCAGGGCCAGCGACCGCCGGTAGTGCGCGAGCAGGCGCCGCGCGGCGTCGGCGTCGAGCACCGACTCGTCGTGCTCCAGCGACACCACGACCCCGTCCGCGGTCACCGAGCAGGACAGGTCGAGCGGGAACTTCGCCGTGCCGGAGTGCACCTGGTCGGGGGTGAAGGAGAGGCCGGGCAGGTCCAGGTCGCCGGTCGTGCCCTGGTTGAACACGAACATCACGTCGAACAGCGGGCTCTCGGCCAGGGTCCGCTCGGGCGCCAGCCCCTCGACCAGCACGTCGAACGGGACCTGGTTCTCGCGCGCCCACAGCGACCGCTCGGCCACCCGGCCGAGCACGTCGGCGAGGGTGTCGGACCGCGAGAGGTCGGCGACGACCGGGGTGGCGTTCGCGAAGTAGCCGATCAGGCGCTCGGTCTGCCCGTCCCGGTTGGCCATGACGGTGCCGACGGCGAACCGGGGGGTGCCGGTGTAGCGGTGCAGCAGCACGGCGAACGCCGTGAGCGCGACGGTGAACACGGTCGTGCGGTGCGCGTCGGCGGTGCGCTGGAGGTCGCGCGCCAGGTCGACGCCCCACCGGCGGTACACGCGGCTGCCCCGCCGCGCGCCGGCGCCGTCCCCGCCCGCGAACAGCGCCAGCGGCTCGGTCCCGCTCATCCGCTCGCGCCAGCGTTCGACGAGTTCGTCGTGGTCCGCCGGTTCGCGCTCGCGCTGGTGGGCGGCGAAGTCGGCGTAGTCGATCGCGAGTTCGGGCAACCGGGCGGGGCGCCCCGACCGCTCCGCGTCGTACAGCTCGGCCAGCTCCTCCAGCAGGATGCCCGCCGACCACGCGTCGGTCGCGATGTGGTGGACCACCAGCACCAGCAGGTGGTCGTCGGCGGCGATGCGCAGCAGCCGCCCCCGGATGACCGGGCCGGTGCCCAGGTCGAGCGGTTCAGCGGCGGCGGCGCGCGCCGCGGCGGACGCCGACTCCTCGTCCGGCAGGTCCACCACGTCGAACGCGACCGGGGCGGGCGGCTGGACGACCTGTTCCAGGTCCCCCTCCGGCCGCTGGCGGTAGACGGTGCGCAGCACGGCGTGCCGGGCCACCACACCGTCGACGGCCGCGCGCAGGGCCGCGACGTCCAGGTCTCCGCGCATCCGGACGCCGTAGGGCACGTGGTAGAGCGCCCCGCCGCCGGCGAGCGAGTCGGCGATCCAGAGCTGCTCCTGACCGCGCGAGGGCGGACAGGGGAGTGCCGGGTCGCGGGGGCGGATCGTGCGCGCCCGCGCCTTCCGCTCACCGCGGGCGAGCAGCATGTTCGCCAGCAGCTGCCGCTTGACCGAGGACAGGTCGGCGGGCGCCCCGCGATCGGTTCCCGTCATCAGCCGTTCCCCTCGTTGTCGGCGGCGAGCATGACCCGCGCCTCGTCGTCGGTCAGCTCGTCGAGCAGCGAGTGCAGCTCCAGCCGTTCGGCCTCGCTCAAGCCCGCCCACTGGAGGCTTTCGAGAGCGGCCGCCACCCCCCGCACGGTCGGGTCGTCGAACACCGCGCGCAGCGGCAGTTCGACGTCGGTGCGCGCGGCCAGCTCCGCCACCAGGCGGGTGGCGAGCAGCGAGTGACCGCCCAGCCGGAAGAAGTCGTCGAGGGTCCCGACCGGGCCGCAGTCGAGCAGTTCCCCGAAGACCGACGCCACCAGGCGCTCGACGGGGGTCTCCGGTTCGGCGTACTCCCGCCGCACCCGCTCGATCACCAGGTCGTCCCGGTTCAGCGCGCCGCGGTCGATCTTGCCGTTGGGCGTGCGCGGCAACCGGTCGACGAACACGTATCCACCCGGGACCATGTAGCGGAGCAGCCGCGCGGAGAGCTGGTCCGACAGCGCGGCCGGGTCGCGCACCGTGCCCGCCACGCAGGCGACGAGCAGCGGCTCGCCGTCGGCGGTGCGCACCGCGACGACCGCCTCGCTCACCCCGTCCACGGCGCGCAGCGCGGACTCGACCTCGCCCGCCTCGATCCGGAACCCGCGGATCTTGAGCTGGTCGTCGAACCTGCCGAGGAACTCCAGGGCGCCGTCCCCGGTGAGCCGCGCCCGGTCCCCGGTGCGGTAGAGCCGCGCGCCGGGCCGGTCGGAGTACGGGTCGGGCACGAAGCGCTCGGCGGTGGCGCGCGGGTCGCCGGCGTAACCGCGGCCGACCGCGATCCCGCCGATGACGAGTTCACCCGCCACCCCGAGGGGCAGCACCCGGCCGTCCCGGTCGACGACGTGGCTGCGCACGCCCGCGACCGGACGTCCGATCGGCACCGGCCGGTCGGTCGGCGGCGGCGTCGACAGCACGGCGAGGTGGGTGTCGTCCGAGCACTCCGCCGGGCCGTAGGCGTTGACCACGGGGATGTCGGGGAACCGGCGCAGCCACCGCGCGCACAGGCCGGGCGGCAGCTCCTCTCCCGTGGCGATCAGGTACCGGACGGAGCGGAGGTCGTCCGGCAGGGCCAGCTCCAGCAGCGCCTGGACGACACCGGGCACGAGTTGCAGCACCGTGACACCGCGGGTCCGGACCAGCTCCAGCAGGGACGCGGCGTCGCGGCTGGTGTCGTCGTCGCTCACCACCGTCGTCGCCCCGCGCAGCACCGCGACCAGCATCTGCCAGATCGAGATGTCGAACGACTGCGGCGCGGTCTGGGCCACCACGTCGGCCCGGGTCAGGTCCAGGTCGTGGGCCATCAGCTCCAGGTGGTTGAGCAGTCCCGCCTGCTCGACCTCCACGCCCTTGGGCTTACCGGTCGTCCCCGAGGTGAAGATGACGTAGGCGCGCTCCCGGGGGTTCGGCCGCCGGCCGTCCAGCGGGCGCGTCCCCGCCCCGACGCCGTCGAGCAGCACCTGCGGCCTGCCGCCCGCCAGCGCGGCCAACCGCTCCGCCCGCTCGTCGTCGGTGACGAGGACGGCATCGCCGAGCCGGTCGAGCACCGCGCTGATCCGGCGGTCCGGGAAGGCCGGGCTGACCGGGACGTAGGTCGCGCCGACCGCGCCGCAGGCGATCGCCGCCGCGATGTGCCGGACCGAGCGCCGCGCGCACACCACCACGGCGGGCTCGGCGGGCAGCTCACCCTCGGCGATCGCCGCGTCCAGGCGCTCGGCGATCCCGGCGACCAGGTCGCGCAGCTCGCGGTGGCTCCAGGTGCGGTCGCCGTCGACGACGGCGGGCGCGTCCGGGGTGAGTGCCGCCCGCAGTTCCAGCGCCGCGGCGGGCGTGGGGGAGGTGAACGGCTCCGGGCCCGTGCCCAGCGCGGCCTGCGCGGCCAGTTCCGCGGGCGGGCGCAGTTCGAGGTCGGCCAGCGCCAGCCCCGGGGCCTCGGCGATGTGAGCCAGCAGGGTCTCGAAGTGGTCGAGCAGCCGCTCGCCGGTCACCGCGTCGAACAGGTCGGCGTTGAGCTCCAGCGTCGCGTGCAGCCCGGACGGCTCCTCCGCCAGGTCCAGGCTGAGGTCGAACTTGGCGGTGCCGGTCGAGGCGTACTGGTGCTCCAGCGTGACCTCGCCCAGGTCGATCTCCGACACCGGCGCGTTGTGCAGCACGAACATGACCTGGAACAGCGGGTTCCGGCTGAGGTCCCGGTCCGGTTGCAGCGCCTCGATCACCCGGTCGAACGGGACGTCCTGGTTGGCGAACGCGGCGAGCGCGTTGGCCCGGACCCGGTCGAGGAGCTGGACGAAGGTGTCCGAGCCGGAGAGCCGGTTGCGGCAGACGATGGTGTTCACGAAGAACCCGACCACGTCCTCGGTCTCGACGACCGACCGCGTGGAGACCGGGACGCCGACCGCGATGTCCGCCGCGCCGCTGTAGCGGTGCAGCTGGCAGTTGAACGCCGCGAGCAGCGTCATGAACAGCGTCCCGCCGTGCTCCCGGCCGACGCGCCGCACGCGCTCCACCAGCTCGCGCGGGATCGTGCGGCGGACGCTCAGCCCGCGGTTGCTCATGGTGGCCGGTCGCGGGCGCTGGTCGGGGAACTCCAGCAGCTCTGCGGGTTCGCCCAGCTCCGCGAGCCAGTGGTCCAGCTGCGCGCGGTAGTCGCCGCGCTCGAACCGGGTCCGCTGCCAGCTCGACCAGTCGGCGTACCGCACCGAGAGCGGTGCCGGCCCCGGGCCCGGCACCTGTTCGCGGCGCGCCCGGTAGAACGCGGCGAAGTCCCGGACGAGGACCTGCATCCCCCAGGCGTCGGCGACGACGTGGTGGGCGACCAGCACGAACACGTGGTCGTCGGCCGCGAGGCGGATCAGGGTCGCCCGCTCCAGCGGGGCCGCGGCGAGGTCGAACCGAACCGCCGCCGCGTCGTCGACGCGCCGCCGCCAGGTCTGCTCGACGGTGTCCGCGGGCTCCTCGCCCAGGTCCACGACGTCGAGCGGCAGGGTCACCTCGTCGGCGTCCTCGATGACCTGGCGCACCGAGCCGTCGACCAGGACCAGCCCGGTGCGCAGCACCTCGTGCCTGCGGACCAGGTCGTCCAGCGCGGCGGTCAGCGCCGCGGTGTCCAGGCTGCCGCGCAGTCGCACGGCGGTGGCGGTGTTGTAGGCGTGCGTGTCGCCTTCGAGCTGGTTGAGGATCCAGAGCCGTTCCTGGCCGTAGGACGCGGGCAGCACCGCACCCGTCGGCTGCCGGGTGATCGGGTCCGCGACCTCGGCGCGTGCGGCGAGGCCGTCGAGGTGCGCGGCGAGCCCGCGGACGGTCTGCTGCTCGAACAGCGCGCGCAGGCCCAGCTCCACGCCGAGCGCGCGCCCGATGCGGGACACGACCCGGGTCGCCACCAGCGAGTGCCCGCCCAGGCCGAAGAAGTTGTCCTCCGGCAGCACCCTGGTGACGCCGAGGACCTCCCGCCAGATCCCGGCGACCAGCTCCTCGGTCGCGGACAGCGCCGGGAGCGGTTCGCCGCCCGACGCCGGCGTCGCCGACGGCTCGGGCAGCGCGGCGCGGTCGATCTTGCGGTTGGGCGTCAGCGGGAACGACGCCAGCGCGACCACGTGCGCGGGCACCATGTGCTGCGGCAGCCGGGTGCGGACGAACGCCCGCAGCTCCTCGCCGGACATCCCTTCGCCGTCGTGGACCACGTAGGCGACCAGCGCGGTCTCCCCGTCCGGTCCCGGCCGGGCGACCACGAGCGCGTCCCGGACCGTCGGCGCGGCGCGCACCACGTGCAGCACCTCGTCGGTCTCCACCCGGTGACCGCGGATCTTGACCTGGTTGTCCGCCCGGCCGAGCGACAGCACGGTGCCGTCCAGCGCGTACCGGCCGCGGTCGCCGGTGCGGTAGACCCGGTCGTGCTCGTCGTCGCCGCTCGCGAAGGGGTTGCGGCCGAACCTGGCGGCGGTCAGCTCGTCGTCGCCGGCGTAGCCGAGCGCGAGGTGCGGGGAGCGGATGACGATCTCGCCCGGCTCGCCGATGCCCGCGCGGTCGCCCGCCTCGGTGACGACGAGCAGCTGGACGTCCTCCACCCCGCGGCCCAGCGGGTAGGCGGCGCCGCCGTCCTGTCCGGTCCCGCCGTCCCGTTCGGCGCCGCTGTGGTCGCCGCCCGCGTCCGGGACCACGAAGTACCCGACCGCCCGCTGCGACTCGGTCGACCCGTACAGGTTGACGCAGGTCACCGGGCCCGCCAGCCGGGTCACGGCGCGCACGTCGCGGCGGGTCAGCGCGTCACCGGTGAAGAACACGCGGCGCAGCGACGGCAGGGTCACGTCCGCCGCGGGCACCTCGTCGAGCAGCCGGGCCATCGGCGGCGTCAGGTGACCGGTCGAGACGCGCTGGTCGCGGAGCCACGCGGCCAGCCGCCGGGGGACCTCGACGTCCTCCCGGGCCGGGACGCAGATCGCCGCGCCGGTGCACAGCGGGGTGAACACCTCGCGGTGCAGCGGGTCGTGGCCGATGCCGGAGAGCAGGCTGTAGCGGTCGTCCTCGGTCAGCCCGAACGTCTCGGCCAGCCACGGGACGAAGTGCGTCAGCGACCCGTGACTGCCGCGGATCCCCTTGGGGCGGCCGGTCGATCCCGAGGTGAAGGCGATGTACGCGCAGTCCCGCGGACCCACCGCGACGGCCGGGACGGGAGCGGGTGCGTCCCGCGCGTCGGACAGGCGGGTGGGTACGGCGATCTGCGGGCGGTCGCCGAGCGCGTCCAGCACCTCGGTCGGCACCGGCCCCGCCGCGTCCAGGCACAGGAGCGCGGTCGGCTCGGCGACCGCGAGGCAGTCGACGAGCCGGGCGGCGGGGTACGCCGGGTCCAGCACGGCGAACGACGCGCCCGCGCGCATCACCGCCAGCAGCGACCAGACCAGCGCGGCGCACCGCTCACCGTGGACGGCGACGACGTCGCCCCTGCCGATGCCGTGCTCGGCGAGCACGGCCGCCAGCGCGGAGATCCCCGAGGCCAGCTCGCCGTAGCCGAGGTCCTGCCCCGGCTCGGTGATCGCGAGCCGCTGCGGTTCCCGCTCGGCCCAGTCCTCGAACCGCTCGACGACCGAGCCGAACCAGGTCGCGTCGAGGGGCGCGGTCGGGTCGGGGAGCAGGCGCTCCGCCAGCGGCGTCCGCAGCCGCAGCGAGTCGATGGGGCGCTCGCGGTCGGCCACCGCCTGGTCCAGGACGCCGATCCACTGCGCGAGCAGTTCGTCCATCGCCTCGGCGTCGAAGCGGTCGACCGCGTAGACCAGGTCGACCGACATCCGCGGCCCGTCCGGCTCCACGTAGAAGGTCAGGTCGAACTTGGCACCGAGTTCCGGGACGGCGAACGGCGCGACCGAGAGTCCGGGCAGGTCCGACCGCAGCGGTGGGATGTTGACCAGGTTGAGGTAGACCTGGAACAGCGGTGTGGTCGTCAGGTCCCGCTCGGGGGCCAGTTCGCCGACCAGCGTCTCGAACGGGACGTCCTGGTGCTCGTAGGCGTCCAGGGTGGTCGCGCGGACCCGTTCGAGCAACCCGGTGAAGGACGGGTTGCCGGACAGGTCGGCGCGCAGGACCAGGGAGTTGACGAAGAAGCCGATCAGCTCGGCCACCTCGTGCCGCTGCCGCCCGGCGACCGGCACACCGATCGCGAAGTCCCGCTGTCCCGCCAGCCTGCCCAGGGTCACCTGGAGGGCCGCGGCCAGCACCATGAACGGGGTCGCCCCCGACTCCACGGCCAACCGCTCGATGCCGGACCGCAGCGGCGCGTCGATGATCGCCCTGCGGCGGTTGCCGTGCGCGGCAGCGGGTTCGGCGCCGCGCCGCGACCCGGGCAGCCCCAGCGGGGGGAGGTCGGCGAGCTGGTCCCGCCAGTACGCCACCGAACCGTCGAGCGCGCCCGTGCCCAGCTGGTGGCGCTGCCACCCGGAGAACTGCGCGTAGGTCACCGGCAGCGGCGGCAGGGGCTCGGCGGGCGGCTCGCCCACCTCTTCGGCGTAGTGGTGCGCCAGGTCGCGCTTGAGGATCTCCAGCGACCAGCCGTCGCCGACGATGTGGTGCAGGGTCATCACCAGCACCGCGTCGTCGCGGTCGAGGTCGAGGAGCCGCAGGCGCAGCAGCGGGCCCGCGGCGAGGTCGACCGGTGTGGTCGCGTCGCGCGCCACCAGCTCGTGCGCCTCGGCGACGCGCTCCTCGGGGGTCGCCCCGGCCGGCGTCTCGCGCGGCAGCGCGATGTCGACGTGGTCGAGGACGCGCTGCGACAGCTCGCCGTCCTCGTCGACCACCACCGTGCGCAGGGCGGCGTGCCGCTCGACCAGGCGGGCCACCGCGCGGCGCAGGCCGTCCTCGTCGAGCGCCCCGGTGAGCCGGATCGCGCCCGCCAGGTGGTAGCGGCCGTGCAGGGCGTCCTGCCCCGCCCCCCGGTCCAGCTCCTCCAGGATCCACAGCCGCTCCTGCATCACCGAGAGCGGGGCGGACCGCCCGTCGCCCCCGTGCGCCGCGATCCCGCCGGTGGCTTCCCGGAGCGCCCCGCCGGTGGTCAGCGCGGCGTAGTCGCGCAGGACGGGAGCCTCGAACAGCGTGCGGAGCGGGACGTCGCGGCCCAGCTCGGCGGACATCCTGGCGGTGACCACCGTCGCGAGCAGGGAATGCCCGCCGAGGGCGAAGAAGTTGTCGGCGCCGCCGACCGCGTCCACGTCGAGGACGTCGGCCCAGACCCGGGCGACCGCCCGCTCCGCCGCCGACTCCAGCGGCAGCGGCGCGGTGTCCACGAAGTCGTTGCGGCGAGGGCGCGCCAGCCTGCTCGCGTCGAGCTTGCCGTTGGGCAGCCGGGGCAGCTCCGACTGGACGACGAAGGCCGCGGGGACCATGTAGGAGGGCAGCGCCTCGGCGCAGAGCCGCTCCAGCTCGTCCGCCGTCGGCACCGGGTCGCGGGCCTCGACGTAGGCGACCAGCACGGCGTCCACCCGCCGGGCCGAGGCGTCGGTGACCCCGTCCACCGCCAGCAGGACCGCCTCGATCTCCTCCGGCTCCACCCGGTAGCCGCGCAGCTTGAGCTGGTTGTCCTGGCGGCCGCAGTACTCCACGACCCCGTCGGCGCGCACCCGGACCAGGTCGCCGGTGCGGTACATCCGGGCGCCGGGGACGTCGGAGAACGGGTCGGGCAGGTAGCGCTGCGCGGTCAGCGCGGGGCGGTCGTGGTAGCCGATGCCCACCCCGGCGCCCGCGACGTACACCTCGCCGATGGCGCCGGTCACCGCCGGCCGCAGGTCGGCGTCGAGGACGCGGACGTCCCCGCCGGGCAGGACCCGGCCGAGCGAGATCGGCTGCCCGGCCACGCACTCGTCGACCGTGATCATGATCGTGCACTCGGTCGGGCCGTAGCCGTTGAGGAAGCGGCGACCGGGCTGCCAGCGGGCGACCTGGTCGGCGCGGCAGGGCTCACCGGCCGACACCAGGGTGGCGAGCCGGGGCAGCGGGCGGTCGGGCAGCGAGGCGATCACCGACGGCGGCAGCAGGCAGACGGTGATGTCGCGGGTGACGAGTGCGTCGGCCAGCGCGGCGCCGACCAGCGCGTGCCTGCGGGCGATGAGGCAGAGCGTCGCGCCCGAGGCGAGGGTGCTGAAGATCTCCCACACCGAGCCGTCGAAGCTCATGCTGGCGAACTGGAGCAGCCGGGTCCGGTCGTCGATGCCGAAGCACCGGGCGTGGACCCCGGCGCTGGTGGCCAGGTTCCGGTGCGAGACCAGCGCGCCCTTGGGCCTGCCGGTGGACCCGGAGGTGTACATCAGGTAGGCGGCGGCGTCCGGTTCGACCGGCGGCAGCGGGTCGTCCAGCGGCGGCTGGTCGAGGGCGCGCCGCACCGTCTCCGCGGTCAGCACGGTGCGCGCGCCGGAGTCGACGCGCATGAAGGTCCGGCGCTCGGCCGGGTAGTCGGGGTCCACCGGCACGTACGCCGCCCCGCACCGCTGCACCGCCAGCACCGCGACGACCGCCTCGACCGAGGACGCGATCTCCACCGCCACCACGTCGCCCCGGCCGGTGCCGTACTCCCGCGATACCACCCTGGCGACCTGCTCGACCTGGCGGCGCAGCTCGCCGTAGGTCACCGCGCGGTCGTCGTCCTCGACCGCGATCGCGTCGGGCGCACCCGCGGTGACCTGCTCGAACCGCGACCAGAACGTGTCCGGCACCTCCGCCGGGGCGACCTCGGTCGGCCAGTGGTCGAGGGTCGCGTGCGCCCCCGGTACGGCGATCAGGTCGTCCGGGCGGCGGGCCAGCGCCCGCGACGTCTCGCCGAAGGTGCGGGAGATCTGCCGCGCCGTCGCGGGGGTGAACAGGTCGCTGTTGTACTCCAGCCACCCGGTCAGCGGGCCGCCGTCGTCGGTGATCTCGAAGGTCAGGTCGGTCTTCGCCGACCCGGCGAACAGCGCGCCGGTCTCGACCCGCAGGCCCGCCAGGTCGGGCGAGGGCAGCCCGCCGCTGTGCACGTCCAGGATCACCTGGAAGACCGGGCTCCGGCTCGGGTCGCGGTCCTGGACCACGGCCTCGACGACGGCGGAGAACGGCACCCACCGCCACGCCATCGCCTCCACCGTGGACGCGCGCACCCGGTCGAGCAGGGCCGTCGCGGTGTCCCCTGGGGAGACCTCCAGGCACAGCGGGACGGTGTTGACGTAGAAGCCCACCGCGTCGTCGTGCGTGCCGTCGGCGGGGCGGTTGGCGTCGGGCAGCCCGATGACCACGCGGTCCTGCCCGGACAGCCGGGAGAGCGTCGAGGCCAGGCACGCCGCGAGCGCCATGAACACCGTGGCCCGCTGCCGGCCCGCCACCTCCCGGAGCAGGGCCGAGTCCTCGGCGCTCAGCGCCAGCGGGACGCGGGCGCCGCGAAAGGTCTGGATGGCGGGCCTCGGCCGGTCGACCGGCAGTTCCAGGCCGTGCGGTGCGTCGGCGAGGTGCCGCTGCCAGAAGGCCAGCCCCCGGCGCCCGGCCTCGGACCCCAGCAGGGCGCTCTCCTCGCGCGCCCACCGGAAGTAGTCGGCGGCCGGCGCGGGCAGGTCGGCGGTCCCGCCGGTGACCCGGGCGCGGTACAGCTCGCCCAGTTCGGTCGCGACGACCGCCAGCGAGCGGCCGTCGAACACGATGTGGTGCACGCTCAGCAGCAGCGCGTGCTCGTCGGGCCCGAACTCGACCAGGGCCGCCCGCAGCAGCGGCGGCCCGTCCAGCGCGAAGGTCCGCCCCGCGTACCCGGCGGCGAGGTCGGCGAGCGCGGGCTCGCGCCCGGCGGGCGGCACGTGGGTGCGGTCGACGACCTCGAACGGGCAGCCCGCCCCGGCGACGACGAACGGAACCGGCCGACCGGCCTCGTCCCGGAAGCCGGTGCGGAGCGCGGGGTGCCGGGCCACCACGTCGTCGAGGGCACCGCGCAGCGCGTCGCGGTCCAGCTCGCCGTACACCCGCAGCACACCGGACACCAGGTACGCGCCCGCGTCCTGCGCGAGCCGGTCGAGGAACCACAGCCGCCGCTGGCCCAGCGACAGGTGCGGCTCGACGGGTGCCGCCGCGGGCGTGGCCCCGACAGCCCCCGACCGCTCGGCCGCGAGCAGTTCGTCGACCCGGGCCGCCTGCGCGCGCACCGTGACCGCCTCGAAGAACATCCGCAGCGGCGGCGCGACGCCGAACTCGGCGCGCACGCGGGTGTTGAGGGCCGCGACCCGCAGCGAGTGCCCGCCGAGGGAGAAGAACTCGTCGTCCGGTCCGACGCCGTCCACGTCGAGGACCGCGCGCCAGATCGCGGTGAGCCGCTGCTCGGTCGGCGACAGGTCGGCCACCTCGGACGACGCCGCGGCCGACCTGGCCAGCGCCCGCAGCGCGGCCGCGTCCACCTTGCCGTTCGCGGTGAGCGGCACCCGGTCGAGCACCAGGAGCCTGCTCGGCACCATGTAGCTCGGCAGCTCGCGGTGCAGCCAGTCGCGCAGGTCCTCGACCTCGACCTGGCCGGTGACCGCGCCGATCAGCTCGGTCTCACCCGCCTCGCGGGTCACCACGGCGGCGGCCTCGACCACGGCCGGGTGCCTGCGCAGGGCCACGTCCAGCTCGCCGAGTTCGATCCGGTAGCCCCGCACCTTGACCTGCTGGTCCGCCCGCCCGACGTAGCGCAGCTCGCCGTCGCCGGCGCGGCGCACCAGGTCGCCCGTGGCGTAGAGCCGCCTGCCCGGCTCGGTCGTGAAGGGGTCGGGGACGAACCGCTGCGCGGTCGTCCTGGCCGCGGAGGCGTAACCGCGCCCGACGCCCACGCCGCCGATGTACGCCTCGCCGACGACGCCGTCCGGGACCGGTTGCCACGCCGCGTCGAGCACGTGCACGACGGCGTCGGTCATGTCCCGGCCGACCGGGATGTCGCTGGCCAGCCGCGGCCGACCGGCGGTGGGCCGCAGCAGGGCGAAGGTGGAGCACACCGTCGCCTCGGTGGTGCCCCAGCGGTTGAACAGGTCGACGTGCCCGCGGTCGGCGGCGAACCACGACGCGAGCTTGTCCGGGTGCAGCGCCTCGCCCGCGATGAGCACGGTGCGCAGGGTCGGGGGCACGGTGGCCCCGCCGTCGAGCGCGCTGACCAGCACGTGGAAGAAGGCGGTCGGGAGGTCGACGAGCGTGAGCCGCTGCTCGCCGCACCAGGCGAGGAACCGCTCCGCGGACTCCACCACGGCCTTGTCCCGCAGCACGAGCGCGGCGCCCGCGCTCCAGGTCGCGAAGATCTCCTCGATGCAGGCGTCGAAGGTCAGCGGCGCGAACTGGAGCACCCGGTCACCGGGGCCGATCGCCACGACGTCGCGGAACGACAGCACGAAGCTCACCAGCGACCGGTGCTCGACCTGCGCGCCCTTGGGCCGCCCGGTCGAGCCCGAGGTGAAGATGACGTACGCCAGGTTGCTCCCGCCGACGGCGGTCTCCGGCCTGCCGTCCGGGTGCGCCTCGGTGCCCGGCTCGTCGAACCGGACCACCGCGCCCAGGCCGGCGGCCAGCTCGGCGGTCTCGGCGACGCAGACCACCCGGGCGCACCTCGCGTCGTCGACCATGTCCGCCAGGCGGGCCCGGGGCAGGTCCGGGTCGAGCGGCACGAACGCGGCCCCGGCCTTCAGGACGGCCAGCATCGCGATCACGAGTTCGGGCGAGCGCGGCAGGCACAGCCCGACGGTGTCCTCCGGCCCGATGCCCCGGCCGCGCAGCGCGTGGCCGAACCGGTTCGCCGCGCGGTCGACCTCGGCGTAGGACAGCTCCAGGTCGCCCGCCACGATCGCGACCGCGTCCGGCGCCCGCTCGACGCTCTCCTGGAACAGGTCGACGACCGAGGTGACGCCCGCCTGGACCCTGGCGGGCACGTCGGCGCGACCCAGGGAGTCGGCCGCCCCGGTCAGGCGCAGCGCGGAGACCGGTGCCGCCAACCGCGGCGCGACCTGGCCGAGCAGGTCCAGGTACTGCTCCGCCAACCGGTCGGCGAAACCCGCGGGGAAGCGATCGGCGCGGACCAGCATGTGCGCCAGCAGGCCGTCGCCCGCGGGCACCACGTGCAGCGTGATGTCGAACTGGGTGGCGGGCAGCTCGCGGACCGGGAACGGCTCCAGGGCGAGGTCGCCGAACGCGGCGCTCGGGGCGCCGGTCCCGAACACCACGGACGCGACGTCCTCGGCGAACGCCCTGTGCGAACGCTCGTGGACCACGGCCGCGTTGATCACGGGCGCGCCGTTCGTCCTGGCGCGCAGCACCTCGACCAGCCTGCGGTACGGGAAGTGCTGGTGGCCGAGGGAGTCGCGCACCTGCTGCCCGGTGCGGGAGATCAGCTCGCCGACCGTCGTGGGCGAGACCAGGTCGGCGCGGACGGGGATGACGTTGGACAGGTACCCGAGCGTGTTGCGGAACCGCGCCCCCGGGCGACCGGTCGTCGTCGTCCCCACCACGAACTCGGCGTCGCCGCTGTGCGCGCCGATCAGCCGCTGGAAGACGGCCATCAGGACCGAGAACTGCGTCGTGCCGCACTCGTCGGCGACCCGGTCCAGCTCGGCGACCACCCGCGCGGGCACCGGGACCCGGGTGCTCGCGATGCGGCTCTCCGGCTCGGCGCCCTCCTGGTACGGCAGGTTCGGCGCGCGCACGTCGCCGGACAACAGGTCCAGCCAGTAGCGCTCGTCCCGCTGCCAACGCGGGGATCGCTCGTACTCCTGCTGCCAGCGGACGAACTCGGGGTGGCCGACCGCGGGCGGCAGGTGCGGGTCGCGCCCGCGCACCAGGTGCCCGTAGAGCGCGGCCAGCTCGTCGAGCAGGGTCACCACCGACCAGAAGTCGGTGATCAGGTGGTGCTGGGCCAGCACCAGCACCGGGGACCCGACCCCCGTGACCAGCGTCGCTCGGGCGACCTCGCCGCGCTCGACGTCGAGGGGGGTGAGCGCGCGGTCGTCCACCCGCGCGCGCAGCTCCGCCTCCGACGCGCCCGCCAGGTCGACGGTCTCCAGCTCGAACCGCCGGTCGGGGTCGGCCCGCTGCCAGTGGCCGGTGCCGTCGGTGCCGAAGCGGGTGGTCAGGATGGGGTGTCGGGTGCCGAGCAGCCGCACCGCCCCGGCCAGCGCGACGACGTCCAGCGGGTCGGCCAGGCGCACGGCGAGCGAGACGTTCTGCCGGGAGCCCGAGGTCTCCATCTCCCGCATGAGCAGCAGCGACTGCTGGCCCGCCGACAGCGGCACCGCACCCCGGTCCGCGTACTCCGGGTCCGCGTCCTCGGGTTCCGGGTGCCCCGGCTCAGGGTGCCCGGGTTCCGGGTGCGCCGACCCGGCGTCGGGCGCGGGGGCGGCGCGCAGGCGGGCGTCGATCTCGACGGCGAGGTCGCGCAGGCTCGACGGGCGCAGCAGCACCGCGAGGTCCACGTCGACGCCGAGGCGTTCCTCCAGGGTGAAGGCGAGTTCGACGGCGGCCAGGGAGTCCAGGTCCAGCTCGGACACCAGCACGGCGTCCTGCCTGCCGGCGGCGAGGCCCCGCACGAGCGCGTCGATCCGCTGCTCGTCCGGCAGCGCCAGCAGTTCGGCGCGGGAGGGGAGGGACTGCCCCGGCAGCTGCGGCGCGGCGGCGGCACCGCGGCGGCGGTAGCGCTCGCCGTCGACCGGACCCGACCGGTAGGCCGCCTGGCAGGCCAGGCGCTGGACCTTCCCGCTGGAGGTCTTCGGCAGGCTCCGGGGCGCCAGCAGCACGACGTCGACGAGCGAGACACCGTGCTCACCGGACACCGCCGAGGCGATCGCCTCGGCGACCTCCGGCAGCTCGTCGTCCGCCGTGCCCGCGGTGACCTCCTGGAGGAGCACGCACTGCTCGCCGTCGGGGGTCTCGACGGAGAACACCGCGCCGCAGCCGGGACGGGCCCGGCGCGAGGCGCGGACCGCGCTCTCCTCCAGGTCGTGCGGGTACAGGTTGCGGCCGCGGACGACCACCAGCTCCTTGACCCGCCCGGTGACGTAGAGGTGTCCGTCGTGGACGAACCCGAGGTCACCGGTGCGCAGGTAGGGCTTGGGGTCGCCGGGCAGCCGGGCGCCGAACACCGCGGCCGTCGCGTCCGGGTCGTCCCAGTACCCGGCGGCGACGGACGGACCGCTGACCCACAGCTCGCCGACCCCGCCGTCCCGGACCGGCGTGCCGGTCCGGCCGTCCACGACGGCCACCTCGTGCCCGGACGCGATGTTCCCCGAGGACACGACGTGGTCGCCGTCCGCGCGCGGCACGACGGCGCGCCGCTCCAGCTCACGCCGGTCCACCCGCAGGCTCCGGGCGCCGCGCCCGCGCCCGCTGCCCGCCACGAACAGCGTCGCCTCGGCGAGGCCGTAGCACGGCAGGAGCGCGGACGGGTCGAAGCCGCTGACCGCGAACGCCTCGGTGAACCGGGCCAGCGTCCGGTGCCGCACCGGCTCGGCGCCGCAGAACGCCACCCGCCACCCCGACAGGTCCAGCGCCGCCCGCTCGGCCTCGGTGCTCTTGCCGACGCACAGGTCGTAGGCGAAGTTGGGGCCACCGCTGACCGACCCCCCGCGCGCCGCGATCGTCTCCAGCCAGCGCATCGGCCGCCGCATGAACTCCAGCGGCGACATCAGGATCGTCGAGACGCCGCTGAGCAGCGGTTGCAGCACGCCGCCCAGCAGGCCCATGTCGTGGTAGAAGGGCAGCCAGGAGACGTTGACCTCGTGGCCGTCGAGGCCGAAGTCGCGCGCGATCGCGCGGCCGTTGGACAGCAGGTTGCCGTGGGTCACCACGACCCCGCGCGGCGTGCCGGTGGAACCCGAGGTGTACTGCAACAGGGCCACGGAGTCCCGGTCGAGCGCGGGCGGTCGCCACCCGTCGTCGGCGGTGAGGACCGCGTCCTCCGTGACCAGCCACGGCAGCGCGCCCAGCTCGCCGGCCTGGTCGAACAGCGCGTCGGCGAACCCGTGCAGCAGCCGGGTGGAGAGCACGATCGCGGCGTTCGAGCCGCGCGCGATCGCACGCAGCCTGGGCAGCGTCCGGTCCAGCCGGGCGGGGTCGGGCGGGTAGACCGGAACCGCGACCATGCCCGCGTACAACGTCCCGAGGAACCCGGTGACGAAGTGCTCACCGGGCGGGTAGAGCAGCAGCACCCGCGTCCCCGGCCGGGCCCGCTGCGCCAGCGCGGCCGCCACCGCCCGCGCACGCCGGTCGAGCTCGCGGATCGTGAGCGTCGAGCCCGTCCCGTCCCCGTCGGCGAGGAACTCGTAGGTCACCTCGTCGCCGCGATCCGCCACGGTGCGGCCGATGGCTTCCACGGCGGATTCGGTGGCGTCCAGGCGCGTGGCGGAGAACTCCGCCGGAGTTGAACGGATCTCATCCCCAGTTGTGCTCATTATTTCGAGCCTCGCACGACGCTCTGTTTGCGGACTGTTCTTCCTCTGTGCTCCGCCTGTACTGCCGCCCCGGGAGCAGCACCGCGACCAGGTGGTTCGACGCGTTCCGACCGGGCGACCCGGCTCCCCGGCCGGCGTCCCGGATATCGCGACCGCCCCATACCACAAATGTGAGCGATAGTCACTTTTTTTTCGTGCGGCGGTTCGTGATCGCACCCGTTCGGACGATATCCGCGTACTCCGGAGGCTCGTTGGTGGAGGGCAACTCCCACGACGTGAGGACATGACGGATGAGAAGGCTCGGAGCCGGGCTGGCCGGCGCTGTGCTGGTGCTGGCCGGGGGTGCGCCGGCGGGTGCCGTGGACGGCACCCTGCCCGGCGGGATCGGGATCGCGGTGGACATCGAGACGCCGCTGCCCGACACGGTGATCCCCAAGGGCACCACCACGGTGGTCGGCACGGCGTCGATCGGCACGAAGGCGACGACGCCGACGACGTCGCTGGTGTACGTGCTGGACAGCTCCGGCAGCCTCACCCAGAGGGGGTGGGACGCCGAGAAGCAGGCCGTCGGCGAGTTCCACCGGCAGGTGGCGCAGCAGCCGTACCTGGGGGTGGGCAACGCCGGCCTGGTCGCGTTCTCCACCCGGGCGCAGATCGCCTGGACCGGCCCCGCGGCGGGTCCGCGGTTCCACGACGCGCTGGCGGACCTGCCCTGGCACGACGGCAGCACCAACTTCACCGCGGGACTCCGGGCGGGCGCCGAGGTCGCGAGCGCGACGACCGAACCCCGCTCGATCATGCTCTTCCTGTCCGACGGGCGCGACAACCACACCCTGGAGGACTTCGAGGGCGCGCTGGCCGCGGTGCCCGAGCGGGTGGACATCCACACCGTGGCCTTCGGCCCGGACGCCACCTGCGGCGACGGCCCGCGCAGCCTCAAGCGCATGGCGGACGTCACCGGCGGCGCCTGCGTCTAGGCCCCCGACATCCGCGACCTGCCGACCGCGCTGGGGACGCTGTTCCCCTCCGAGCTGCAACGCCTGACGCTGACCGTGGACGGCGGCCCGGAGCTGCCGATCACCGACATCACCCCGGCCCTGCCCCAGCCCGGTCCCCGCGAGGTCCGCTACACCGTCGAGACCCCGCCGCTGGACGTGGGCAACCACCCCCTGTGCGTCACCGCCCACGGCACCGACCACGCCGGGGCGGGGAAGGTCACCGACTGCACCAACGTGATCATCCTCGAACCCACCCCCGGCACCACCCCGACCACCCCGTCCACCAGCCCGCCCACCAGCGCCACCCCGACCAACCCCGGCAGCCCGTCACCGCCGGCGGCGCTGCCCGGCAACCGCCAGGTCAGCGTCATCCCGCGCGGCGGCGTGGACACCGGTGACGGGACGGCGGCACCGTGACCGCCCGCAAGCGCGCGGTCGTCGCCGCCGCCGCGGCCGCGCTGCTGATCGCCGGCCTGCTCACCACGCGCCTGCTCCGGCCACCGGGCGACGACGACCCGACGACCGGGCAGGCCGTCGGGCAACCCGCGACCGCGGCACCACCGGCGGTGTCCGCCGCCGCACCGGTCGAGGTGCACATCCTCGCCCTCGGCGCCCGCTCCACCCTCATCCCGCTCGGGCTCAACGCCGACGGCACCGCCGAGGTCCCGCCGCTGGAGCAACCCCTCCAGGCCGGCTGGTACAAGCACGGCCCCGCACCCGGCGACCCCGGCCCCGCCGTCCTGCTCGGCCACGTCGACGGCCACGGCCGACCGGGCATCTTCCACGACCTCGCGGAGCTGAGGCCCGGCGACCGCGTCGAGGTCACCCGCCACGACCACACCACCGCGGCCTTCACCGTCAGCCGGGTCGACCGCGTCGCCAAGGACCACTTCCCCACCGAGGCCGTCTACGGCGAGACCACCACCCCGCAACTGCGCCTGATCACCTGCGGCGGCGCCTTCGACCCCGCCACCGGCGACTACCGGGACAACGTCATCGCCTACGCCGACCTCGCCTGAAACCCGGGGCCGCGCCCCGCCGGCGGTGGGGCGCGGTCGCCGCGTCGGTCCCGCGACCCGGCGGTCGTCGACCACCGGATCGCCTGTGCTCGCGGGGCACCCCCTGCGTGCCGCACACCGGCGTCGGCCGGGAACACCCGCCCGGGAAACCGGGCTCCGGGTCGGGCACGACCTGCTCTACCCTCCACTGTGGACGGTGGTCCGGAGCGGACTCCCGACCTCCTCGGGATCGGGTCGGTCGGTCCGGCCCCGAGTGCGGGCATCGGGCTCGACCCCGGTCGGTGCGGTCCCGGCCGGTCAGCCGGCGATCCTGCCGAACAGGTGCGCGGCGGGGGCGTCCGGGTCGTCGCCGTAGAAGAACTCCGTGAGCGCCCGGTGGAACTCGGCGCGGCTCAGCCCGCCCGAGCCGTCCAGGTCCAACGCGTCGAAGACCGCGGCGCAGTCCTCCGGGGTCACGTTGCCCGCCAGGCCGAAGATCTCCCCGAACTCGTCCCGGTCCACCCGGTCGTCGCCGTCGAGGTCGACCAGGTCGAAGTAGCAGTCGCCCACCGGCCCGACCTGCTGCGGGTACAGGGCGGGGTCGGCCAGCGCCCGCCGGAACCCCTCGGTCATCTCCCGCAGGTCGACCTCCCCGTCACCGTCCTGGTCCATCGGCGCTATCACGTTGGCCCAGAACGCGTCCAACCCCTCGGTCAGCCGGCGGGCGGTCGCGGACCCCGGCGCCGCGCCGCGGGCCGCGAGGTACCGCTCGCCCATCAACCGGACGTCCTGGCGGGTGATCACCCCGTTGCCGTCGACATCCGCGCCCTTGAACCACTGGCGGTACTTGAGATCCCGAATTTCGGTCATGGCCACGCAGCGTAGTCAAGTGACCGCCGAATATCCGGGGCGACGCGACCACCGGGGGGCGGATCACTCGTTCGAGTGATCCGCCGTGGGCCACGTCAACCGGGCGGCACGAGGTTCGGCGGCGCGAAGGCGAGCACGTCGGGAAGGGGGCCGTCGTAGGGCTCGACGTCGACCAGCGCGCTGAGGGCACTCGGTCCCTGGGACAGGCTCGAACACGGTCGATCCGCCGTGAGGGCGTTCGGGTTGCCGTGGCGGTCCAGCGTTCCGCCCAGACCCGGCTGGACCGGGTCCCACCACGCTCCCGTGGACAGCTGCACGACGCCGGGCATGACGTCGTCCGACAGGACCGCGCCCGCGAGGCAGCCGCCCCGGTCGTTGTGGACGCGCACGACCGTGCCGCTCTCGATGCCGCGTGCCGCGGCGTCCGCCGGGTTCATCGTCAGGGGCTCACGACCGCGGATCTTCGAGCCGAGGCTGTGGCCGCCGTTGTCGTACTGGCTGTGCAGGCGTGAGGTGGGCTGGTTCGAGATCAGGTGCAGCGGGAACCGGTCCGACAGGTCGGCGCCGAGCCACTCGGCCGGTTCGAACCACTTCGGGTGCCCGGCGCAGTCGTCGTAGCCGAACGAGTCGATCTCCTCGGAGAAGATCTCGATCCGGCCCGAGGGCGTCGACAGGGGGAAGCGCCGCGGGTCCGAGCGGAGGTCCTCGAAACTGCCGGGGAACGGTCCGGTCAACGCCGGCAGCTCAGCGGTGGAGCTCCGCCAGAAGTCGTCGAAGTCCGGCAAGGCGCTGTCGCCACCGAGCCCGGCCCTCGTCCGCTCGTAGAGGTGCCGGACCCACTCGATCTCGGAGCGCGACTCCGTGAACTCCCGCTCGAACCCGAGCCGGGAGGCCAGGGCGGCGAAGATGTGGTGATCGGTGCGCGACTCGCCCGCCGGTTCGCGGACCTTCGGCATCGCGACGAGGTGCGGGTCCGAGAACCCGGCGGCGAAGTCGTCGCGCTCCAGGCCGGTGGCGACGGGGAGGACGATGTCCGCGAACTTGGCCGTCGTGTTCCACCAGGCTTCGTGGACGACCACCGTGTCGGGGGTCTGCCAGGCGCGGGTCAACCGGTGGAGGTCCTGGTGGTGGTGGAACGGGTTCCCCCCGCACCAGTAGACGAGGCGGAGCTCGGGCAACGTGAGGCGCCCGCCGTCGTAGTCGATGACCTCGCCCGGGTGCAGCAGGGTGTCGGCGATCCTCGCGACGGGGATGAAGTCCGGAACCGGGTTGGGGACCTCCGGCAACGTCGCCACGGAGGCGCGGCCCTCGGCAACACCCGTCGCGTCCATCGTCGCGTAACCCGCGCCCCACCCGCCGCCGGGCCGACCCATCGAGCCCGCCATGGCGGCCAGCACGACGGACGTCCAGATCGGTTGTTCGCCGTGGTCCGCCCGCTGCACCGCGTAGTTGACCATGATGAGTGACCGCTGGGTGGTGAGGCGGCGGGCGAGGTCGGTGATCGCGTCGCGACCGATGCCCGTGATCCCCGCCGCCCAGTCGGCGTCCTTCCGGACGCCGTCGAGTTCGCCGACCAGGTAGGAGGCGAAGCGGTCGAACCCGACGCAGCACCGGCGCAGGAAGTCCTCGTCGTGCCACCCGTTGACCAGCATCGTGTGGGCGATGCCGAGCATCGCGGCGGTGTCGGTGTTGGGGACGACGGGCAGCCACTCGGCGTCGAGGAAGTCGGCGACGTCGTTGCGGATGGGACTGATGTTCACGAACTCCACCCCGGCCTCGCGGCACCGGCGTTGCAGGTCCCGCGTCCGGTGCCTGACCAGCCCGCCGGGGTTGATCTGGCTGTTCTTGAGGGCCAGCCCCCCGAACGCCACCACGAGCTCGCAGTTCTCGGCTATCGCGTCCCACATCGGCATCCGGCTCTGGTAGCTCCACGGGTGACCGCCGATCACGTGAGGGAGGACGACCTCCAGGGCGGCGGTGCTGTAGGTGTTGCGGGAGTCGGTGTACCCGCCGTCCAGCGCCAGGAACCGGTGGAGTTGTGCCTGCGCGTTGTGGAACACGCCCGCACTGGCCCAACCGTAGGACCCGCCGAACACCGCGCTGTCCCCGTGCTGCGAACGAACCCGACGGAGTTCATCGCTCACCAGCGTGATCGCGTGGTCCCAGCTCACCTCCACGAAGGCGTCCGAGCCCCTGGCCGTGCCGTGGGCGCGGGGCTCGCCGTCCAGCCAGCCCCTGCGCACCGCGGGGCGCAGCACGCGAGCGCTGTCGTCGGCGGCTGTCACCATCCCCGGGCCGATGGGCGAGGGCGCGGGGTCGTCGGGCCTCGGCTCGATCCGCACCAACCGGCCGGAATCGACCACGGCGACGAAACTGCCCCAGTGCGTCGCAACCGACACGCGTCGTTCCACCACGCATCAACTCCACCTCTGAAGGATTTCGACCTCGGACAACGGTCGTCCGCGCCACCGCCGGGAGACGAGCGGAGCACCTCGAGCGGCGGGGGACGCCGAATTCGAGCGCGAGGCACATCGGGTTCGCCCTTCTCGACGATCGGCGGAGGGGTGCACCAGATGAGTCCCCGAACGCGTCCCCGGTGTTAACCGATCGGGCCGCGCGTCACCCGGTCGGGGCTGCCCGCCCACCGGGTCCGCTGCGGTCGGGCCGCCCGCGACGAATCCCTCGCCGACCGCCTGTGGCAGGAGTCCGGAGCGCTCACCGGCACGACCTCCCACATCGGGCGCGCCGACTCGTCGAGGTGAACATGACGGCGACCGACCCGTCAGGTTGCTGCGGAAGAGTGGTGTGAAGGGTGGATGAATGCTCCGTTCGGGTGAAACGGGGCGGAATCGTTCAAGTCGGTCGAGGTGCCTGCCGATGCAGTGGAGGAGAAGCGCCGGACCTGCCGCAGCCCGGTGGGGGAGGCCAAGGTCTGCGGTCGGTGCCTACGCGGGACTCTCGGCGACGGTGAGGCGGCGGGCCGAGGCCACGTCCGGGCAGCCCGCCAGGCGCAGCGCCGTCTCGAACTCGGCCCGCAGCACGTCCAGCACCGCCGTCACGCCCCGCTCACCGCCCGCCGCGAGCCCCCACAGCACGGGCCTGCCGACCAGGACCGCCGCGGCCCCGAGCGCCAACGCCCGCAGGACGTCCACCCCGCTGCGAACCCCGCTGTCCAGCAGCACCGGGCACCGCCCGCCCACCGCGGCGACGACCCCCGGCAGCGCGACCGCGCTCGGCACCGCACCGTCCAACTGCCGCCCACCGTGGTTGGACACCACCACACCCCGCACCCCGAGGTCGACGGCCCGCGCCGCGTCCCGCGCGTCGAGCACCCCCTTGACCACCAGCGGCAGGTTCGTGTGCGCCCGGATCCACTCCAGGTCGCGCCAGCTCAACGACGGGTCGAACACCGCACTGGTGTGCCGGGCGATCGCCGAGTCGCCGGGCACCCGTTCGCCGACCTCGCCGTCGGTGTTCACCGGCTTGACCCACGACGGCAGCGCGAACCCGTTGCGCAGGTCCCGCAGCCGCCGCCCGAGCACCGGCACGTCGACCGTCAGCACCACCGCGGCGCACCCCGCCTCCTCGGCCCGGCGCAGCAGCTTGACCACCACCTCGCGGTCGCGCAGCCAGTACAGCTGGAACCACGTCGTGCCGCCCGCCGCGGCCACGTCCTCGATCGGGTCGGAGCTGAGCGTGCTCACGACGTACGGCACACCGGCCGCCGCCGCGGCGGCCGCGGCCGCTCGCTCGCCGCCGTCGTGGACCAGCCGCTGGTAGGCCATCGGGGCCACGGCCAGCGGCAGCGCCGACGTGACGCCGAACAGCTCGCAGCCCGTGTCGCAGGCCGAGACGTCCACCAGTGCCCGCGGCACGACCGCGACCCGGTCCAGCGCGGCCCGGTTCGCGGCGAGCGTGACCTCCTCACCGCTGCCGCCCGCGATGTAGTCCCACACGTCCGGCGCCGACCGCTCGGCGGCCAACCGCTCGACATCGGCCGTCGACCACACCTCACGCATACGCCGCCGCCTGCATCGAGTAGAGCTCGGCGTACAGGCCGTTCGCGGCCATGAGCTGCTCGTGCGAACCGTGTTCCCGGACGTGCCCGTCGGCCACCACCACGATGAGGTCGGCCATGCGCACGGTGGAGAATCGGTGCGAGACGAGCAGGGTGATCGCGCCGGTGCGCCTGCCGACCTCTCGCGCACTGGCCGCGTACCGCTCGAACAGCCGGTGCTCGGCCTGCGCGTCGAGCGCCGAGGTCGGCTCGTCGAGGACGAGCAGCAACGGTTCCCCGCGCATCATGGCCCGGCCGAGGGCGAGTTTCTGCCACTGCCCGCCGGACAGCTCCGCGCCGTCGGCGTAGGTCTTGCCGAGCCGGGTCTCGATACCGTCCTCCAGGCGGTCCAGGACGTCTTCGGCGCGGGCCCGGCGCAGGGCGCCGTGCACGGCGTCGGCCGATTCGATCTCGGCCAGCTCGCCGACACCGACGTTCTCGCGGGCGAGCAGCTCGAAGCGGGCGAAGTCCTGGAACCCGACGGTGATCCGGCGGCGCCAGGCGTCCACGGCAAATCGGGTGAAGTCCGTGCCGTCCAGCGAGACCGTGCCGGTGGTGACCGGGTAGAACCGGCACAGCAGCTTGATCAGGGTGGTCTTCCCGGCGCCGTTCTCACCGACGAACGCGACCGTGCCGCCCGCGGGCAGGGTGAGGTCGACGTCGGCGATGACCGGCCGGTCGGTGCCCGGGTAGGTGAAGGACACGCCGCGCAGCTCGATGCCGTCCCGGATGCGTCGGGGCACGTCCCGGTCGGGCGGTGGCGGCGCCTGGCTCGCCACCAGCGCCCGGACCCAGCGCAGGTTGCCCATGACCCGCCCGGTGCGCTGCATCTCCTGCAACGTGGCCACGGACGAGGTCACCTGGAGGTTCACCTGGGACGCCAGGGTCAGCACGAGCAGGACGTCGCCCACGCCGCGGCGGCCGGCCACCGCGTCGCGCAGCACCAGCAGCGTGCCCAACACGTAGGCCACGGCGAAGAACAGCTCACCGCCGGTGCGCAGCACCACGGCCCGGCGCTCACCGCGCCACAGCTGTGCCGACGCGTCGTCCCAGGCCCGGCGCTGGCGCGAGCGCAGCTCCGACTTCAGCCCGCTGACGCGCAGCTCCTTGGCCGACGCCGCGTTCGCCACGAGCCCGAAGAGGTGCTTGGCGTGCCGGGACGGCAGTGCCGAGCGCTCGCGCGCGCTGTTGACGATCGACTCGGCCCGCCGCCCGAGCAGCAACGGCGGCACGGCCGCGAGGGGCAGCAGCAACAGCAGCGGGTTGAGCCGGGCCAGCAGGACCGCGGTGATCGAGATGGCCACCAGCAGGCCCAGGCTGTTCAGCAGGCCCTCCATCGAACCCCACCCGGCCCGGTGCAGTTCCTGGCGCAGCACCTGGAGCTTGTCGGCGTACTCGGGCCGCTCGTGGTGCTCCAGCCCGGCCGAGCCGTTGGTCATCTCGATCAGCTCGCGCTCCAGGCGCGGCACCGCGCGGTCGCCGAGCTCGAAGTAGAAGATGTGGGCGAAGTGCCCGGCGGTCAGCGCGGCGATCACCGCGACCACGACCAGCACCGCCGCGGTGGTCGCCCCCCGGACGTCCCCGGCCAGCGCCGAGTCGGTCAGCGCGGCCAGCGCGGGCGCGGCCAGCGGCATCGCCGACGCCTGGGCGATCATGAGCACGACGGCGAGCACCAACCGGTACCGGCTCTCCTGCCAGGCGATGACGAGCAGCTCCCAGCCACCGCGGACGACCTCGATCACCGGCTGACCCCCTCCACCACCGCGGCCGTGTCTTCGGTGTCGTCGTCCTCGGCTTCGTCGTCCTCGGCGTCCAGCCCCCGGGCGAACCGCTTCGCCTGCAGGGTGAACAGGCGCGCGTAGTGGCCGCCCGCCGCGATCAGCTCGTCGTGCGAACCCCGCTCCACCACGTGCCCGCCGTCCACCACCACGATGTGGTCGGCCCGCCGGACGCTGGAGAACCGGTGCGAGATCAGCAGCGAGGTCACCCCGCGGGTCAGCTCCACGAACCGGTCGAAGAACGCCACCTCGGCGCGGACGTCCAGCGCCGCGGTGGGCTCGTCCAGCACCAGGACGGTGGCGCCCGCCTCCAGCGCGTAGAACGCCCGCGCGATGGCGATCCGCTGCCACTGGCCGCCGGACAGGTCCGTCCCGCCGGGGTAGGCCCGCGAGAGCGGCGTGTCCAGGCCGTCGGGCAGGGCGAGCAGCGCTTCGGCGATCCCGGCGCGTTCGGCGGCGCGCAGCACCACCGCGCGGTCGACCGGCACGTGCGCCGCGCCCAGCGCGATGTTCTCCGCCGCGGTCAGCTCGTAGCGCACGAAGTCCTGGAAGATCACGCCGACCTGACGCCGCCAGAGCACCGGGTCGAACTCCGCGATGTCCACGCCGTCGGCGCGCACCGCGCCCGACGTCGGCTCGTACAGCCGCGCCAGCAGCTTCACCAGCGTGGTCTTGCCCGCGCCGTTGACGCCGACCACGGCCGTGCACCGCCCGGCGGGCAGGACCAGCTCGATGCCGTCGAGCACGGTGCGGTCCGAATCGGGGTAGTGGAAGCCGACGCGGTCGAACGCGAGCGACGCGGCCGGCGTGCCCGGGGGAACCCCGGCCCGACCCGGCGGGGGCTGCCCCTCGTCCAGCTCGTCCAGCCGGTCGCGCAACCGTTGCAGGGCCGTCAGCGACAGCATCGCGTACTGGGTGCTGGTGTCCGCCTCGGGGTAGTAGCCGCCCAACGAGATCGCCAGCACGATCGCCTGCACCCCGAGCGCCAACGCGGTCAGGCTCACCCGCCCGGTCGCGGCGAGCTGGGCGGCGTACACCATCGCGCCGCCCGCCAGCAGCAGGCCCAGCGACGTCAGCACCAGGTACGGGGTCAGGTAGACGCGGCGGCGTGCCCGTTCGAAGGTGTTGCGCACGGTCTCCCACACGGCCGCGTAGCGATCCGCGAGCCAGCCGGTGAGGCCGAACACCCGGATCTCCTTCGCGGCCACGTCGGTCATCGTGAGTTCGTGCAGGTAGCCGATCTCGCGCATCCTGCCGATGAGGTCGCGCCCCACCCGCGAGTACTTGCGCAACCCGCCGCGCTGCCCGTAGCGGAACGCCAGCACCGCCGCACCGACCCCGAGCCCCGCGAGCCACCCGATCGTCAGCCCGATGGCCACCACCAGCGCCACCAGGCGGGTGTAGCGGGCGACCAGCGCCACCATGCCGAAGCACGCCTGCCCCGGTGTGCCCCAGTCGCGGTCGAAGGCGCGCACGGCCTCGTTCAGCTCGTTCAGCGTGCGCTGGTCCTCCAACGGCCCGATGCCGACCGGGCGCAGCATCAACGCCATCGCGTCGTCCCGCAGCGCGCTGTCCACCCGTCGCCGCAACTGCTGGCCCAGGGCGTTGCCCACGGGGGTGAGGACCTGGGTGAGCAGGAACGCGGCGGCGGCGAGCAGGAAGATCGAGGTCAGCCGGTCCCAGGCCGCGCTGCCGACCCCGCCGCCGACCGCGGCGGGCACCTCGCCGACCAGGGTGCTCGTCGCGACCACGAAGGCCACCGGCAACAGGCCGAGCACGAGGTTGAGCACGGCCAGGAACACGACCAGGCCCACACCCCCGGACGGCAGCAACCGCGCGATCCGCAACCGCGGCCGCACCGCCTCGTCCACCCAGTTCGCCCACGTGGCGCGCAACCCGGCCGTCGCGGACCCCGCCGCGGGAGGTGTTCCGGTCGTCATGGCGCTCCCGCGGGTCCTCCGGTGGTGCGGTTCGTCGACCGACCGCTCGTCGAATTGACCGCGGGCGCATTGCCGCGGTTTTCGTGATGTCGGGTGGACGCCAATCCTCAATCGGCCGGCCGGGCGTCCCAGGGCATCCAAGCACAGGGGCGCGAGCACCTTCAAGAAGGTTATTTCGTGAATCCGCACGATTTTTTCGCGCCACTCGTCGGACGTTGCTCCGGTCGGTCCAGCGGCCTGCCGCCACGGTCCTGGCACGACGGCGTGAGCGCTGGGTGCCGGGTATTTCCCGTAAGTTTTTCGACCGCGACGAACGAATTCTTCCGGGAGCCCCCGTCGGCCGCGCCTGCCGAAGATCGTGCGGCCGGACGTGCCGATGAGCCGTAGTGCCGGGACGAAGTCCCCTCCCCGGCGTCGTCGCGAAAGGCTACGGTCGTCGCGCGACAGGCGGCGTGCGGGCGGATGGGATGAGGTGGAGGCGAATGGCCACCGGTGGCTTCTCGTCGAAACGGCTGGTTCGGGTGCGAGAACTGCTGGAGCACCGCGTCGAGTCCGGCTTCGTGCCCGGTGCGGTGGCCGTTCTCGCCCGCCGCGGCGAGGTGCACGTCCAAACGGCGGGCACCCTCGCCTTCGAGGGCCCGGGTTCGGGAACACCGATGGCGGCGGACACGATCTGCCGCACGGCCTCGATGACCAAGCCGATGGTCGCCGCGTGCGCCTTGACACTCGTCGAGGACCGCACCCTGCGCCTCGACGACCCGGTGGACGACCTCATCCCGGAGCTGGCGGACATGACCGTGCTCGTCGATCCCCAGGGGCCGCTGGACGACACCGTCGCGGCGCAACGCCCGATCACGCTGCGGGACCTGCTGACGTACACCTGCGGCATCGGCGTGGTCCCGACCAAGCCGGGACGGGTCCCGATCGTCGACGCGGTGAACGCGCTCGACTACACGTCGCCGGACGACTGGGTGCGCGGGCTGGGCAGGCTCCCGCTCGTCCACCAGCCGGGTGAGCGCTGGATGTACGACACCGCCTCCAACGTGACCGGCGTGCTGATCGCCAGAGCCACCGGAATGTCCTTCGGGGACGCCTTCCGCGAACGGATCTGCGAGCCGCTCGGGATGGCGGACACCGCCTTCAGCGTGAGCGGCGAGGACATCGCCCGGTTGGCGACGGCGTACCACCGCGACGACGCCGCCACCGGCGAGCCGGTCGTGGAGGACGGCCCCGACGGGCGGTGGAGCCGACCGCCGTCGTTCGAGTCGGGCGGCGGCGGACTCGTCTCGACCGCCCAGGACTACTGCGCCTTCGCGTCGACCCTGCTGGCCGGCGGCTCCCACCGCGGCCGGCGGGTGCTCTCCCGACCGCTGGTCGCGCTGATGACCAGCGACCGCCTGACCCCGGCGCAGAGGGCGGTCTCCGGGTTCTGGCCGGGGTTCTTCAACGAGATGGGGTGGGGTTTCGGGGTGTCGGTCCTGACCCACCCCAGCCCGCTCGGCCCGTCGGCCGGCAGCTACGGGTGGTCCGGCTTCTACGGCACCGCCTGGTACAACGATCCCGCCGAGGACATGACGGCGATCTTCTTCATGCAGCGGGGGCACACGGGCGACCAGAGGTTGCCGATGTGGCACGACCTCTGGACCGCCGCCTACCGGGCGATCGACGACTGACCGCCGACCCCCCGACCCCGGCGCCGCCCCGAGGCCCCCCGGTGGTCAACGCCCGGTGCCGGTGGTGAGGGGTGCCGGCCACGCGGCGGGGTCCGCCGCGTCGGCCGGGGCGGTGGGGCACAGGACGTAGTGGCGCGGGGCGAGGGCGTTGAGGTGGTCGGGCAGCGCGGCCAGGCAACGGGCGTGGGCCTGCTCGGGTGTCCGCACGGCGTCGGTCACGGTCAGGTAGGCGACCAGGTCGCGGCCGTCGACCGAGCCGAAAATGCGGGCCGTCGAAGGCGCCAGGGCCTCGTCCAGCAGCTGTTGCACCTCGGCGAGGTCGACCCAGCACGAGTCGACCAGCACCCAGTCGGGCGTGCGGGCGACGGGGTCCAGGCCGATGACCTCGCGGACGCGCGGGGCGTCGAGGTCACCCGCGGCCGCACCGACCAGCAGGCGCTCGACGGCCAGCAACAACGATTCCATCTCGGCCCGGGGCACCAGCCCGGTGTCCGCGCTCCACAGGTCGAGCCGGACCCGGCCGTCCACCTCGTTCAAGCCGAACCGCAGCGGCGTCCCGTTGTGGGGCACCGGGCGCCACCGCAGCTCCGTCTGCCGCAGCGCGGCGGTGATCTCCTCCGGCCGGTGCCTGGCGCCCGCGGTGACCCCGGACCACGACTCGGGCACGAGGCTGTTGAACAACGGGTCGTAGAGGAAGTGCACACCCCGTTCGTGCTGGATCCGCTCGTCCGCCGCGCCACGCTCGACGCCGTCGTACCTGGAGTGCCTGCTCGCCTCCAGCACCGCGGCCCACGTGTGCTTGACCAGCGCGTCGAAGCTCCGGTCGCCGACCTCGACGGCGACGAGGTTGCCCTGCGCCAGGGAACCGACGAAGTCGAGCAGGTGGCGGTCGAACCGGTTGCTCGACAGCGACGGGAACACCAGCTCGCGGTAGCCGGTGCGCCGCGCCAGCACCGCGCACGTCGCGGCGAGCACGACGGAGGACCGGCTCGACCGGGTGCGTGCCGCCACCTGCCGCACCGCCATCGCGGCGGCCGGGGACGACAGCTCCACCGCCAGCGACTCGCCGGACCGCGTGGCCCGGGGCAGCACGAGCAGGCAGCGGGGTTGCCGCCGCGCCAGCTCCCGGACGTGGTCGTTCGCCGCCCGGGTCCGACGTCGCTCGGCGGGCGTCGCCTCCAGCTCGGCCTGGTCCAGCGGCTGGTGGCGGGGACCGCCCACCTGTCGGCGGTCCGGGTGCGCGAGCATCTCGGCGAACTCGCGCTTGAGCACCTCGATGGAGCCGAAGTCGACGGCCAGGTGCGAGAACCCCGCGACGCAGGCGATGACCGTGCCGTGCCCGTCGGTGGCGACCGCCATCCGCAGCGTGGTGGCCGACGTGTCGTGCCGTTCCCGCAACCACGCGAGCAGCCTCCCGGCCACCGCCGAGCGGTCGCGAGGCCCCCACCGACCCTCGCCGAGGGCGCACACGTGGAGCGTGAACGCGACGGTCGCCGCGACCACCTGACGTGGGTCCTCACCCCGGACGTAGGTGGTCCGCAGGGACTCGTGCCTGGCCACCAGCACGGCCGCCGCCTCGGCCACGTCGTCCGCGGACCTCCCGTCGGGCACGGGCAGCTCGACGCGCAGGACCGCGGCCAGGTGGTCGTCGTCGGGCCCCAACCACTGCATGGTGTTGAGCTGGCCGAGGGTGACGGGTCCCTCGGCCGCACGCGCCCCGGTGGAGCTGACCTGGATGGCGTCGACGGGCGTGAGCCGCACGCGCCGCCTGCGCTGACCGGTGTCGGTCGAGGTGCTCATCCCGGTCAGCCGATCAACCCGCGCAGCGCGCCGGCCACGTCCCCGTCCGGCGGCGTGTGCTCGCGCGTCACCGCCGACGGCCAGTCCGCGAACGCCGGCCGGTCGTCCGAGGGGCCGGCGAAGACGTCGAGCGGACCGGGGTACGGCCGGGGTTCCCAGTCGCGGACGGCGTCCTCGTTCGCCTGCCACACGCGCGCCGAACGCCTGACGAACCCGGGGGTCGCGTCCGACGGCACGAGGTCGAGTTCCTTCCACCGGTCCAGGACCGCGACCAGGTCACCGGGCGGCTGGTCGAACCGGGGTCCGACGTCGAGGAGCTCGGCGTCGACCAGGGCCAGCAGCCGCACCTCGGCGTCGTCCCCGGTGATCAGGGCGGCCATCTCGTGGGCGACCGCCGCGCCGGTCGAACAGCCGCCGAGCAGGTAGGGACCGGTCGGCCGCGCCGCGCGGACGGCCTCGACGTAGGTGCGCGCCATGGCCCGCACCGAGGCGACCGGGTCGACGTCCGAGTAGAGCCCGGCCGCCTGGAGCCCGAACACGGTGAAGTCCTCGCCCAGCGCCTGGGCGAGCCCGGCGTACGGGCCGACCTGCCCGTTGGCCGGGTGGACCAGGAACAGCGGGGGAGCGGCCCCGTCGCCGCGCTGGATCAGGACCAGCGGGCCGGCCAGCCGCCCGTTGTGGTCGCGCAGCCGGGCGGCGAGGCTCTCCACGGTGGGGTGCTCGGTCATCGTGTTCAGGGGCAGTTGCACGCCCAGTTCCTCGAGGACGGAGTTGACGACCCGGGCCGCGTCCAGGGAGTTGCCGCCCAGCTCGAAGAAGTTCTCCCGGATGCCGACGGCGAACCCGATGACCTCCTGCCACTGCCGTGCCAGCCACAGCTCCACCGGGTCGCGGGGGTGCCGGTAGCCGGTGTCGAGCACGTCGTCCACGGTCGGGTTCATGGTGTGGGCGCACCGCCTTCGGAATCGGCGGCGAGCCGCCAGCGCTGGATCTTCCCGGCCGCGGAGCGGGGGAGTCGGTCGACGAACGCGAAGTGCTTCGGGATCTTGAAGCCGGCCAGCCGCCGGCCGCAGTGCGCGGCGAGGTCGGCCTTGCGGACGCTCACCTCGGGGCGCAGCACCACCTGCACGCCGACCACCGACCCGAGGGTCCGGTGCGGCACGGCCAGCGCGACCGCGTCGACCACCGCGGGGTGGGCCAGCAACGCGGCCTCGACCTCGTTCGGGTCGACCTTCTCGCCGCCCACGTTGATCGTGCCGTGGTCGCGGGGTTCGAGGTAGAGGTAGCCGTCGCGGTCGAGCCTGCCGCGGTCGCCCACCGTGGCGAACCCGTCCGGGGTGGTGCGGACGACCTGGTCGTTGACGTAGTCGGACCGGCCCACCCGCCGGGGGGTGCGCATGAACACCGTGCCGACCTCGCCCGGCGCGACCGGTGCCCCGTCGTCGTCCAGGACGCGGAGCTGGGTCAGGACACCGCGCCCGACCGTGCCCGGCCGGGCCAGCCACTCGTCGCCGCGGGCCAGCGTCACGCCGATGCCCTCGGTCGCGCCGTACAGCTCGAAGACCCGCTCGGGGCCGAGCAGGTCGATCCACCCGCGCTTGGTGTCCGCGTCGCAGGCGGCCGCGGTGTGCAGGAGCGCGCGCAGGCTGTCGAAGGCCGCCGGGTCCGCGTCGGCGAGCACCAGGATCTCGCGCATGTGCGTCGGCGTCAGCTGCACCCACTCGATGCGGTGCTGCCGCACCAGGTCGACGGTCCACCGCGCGGAGAAGAACGGTTGCAGCACGACGGTGTTCAGGTCCAGCAGCGCGTCCACGAACGCGGTGAACGGTGCCGCGTGGTACAGCGGACCGACGATGAGCTGCCGCTGGCCGGTCCGCCAACCGGTCTGCCGGATCACCAGCGACGGCGTCAGCGCGGGGTCGTAGCGCAGCGGCCCCGGTCGCGCCGAGACCTTCGGCACGCCCGAGCTCGCGCCGGTCGCCAGCAGGTAGGCCACGGCGCCGTCCCCGGCCGACGGCAGCGTGGCCGACACGATCGCCGGCCCCGGCCGGTTCCCGACGTCCACCAGGTGCACGTGCCGGTACCGGCGGCCGAGCAGCCCGAGCAGGACGTCCCGCTCGGCCGCGGGGGTGGCCGGGTTCAGCGGGAAGACGGGCACCTCGGCCGCGAGCGCCGCCGCGAGGCCGGTCGCCGCGGCCAGGGTGTTGGCCGCCTCCACGACGACGCACGACGGCACGTCCGGGTCGAGCGCCGCCCGCAGCGCGGCCACCGCCTCCTCCACCGACCCGGCGAGTTCCCCCCACGTCAGGGTCTGCTCGGCCAGGTCGGCGTCGAACCCGATCAGGGCCGGCCGACCGGGTTCGGCGCGGGCGATGTCGGCGATCCGCCGGTGCACGGGGAGGACCACCGCTACCGCAGCATCTCGGCCAGCCGCCGGACGCTGGACGCGCTCATGAACTCGTACACGTCCAGCGACCGGTCGAACTCCGCTTCGAGCGCGGCGATGATGCCGAGCGCGGACAGCGAATCGCCGCCCAGCTCCAGGAAGTCGTCGGTCACGCCGACCGGCCGCACGTCCATCAGCGCCGACCAGATCGCCGCCACCCGCCGCTCGACGTCGTCGCGGGGGTCCTCGAACGTGGTGCACCGGCCGTCCGCGACGGCCGCCGCCAACTGCCCCGCGTCCACCGCGCCGTCCGCCATCGGCAGCCGGTCCACGACGAGCACGCCGCCCAGCCCGCAGTCCTCGCCGAGCCGGTGCCGCACGTGATTGCGCAGCACCGGCCCGCTCAGGTACTCGGTCAGCTCGACGGCGGCGATCGTGACGTCACGTCCCTCGTGGCGCACGACGGCGACCCCTGCCCGGCTCACACCGGGGTGCGCGGACAGGACGTCGGCTATCTCGGCCACGTTCACCACGGGCGCTCTCCTATCAGCAGTTCGGCGACGAGGTCGTGCACCGCGGGCTCGCGCAGCAGGCCGGGGTGGTCGAAGTCCAGCGCGAGGCGCCGGGCGCCGTCCACGGGCGGCTCGTGCTCCTTGGAGGACAGGAACAACGGCGTCCCGGAGCGCGTGTCGAACCGGCCCTGGGCGGCCAGGAGCAGGTACTCCACGTAGGCGGTGAACCCGCCGGTGAGCTGCTGCCGGAAGAACTGGTTGAGCGACAGCCGGGCGGCGACCTCGCCCATCAACGCGTCGTACCGGTCGACCAGGGCCGCGGCGATGCGGGGCAGGTCGTCCGGGTGCGCCTCGACCAGCTCGTCCGCCAGGGCACGCGCGTCGTCCAGCTCCCCGGCGGTCAGGTGGTCCGCGGAGGTCTCGATGGTGGACGTGAACTGGTGGCCCAACGAGCCGGCGCTGGTCGCGGCGGCGTCGAAGAGGAGGGTCACCGGCGTGGGGGCGGACTCGGCGAGGGCGTCGGCGACGCAGGTGGCCAGCGACGACCCGGCGCAGTACCCCAGCACCGCGCGCACCGGGCGGCCGGTGGCCGTCGCGTCCGCCACCCAGCGGTCGACGCACGCGTCGAGCGGCCCCGAGCCCGGCTGGGCGAGGTGCAGGAAGCAGGCGTCCACGGGAACACCGGACGCCAGGTCCGCGAACCCCGCCGCGGCCCGTGCGCCGGGGAAGTCGAGGCACAGCACGAGGTCTGGTCCGCGGTCGGACAGCTGCCGCCAGTGAGTCAGTTCCACCGGCCGACCTCCCGGGTGTCCACGGCCGCCGCCAGCGCCCGGTAGTCGACCTTGCCGCCGGGCGTCCGGGGCAGGCGGTCGACGTGGCGGACCGCCACGTGCCGGCTCGGCACCCCCAGCACCTCGGCCAACCGCCGCCGCTGCCGCTCGTGCACGTCCGGGTCGCCCGCGCCGAACAGGTACACCACGTCGTCGTCGCAGACCACGGCGGACGGGTGGTCGGCCCGCTCGACCACGCGCTCCAGGTCGTCCAGGCTCGTGCGGACGCCGAGCACCTTGACGATCCGCTTGGTGCGGCCGGTCAGGTAGAGGTAGCCGTCGCGCAGGTACCCGAGGTCGCCCGTGTCCAGGACGTCCACCTCGGGGCCCCGGCCGAGGTCGTCGCGACCGGTCGCGTAGCCGAGCATCACGCCCGGACCGCGGTAGTGCACGGCGCCCTCGCCGGGGGCGGCCCGGTCGTGCGCTTCGGCGGGCGCGATGGTGATGACGCCGCCGGGCACCGCCGTCCCGACCGAGCCGAGGCGGTCCGGGAGGGCGGCCGGGTCGAGGCACGTGATCCGCGAGGTGGCCTCCGTCTGGCCGTACATGGGGAAGAACCGGCCCCGTCGCCGCTCCATCACGCGCACCAGCCGCATCGTCAGCTCGTCGCCGAGACGGGCGCCCGACTGGGTCATCGTGCGGATCTCGCTGCGTTCCAACAGGTCCGCGTGCGCCGGGCCGAACGCCGCGTAGGTCGTCGGCACCGCGGCGAACGAGGTGGCGCCCGCCCTGGTCGCGTGGTCCCACATCGCCAACGACAACGGCGACCGGTCGGTCAGCACGACACCCGCGCCCGCGCTCAGGTGGCTGTTCACCACCGACAGGCCGTAGGCGTGGGTGATCGGCAACGTGGTCGGCGCGCGTTCCGCGGCGGTGACGCCCAACGCGCGGACGATGGCGGCGGCGTTGTCGGCCAACCCGTCGTACGACAGCCGCACCGCCTTGGGGCTCCCGGTCGTCCCGGAGGTCGAGAGCAGCAGCGCCAGGTCCGGGAAGATGTCGCCCGCCGGCTCCGCCGAACGCCTGCGGAAGACGTGCGGACCTCCCACGTTTTCCCCGGCCCCATGTTCCCCGGGCACGTAGCCGAGGTCGGCCAGGTCCGACCCGCCACCGGGGGCCGGGACCACGAACTCCGGTCGGTACGCCGCGAGCACCTCGGCCGAGGCGGGCAGGAACGCGACCGAGTGGCCGAGCCGCAGCGCGGCCAGGTAGGCGGTCAGCGTGGACAGGTCGCGGTCTCCCGCGCACAGCACCAACGCCTTGGTGTCGTGGCGCAGGGACCGCTCGACCTCGCGGACCAGCGCGGCCAACTCCCCGTAGGACAGTGTCCGCCCGCCGACGAGGTGGACGGCGGGGGACCGCGGCGACGCCTCTCCGTGCGTCACGAGATCCAGCATCGCCGAGGGCATGGCGCACATTCTGCGGCCGTTCCCGACCGCGGTCCATAGTCCGTATTCGGTACGGGCTCGCGCTTGACGGCCTCGACCCCGGTGAGGCAGATTCCCGTTGACCTCCCGGAGAGGGGAAGCACCGTCATGAATTCCGAGATCCGCCAGTTCCTTTTCGACTCGTTGACGGTCATGAAGTACAGCACCGCCGACATGGACGACGACACGGTGCTGGGCCCGGCGGGCGCCGACCTCGAATCGCTCGCCCTGGCCGAGCTCTCGCTGCGGGTGGAGGAACACTTCGGCGTCCGGTTCGACGAGGACGAGGCCGAGCGGTTCGCCGCCATGACGGTCGGGGAGTTCTGCGCCGAGGTGGCCCGACGCTCGCAGACCGCAACGGCGACGTGAGCACGACCGTTGCCGTGACGGGGATCGGGCTGGTCAGCCCGGTCGGCACCGCGGTCGACGAGGTCTTCGCGGCGGTCTGCGCCGGTCGGTCCGGGGCCGTGCGCCCGCCGGAGGGCCACCCGCTGCACGGCGTGGTCGACGTGGCCGCGATCGGGCCGTTCATCGACCCGGAAAGCGTTATACCGCCCAAGGAAGCGCGCGTGGTCGATCGCTCGGTCGTGATGGCCGTGCGGGCCGCGGACGACGCCCTGGCCGAAGCCGGGATCGAGGTCGGCCGGGACGTCGACCCGTACCGCGTCGCGGTCGTGCTCTCCGGGGTCGGCGGGCTCGGGACGCTCGCGGACCAGGCGGTGGAGCGGTCCCGGCGCGGCCGCCTGGGCGTCAGCCCGTTCCTGCTGCCCGGTGTGCTGCCCAACATGGCGGCGGCCCGGGTCGCCATCAAGTTCGGCATCCGGGGGTACACGTCGTCGTCGGGCACGGCGTGCGCCGCCGGTGGTCAGTCCATCGGCGAGGCGATGCGCATCCTCCGGTCGGGCGAAGCGGACGTGGTGGTGTGCGGGTGCACCGAAGCGCCGCTGTTCCCGACCTTCGCCGACGCCTTCGGCAACGCGCTCGCCCTCGCCCGCGGCTGGTCCGACCCGACCACCGCGAGCCGCCCGTTCGACCGGCGCCGCAACGGTTTCGTGCTCGGCGAGGGTGCCGGTGTGCTGGTGCTGGAGCGGCTCGACTTCGCGCGGGCGCGCGGCGCGGCGGTCCACGCCGGCGTGCTCGGCTGGGGTGCGACGAGCGACGCGCACCACCCGACCACACCCCGGCCGGACGGCTCCAGCGCGGCGGAGAGCATGCGGATCGCACTTCGGGATGCCGGACTGTCGACCGGCGACATCGACTACCTCAACGCGCACGGCACCGGCACGAAGGCGGGCGACACCGCCGAGGCCGCGGCGATCCGGGGCGTGTACGGCGACGCCATGCCGCCGGTCAGCTCGACCAAGGGGGTGACCGGGCACATGCTCGGCGCGTCCGGTGTGGTCGAAGCGGCGGTCGGCATCGCGGCCATGCGCAAGGGGCTGCTCCCACCGACCCACAACCTGGACGATCCCGACCCGGCCTGCGACCTCAACCACGTCCGCGGCGAGGCGCTGCCCGCCGCGGTGGGCGCGGTCATGTCCAACTCGTTCGGCTTCGGTGGCCACAACGTGAGCGTGATCTTCGGGAGTGCCGGTGGATGAACCGATCGTCCACGACCGCGTCACCGTGCCGTTCTCCGGACCCGGCGCGGGAACCGCGCCGCTGACCTGGGGTCAGAAGAGCATCCTCCAGGACATGCGCAACAGCGACTGGACCTACAACATCAGCGGTGCGCACCACCTGCCGGAGGGCCTCACCGTCGCCGACGTCGCCGAACGCCTGGGCCGGCTGATGGGCAAGCACCCCGCGCTGCGGACCCGGTTCGGCACCGACGACGAGGGGAAGCCGTGCCAGGTGGTGCACGGGTCCGGGGAGATCGACCTGGAGGTCATGACCTTCGCGGACCACCTCGACCGCGCCGCCGCCGTCGACCACGGCAACAAGCTGTGGCTCAAGTGGATGGCGGCCCCGCTGGCGGAGCACACCCCGTGGTCGCTGCGCATGGGCGTGATGCGGCACCGGGGCGAAGCCGTGTACGCGGTGCTCACCATCGGCCACCTGGTCGCCGACGGCGTGGGCGCGTTGCTGCTCATGACCGACCTCGGCCTCGGCGAGCTGGTCGGCCGCCCGGTGGACCCGGACGCGGTGCTGCTCGCCGACCTCGGCCGCCGGGAGGCGGCACCGGAGCTGCGGCGGGTCAGCGACCGGGCCATGCGCTACTGGGAGGGCCACCTCCGCGCCCTGCCGCCGCTGACGTTCGGCGAGTCGGGCGCGCCGGACTACGAGGCGGGGCGGCGGTGCCGGAACGTGCGGTTCAGCTCGCCGGCCGCCTACCTGGCCGTGGTCGAGATCGCCCGGCGGACCCGCACGGACACCGGGCGGGTGCTGCTCGCGGTGATCGCCACCGCGATCGCGCGGACCACCGGCGTCGACCCGCTGACCCTGCACGTGGCCGCGGGCAACCGGTACCGACCCGGGTTGGCCGACGTCATCGGCACGGTGGTCCAGAACGCCGTGCTCACCCTCGACCTCGACGGCACGGTCGACGACGTGATCGCGCAGGCGCGCCGGGCCACGACCGCGGCCCTGATGAACTCCTACTACGACCCCGACCGGCTGGCGGAGCTGGCCGCGCGCCTGGACGCCGAACGCGGCCACCCGGCCCGGATCACCTGCCGGGTCAACGACCGGCGGTTCAGCACCAGGACGCGTGCCGACGCGGTGGCGGACGCCGCGCCCCTCACCGAGGACGAGATCAGGTCCAGGCTGCCCGAGACGTACCTCAGGTGGAACAAGTTCGTCTACCGGTGGACCGACCAGCTGTTCGTCAACATCGAGGACCACCCGGACACCGTGTACCTCCAGGTGGTCAGCGACACCGAGGTCTTCTCCGCCGAGCAGGTGGAGGAGATGCTGCGCGCGGTGGAGGAGGTGGCCGTCGAGGCCGCGTTCCGCCCGGACGTGCCGACCGGCGCACGACCCCGACCGGCCGTCTCCGGTAGCGGACCGAGGTAGCCGGGGGCGGCACCGCGCGCCTCGCGGCCGGGGCGGGACCCGCTACGCCCCGGCCGACCGGTCCTGCCCGTCCACGCAGGACGGAGCGGCCGCGACCACGGCGAAGCAGAGGTAGCGCAGTTCCCGGTCGTAGTCGCCCACCAGCACCGCGCCCTCGCGCGCACCGGCCAGGTGCCACCACACCCCCGTCGTGGGCTGCCCGGCCGGCGCGCGGGTGTGGTCGGGGCGGTCCGGCCACGCCGCGGCGAGCGAGTCGCTCAGCACGACCCGCGTGCCGGGCCGGCCGGCCGACAGCTCGGCCACCCCGAGGCGGGCCACCTCCGGCACGGCCCCCGGCTCCACGTCGGGGTACTGGCGGACCCCGGTCACCCGGGTGCCCGCCCCCTCCTCGTACAGCATGGCCACGCCCCGGTGCGCCAGCGGTGTCGCGGCCGCCGACCGGTAGGGCAGCGCGGCCTGTTCGACCACGACCAGCAGCGCCCGTCGCACGCCGTAGTCGCCGATGACGCGCAGACCGGTGAACGGCGACGCGCTGCCCTGGTCGCAGATGGCGAACGACATCGGCGTGCCGGGGCAGACGTGGCTGAGGTAGGTCGCGGTCGCCCGGCCCGGCCACACGTCGTGGATCGAGAACGCCAGCACCAGCAGGTCGACCGGCTCGGTCGCGGGCACGACCTCCGCCACCAACGCCTTCGCCATCTCGCCGTAGGACTGGCCGGACAGGTCGGTGACGGGTCCGGCGCCGAAGGGCCGGACCAGGTCCGCGAGGTACTCGGTCACCTGCGCGCGGTGGTCGTCGTCGGCCAGGACGGCGGCGTCACCGGTGAAACCCCGGCGCCCGGCGCGGACCAGGCGCATCACCAGGGCCGGCTGTGACCGGCGATGAACGTGGCCAGCTGGCCGACGGTCAGCAGCTCGTCCGGGCGCATCCGCTCCACGTCGATCTGGATGCCGAGCTGCTCCTCCACCTCCAGCAGCAGCTCCAACCCCATCGACGAGCTGACCCCCAGCTCGTCGACCATGTGCATGTCCTCGGTGATCGGCTCCTCGCGCTCGACCAGCCGCTTGAGCACGGTCGTCATGGCCTGGACCACGCGGTCCCGCGATGCGTTGTCGACCTGGGCGTCGGGTGCGGTCATGTCGGCCTCCTGGGTGGGACGGGGTGTCAGTGCTGGAACACCATCGCGGAGAACGTCGCCCCGGCTCCGGCGCCGACGGTCGCGACGAGGTAGTGGTCGCCCTCGCGGAGCAGGTCGCGCTCCCGGGCGGTCCGGTAGTTGGCGAACGCGTCGGTGCAGAACAGGTGGCCGTTGTCGGGCACGTTCGACAGCAGCACGCGCCGCACCGGGAAGTCCATGAGGGAGCACAGGCGTTGCCAGGTCACGACGTTCACGTTGTGCGGCAGGACCAACCGGATGTCGTCCAGGACGAGCCCGGCCTCGGCGACCGCCCGGTTGATCACCTCGGCCAGCGACGGGCGGTACCGGCGCTGGAACTCGTCCTCCCGATCGCCGAACTCGCCGTCGAACTCACCGCGTTGCGCGCACACGGAGGACAGCACCCGGTCGCGCCGCCCGTTGGCGCTCACCAGGCACGCGGACGCGCCCTCGCCGAAGAGGGACGTGCCCGGCAGCAGCCGCGCGTGACGGGTGAACGCCTTCTCGCCCGTCAGCACCAGCGCCAGCGCGTCCCCGTCCGGGTCGCCGGCGAGCAGCCGGCCGGCCAGCTCGACCGCCAGCAGCCCGCTCGCGCAACTCTGCTGCGTGACGGTGAAAGCCAGCGCGTGACCGAGCCCCAGCTCCCGGCAGACCTCGTGCAGCGGGTTGTGCGGGTACGGCACGACGACCGGCATCGCCCGGCCGTGGACCACGTACCGGACCCGGTGCTCCTGACCGCGCAGCTCGGTGAGCCCTTCGACGGCGGCGCGCAACAGCCCGGCAGGCGACCGGTCCGGGTCGAACCGGACCTGGTCGAGCCCGTGGAACCGCCGGAAGAGCCTGACCTGGATGCCGGTCAGGCCGAGCGGGTCGGCCAGGTCCTCGATGGGGACGCGAAAAGCCGGTGTGTACACCGACACCGCGTCGAGAGCGGTCACACTTCGGGATCCCACCACGTCGTTCCGGGGATCGTCAATGTGTGCCACGATGGTGCGGTGTCGCGGTTCCTGCTGGTCGTGCTGCCGCTGCAAGGTCACCTCTACCCCATGCTCGCGATCGGGCAGGAGCTCGCCCGCGCGGGTCACGAAGTCGTCTGGTGCGGTCCGGAGAACGTGCTGCGCCCGCTGGTCGGTCCGGGTGCGACGGTGCACGCCACCGGCACCCGGGCCTACCGCCGCTACGACGAGACGGGCATGGCCGGGGTGCGGGCGATGTGGGACGGGTACCTGATCCCGTTCACCCGCTTCACCCTCGGCCCCGTCGACGAGGCGGTGCTGGAGCACCGGCCGGACGTCGTGGTCACCGAGCAGTACGCGCTGGCCGGCGCGTTGGTGGCGCACCGGCACGGCGTGCCGTGGGCGACCCTGTGCACCGGCACGCTGGAGCTGACCCCGCCGGCCGACCTCGTCGGGTTCGACGACTACCTGGCCGACAAGGTGGCGCAGGCGCTGGCGATGGCGGGCCTGTCCGGCGAGCCGATCGACCCCCGGTTCTCGCCGCACCTGGTGATCGCCCTGATGACACCCGGACTCGTGGGCGACGCCGTGCTGCCGGACCGCTGCGTGCTCACCGGCGCGGCGCTGGGCGCCAGGCCGAACGCACCCGATTTCCCCTGGCACCTCTGGGACCCGGACCGCAGGCACGTGCTGGTCACGGTCGGCACGCTGGTCGGTCACATGGTCGGCGACTTCTACGACCGGGCCGCGGCGGTGCTCGCACCCGTGGCGGACGAGGTGCAGGCGATCTTCGTGACCTCCGGCGTGGCCGCGGAGTCGTTCCCGGACAACGCCATCACCGCCGAGCTGGTGCCGATGCTCGACCTGATGCCGAAGCTGGACGCGGTGGTGTGCCACGCGGGGGGCGCGGTCAACGAGGCGCTCACCTTCGGGGTCCCGATGGTCGTCGCGCCGGTCCGCGCCGAGCAGGCGGCGCTGGCGCGGCAGGTCGCCCGGTCGGGCGCGGGCATCGAGGTGTCGATCCTCGACGTCACGGTGGCCGAACTGGGCACCGCGGTGCGGGCGGTGCTCGACGAGCCGGACTACCGGCGCCACGCCCGTCGGATCGGGGCGGAGTTCGCCGCCGCCGGTGGAGCTGCCGCGGCTGCCGCGCACCTGGTCGGGTTGGCGTCCGGCACGTGAGCACGCGCGAGCGGGAGGGTGGTCCGGTGGACGGGTCAGCGGTGAAGGTGTTGCCGGCGGCCGAGGAGTTCGCGTGGGCGAGACAGCGGCGGGCCGACATCCGCCGCGCGGGTGGCGTCCTCGACCTGGTGCTGCCGCTGAGGGAGGGCGGTGACGGCCCCGCGCTGTTCTGCGCGCCGCCGTTGATCGGTGCGAGCTGGTGCTACCTCGCGCTGCTGCCGCACCTCCCGCCCGAGCACCCGGTGTACGGCCTGCAACTGCGCGGGCTGCGCAGGCCCGAGCCGCTGCCGGTCGACATGGCCGAGCTGGCGCGGGACTTCGCCGACCGGATCAGGCTCACCCGGCCACACGGCCCGTACCACCTGTTCGGGTGGTCGATCGGCGGCAACACGGCGCACGCGATCGCCGAGGAGCTGGAGCGGCGCGGCCACGAGGTCGGCCTGCTCGTCATCGGCGACACGGTGCCCGGCCTGCCGAACAGCCTCAGCGTGGCCGACGACAACCTGTGGCTGCTGTGCGACTTCGTGCTCCGCGAACTCGGCTACCAGCCGGTGGTCGAGCCGGACGACCCCGACCCGGTGCACCGGATGCTGGAGGTGGTCCGCGGCCGGCCGGGGTTGGGTCTGCACGAGTGGCCGGACCGCCAGCTGCTCGCCCTGCCGCACGTGATCAGGAACAACCTCGCGGTGGCGCAACGGCACCGCCCCGGTCGGGTCCGCTGCCCGGTGCTGTTCCTCTCGGCCACCGGGGACGAGCGGACCACCGGGGCGAAGGTGGCCTCCTGGGACGACTGCGTGAGCGGGCCGGTCGACGTCGTCGAAGTGGACTGTTCGCACGAGCACATGCTGCTGCCGGCGCCGGTCGCGCGGATCGGCGCCGCGATCGCGGCCCGGCTCGCCGGGAACCCGAAGTCGCCCGCGCCGACGGCGGACGCGTCCGAAAGCCCGATTGCCACAGGGGAATCGCGAACCTAGTCTCGGACCACACGTCCGCGCCCGCGGTCGCCAGGTCCACAAGACCGGCGGTCGGCGCCGCAGTCCGCGAAGCGCCGCACCCCGCCGCTGTCGATGCGGGAACCCGACTCGGTGATGTCCGTTCGGTAGTCCATTGTTCTCCGCAAACGGGAGGTCTGATGAGTCGGGCGAACCTGCGCACCGCGCTGGCGCGGGACATGCGGGTCGGCGCGGGCAACGTGCTGCCCATGCTGCTGGAGCACGGCGCCGACCTGGACGCCCCGCGGATGACCTTCGACGTCGAGGTGGACGGCACACCCGCGTGGACGCCGCTGTCGCTCCGCGACCTGACCGAACGGGTCGCGGCGCGCGCGGACTGGTTCGCCCGCAGGGGGATCGGCCGACGCGACCCCGTCGCCGTGTTCGTCACGTCGGCGGCCGACGTGTTCCTCAACTTCTTCGCGCTCAACCACCTCGGCGCGATCCCGGCGCTGATGAACGGGTCCATGCCGATCGAGGTGGCCGCGGAGTTCGTCCGCCGGCTGCGCGGCGTCGGCGTGCTGGTCGACGCCGACCACGCGGCGCTGCGGGACCACGAACTCGGCGTGCCGGTCCTGGGCGACGCCGCGGAGACCGGCACCGGCGACCCGACCCAGGCGCCCCCGCCCCACCGCCACCACGACGACGACCCCGTGGCGATCACGCACTCGTCGGGCACCACCCGGACGCCGACGCCGGTCGTGCACTCGCACCACAGCCTGTTCGCCGCGGTGCGGGCGGTGCGGCTCACCGAAGCCAGGCCGTACGGGCAGGTGCGCGAGCTGTCCGTGCTGCCCGCCGCGCACGCCGCCGGGATCATCGTGGTGAACCAGGCGCTGTGCAACGGCTACGAGCTGCTGTGCCTGTCCGGGCAGGGAGGGCCGTTCCGGCACAGCGGCGAGGTGGTCCTGGACGCCATCGAGCGGTGGCGGCCGACCGGGGTGTTCGGTTTCGCGGTCACCTGGGCGGAGCTGGCGCGGTTCGACCTGACCCAACGCGACCTGAGTTCGGTGCGCAACTGGTCCAGCACCGGCGACTGCGCGCACGAGGCGCACATCCGCAAGCTCGTCGCGGTCGGCAGCCACCCCGTGTGGACGCCGGACGGCGTGGTCGACGTGCCGGGCTCGAAGTTCATCGACACGCTCGGCTCGACCGAGATGGGCCACAGCGCGTTCGCCATCAGCCACCGGCCCGACAGCGACCGCTACGACCGCTGCGTCGGCAAGCCCTACCCGTTCGCGGAGGTGGCGCTGCTGGACGTGGCGACGGGGGAGGAGGTGCCGGTCGGCCAGGTCGGTCAGTGCGGGCTCAGGTCACCGACGCTCGCGCCCGGCTACTGGAACGACTCGACCGCCACCTACCGCAACCGCCTCAACGGCTACTACCTGACCGGCGACCTGATGTACCGGGACGAGGAGGGCTACTACTACCACCTCGACCGGGCCGGTGACGCGGTCGACCTCGGCGACGGGAACCGGCTCTACACCGCGTTGACCGAGGAGCGCATCCTCGCCCGGTGCCCGGACGTCCGCGACTGCACGGTCCTCGCGACCGGGCGGGAGGACGGTCCGCCGATCACCGACGTGCTCCTGGTGCTGCACGAGGGCGCCGACCCCGCGCCGGACCGGGGTGAGGAGGTCCGCGCCGCGGTCGGTGAGGCGGTGGCGCGCACCCTCCGCCGGGTCGACGTCGTGCCCGACGTGCAGCTGACGGTCGGGCCGACCGGGAAGGTCCGCAAGTTCCTCATGCGGCAACGGGTCCTGGCGGACGCGCCCCACGGGAGGTAGTTCGTGCGGTACCCGCTGTCGTTCGCGCAGGCGCACGCGCTGTCCCTGCCCGAGCCCCTGTGCCACGCGACCTGGCTGGACGGCCAGGTCGATCCCGTCGCGCTGCAACGGGCCGTGGACGTCGTGGTCGCGCGGCACCCGACGCTCCGGACGAGCGTCACGGCCTCCGGCGAGCAGGTCGTCTCGGAGTCGGGTTGTGTGGTGGTCGAGCACGTCGTCCTGCCCGGCGACGTCGAGCGGGCCGAGTCGATCGCGGTGGCCCTGGCGGAACGGCCGTTCGACCTCGCCCGCGAGCCCCTGCTGAGGGTCGCGGTGGTCGAGGTCGGCGCGGACCGGTGCCTGTTCGTGCTCGTGGCGCACCGGGTCGTCGCCGACGGCTCCGCACTGGCGATGCTGCTCGCCGACCTGTCCACCGTGTACCGCGGAGGGCTGTCCGAGCTGCCGGGGTCGTGGATGGACTACGGGGACTACGCCGTGTGGCAACGCGAGCGGTTGGGCGGCGAGGAGCTGGCGCGCCAACTGGAGCACTGGCGCGAGGTGCGCGACGTGCCCGCGCCGTCGCCGCTCCCGGCCGGGCACCCCGCCGCGCGGTCGACGGCGGTGGTCGACCCCGCCGCGGTCCGACGACTGGTCGACGTGGCGGAGGGCGTCGGAGCCACCCCGTCCACGGCGTTCCTCGCCGCGTACGCCGTGGTGCTGTCCCGGTACGCCCGGCGGGCCGACCTCGTGATCGCGGTCCCGGTGAGCGGTCGCGTGCGGGTGGAGCTGGAGCCGATCGCGGGCCCGTTCGCTGACGCGGTCCCCGTCCGGGTCTCCCTGGCGGGTGAACCGTCGTTCGGCGACCTGCTCGCCCGGGTGCGGGACGCCACGGCGCACGCGCTGTCGCACGACGAGGTCCCGCTGACGAAGCTCGCCGAGGAACTGGGGGTCGACCTGTCCGCCGCGCCGCGGTTCACCCCCGGGCCGCCGGCCGCGCCGGCGCTGGACCTCCCCGGCGTCACCGTGCGGAGCCACGTCGTCCTGGCGGGCACCGCCGAAGCCGACCTCGACCTGCGCGCGGACGAGAGCGGCGCGCTGACCCTGGAGCACCGCACCGACCCGGGGTTCGCCGGCTGGGTGCTGCGGTCGGTGGTCGCCGTGCTGGAGCACGCGGCCGCGGACACCGCGGTGGCGGAGCTGCCGGTGCCCGCTCCCGACGGGGACTGGTCCGCGGCGACCGGGCCGCCGTCGAACGGCGCGGTCGGGCGCGCCACCGCGGAGCCGGAGCCCGAGGTGGACGGGGACCCGGTGCCGTCGCGTGACCGGATCGAGGGGACCATGGCCCGGATCTGGGCCGAGCTCCTGCGCACCACCGAGCCGATCGGCCCGCACGACAACCTGTTCGGCCTCGGCAGCGGGTCGTTGACCGCGGTCCGGTTCGCCGCCCGGATCGCCGACCTCTACGGCGTCGTCCTGCCCATGGACCGCATCATCGCCTCACCCACGATCGCGGCCCTCGCCGAGGTCGTGTCGGCCGAACTCGCCCCCGACCCGCCCGACGACGCCGCCCGCGACGCCGCGCTGGCCGACCTCTCCGACGACGAGCTGGACGACCTGCTGCGCGCGGTCGTGGCCGCTCGCGAGCGGCGTCGGAGAAGTCGAGGGGGACCTCCGGTGAGCACACCGCCGGTGAACGCGGAGAACATCGCCGAGCTGACCACCGGAACGTTGTTCGGCGCGTTGGAGGACCCGGCGCTCAACTCGATGAATTTCCTCAACGAGGTCGCGATCCACTACCCGGACGCGATACCGCTGGCGGCCGGCAGGCCGAGCGAGGAGTTCTTCGACCTGGAGGACGTGCACCGATATCTGCGCGAGTTCTGCCGGTATCTCGCCGAAGACCTCGGGCGCACCGGGGAACAGGTGCGGCGCACCGTATTGCAGTACGGCCGGACCAAGGGGATCATCCACGACCTGGTCGCGGAAAACCTGCGGCTCGACGAGGGCATCGCGATCGACCCGGAGTCGGTGGTGGTCACCGCGGGGTGCCAGGAGGCGATGTTCCTCGTGCTCCGCGCGCTGCGCGCCGACGAGCGCGACGTCCTGCTCGCGGTGTCGCCGACGTACGTCGGGCTGACCGGCGCGGCGCGGCTGGTCGACCTGCCCGTGCGCCCGGTGCGCACCGGCGGTCACGGGATCGACCTCGACGACCTGGTGGCCGTGATCCGGCGGGAGCGCGCCGCCGGCCGCCGGCCGCGCGCGTGCTACGTGGTGCCCGACTTCGCCAACCCGTCGGGGCTGAGCCTGGACGTGCCGACCCGGCGGCGGCTGCTGGAGGTGGCCGCCGCCGAGGACGTCCTGCTGATCGAGGACAACCCCTACGGGCTGTTCCACGGCGACTCGGGCCGGATGCCCACGCTCAAGGCCCTGGACGAGGGTCGGCGGGTCGTCTACCTGGGCTCTTTCGCCAAGTCCGTGCTGCCCGGCGCACGGGTGGGTTACGCGGTCGCCGACCAGCGGGTGGTCGGCGCCGACGGCGTGGTGGGCCTGTTCGCGGACCAGCTGTCCAAGATCAAGAGCATGCTGACGGTGAACACGTCGCCGATCGCGCAGGCCGTCGTCGGCGGCAAGCTGCTGACGCACGGCTGCCGCCTCACCGGGGCGACCGCGCCGGAGCGGCGGCTCTACGACCGGAACCTGCGGCACCTCGTGGCCGGGCTGGCCGAGCGCTTCCCGGACGGGACGGGCGTCACCTGGACCGTGCCGACCGGTGGGTTCTTCGTCGTGGTCACCGTCCCGTTCGTGGTCGACGACGCGCTCCTGGAACGCTCCGCCCGCGACTACGGCGTGTTGTGGACGCCAATGGGACATTTCTACGGCGACAGTTCGGAAGTCCGCGCCCTGCGCCTTTCCTCCAGTGTCGTCCCGGTCGACCGGATCGACCACGGCCTGGATCGGCTGGCCGCATTGATCAATGACCGGCTGGGTCGATCGGGGAACCCGGTGGTTCGTCACGGCCGATTGGCCGATGGTGCGTCGGCCGAACCCTGACGTACGATTCGGATCACTCGTTCCGCGGGTGATCGGAAAGTTCGGCGAAACTTTTTCGAAATGACTTTCGGACCAGGCGGGAGAACTGGTGGAAAAGGTTCTGGCGTCGGCCGGATCGGCATTCGCGGCAAGTCCGGAATGGGTCGACGAGATCCTGCTGCGCGGTGCGGACGACGACAGCTGCCTCCACGCGGGCGGCCCGGTCGACCGGGCCGCGCTGCGCCGGCTGGTCGCGCAACGGCAAGCGCGCCTGGCGGAGGCGGGACTGCGCGCGGGCGGGTCGCTGGCGCTGCGCCTGCCGCCCTCGGTCGCGTACGTGGCCAACCTGCTCGCCGGGTGGCGCATCGGCGCCCAGGTGAGCCTGCTCGACCACCGGCTCACCGCGTTCGAGGTCGACGCCGCGCTCGGCAGGCTCGCACCGCAGGTGCTGGTCGAGGCGGGACGGATCACGAGCAGCCCGCTGAGCCCGTTCGCGGACGTGGAGGAGACCGTCACGGCCCGCCCCGGCCGTCCGGCGGCGACACCGCACGCGGTGATCCAGTTCAGCTCCGGGTCCACCGGCCCGTCCAAGGTGATCGGCCGCACGGCCGCCGACCTGGTCGCCGAGATCGAGCGGTACACCCGGATCGACGGCGTGCCGCTGCCGGGTGAGCGGATCATCGTGCTGGCCTCGGTGGTGCACGTCCTGGGGCTGGTCGGCGCCCTGCTGTACGGCCTGCACGCGGGTGTGCAGATCAGACCGCCGGAACGGCTCACCGGCGACAGCGTGCTCGACGCGGTGGCGGCCGAACCCACCCCCGCGACCGTGCTGGGCGTGCCGTTCCACATCGGACTGCTCGCGTCCGTCGTGGACCCCCCGCGACTGCCGAACCTCAAGCGGATGACCACCGGCGGCGAGGCGGTGCCGGCCGCGACCGCCACCGCCTTCACCGACAGGTACGGCGTCCCGCTCGGCAACATGTGGGGGATGACCGAGGTCGGTGTGATCGCGACCGACCTGTTCGGCGCGCACCGACCCGCGCTCTCGCCCGCGCCGGGCCTCGCGGTCGTCGAACGCGGCGGCGAGCTGTGGGTGAGCCGCCCCGAATCGCCGTACGTCGGTCCGTCCGACCCGGACCGGTGGGCGGACGGCTGGCTGCACACCAGGGACGCGGGCGCGGTCGACCCGGGCACCGGCCTCGTCACGGTCAAGGGACGCCTCGACTCGCAGGTGTCGGTCGGCGGCCTGAAGGTCGACCTGACCGAGGTGGAGGCCACGCTGGCCGGGCTGCCGGGCGTGGTGGCGGCCGTCGTGCTGCACGACGACGTCATCACGGCCTACGCGCAGCTCGACGCGCCGGCCACGGCGGCGTCCGTCCAGGCGGGTCTGACCGAACGGCTCGCCCCCTACAAGAGACCACGCCGGGTGCACGTGCTCGACGCGATGCCCCGCACCACGACGGGGAAGCTGGTGCGCGACCGCTCGGTGCTCCGCGCGGCCGCGACCGGGAACGGGGTGCCGGGGTGAACCGGGGCGGCGCACCCGATCGGGACGACGTCCTGGCGATGCTCGCGAGCCTCGACGGCAGACCGGCGCAGGACGTCCCCGAGCTGATCGAGTCGATGGAGCTGGCCTGGCTCGTGCACCAGGTGGAACAGCGCTACGGCGTGCGCATGGAACTCGACAGCGGCCAGTACGGCCGCATGACCACCGTCTCAGGAGCCGCTGACGTGCTCCGTGAAGTGATCCGGATACCTGATGAACCTCTCCAGGATTGACCACATCGAGATGTACGTCGGCGACGCGAGGCAGGCGGCGTTCTACCTCTGCACCGCCTTCGGGTTCACGACCTGCGGTCAGGGCGGACCCGAGACCGGGCTGGAGGGCGCGCGCTCGTTGCTGCTGCGGCAGGGCGACATCCAGGTCGTCCTGACCACGGGCCTGGTCCCCGACCACCCCGCGACCGAGTACGTGCGCAAGCACGGCGACGGCGTGGCGGTCGTGGGGATCGGCGTGGACGACGTCGAAGCCGCCTACCGCGGCCTCACCGAGCGCGGCGCCGAGCCGGTGTCGCCGCCGCGCGAGTACGTGGCCGGGGGACCGGGCGGGCGCGACCAGCGGGTCGTCGTGGCCGAGGTCTCCGGCTTCTCCGACGTGACGCACCGGCTGGTCGAGCGGCACGGCTCACCGAGGGAGTTCCTGCCCGGCGCGATCGAGGTGACCGACCTCGAGCCGCACACCGACGACAAGCTGCTGCGCGCGATCGACCACCTGGCGATCTGCGTGCCCGCGGGTGGCCTCGCCGCGACCGTCCGGTACTACGTGGACGTGTTCGGGTTCACGCAGATCTTCGAGGAGTACGTCGAGGTCGGCGGCCAGGGCATGGACTCCAAGGTGGTGCAGAGCCCGTCCGGGCACGTCACCTTCACGTTGATCGAGCCGGACCCGGAGCGCCGGCCCGGTCAGATCGACGACTTCCTGACCTGGCACGCGGGCGCGGGCGTCCAGCACGTCGCGTTCGGCACCGACGACATCGTCAAGGCGGTGAGCACGCTCGGCGAGAGGGGTGTGCGGTTCCTCGGCACGCCGAGCGCCTACTACGACACGCTCGAAGAGCGGGTCGGCCACCTGGACGAGCCGGTGGACGAGCTGCGCCGGCTCGGCGTGCTGGTCGACCGGGACCACTGGGGCCGGCTGCTCCAGATCTTCACCGAGTCGATGCACGTGCGCCGGACGCTCTTCCTGGAGATCATCGAGCGGCGGGGCGCGTTGACCTTCGGCAGCGGGAACATCAAGGCGCTGTACGAGGCGAAGCGGGACGAGCTGTCCGGCACGACGGCCGGCTGAGGGGGAACCACCGTGAACGGGTTCACGCTGACCGAGCGGGAGCGCGCCCTGCTCCCGACCGACGACGAGGTCCGGTTCTACGCCGAGCACGGCTGGTACCTGTCGAAGAAGCTGTTCTCCGACGACGAGGTCGACGAGCTGGCCGCGGCGGTCGACCGGTACTACGCGGGCGAGCGGAGCCGCAGGCTGCCGACGCGGCCGCCCCGGTTGGCCTACTGGGAGCCCGAGCACGGCGACGTCCAGCGCCACAACGACTACGTGCACCACGAGAGCGACCCGATCGCCAAGGCGCTGCTCAAGCCGCTGGTCGGCGCGGTGGCCGCGCGCCTGGCCGGTGCGGAGGAGATCCGGGTGTTCCAGTCGACCCTGATCTACAAGCCGCCGATCGCCGAGGAGCCGTCGAACGTCGTGCCCTGGCACTTCGACAAGCACTACTGGTCGTCGTCCTCGTCGGACCGGATGCTCACCGCGTTCATCCCGTTCCACGACTGCGACGAGGAGCTGGGCACCATCACGATGGTCGACGGCAGCCACCTCTGGGAGGAGGTCGGCTCGGACGACAGCGCCACGAGGCACTTCGCCGAGCGCGACCCGGACCACCTGGAGAACCTGCTCACGGCCAATGCCGAGCACAACGGCACCACGGTCGCCAAGATCCCTGTGGTCATACCCAAGGGGCACCTGAGCTTCCACCACTGCCGGACCTACCACGGCAGCGGGCCCAACCGCTCGAACCGGCCGCGCCGGGCCATCTCACTGCACCTCCAGGACGGCGACAACGCCTACCGCGAGTTCCCCCTGTCCGACGGCGGCCTCGCCTTCTACAACCACGACTCCCTCGTGCGGCGCACCCCGGACGGCAGGCCGGACTACGCCGACCCGGAGTTCTGCCCGACCGTGTGGCGGTCCTGACCGCCGTGGGGGCACACGCGCCGGACACCGACATCGGCCTGTACCGCACGGTGCGGCTGATCCGCCGCTTCGAGGAGCGGGCGGTCGAACTCGTCCACTCCGGTGACATCGTCGGCGGCATCCACCCGTACACGGGCCAGGAGGCCATCGCCGCCGGGGTGTGCGCGGCGCTGCGCGTGGACGACATGATCACCAGCACCCACCGCGGGCACGGGCACGTGCTCGCCAAGGGCGCCGACCCCGCCCGGGTGCTCGCCGAGCTGGCCGGTCGCGCCACCGGGCTGAACAAGGGGCGCGGCGGGTCGATGCACGCCGCGGACTTCGCGCTGGGCATCCTCGGCGCGAACGCGATCGTCGGCGCCAACGGCGCGATCACCGCGGGCGCGGCCTGGGCCGCCCGGCAGGAGGGGAGCGACCGGGTCGCGGTGAGCTTCTTCGGCGACGGCGCGGTCAACCAGGGCGTGCTGCTGGAGGCCATGAACCTGGCCGCCCTGTGGCGGCTGCCGGTGCTGTTCGTCTGCGAGAACAACGGCTACGCCACGACCCTGACCGTCGGCGACGCCGTCGCCGGTACGATCACCGGGCGTGGCGCGGCGTTCGGCATCCCGTCGGTGGCGGTGGACGGGATGGACCCGCGGACGGTGCTCGCCGCGGCCGGCGAGGCGGTGGACCGCGCCCGCGCGGGCGGCGGGCCGTCGCTGGTCGAGTGCCTGACCTACCGGTTCGACGCGCACCACACGTGGGAGCACAGGGCCCGGGTCCGCTACCGCGAGGACGACGAGGTCCGGAGCGGACGGGAGAGGGACCCGGTGGAGATCCAGGGCGCGCGGCTGGCCGGCGGTGAGCGGGAACGGGTCGACGAAGAGGTCGAGTCCGTCGTGGGCGCGGCGGTCGCGTTCGCGCTCGGCAGCCCGCACCCCGACCCCGCCGGCGCGCTCGACCACCTGTACGCCACCGGGATGCGGGCGCGTCCGGGCGGTGGTGGGTGATGCCGTGGCTGTCCTACCGGAAGGCGCTGAACCGCGCGCTGGGCGACGAACTGGCCCGCGATCCGGCGGTGTTCGTGCTGGGCGAGGACGTCCGGGTCGCGGTCTCCACCGTGACCGCGGGCCTGCTCAAGCGGTTCGGGCCGGACCGGGTGCTGGACACGCCGCTGTCGGAGCAGGCGTTCACGAGCTTCGCCACCGGGGCGGCGCTGGGCGGGCGGCGGCCGGTGATCGAGTTCCAGATCCCGGCGCTGCTGTACCTGGCGTTCGAGCAGATCGTCAACCAGGCGCACAAGTTCTCGCTGATGACCGGGGGTCAGACCCGCGTGCCGGTGACGTACCTGGTGCCCGGCTCCGGGTCGAAGACGGGCTGGGCCGGGCAGCACTCCGACCACCCGTACGCCCTGTTCGCCCACGCCGGGGTGAAGACGGTGGTGCCGGCCACGCCCGAGGACGCCTACGGCCTGCTGACCACGGCGATCCGGGACGACGACCCGGTGGTGGTGTTCGCGCCGGCGGCGGCGCTCGGCGTCCGGGTGGACCTCGACCACGACGGGCTGGCCCCGGTGCCGCTCGGTGTCGGCCGGGTCCACCGCGAGGGCGGGGACGTCACGGTCGTGGCGGTCGGGCACCTCGTGCACGACGCGGTGGCGGTCGCCGAGGAGTTGGCCGCCGAGGTCTCGGTCGAGGTGTTCGACCCGCGCACGGTGTACCCCTTCGACTGGGACGGGCTGGCCGCCTCGCTGGCCAAGACCGGCAGGCTGGTCGTGGCCGACGACTCCAACCGCACGTGCGGCATCGCGGCCGAGGTCATCGCCACCGCGACCGAGCGGTGCGACCTGACCGCGCCGCCCGTCAGGGTGACCAGGCCGGACGGCGCCGTGGTGCCGTTCGCCCCCGGGCTCGACCTCGCCGTGCAACCCGACCGCGCCCAGCTGACCGCCGCGATCCGGAAGGTGCTCGAGCAGTGACGACGGAGGCCCCCATGCCGATGGACCCGCGGCCCAGGCCGGTGCGCGAGGACGCTGCGCCCCCGCCGCTCTACACCCTCTCGGTCGAGGAAGCGCGGGCCGCCGACCTCGTCGCGATCCGGGCGGCGGCGGGCGCGGGCGAGCCGGTGCGCCACGTCACCGACCGGCACCTCCCCGGACCGGGCGGCGACCTGCCGATCCGGGTCTACCGCCCGGTGGACGAGGCGGGATCCCTGCCCACGGTGGTCTACTTCTTCGGCGGCGGTTGGGCGCTGGGCGGCATCGAGACCTCCGACGAGATCTGCCGCGCCCTGGCCAACGCGGTGCCGTGCCAGGTGATCACCGTCGGCTACCGGCTGGCGCCCGAGCACAGGTTCCCGGCCGCCGTGGACGACTGCCGCGCGGCCGTCGCCTGGATCGCCGCGAACGCGGCCGAACTCGGCGTCGACCCCGACCGCCTCGCCGTGGCGGGCGACAGCGCCGGCGGCAACCTCGCGGCCGTGGTGACCCTCGACCGCGGCGGGCCCGCGCTGGCCGCCCAGGTGTTGGTCTACCCCAACACCGACCACCGCGGCGACACCGCGTCCATGCGCGAGAACGACGACCCCGCCGCGTTCAACCGCCGATCCGTCGCCTGGTACTGGGGCCACTACCTGGCGAACCCGGACGACGGCCGCGACCCGCGGGCCTCACCCCTGCTCGCCGAGGACCTGACCGGCCTACCGCCGGCACTCGTCATCACCGCCGAGCACGACCCGCTGCGCGACGAGGGCGAGCAGTACGCCGAACGGCTGCGCGAGGCCGGTGTGCCCGTCGTCGCGACGCGTTATCCCGGGGTGGCGCACGGCTTCTTCGCCATGTCGGGCGTGGTGGACGCGGCTCATGAGGCGCGGGCCGAGGTCGCGGCGTTCCTGCGCGCCCACCTCGGTCGGTGGAGTCCGGGCAGCGCGACGACACCGGGGACCGGGTCGCCGGGTCGGTGACCGGTGCCGTGCCGGGAGCAGCCACCGCCGGCGAAAACGCACGTGGCCACGAAGTGCGGGTGGAGCCTAGGCTTCGAGCCCGTGCGCATCCTCTTCTCCAGCCTCGGCCTGTACGGGCACACCTTCCCCCTGCTGCCGCTCGCCGTCGCCGCGCGGGAGCTCGGCCACGACGTCGACTACTTCACCGGCAAGGGCTTCGAGGACGTCCTGGCCGCACACGGCATCCAGCACGTCGAGGGCGGCATGTCGCCCCGCAAGGCGTTCGAGTACGCGATCGCGGGCGCCGCGCCCGGGACGCCCGGGGACGTCGAGACCGAGCGGGTCGCGTTCACGTTCGCCTCGGTGCTGCCGCGCAGCTTCGCCACCGGGCTCGCGCCGGTCCTCGCCGAGCGCAAGCCGGACCTGGTGGTGCACGAGTTCGGCAACCCGGGCGCGGGCCTGGCCGCGAAGGTCGCGGGCGTGCCCGCGTTGTGCCACTCGTACGGTCGGATGTGGCAGGAGCCCGACTTCGCCGAGCCGGCGCGCGACTACCTCACCGCCCTCGGCGCGGAGCTGGGCGTCGAGGTGCCCCGGACCGACTCCATGACCCTGGGCCACCCGTACCTCGACATCTGCCCGCCCTCGGTGCAGAACCCGGCGTTCCTGGCCTCGTCGGCGCACCGGATCCCGTTGCGGCCGGTGGTGTTCGCCGCACCGGGCGAGCTGCCGTCGTGGGTCGCGGAGCACCGGGAGCCCCTGGTGTACCTGACGTTGGGGACGGCGTTCAGCGAGGCGGCGCTGCTGCGCACCGCCATCGACGGCCTGGCGGAGGTGGGCGCGAGGGTGCTCGTGTCAGGCGGGCTGAAGGTCGACCCGGCGGCGCTGGGCGAGGTGCCGGACAACGTCGTGGTGCTGCCGTGGGTGCCCCAGGCCGACGTGCTGCCCCACGCGGACCTCGTGGTCCACCACGGCGGCGCGGGCACCACGATGGGCACGTTCGGCGCGGGCGTGCCGCAGCTCGTCCTGCCGCAGGCGGTCGACCAGTTCAACAACGCCGAGGTGGTGACCGAGGCCGGGCTGGGCGACCACCTGCTGGCCGAGGACGCGACCGCCGAGGCCATCGCGACCAGGGCGCGGCGCCTGCTCACCGACGAGGCCGTGCGCGACGCGGCCCGCGCGATGGCCGCCGAGGTGGCCGCGATGCCGTCGCCGCGCGACGTGGCCCGCACGCTGCCCGACTACGCCTGAACGGCCACCGAGCCCCGCCGAACTCCCCCCAGCCCGGCACGGCCGTTCGCCGAGGTCGGGGATGGCGGCGCACCCGCAATCGAAACGCTTCGACACACCGCACCCGTCCCGCCGCTTGCCTCTGGCGCCACGGCACGTCACAGTGTTCTGGGAGCGCTCCCAAGAACGGCACGGCCCCGCGGGGTCGGACAGCGGTCCCGACAACCACCGGACCACCGCCGCGGTCCGACCGAACGGGTGGAGGCGTCTGTGCCAAGCAGTCGACAACGGCGAGGACCACGACCGTCCGCGGCCATCGGGCTGTCGGCCGTCCTGGTCGCGGCGACGTTCACGGCCCTGACGGCGACGAGCGCCGCGGCGGCGACCGCCGGCCCCGTGCTGTCGGTGGACGTGTCCGCCGGCCGGCACGCGATCAGCCCCGACATCTACGGCCTCAACGGCGGCGATCCGGCGTTCAACGCGGAGATCGGCCAGTCGGTGGCGCGCTGGGGCGGCAACGCCTCCAGCCGCTACAACTTCAAGAACCGCACCTACAACACCGGCAGTGACTGGTACTTCGAGAACATCGTCGCCGACGAGGCGAAGTCCCTGGAGACGATGGTCCGGAGCAACCTGGACCGCGGCATCAAGCCCGTCGTCACCGTGCCCCTGGTCGGCTGGGTGGCCAAGGACTCCCCGTCGCAGCACCCGTTCGCCTGCGGGTTCCCGGCGACCCGGTTCCCGCGGCAGGACGCGTTCGACGAGTGGGACCCCCACTGCGGCAACGGCCTGCTGAACGGGGAGAACCTCGCCGGCGTGCCCACCGACACCTCGATCCCGGCGGGCCCGGAGTTCGTGGGGGAGATGGTGTCGCACCTGGTGGCGGAGTTCGGCACGGCGGAACGGGGCGGCGTCCCGATCTACGAGCTCGACAACGAGCCGGTGCTGTGGGCGCACACGCACCGCGACGTGCACCCGGAACCGGTCTCGATGGACGAGCTGGGTGACAAGGGCACCGCGACCGCCGCGGCGATCAAGGCCGCGGATCCCGGCGCCAAGACCCTCGGCCCGTCGGGCTGGGGGTACTGCGAGTGGGTGGCGTCCGGTGTGGACGGCTGCGGGCCGGGTCCCGACTCGGCCGCGCACGGAGGGCTCAACCTCTCCCAGTGGTACCTGAAGAACATGAAGGACTACAGCGACGCGCACGGCGGCACGCGCCACCTCGACTACTTCGACCAGCACTTCTACCCGCAGATCACCGCCGGTACCGATCCCGCGGCCAACGCCTGGCGGCTGCGGTCCACCCGGTCGCTGTGGGACCCGACCTACGTCGAGGAGTCGTGGATCGGCCCCGGCGGGGTCAACGCACCGCCGTTGCAGTTCATCCGCACGATGAAGTCCTGGATCGACCGGTACTACCCCGGCACCAAGACCGCCATCACCGAGTACAACTGGGGCGCGCTGGACGACATCAACGGCGCGCTGGCGCAGGCCGACGTCCTGGGCATCTTCGGGCGCGAGGGCCTCGACCTGGCCACGATGTGGGGTGAGCCCAAGCCGACCGACCCGGGCGCGTACGCGTTCCGCATGTACCGCAACTACGACGGCGCGGGCAGCCGGTTCGGCGACGTCAGCGTGTCGGCCGGCTCCGGCGACCAGGACCGGCTGGCGGTCTACGCGGCGGAGCGCTCCTCCGACGAGGCGCTGACCGTGATGGTCGTCAACAAGACCGCCGAGGACCTGACCTCGCCGCTGTCGGTGGCCGGGTTCGACAGCGCCGGCGCGGCACGGCGGTTCACCTACGGCCCGGCGGACCTGGGCGCCATCGTGCGCGGCACCGACCTCCCGGTGACCGGGGACCGCGTCGAGGCGACGTACCCGGCGAACTCCATCACGCTGCTGGTCCTGCCGCCGGCGGGGTGCTCGGCAACCCTGCACGTCAACGCCGACTGGGGCACCGGACACGTCGCGACGGTCACCGTCACCAACAACCGCCGCACGGCCATCACCGGCTGGCGGGTCGGCTGGACGTGGCCCGCGGGCCGGCAGGTCGCCAACTCGTGGAACACCACCCTGACGCAGGACGGCACCGCCGTGACCGCCGCGAACGCCAGGTGGAACGGCTCGATCAGGGCGGGCGGCACCACCACCTTCGGGTTCCGCGCCACCGGGGGAGCGGCCTCACCGGCACTGGTCTGCGGCCCCACCTGAGCAGGCGTCGCGCAGCCGCCGCGGGGGACCGGCACCAGCCGGTCCGCGTCACCCGATTCCGGTGAAGCCGTCGGGGATGGCCGGCGACACCCTTCGTCGCACGGGGTTCAGGGCGGGTCCGTTCTCCCGTTCTCGGTCGTGTCCGCCTGCCCGACCGGCGTCGGGTCGAGGTCGGCGAGTTGCCGGAGCACCCGCTCGGTGTCGGTGTCGCGGCCCTGGTCCCGGTACAGCGCCAGCGCTTCCCGCCACGCCTCGCGGGCCTGGTCGTGGTGGCCGAGGGCGGCGTGCGGGTGGCCGAGGCGGTCGAGGGTGTCGGCGGCCGCGGCCGTGTCGCCGAGGGTGCGGTAGAGGGCGACGGCCTCGCGGTAGTGGTGGACGGACCCGGTGTGGTGGCCGGTGCGGTGGTCGATGTACCCCAGGCTGTCCAGGGCGTTCGCCTGACCTTCCGGGTCGTGGTGACGTCGCTGGAGGTCGAGGGCGGCCCGGCAGTGGTCGCGGGCGGTGTCGTGGTCGCCCAGCGCCGCGGCGGCCCAGCCCGCCTGGTTGAGCGCGTCGCCCTCCAGCACCGGCCGGTCGAGGCCGCGGATGAGGCGCAGGGCGCGCTGGGCGTGGTCCAGGGCCTGCCGGTAGTCCCCCCACAGCTCCCAGGCCCTGAAGAGCGCGTGCTCGGTGTAGGCCGCCTGGAGGGTGTCGCGGTGGCGCTCGGCCGTGGCCAGGGCCCGGTGCAGGTGTTCGACGGCTTCCTCGTGCTGCCCCAGTTCGAAGTGGGCGCGGCCGAGCAGCCGCAGGGCGAGGATGTGGTCGGTCCGGCCGGGCAGGTGGGCGGCGGCGTCCAGCGCGACCCGCCACACGGCCAGCGCGTCGTGGAAGTGCCCGCGCCGCCAGTGGAAGGTGGTCAGGGTCCAGGCCACGTGCAGCGCGGCCTGGTGGCGCTGCTCACCGGCGGCGGTCCGCTGGGCGGCGACCAGGTGGGAGTGCCGGTCGTCCAGCCACGCCAGCGCGGCGGGCAGGTCGGGGAGCGGCTGGGTGAGGACCCCCGGTGCGGGCGGGTCGAGCCGGACCGGGTCGCGGGTGGGGTCCAGGAGGCGGTCGGCGGTGTGGGCGGTGTGCAGGTAGAAGTCGACCACCCGCGCCAGCGCGGCCCGGCGCACCGGTTCGGGCAGTTCGTCGCGGGCGGTGGTGGCGGCGTAGGCGCGGACCAGGTCGTGCATCGCGTAACGGCCGTGCGGGTGCCGGTCGAGCAGCGAGTGGTCCTCCAGGACGTGCAGGGCCTTGCGCGCCTCGGCCGGGGTCAGGCCGGTGAGGGAGGCGGCGGCGGGCAGGTCGATGTCCGGGCCGGGCGCGATCCCGAGCATCATGAACACCGTGCGCTGCCGCGCGGTGAGGCGGTGCAGGGACCAGGACAGCACGGCGGGCAGGCTGGCGGTGAGGTCGGTCTCGTGGTCGAGCATCTCCAGGCCGACTTCGCGCAGCTCCGCGGCCAGCTCGGCCAGGGGGAGCCGGGGACGGGTGGCGGCGTGCCGCGCGGTGATCGCCAGGGCCAGGGGGTGCCGACCGCACAGCCCGACCAGCTCGTCGACGGCGCCGGGTTCGGCGTCGGTGCGGTTCCGGCCCAGGCGTGCGGCCAGCAGGGCGCGGGATTCGACGGGGGTGAGCACGCCCAGGGGCAGGTGGTGCGCACCGTGCCGGTCGATCAACGACGGCAGGCTGGTGCGGCTGGTGACCAGCACGGTGCAGGTGGGGCTGGCGGGGAGCAGCGGGACGACCTGGTCGGCGGTGGCGGCGTTGTCCAACAGCACCAGCACCCGTCGCCCGGCCACCAGGCTGCGGTACAGGGCGCCGGGGTCGGATCGGCCCCTGTCGGGGGTGACGCCCAGGGCGGTGAGGAAGTCGCGCAGCGCGTCGGTCGGGTCGGTCGGGTTCCCGGTGGGGCTGAACCCGTGCAGGTCCACGAACAGCTGCCCGTCGGGGAACCGGTGCAGGTTGCGGTGCGCCCACGCCAGCGCGAGCCAGGTCTTGCCGATCCCGCCCACGCCGCCGACCGCCGAGATCGCCACCGTCGCGGTCGCCGGGTCCCCTGGCGCGTCGGTCCCGTCGCCCGGTGCCGCGAGCAGGGCGCGGTCGAGTTCGGCCAGGTCGGGGACGCGACCGGTGAACGGCGCGGGCGCGGCGGGCAGTTGGCGGGGCACCACCGGTGACCGGTCCGCTTCGGGAACGGCCAGGTCGGGGTCCGCGGCCAGGATCTGCTGGTGGAGTCGTCGCAGGTCCGAGCCGGGGTCGGTGCCCAGTTCGTCGGCCAGGCCGGCGCGCAGTCGCCGGTACCGCTCCAGGGCCTCGGCCTGGCGACCGGCGCGGTAGAGGGCGAGCACGAGCTGGGCGGTCACGTGCTCGTTCAGCGGGTGCGCGGTGGCGCGGTCGGTCAGTTCGGGCAGCAGCGCGGAGTGCCGCCCGAGCCGCAGCGCCAGGTCCAGGCGGTCGGTGTCGGCGGCGAACCGCTCCCGCTCCAGCCCGTGGCGCACCGCGGTGGTCCACGGTGTGTCCAGCCCGAGCAGCGCCTCGCCGTGCCACAACCCCGAGGCGCGCTCGGCCAGTTCCAGCGCGCGGACGGGGTCGGTCTCGGCGCGCGCTCGGGCGACCAGTCGGCGGAACCGGTGCACGTCCACCGCGTCGTCCTCGACAACCAGTTCGTACCCGCTCGACCGGTGCACGATGGCGGCCTGGCGGGTGGCCCGCAGTGCCCGGCGCAGGCGCGACAGGTAGCCGTAGAGGGTGTTCCGGCCGCCGGGCGGGATCCGGTCACCCCAGGCCCGGTCGAGCAGTTGGTCGGCCGACACCCACTGGTTGGCCTCGATCAGCAGCACCGCCAGCACGCACCGCTGGCGGGCGTGACCCAGGTCGAGCGGTCGCTCGCCGAGCCTGGCCTGCACCGGACCCAACACGCGGAACTCCACCGCCACCGCGGACCTCCTCGCCGACCGGTCCCCCGTCGGTGCCGGTCTAGCAGGGACGTTCGGCGGTTGCAGGTTTACCGCAGGTTTTCGTTCGTTCGGCCGAGCAAGGTGGTGGACGCGGCGGAACCGGACAACGACACCCGGGTGTGCCGAGCGTCGCCCGCGTCCCCCTGACGCGTCGCGGTCGGCACTGCGGCGTCGTGGTGCGCGGCCACCTGCCGGCCCGGCACCGTCAACCCCTCGAGGAGTTACGTGAACAGGATCGCGCGAAGGTGCACTGCGGCGGTTGCGTGCGCCGTGCTCGTCGGTACACCGCTGCCGGCCACGGCCGAGCCGCTCGTGGGGCCGTCGGCGGCTCCAACGGTCGGCGTCCCCCCGGCCGACGTGGTGTCCGCCATGCAACGCGACCTGGACCTCACCGCCGATGAGGTCCGGGTCCGGCTGGCCAAGGAGGACGCCGCCGCCCGCGTCGAGCAGGAGGTGCGCGCCGAACTGGGCGCCGGCTTCGGCGGCGCCTGGCTGACCGCCCGCGACCAGCGGTTGATCGTGGCCATCACCGACGCCGGCGCGGCCGACCGGGTCCGCGCACTGGGCGCCCAGCCCCGGGTGGTGGCGCGCGGTGAGCGGCAACTGGACACCGCCAAGGCCCGGCTGGACCTGGGCAAGGCGCCGGCCGGCGTCGCCGGCTGGTACGTCGACGTCACCACCAACACCGTTGTGGTGCTGGCGGCGGCGTCGGCCGTGGCCGCCGCCGCCGGCTTCGTGGCCGGCAGCGGCGCCGACCCCGGGGCGGTCCGCATCCAGGTATCCACCGAACAGCCGCGACCGCTCTACGACCTGCGCGGCGGCGACGCCTACTACCCCGGCAACACCCGGTGTTCGATCGGGTTCTCCGTCACCGGCGGGTTCGTCACCGCCGGGCACTGCGGCGGCGTGGGCACCACCACCGCCGGAGTCAACGGGGTCGCCCAGGGCACGGTGGCCGGTTCCACCTTCCCCGGCGTCGACCACGGCTGGGTGGCGGTCAACGCCGACTGGACCCCCACTCCGCAGGTCAACGCCTCGGGCAGCACGCCCGTCGAGGGTTCGCAGGAGGCGGCCGTGGGCGCCTCGGTGTGCCGGTCCGGGTCCACCACCGGCACGCGCTGCGGCACCATCCAGGCCAAGAACGCCACCGTCAACTACGTCGAAGGGACGGTGCGGGGTCTGACCCGCACGAACGCCTGCGCCGAAGGTGGCGACTCCGGCGGGTCCTGGCTGTCCGGGCTGCAGGCCCAGGGTGTCACCTCCGGCGGTTCCGGCAACTGCACCAACGGCGGAACCACCTACTTCCAGCCGCTGCCGCCGATCCTGGCCGCCTACGGCTTGACGCTGACCGTCGCCAACGCGGCTCCGCACACCGTCATCCGGTCCGTGACGTCCCAGGGCCAGGCCACCACCCGCGAGGCCGCGATCGGCAACGGCATCGCGGCCAACAGGGTCGCGCTCCGTACCGCCGGCATCAACTGCAACCCCTACGACTCATCGACTTCCACGCATGTGTGGACCGCTCCGGACGGCTCTTGGCGCGTCTACGACGTGACCACCAAGGGGTACTGCACCAACTGACTCACAGGAGGATCGTGTGTTGGCAAGAAGAAAGGCGTTACCCACCCTGGTCTTCGCGGTGGCCGCGCTGCTGTCGGCGCCCGGCACCGCCCTGGCCGCCGAGGCCCCGGCGGCATCGGCGGACCAGCTCGCGGCGGCGGTCACCCGGATCGTCGGCAACGACCACAGCGCCGCCGATCTCGCGCTGGTGAAGACCCGGCCCGAGATCGCGCGCCACGTACCGGTGCCGGACGGGCTCACGATCTCCGTCAAAGCCGACGGTTACGCTTTGGCGCAGGGCAAGGGGGCGTCGGCCGCCGCGGGTGGCGCGGCGCTCCTGGCCGAGAACTGCGCCGGCTCCATCGACGTCGGCCTCCAGCAGAGGTCGATGCTCGGGAACGTCATCTGGCAGTACATACACCACGTCGAGGCGTGCAGCGACAACGTCAACGTCACCCGGTTCCTCGTGCGCCGCGACATGGCGAGAACGGACGGCACCATCGAGATCCTGGAGCAGACGCAGAACGTGGCGGGCGCCACGCCGGCCGCGTGGACCACGTCGATGTTCCAGCGGCACCTGAAGCAGTGCCTGCCCATCATCCCGTGCACCAACTGGTACCCGTGGATCCGGATCACGCTGTACGCCGACCACACCTACACCCCCGAGGGAAGCATCACCACGTGACCGCACCCGGTACGGCAGTACACCGTCCTGTGACGGCCGTGCGCGCGATGGCCGCCGTGGTGTGAGGTTGTCCCCGGAGACCGGACACCGGATTTTATGCCACGAGAGCGAGATCTTGACGGTAGCCGACGCGGGCTTCGTGCGGGGTGCGGTAGCCGAGTGTCGAATGTAGACGGTCGTGGTTGTAGTAGCCCAGGTAGGCGAAGACATCCCGTCGAGCGTCGTCGCGGGTGTCCCGGACGGTGGTGCCGATCTCGGTCTTGAGGGTGGCGAAGAACGACTCGGCGACCGCATTATCGAAGCACGATCCGGTTCGGCCGGCCGACGGGCGGATGCCGTGACCGGCGAGCGTGGAGCGGAACAGTCCGGAGCTGTATTGTGACCCGCGATCGGCGTGAAAATCGCATCATCACTGGTCAGGCCGCGTCGGGCGGCGAGGTCGAGGGCGTCGCGGACCAGGTCGGCACGCATGTGGTCGGCCATCGCGTGCCCGATGACCTCGCGGTTGTGCAGGTCGATCACCGTGGCCAGGTGGAGCCACCCCTCCCACGTGGGCAGATACGTGATGTCCCCGACCAGTCGTCGGCCCGGTGCCGGGGCGGTGAAGTCCCGACCGATCAGGTCCGGCACCGGTGCCGCGACGGTATCGGGCCTGGTCAATGACCTGCGTCGTCTGCGGGTGACACCGATGATCCCGCGCTCGCGCATGACACGCCCAACCCGCTTGTGGTTCACCCGATGGCCCCGGCGGCGCAGCGCGACGACGACCCGCGGACGCCCGTAGGCGCCCCGGTGACCGGCGTGGACCTCGCCGATCTCGGCGGCCAGGCGCTCGTCGTCCTCGGCCCGCTCCGTTCTGGTCGGGGCGGTGGCGAGCATTCGTAGAAACCGGGACGTCGCACGCCCAGGACCCTGCACAGCCGGGTGACGCCGAAGGCGCCGCGGTGTTCGGAGATGAACCGGTAGCTGCGGGTCAACGACCCATCTCCTGCGCAAAATAGGCGGCGGCCTTGCGGAGGATGTCCTTCTCCAACTCCAGTTCGGCCACCCGCTTGCGCAGTGCCCGCAACTCCTGACGTTCCTCGGGCGACACGCCGCCCGCCGGCGGAGCGGCCTGGGCCTGTTCGGCGGTGCGGACCCAGTTGCGCAGGGTCTCGTGGTTCACGCCCAGCTCGCGGGCGACCTGCCGCAACGGCCGGTCAGAGGAGCGGGCCAGCGCGACGGCGTCCTTGCGGAACTGCTCGGGGTACTTCGACTTGCCTGACACGGGGAACATCCTTCCCCAGACCGCTGTCTGGGATCAGGGTGTCCGGTTCAAGGGGACAACCTCAGACACCGCGACAACGGAAATTCTGCCAGAGCGGCGCTTCGACAACCTCCGATCAGCCTGGTTTCCCCTGTCCGCGCACCAGGGCACCCGATCGGTTCGAGGCCGGGAACAGGTACTAGTGCTGTTCGACGCTGAAGTGGCGTACTGCTGTGGTTGACGCGGTGAGCTGCACGTCCTCCACGACGATGTCGGTCATCGTCAACTGCGGTGCCGGGAGGGGTGGCAGCGGGATGGTGCCGTCCAGGGTGATCGGGACCTGACCGAAGAGCTTGCCCGACAGCGACTTGGCCCTCAACACCACCGTGCCGGAGAACGTCGAGCTGTCGACGCGGACCACCGTGCCGGACTCGGCGGTCAGCACGACATCGGTCAGCTCCAGTGACTGCATCCGCAGCACGAGCTCGTCGCCGAGTTCCTGATGTGCCACGTGCGCGACCGCCGTCTCCGCGTGCAGGCGGCTGTGTGCCGCGTCGGTCGACGGTGACCGAGTCGAACTGGGCCGCGTGTCGACCGTGGACCACACCGCCGTGCCCGTGGCCACGAGGACCACCGCGGACAGTTGACCGATCATGCCGGCAGGGCCGACTTCCACGCCGTTGCCAGCGATCCGGCGACGATCGCCAGCGCCATGCCCACGAGGAAGCCGCCCAGGTTCGCGACGACGTAGGCGACGAGTCCGAGGCCGATCACCACCGCGCCGAGGGCGGTGCCGTGCCCGGGGAGTCGCCACAGCGCCGCGCCGGCCGCCACCAGGCCCACGGCGACGAGCACGGTGCCGATCCCGCCGATGCCCTGGACCAGGAGGTACCGGTAACCCGTGACCGGGATCAGCAGGACCTCCAGCCCGGCCAGCATGGCCAGCAGACCCGCCCAGAAGGGGCGCCCGCCTCGCCACCGGTTGAACCTGGTGACCATCAGAAGCACTCCTGCCGTCCCGGTACCGCGGTGATGTGCAGGCCGGTGAGCTTGAAGACCCCGGCGGTGGTGGTGCCGGCGGTCGACCGGAGCCGCTCGATGACGATGCCGTCCGCCTGGTGCGCGTAGTCACCGGCCTGGCCGGTGACGCCTTCCGCGCCTCGGTCGACCGTCGCCGCGTCGGTGCCCAGCACCAGGTTGGTGAGGGTCGCGTCGGCGTTCATGTCGCTGAGGTTGAGCACCAGGTCCCGTGCTTCGACGGCTTCGGCGCCGCCTGCCCTGGCGACGATCGTCACCTCGCCGACGGGGCTGGGCACCAGTGCCGAGAAGCAGAGGTCCTCGACCCGGGCGGCGCCGATGCTCGTGACCACGACGGCCTCCTGGTTCTCCCCGACGCCGACGAACTGGGCGAAGCCGTCGCCGTTCACCCGGTCGGCGGAGAACTTGAAGTTCTTGCCCGACAGGGCGAACGCGGTCGGGATCGCGGCGGTGGCGGTGGCGGTGACCAGACCCGCGGCGAGGCCGGTGCTCGTGAGGAGGACGACGGTGAACCGCAGCCACCGCGTCCGCCCCCGTGCTGAGGGCACGTGGGTGGTTTCGTCCTCGGGCATGGGTACCTCCCTCGCCGTGATCGGCACATCGGGAGGCGAACGCTAGGGGGAGGGCGGAGCCCGGGACCTCGTACGTAACCGGTACGGGTGATAAATTCCCGAATGATCACTCCATCGACTGAACGGCGTTTGGGGCAGTCGGGCCATCACCGGTAGATGTAGCCGCTCCTGACTGGGGTGCGGGTTCCTCGCACCGAGCGGTGCGGAGATCCCTTTGGTCCAGCACGACCTCGTCGCCGTCGTCGGCGTCGCATGCCGGTTGCCCGGCGGCATCACGGACCTCGACGGGTTGTGGGCCGCGTTATCGACCGGACGCGACCTGGTGAGCGAGCTCCCGCCGGACCGGTTCGACCTCGACCGGTTCATCGACGAGCGCGGGCCGCGCCGGGGCAAGAGCTACGCCCGTGCCGCGGGAGTGCTCGACGGGGTGGACCTCGCGGCGTTCGACGCGGGTTTCTTCGGGCTCTCCCCGAAGGAGGCATCCAGGGTCGACCCGCAGCAGCGGCTGCTGCTGGAGATGGCGGTGGAGGCGCTCGACGACGCGGGCCTCGACGCGCGCGCCCTGGCCGGGTCGGGCACCTCGGTCTTCGTCGGCATCACCGAGAGCGGCTACAGCACGCTCCAGCAGACCGATCCGCGCCACATCAACGCCTACACCAACACCGGCAGCGCGAACTCGATCGCGGCCAACCGGCTGTCGCACTTCTTCGACCTGCGCGGCCCGAGCATGGCGATCGACACCGCCTGCTCCTCATCGCTCGTGGCCCTGCACCAGGCGGTGCGGCACCTGGCGAGCGGTGACGGGGAACTCGCGCTGGTCGGCGGCGTCAGCCTCCTGCTCAACCCCGCCACGCACGTCGGGTTCGCCCAGGGGTCGATGCTCTCACCCAGCGGCAGGTGCCGGACCTTCTCGGCCGACGCCGACGGGTACGTGCGCGCCGAGGGCGGCGCGGTCGTGGTGCTGAAGCGGCTCTCGCACGCCGTGCGCGACGGCGACCGGGTGCACGCGGTGGTCCTGGGCACCGGGACGAACTGCGACGGACGCACCGCGGGCCTCGCGCTGCCGAGCGCCGAGAGCCAGGAGGCGCTGCTGCGCGAGGTCTACCGGCGGGCGGGCGCCCACCCGGACGACCTGGCGTACTTCGAGGCGCACGGCACCGGCACCCCGGCGGGCGACCCGGCCGAGTGCGCGGCGGTCGGCGCGGCCCTCGGCCGCGACCGCGCGACCCCGCTGCCGATCGGGTCGGTCAAGACCAACCTCGGGCACCTGGAGGCGGCGTCGGGCCTGGCGGGTCTGCTCAAGGCCGTCCTCGTGCTGCGGCACGGCGAGATCCCGGCGTCGCTGCACGCCCAGCGGCTCAACCCGGCCATCGACTTCACCGGGCTGGGGCTCGCCCCGGTGGCGCGACGCACCGCGTTGGCGCACCGCGGGCGGCCGGTCGTCGGCGTCAACTCCTTCGGGTTCGGCGGGGCCAACGCCCACGTGGTCCTGACCTCCGGTCCGCCGGCGCCCGGTCCCACCGCGCACGATGGGCGCATGCTGCCGGTCGTGCTGTCGGGGCGGTCGCCGCACGCGCTGGCCCGAGCCGCCGACCTGCTGGCCAAGCAGCTGGACCAGGCCGCGGCGGACGACTTCTACGACGTCTGCCACACCGCCACCCGTCGTCGCGGCCGGCACGCGCTCCGCGCCGCCGTCCTGGCCCGCGACGCGCGGGACGCGGCCGAGCAGCTGCGCGTGCTCGCCGGGCAGCCCGACCCCGTCCGGGAGAGCGGTGGGCGAACCTCCTTCGTCTTCTCCGGCAACGGCGCGCACTGGGCGCGCATGGGCGTCGACCTGCTCGACGACCCGGCGTTCCGGGCGGCCGTCGAGCAGGTCGACGCCGCGCTGCGGGCGCACCAGCGGTGGTCCGTGCTCGACGAGCTGCGCGCGCAGCCCCGCCGTTCCCGGCTGCACCGCACCGAGTTCGCCCAGCCCGCGTTGTTCGCCGTCCAGCTCGGCGTCGTGGCGGCCCTGCGGGCCCGGGGGATCACCCCGGCGGCCGTGGTCGGGCACAGCGTGGGGGAGATCGCGGCGGCGCACGTGGCGGGTGCGCTGGACCTGGGCTCCGCCTGTCGGGTGCTCGCCGCGCGCAGCGCCGCCCAGGGGCGCACCGCCGGCCTGGGCCGGATGGCCGCCGTCGGGTTGTCCGCGGCCGACGCGGAGCAGCTGCTGCGACAGTGGCCGGGACTGTCGCTCGCGGGGGTCAACAGCGACCGGGACGTGACGATCGGCGGCGACGCCGGGCAGCTCGCCCGGCTGGGCGGAAACCTGGCCGCGCGCGGGGTGTTCTTCCACGAGCTCGACCTGGACTACGCCTTCCACAGCCCCGCCATGGACGCCGTCGAGCGCGAGGTCCGCACCGGGCTCGACGGCCTGACCGCCGACCCGACCGCGGTGCCGATGGTGTCCTCGGTGACGGGCAAGCCGATCACGGGCCCGGAGCTGGACGCGGGGTACTGGTGGCGCAACGTCCGCGAGCCGGTCCTCTTCGCACCCGCCGTGCGTCACCTGACCACCGAGGGGGTCGACGCGTTCGTCGAGATCGGGCCGCACCCGGTCCTGCGCACCTACCTGCGCAGGCTGGCCCCGGACGCGCTGGTGCTGCCGACCCTGCGCCGGGACTCGCCCGGTGAGCCGGCGATCCGGGCCGCCACCGCGGCGCTGCTCGCGGCAGGCGTGCCGGTCGACTGGGACCTCTACTTCCCCCACCGCGGCAACGTCGTGGAGCTGCCGCCCTACCCGTGGCGGCGCGAGCGGCACTGGAACGGCGACACCCACCTCTGGGTGCGCTCCAGCGGCACCGGGGTGACCGACCACCCGCTGCTGGGGGAGCGGGCGCCGGTCGCGGAGCCGACCTGGCGCGACGTCGTGGAGTCGGTGCGGGTGCCGTGGCTGGCCGACCACCGCGTCGGCGGCGCCGTGGTGATGCCCGCCGCCGGCTACGTCGAGATGGCGCTGGCCGCGGGGGCACGGGTCCACGACGACGCCGTGGAGATCACCGGCCTGCGGATCGACCAGGCGCTGGTGCTGCCCTGGGACGAGGACGTCACGACCGGCCTGCAGTGCTCGCTGTCCGAGGAGGACGGCGAGCTGCGGATCGCCAGTCGGGCCGAGGGGACGAGCTGGTGGCGGGTGCACGCCACCGGACGGGTCCGCCGCCTGTGGCACGCCCCGCCACCGGCCCTCGCGCTCGAGCGGCCGGGACTCGTCGACGTGCCGGTGGACCGGCACTACCGGCGGGCGGCCGAGGCGGGGCTGGACTACGGCCCGGCGTTCCGGGTCCTGCGCGAGCTGCGCGTCGGCCCGGACGAGGTGGTCGCCCGGTACCGCTTCGAGGGGCCGACCGCCGGCTACGAGGCGCACCCCGTCGTGCTGGACGGCGCCCTGCAAGCGGGTGCGCCGCTGCTGGGCGACGACCTCGTGGACGGCGCGTTCCTGCCGTCGGCGATCGGCGCGGTCCGACGTCGGCGGGCCCCGTCGCGCGACGGGTTCGCGCACGTGCGCCTCCGTCACCGCGACACCCGGTACGTCCGGTGGGACTTGGTGATCACCGACGAGTTCGGCGTCGTCGCGGTGGAACTGGACGACGTGGTGCTGCGGCGGTTCGACGCGGTCGGCTCCGACCGGCTGGAGCGGCTGCGCACCGTGCTGCGGGCAGCGCCGCTCGCGGGGGACGGCGGCGGGCCGCTGCCGGGAGCCTCCGACGTGGTCGCCGCAGCGACCGCGGAGGTGGCGTGGGCACGCCGGGAGTTCGAGCGCCTGGACGACGGGTTCCTGCCACGCCTGGTGGCGAGCTTCGCCCACCGCGCCGCCTCGGCGCTGCGGGCGTTCGTGCCGGACGGGCGGGCGTTCACCACCGCCGACCTGGTGGCCGAGGGGATGCTGCCCAAGCACGTCCGGCTGGTCGAGCTGCTGCTGTCGACGGCCGAGCGCACCGGGCTGGCCGAGCGGGTGGATCGGGACCGGTGGAGGTTGTCCGGTGACGACGACCCTGACGCGCTGCTCGCGTCGATGGCGGCGGAGCACCCCGGGCACCTGCCGGAGCTGGTGATCAGCTCGCACGTGGGCGGCCGGCTCGCGGACGTGCTCGGCGGGCACGTCGACCCGGCCGAGCTGATCTTCACCGAGGCCGCGCAGTTCCTGGAGCAGTACTACGACGTCGCGCCGATCTACCGGCTGTTCAACCAGCTCCTCCGGGCGGTGCTCCGGGAGGTCGTCGCGGACTGGCCCGCGGACCGCCCGCTGCGGGTGCTGGAGGTCGGCGGCGGCACCGGCGGCGCCACCGCGGCCGTGCTGCCCTGCCTGCCGCCCGAACGCGCCCACTACGTGTTCACCGACCAGAGCCACGGGTTCTTCCCCCGCGTGCGCAAGCGGTTCGAGGCCCACGACTTCGTCCGCTACGAGGCGCTCGACCTCGACCACGACCCGACGCGGCAGGGGTTCGCCCCCGGCTCGTTCGACGTCGTGATCGCCTCCAACGTGCTGCACGCGACGGCCGACCTGCGCCGATCGCTGCACGCGGTGGCGGACCTGCTCACCGACCGCGGCCTGCTGCTCGCCTACGAGGCGCACGACCCGGAGTACCTGGCACTGCCCTTCGGCGTGCTCGACGGGTTCTGGCGCTTCACCGACGGGGACCTGCGGACCCGGTCGCCGCTGCTGTCGCGCGAGCAGTGGCCTGCCGTGCTGCGCGAGTGCGGGTTCGACGACGTTTCCCAGGTCGGCGCCGAGGACGGTCCGGTGCGCGGTGCGGGCACGGTCCTCGTCGCGAGCCGCGCCGGCCGCACCGGTCCTTCGACCGTGCCGCCGACGTCCACGCGCACGGAGGTGCGGTGGGTGCTGGCGGCCGAGGACGACACCGAGTCCGACCTCGTCGCCGGGGTCGCGCACCGCCTCGCGGGCACGGGCGACGCGCTCACCACGACCGCGGCCCACGAGGTCGACCACTGGTCACCGCTGCTGGGCGACCACGCCGGGGACGTCGACGTCGTCCTCGTGCTCGCGGACCACCCGACCGCCTCGGTGGCCGAGCACGCGACGCGGCGGGCCGCCGTGCTGCGAGCGCTGGCCGTGGCGTGCGACCGGCGACCCGCCGCGGGCGCGGTGTCGCTGTGGCTGGTCACCCGACCCAGCGGTGCGCTGCCCGCGCCGGAACGGCCCGACCACCCCGCCGACGCGGCCACGTGGGGCGTCGCGCGCTCCCTGGGCAGCGAACGCCCCGACCTGACCGTCCGGCGGCTGTCCCTGCACCGCGGCCAGGACGACGCCGCGCGGCTCACGCGCGAGCTGCTCGACCCGTCCGACGAGGACGAGGTCGTGCTCACCGAGGCGGGACGCTTCGTCCCCCGCGTCGTCGAGGCGACGCCACCCGTGGACCGCGCGCCCACCCCGTACCGGCTCGACCTGCGGCGGGAAGGGCTGTCGTTCGCGCTCGCCTGGGTCCCCGCGCCGGCGGCGGCGCCCGGCCCGGGGGAGGTGGCCATCTCCGTGCGGGCCTCCGCGCTGAACTACCGCGACGTCATGCTGGCCACGGGCGCGCTGCCGCCGCAGGCGTGCGCGGAGTCGTTCGACGGCGGCGCGCTCGGCCTGGAGTGCGCCGGGGTGGTGACCGCGGTCGGCCGCGGGGTGACCTCCGTCCGGCCGGGCGACCGGGTGGCGGCGCTCGCGGCCCGGTCGCTGGCCTCCGCGGTCACGGCTCCCGCGCAGTTCGTGATCCCCATGCCGGACGGCCTGTCCTTCGCCGAGGCCGCGACCCTCCCGGTCGTCGCCGCGACCGTCGAGCACGGTCTGGTGACGTTGGCCCGCCTCGGCCACGGCGAGGTGGTCCTGGTCCACGGCGGCGCGGGCGGGGTCGGTCTCGCCGCGCTGCAGTGCGCGCGTCGCCGCGGCGCGACGGTGATCGCCACGGCCGGATCACCGGTCAAGCGCGCCTTCCTGCGCTCGCTCGGGGTCGAGCACGTGCTGGACTCCCGCGGCCTGGCGTTCACCGCCGAGGTCATGGCTGTCACCGGCGGCCGCGGTGTCGACGTGGTGCTCAACTCCCTGGCCGGCGAGGCGCTCACCCGCAGCCTGGAGCTGCTGCGGCCCCACGGCCGGTTCGTGGAGCTGGGCAAGCGCGACATCGTGGAGGACCGGGGGGTTCCGCTGCGACCGCTGCGCCGCAACGCGAGCCTGTTCTGCGTCGACCTCAGCTCCCTGTCACCCGATGACCCCACCGTCCGGGCGGGCCTGTTCACCGCGGTGGCCGAGCACGTCGAGTCCGGCGCGTACCGACCGCTGCCGCACGTGGTGTACCCGGCCGCGAGGGTGGCCGAGGCGTTCGGCCTGTTGCGGAACTCCCGGCACATCGGCAAGGTCGTCGTCTCCCACGACGGCGACGTGCCGGTCGAACGACCGCCCGCCGCGGTGCGGCTGGACGAGACCGCCACCTACCTGGTGACCGGAGGTCTCGGCGGGTTCGGCGCCGCCGCCGCGCGCTGGCTGGCCGCCCGCGGCGCCCGGCACTTGGCGCTGGTCGGCCGCAGGGGAGCCGACGCTCCCGAGGCCCCCGCACTGTTGGCGGAGTTCGCCCGCTCCGGCGTGACGGCCACGGCCCACACCGCGGACGTCGCCGACGGGGGCGCGATGCGGCGGGTGCTCGCCGAGGTGGAAGGCTCCGGCCACCCGCTGCGCGGTGTGCTGCACGCCGCGATGGTGCTGGACGACGCGCCCCTGACCGAGTCGGACGACCGGCGGTTCGGCACCGCCTTCCGGCCCAAGGCGCAGGGCGCGGTCGTGCTCGACGCGCTGACCGCGAGCACCGACCTGGACTTCTTCCTGCTGTTCTCCTCCGCGGCCGCGACCATCGGCCTGCACGGCCAGGCCAACTACGTCGCGGGCAACCTCTTCCTGGAGGCCTTCGCCCGTGCCCGGCGCGCCCGGGGCCTACCCGGGCAGGCCATCGGCTGGGGAGCGATCTCGCAGGTCGGTCACGTCGCGCGCAGCGGTCTGCAGGACAGCGTCGCGGAGGTGCTGCGGCCCGTCCGACCGGCGGTGGCCCTCGCCGCCATGGGACAGGTGCTCGGTGGCGACGACGACGTCCTGGTGCTGGCCGGCATCGGCCGCAACCCGGCCCGGAGGTTCCTGCCCGGCCTGGGCTCGCCCCGGATGGCCGGCCTGTTCCCCGCCGACGTCGGTGGCGCGGAGGTCCGCGACCCGCGCGCGTTCCACCGGTCCCTGGCCTCCGCGACACCGGAGCAGGGCCACGCGCTGATCTGTCAGGCCATGACCGAGCTGCTCGCTTCGGTGTTGCAGACCGCGCCGGACCGGGTGGACGAGACCGTGCCGCTGGACCGGCTGGGGGTGGACTCGCTGATGAGCGCGGAGTTCCTCGTCGCGGTGCGCCAGCAGTTGGGCTGCGAACTGTCGGTCATGGAGGCCGCCAAGGGCGGGTCGATCACCGAGCTGGCCAGGATCGCGCTGCACCGGACGACATCCCGGGCGGCCCGCGGATGACGGGCGTGACGGCGCACCGCCGCCTCCGGCCGCTCGACAACGCCTACCTGGACTGCGACCGGCCGGTGGGCAAGGACGGCACCGAGATCGGTGTCCTGCTGCGCTTCGCCGAACCGCTCGGCAGGTCGGTCGAGGACTGGCGGGCGCTGGTCGCCGCCCGCCTCGACGCGGTGCCCGACCTCCGCCTCGTGCCGCACCGGCCGCGCCGCAGGTGGCTGCCGATGCGGTGGGCCACGGCTGACCCCGACCTCCGGCACCACGTGCGCGAGGTGAGGTCGGACGCGCCCGACGGGATGCGCGCCGCCGTCGAGGAGGTCATGGCCGGCAGGCTGCCGCTGGACCGGCCGCTGTGGCAGCTCGTCGTCCTCCGCGACGCCGCCGGCGGGGAGGCGGCCCTGTTCCGGGTGCACCACGCCCTGGCAGACGGTGTGGGCATGGTCGAGCTGGGCACCCGGCTGCTCGGCTCGGACCTGCGCGTCCCCGTGCCCGCCGAGGCCGCGCCGGTGCGGTGGGCGCGGCTGCGCGCGTGGCGGGAGGTGGTCACCGGGACGGCGCGCTACCTGCGCGGGTTCGCACCGCCGGCCGGGCGGGCCTTCACCAGCCGGGGTCTCACCGGCACCCGCCGGCTGGCCTGGGCGGAGACCGGCGTCGACCGATTGCACTCGATCGCCCGGCAGCACGGGGTCACCGGCACCGAGGTCTACCTCGCCGCCCTGGCCGGCGCGCTGCGGCAGTGGCCGCACACACCGTGGCGTTCGGGGCCGCGCACGGTCTGGGCCCTGGTTCCGGTCGACACCAGGACGGCCGGCACCGACGACGGGCTCGGCAACCGGGCGGTCAACCTGCGGGTGCCCCTGCCGTGCGACGAGCCGGACCCGCGCCGACGGCTCGCCCTGGTCGCGGGCGGCGCGAACACCGCGGGGCAGCGCAGGCGTGCCGAGGTGATGCGCGCCGGCGTCGACGTGCTGCCCGGCCCGGTGGTGAGGGCGCTGTTCTGGTGCACCTACCGGCGCTGGCACATCGACCTGGTCGCCAGCAACGTCGCGTCGCTGGGCCACCGGGTCAGCCATCTCGGCAACCTGATCACCGAGGCGTCGCCGATCGGGTTCCTGCCCCACGCCCGCCCGTTCGGGGTCGTGCTCGGCGCCTACGGGGACCGGGTGTCCCTGCACGTCACCGCCGACGCGGGCCTCCCCCGACCCGACGTGCTGTGCAAGTTGTGGATCCACTCGCTGGGCGAGCTCGCCTCGCTGCCCGCGCTCCCGCCACCTCACGGAAGAGACCGATGACCCACGTTCGTGCCGCACTCGCCGACCACCCGGTCGCCATCGTCGGGATGGCGGGGGTCTTCCCCGGCGCACGCGACGTCCAGGAGTTCTGGACCAACGTCACCAAGGGCGTCGACTGCATCACCGAGGTGCCGGAGACCCACTGGCGCGCCGCCGACCACTACGACCCGGACCCCGACGTCGAGGACAAGACCTACTGCCGGCGCGGCGGTTTCCTGCCGAGCCTGCGGTTCGACCCGGTCGAGTTCGGCATGCCGCCGGCGACGATCGAGTCGACCGGGGTCGTGCAGCTGATCAGCCTGCTGGTCGCCCGCGACGTCCTGCGCGACGCGGGGTGCGACCGCGACTGGTTCGACCCGGCGCGGACCGGCGTCGTGCTCGGCTACTCGGGAGCACCGTCGATCGCGCAGATGCTGGTGCCCCGCCTGCACCTGCCGGTCCTGCGGGCCGCGCTGCGGCAGTCCGGTGTGGACGAACAGCGCAGCGCCGAGATCACCGAGCGGTTCCGGGACTTCTACCTGCCGTGGTCGGAGGACTCGTTCCCCGGGATGCTCGGCAACGTCATCGCGGGCCGCATCGCCAACCGGATGAACCTGGGCGGGATGAACTGCACGGTGGACGCGGCCTGCGCCAGCTCGCTGGCCGCCGTGCGGATGGCGGTCACCGAACTGGTCGAGCACCGGGCCGACCTGGTGGTCACCGGTGGCTGCGACGCCGACAACTCGATCACCTCGTTCGTCAGCTTCTCCCGCACGCCCGCCCTGTCGCGCAGCGAGGCGGTCCGCCCGTTCGACACCCGCGCCGACGGCACCCTGATCGGCGAGGGCGTCGGGATGCTGGCGCTGAAGCGGCTCGACGACGCGGTGGCCCACGGCGACCGGGTCTACGCGGTCATCCGCGGCATCGGCTCGGCCAGCGACGGCGGCGCCACCAGCATCTACGCGCCCAAGCACGACGGGCAGGCGACCACCCTGCGCCGCGCCTACGCCGACGCGGACTGCTCACCCGCCACGGTCGGTCTGTTCGAGGCGCACGGCACCGGCACCCCCGTCGGCGACGAGGTGGAGCTGCAAGCGCTCGACACGGTGCTCACCGAGGCAGGCGCCGAGCCCCGCCGGGCGGCGCTGGGCACGGTGAAGTCCCAGATCGGACACCTGAAGGGCGCGGCGGGCGCGGCAGGGCTGATCAAAGCCGCGCTGGCCCTGCACCACGAGGTGCTGCCGCCCACGATCAACATCGACACCCCCACCGAGTCGCTCACCCGCGACGGCGCCCCGTGCTACCTCAACACCACCACGCGGCCGTGGGCCGAGGACCCGGAGCGCGGTCCCCGCAGGGCGGGCGTCTCCGCGTTCGGGTTCGGCGGCACCAACTTCCACGTCGTGCTGGAAGAGCACGGCGAACCACCGCCGACCACCGGCCACCGGGGCGCGACGGCGCACCTGTGGTCGTGCGCCGACCCGGCCCTGCTCCGCTCCGAGGTCGCCGGCGGGGAGGAGTGGGACGACACCGAGCCGGTGCCCGGAACCCACGCGCGGGTGGGGTTCGTCGCCGCCGACGCCCGTGACTTCGACGAACTGCGGGCGTTGACCCTCGACCTGCTCGACGCGCGCGCCGACGAGCAGGAGTGGAACCACCCGCGCGGTGTGCACTACCGGCGCGGCGCGCTGCCCGGCCGGCCCAAGGTCGCCGCGCTGTTCGCCGGCCAGGGCAGCCAGTACGCGGGCATGGGGCTCTGGCAGGTCCTGGGCACGCCCCCGGTGCGACAGGCGTTCGACACCGCCGGCCGGTTCACGCCGGGTCTGGCGGACGTGGTCTTCCCGCCGTCGTGGCAGGCTGACGCCGAGGCCGTCCTGCGCCGCACCGAGCACGCCCAGCCGGCGATCGGCGCGCTGTCCGCCGGGCAGTACCGGTTCCTGCGCGACTGCGGCCTGCGCCCGGACGGCCTGCTCGGGCACAGCTTCGGTGAGCTGACCGCCCTGTGGGCGGCGGGATCGCTGGGCGACGACGACTTCCACCGGCTCGCCCGCGCCCGGGGCTCGGCGATGCGGCCACCCGAGCCCGCCACCGCCGACCCGGGCGCGATGGTCGCGGTGACGGCCGCGGCCGCGACCGTCGAGGAGATGATCCGCGCCGAACCCGAACTGCTGATCTGCAACCACAACGCCCCCGACCAGGTCGTGGTGGGCGGCGCGACGGCCGCGGTCGAGCGGTTCGCCAGGGCGTGCGGCGCCGCGGGCGTCGTCGCGGTGCGGCTGCCGGTGGCGTGCGCGTTCCACACCCCGTACGTGGACCACGCCGTGCCGGTGTTCTCCGACGCCGTCGCACAGGTGGACTTCGTCCCTCCGGTCACGCCCGTCTACAGCAACGTCGCCGGCGCGGAGTACGGCGTCGACACCGAGGCGAACCGGCGGCTGCTGGTGGAGCAGATCCGCCGTCCCGTCGACTTCGCGGGCCGGGTCCGGCAGCTCTACCGGGAGGGGTTCCGGGTCTTCGTCGAGTTCGGGCCGAAACAGGTCCTCACCCACCTCGTCAGGCGGACCCTCGACGTGGACGACCTCGTCGCCGTGCACACCGATGGCGGTCTCGGCCGCGACGACGTGCAGCTCAAGCTGGCCGCCTTGCGCCTCGCGGTGCTCGGGCTGCCGGTGCGCGGGATCAACAGGCACTCGCCGAAGGCCGCGCCCGCCAAGCCGCCGTCGGCCGCCTCGGTGGTGCTGCGCGGGACCTGGTACCTGTCCGACGAGCGGCGACAGGCGCAGAACGACCTGCTGGACAGCCCGGCCGCGCCGCCACGACCACTGCCGGCCGCCGAACCGACACCCGCGCACGATGGCCGGTCCCACGATGACCGGCCCTGCGACGGCCGGGTCCACGACGAGTGGGCGCGCGTCGCGGCCGAGCACGTCGCGCTGCACCAGCGCTACCTCGACGGCCAGTTGCAGGTGGCCGACCAGCTGGTCCGGCACGCCGAACGGCCCGACCTGGCGGCCGGGGTCGCCGCCGTCGCCCAGCACAGCATCGCGATGGGGGAGGCCCACGTCCGGGCGAACGAGGTGCTGAGCAGGCTCCTCGGCCCCGAGGGGACCGTGCCCGGTCCGGTGCCGACGCCGAGCCCGCTGCCTGTCGCGCCACCCCTTCCCGAACCACCGCGCGAGGCGCCGGACCACCCTGTCACCCCGCCCGCCCCCGCACCGCGTCCCGTCCCCACCCCGGCGCAAGCCCCGCCGCTGTCGATCGAAGACGTCGACCCGGACGAGCTGAGGGAGACCCTGCTCCGGATCGTGGCGGACAAGACCGGCTACCACGTCGACATGCTCGAACCGGACCTCGACCTCCAATCCGACCTGGGCATCGACTCGCTCAAGCGCGCGGAGATCCTCAGCGAGCTGTGGAAGCGGTACCCGGTGCGCAGCCTGGACGGCATGGGCATCCAGCAGTTCGTCGAGATCCGCACGCTCAACGACACCGTCGAACTCCTCGTCGGCCTGCGGGGGCAGCTGTTCGGGGAGGACGACGCCGACGACGCCGACGTGGTGCGCTCCGGTGTCCGGCTGGTCCCGCTGCCCCGGATGGACGTCGTCGACGGCGCCTACCACCCCGATCCGCGGGCGGTGCTCGTGGACGACGGAGCGGAGCTGACCCGGGCCCTGGCCGCCGGGCTCACGGCCCGCGGGTGGCGCGTGCACGCGCTGCCGCTCGCGGACTGGTCCGAGGACTCCCTGGCCGCCGCACTGGACGCCGTGCTCGCCGCGGCAGGGCGCGTCGACCTCGTGGTCGTGCCGGACTCGTCGACCGAGGACACCGGACCCGACGTGGTCCGCTGCCACGCGCACGCCCTGTTGACCGCCAAGCGGCTGCTGGACCCGCTGTGCGCCACCGCGGCGACCGGCGCGCGGGCCGCGTTCCTCACGGTCAGCCGGGGCCGCGGCGCGCCCACCTCGGCTCTCGGTGGACTGGCCAAGTCCCTCGCGCACGAGGCGCCGCAACTGTTCTGCCGGTCGGTGGTGCTGACGGCGGAGCTGCCCGCCGAGCGCACCGCCGAGGCGGCGCTGCGGGAGTTGGACGACGCGGCCGCGGACGTGAACGAGGTCTTCCTCGACGGCGTCGACCGCCGGGTGGCCCGGCTGGTCCCGGTCCCGTCGACCCCGGCGCCGCACGTGGCGTTCGACCGGGACGACGTGGTCGTGGTGACCGGTGGCGCACGCGGCATCACGTCCTCGTGCGTGGTCGCGCTGGCCCGGCGGGCGCCGTGCCACTTCGTGCTGCTCGGCCGGACCAACCGGGAGGACGAACCCGCGTGGGCGACCGGCATCACGACCGACGGCCTGGCCGCCGCCCTGCTGGACCACCTGCGAAGCTCCGGCAAGGTGATGCCACCCGCGAGGTTCGAAGCGCAGGTGGCCGTCCTGCGAGCCCGGCGCGAGGTCGAGGCCACCCTCGTCGCACTGGCCGAGGCGGGCGCCACCGCGGAGTACCTCGCGGTCGACGTCACCGACCGCGACGCCGTCACCGCCGCGCTCACGCCGCACGCCGGCCGCGTCACCGCTCTCGTGCACGGCGCGGCGGAGCTCAACGACGGCCCCCTGCGGGGCAAGAGCCTCGCGGACGTGGAACGGGTCTTCGACGCCAAGGTCGCGGGCCTGCACAACGTCCTCGGCGCGCTGGACCCGTCACGGCTGCGGCACCTGGTGCTGTTCGCCTCGGTCGTGGGGCTGATCGGCAACACGGGGCAGGCCGCCTACGCCGTCGCCAACGGCGCGACCAACCGGTTCGCCCAGGACTGGCAGGCGGCGCACCCCCGGTGCCGGGTGGTCGCGATCAACTGGGGTCCCTGGCGCGGCGGCATGATCACCGAGACGCTGCGGGCCGGCCTGGAGATGGCCGGCACGCGGGTGATGAGCAAGGAGGCGGGCTCGGCCCGGTTCGTCGAGGAGGTGTTCGCCGAACGCGGCGCGGAGTCCCCGGTGGTCGTGATCTCCACGCCGATCACGCTGCCCGCGCCCTCGGCGCCGCTGCCCGCGGCCGGGCTCCGGGTCGTGCGCCGGCTCGACCACCTCCTGGCCGAGCCGGTGCTGCGCGACCACACCATCGACGAGTACCCGGTGCTGCCGCTGACCGGTGCGATGGGCTGGTGCGTCAACGTGCTCGAACACCTCCGACCCGGCGAGCACGTCGTGGAGTGCCGCGACTTCGCCGTGCACAAGGGGCTGGTCTTCGACGGCGACGAGCGGTCCACCTTCACCGCGGAAGTGCGGCCCGCCGAAGGCGAGGCGCTGCGCGTGACCATCACCAGCGCGGGCCCGGACAACCGCCACACCCCCCGGTACGCCGGCACCTTCGCGACCGGCAGGCGCATGTCACACGACCACGAGCACGGCCGTGCCTGGCACGAGGAGCTGGCCGCGCCGCCGACCGCGCCCCCGGACTTCTTCGACGTGCTGTTCTGCGGCCCCACCCTGCGCGGGTTGCGCCGAGTGCTGGCCGAGGACGACTCCGGGATGGTCCTGGAGTGCGCGGTGGCCGACACCGACCTGGCGACGGGAGCCTTCGCGGGCCGCCTGCACAGCACGGTGCCGGCCGACCAGCTCGTGCAGGCGGCCGGGTTGTTCGTCGTCAAGCGGCACGACTCGGTGTGCCTGCCGGTCGGCGTCGAGAACTGGCGGATGTCCGACCGGCTGCCCGCCGACGAGCCGTTCGCCATCGAGGTCCGGTTCGCGGGGGAGGACGGCCTGGAGGTGCGGGTCGACGTGACGGCGTCCACCGCCGACGGCCGCGTCCTGCAACGCGTGACCGGGCTGAAGATGCTGCGCATGCCCCACAGCTCGACGTGGCGCCCGGCGGTCGGGACCTCGCGGTGAACGAGGTGCTGTCGTTCGACGGCGAACCGCTGCTGGCCGCGTCACCGCGCGTCGGTCAGCCCGACGACCTGCGGCGGTTGCGCGACACCGTGGCCCGCGCGCACGCCTCCGCGCTCGACGTCCACCACCTGCTCCAGTCGCGGTCGCTCGCGCCGTTCGAGGGTGGTGACGCGTGACCGCGACCATCGCGGACGGCGCCGTCCAGCACGAGCCGGAAGGCATCCGGCGGGTGGTCGAGGCGGTGGACCGGCCCTGCTTCATCGTGCGGACCGGGCGCGGCATCGGCGCCGGCACCCGGTACCCGACGGCACCGGGACTCTCCCTGCTGGCCAGCGCGCCCGCGGTGCCGCCGGAACACCTCGGCGACAGCCGGTTCGCCCGCCACCACGGCACCCGGTTCCCGCTCATGGCCGGATCCATGGCGCACGGCATCGCCTCCGTCGAACTGGTCATCGCGATGGCCAGGGCCGGGTTCCTCGCCTCCTACGGGGCCGCCGCTCTGCCCCTGCGCGACGTGGACGCCGCGGTGGCGCGGCTGGCCAGGGAGATCCCAGACCTGCCCTTCGCCGTCAACTTCATCCACGACGGCCGTGACGAGCGGGGCATGGTCGAGCTGATCCGCTGCCTCACCCGGCACCGGGTGCGCTGCCTGGAGGTGTCGGGCAACATGCTGATCAGCAAGGAGGTGCTGCACTACCGGTTGTCCGGCGTCACCCAGGACCGCTCCGGGGCGGTCGTCCCCGCGAACCGCGTGGTCGCCAAGGTCGCGCACCCCGACATCGCGCTGCGCTTCCTGCGCCCGGTCGACCGGACGCAGGTGGGCGAGCTGGTCGCCGAGGGCCGGCTCACCGCCGACGAGGCCCGGCTCGCCGAGCGGCTGCCCCTGGCCGACGACATCACCGTGGAAGCCGACTCCGGCGGGCACACCGACGGACGTCCGCTCTCCGTGCTGCTCCCCGCGATCGCCGCGCTGCGCGACCAGGTCCAGCGGCAGTACCGCTACGCCGAGCCGGTCCGCATCGGCGCCGCCGGCGGGATCGGCACGCCGCACGCCGCTCTCGCCGCCTTTTCCCTGGGCGCGGCGTACGTCGTCACGGGCTCGATCAACCAGTCGTGCGTCGAGGCGGGTACCTCCGACGCGGCACGGCGGATGCTCGCCGCCGCCGGGATCACCGACTTCGAGTCCGCGCCGTCGCCCGTGGCGTTCGAGGCGGGCACCACCGTCCAGGTCCTGCGGGCGGGCAGCCGGTTCCCGGTGCAGGCCCGGCGCCTGCACCAGCTCTACGATCGCCACGACGGCCTGGACGCACTGCCGGCGCACGAGCGGGCTCGGCTGGAGCGGGTGTTCCGGCACCGCCTGGACGAGGTGTGGCGGCAGGCCGCGGAGCACAAGATGACCACCGACCCCGCGGCCGTCACCCGGGCCACCGCCGACCCCAAGCGCGCCATGGCGATGGTGTTCCGCTGGTACCTGGCGATGTCCTCGCGCTGGGCGGTCGCGGGGGAGCCGGACCGCGAGGCGGACTACCAGATCTGGTGCGGTCCGGCGATGGGCGCCTTCAACGACTGGGTACGCGGCTCCCACCTGGAGGAGTGGTCCAACCGCCAGGTCGCCGACGTCAACCGGCACCTCCTGCGCGGCACCGCGCACCTGGCCCGCCTCAACCAACTCACCCTCGCGGGCGTCCGGCTGCCGGAGGAGTGGACGCGCTACCGCATCCAACGGGAGAACACACCGTGACCATCGGCATCACCGGCGCCACCGGCTTCCTCGGCTCCCACCTGCTGCGCGAACTCCTCGGCGGCGGCGAACCGATCACCGCCGTGGTGCGCCCGAAAGCACGGCGATCGTCCCGCGACCGGCTGATGGGCGCGCTCGCCGCCGCGGGCGCCGACACCGCCACCCTCGCCCGCGCCACCGACCTGGTGACCGTGGTCGAAGGCGACGTGGGCAAACCGCACCTCGGGCTCGACGCGACCACGTACCGGAAGCTCGCCGATTCACTCGACACGGTGTGGCACAGCGCCGCCCTGGTCGCGCTGACCGGTCCCCGCGACCCGTTCACCGCCCAGAACGTCGTGGGCACGCAGGGCGTGCTCGACCTGGCCGCGGCCGGTGCGCGGCGCCCGCGCGTGCACCACGTGAGCACCGCCTACGTCGCGGGCGGTCGGCGTGACGGCACGGTCTTCGAGGACGAGCTGGACGACTCGGCGGGCTTCGAGAACTACTACGAGGCGTCGAAGTACGAAGCCGAGGTGCTGGTCCGCTCCTGGGCGCGACGGCACCACCGCCCGGTCAGCGTGTACCGGCCGAGCCTGCTGCTGACCGACCAGCCCATCCCCGACGGCGCGCCGGGCCACACGTTCGCCACCCTCGCCCGCATCGCCTCGCCATTCCTCGGCGACGGCCCGGTAGCCCCGAGCCCGCTGCTCACGGCAGCCGACACCTACCTCGCCGGAACACCCGAAGGCAGCACGTCGCTGCCGCTGCCGCTGCCGGGCCGGCCGAACGGCACGATAAACTGCCTGCCGGTCGAGCACGCGGTGCGCATGATGCGCGCCGTCGCGAGCCGGCCACCGGTGAACCTGGTCGACACCTACCACCTGGTCAGCCCGCACGAGACCGCCAACACCGACCTGCTGGCTGCCATCGCGCACCACCTGCCCCGGATGACCCTGACCTTCGGTCCGGCACCGGCCTCACCGTCCCCGGTCCAACGGCTGTTCTACGACGTCGTGTCCCCGTTCCTGAGCTTCTTCCGCCACGACCGCCGCTACGACCGCCGTCACCTGGGCGAGGCCACGAAGGGGATCACCGATCCGGCACCTCCGGATGCCACCTACCTCCGAGCCGCAGTGGGTTCCTACCTGTACCACCGGTAGCAGGCTGCCAGGCCACATCGACCATGCTGATCGAGCCAGGACCTGCCGGACTGCGTGCAGTTCGGGCCCGCAGCGGGGGCAGGGTGGCGGCGGAGGTCCCCGGATCGGTGGGGTGTTGGCGGAACGGTGTGGTGGTGTTGAGGAATCGGGTGTCGGAGCCCTGGTGGCGGTCGGTTTGGTTGGTGCGATCGTGGTGGGCGGTCGCGACGGACTTGCGACCCGCAAAGGACGTCCCGGCCCCGCCGAGCTGATCAATGCGGAGGATCGGGGCACCCTGTTCGCGGCGATGGCCGACTACACGCCGGAGGAATTGCCGATCGGCGGCCCGCTGTGGACCCGCCGGGCGGTGGTCGAGCTGATCCGCCTGGTCGTGGGAGTGGATATGACCGAGCAGGGCGTGGGGTTGTGGCTGCGCCGCCACGGCTTCACCCCGCAGCGTCCGGCCCGCCGCGCCTATGAGGAGCAGCCCGCCGCGGCACGCGCGTGGCTGGACGAGGAGTATCCGGCGATCGAGGCACGGGCGAAGGCCGAGTGCGCGGTGATCGCCTGGGTGGACCAGTGCGGGCTGCGCTCGGGTGCCGCCCCGCCCGGCCGGTCCTGGGCGCCGAAGGGCAGAACGCCGATCGTGCGGGTGACCGGGAAACGGCTGCGGGTCAACGTCATGTCCGCGGTCGCCTCGCGCGGCGCGCTGTGGTTCACCGTGTTCACCGACCGCTGCACCGCCGCCGTGTTCACCGCATTCCTCGACCGTGTGGCCCGCCAGGCGGGCCGGAAGGTGCACGTCATCGCCGACCGGCACCCGGTCCACCGCAGCAAGGCCGTCCGCACCTGGCTGGAGGCCAACGCCGAGCGGGTCGAGCTGCACCCGATGCCCGGCTACAGCCCCGAGCTCAACCCGGACGAACTGCTCAACGCCGATCCCAAGCGCAACGTCAACGCCTCCCGAGCCCACAACGTCGACACGGGCTGGCCCTCGGATTACCAGCTTTACCACCCGCCACCCCTCCGCCACCGAATGCTGACAGGAGGCGGGCTGTGGTGATCTTGTGCGATCGGGATGTGCTGACCGACTGGATGGCTGTGGGTCGAGGACGACGCCTACAGCCTGTGCTGCTCGAAAAGTCGTCGTCGCTGGTAGAACGAGTGCTTCAGCGTGTTGAGAGCATGTCCGGGTGAAGACGTCACCCTCGACTGGCCCCGGAGTGACGGCCTGGGGTGGACTCGCGCGCGCTCTCTTCAGGCTGATGGTTGTTGGTCGAGCAGCCCGACGGGGTCGGTGCTGTAGGCGACCATCCAGCTGGGGTCGATGCGGTACCAGACGTTCTCGTCCCAGAACGGGTCATCGCCGTCGCCGTCGTAGTGGTTGACGAGGTAGTCGCGGATCGCCGGCCAGGTCGGGTCGCTGCTCCTCCCCTCGGGGTTCAGCGGAACGGCGTGTCCGTGCGTGAAGATGCCGAGCTGCTCGCCGCGCATGAAGGTCGCGCTGATGCCGGGCCGCGCCGCGAGATGACGGGCCTTGGCGGCCTGGCGGTGGGTGCCGAAGATCCAGCGGCCATGCAGGAGGTGCCCGTCGGCGCCGCTGATGCGTGGCTCACCGCGCCGGGTGACCGTGGCGATGGCCAGGGTGCACATGCCTTGGCAGACCCGGACGACCTGCTCGGCGTCCAAGGTGCTCTCACCTGGCCGGACGATCGATTTGAGGTGGCTGCCGGAGCCGGCCAGAGACGTGTCGAGCAGTACTTGGAGGCTGTGGAGCTCGTCGGGGGTTTCGAACATCCGGCCAGTCAATCAGCTCCCACCGACGGGCCTTCACCCTGGATGCCGGCCGCAGGGTTGTGCGGCTTGACTCAGCGTAGCCGGTGTTGAAGTGGGGCTGTTCTCGTGGTCGATCGGGGACTTCGGCCCGAGGTGGGGGTGGCGTCGTCGGGTGTTGTGGCGGTGCGGCCAACCGAAGGCGGTCAGCCGTGCTTCCGTTTCATTGCCCCGATGCCGGGTGCCTTGGCGGGTCTCGTGGTTGAAGGAGGCGTTGAGGATCTCGGCGGTGAAGTCGCGTCCGAGCAGGTCCGGGGCTTTGATCGCGGCCGGATCGGCGAGGGTGGCGCGGTGCAGCCGCAGTTCGGACAGACCGACCTGGCGCATGATCCGGGCGGCGCGCTTGTAGTTGACCGGCGTCGCGCAGTTCGGCGGTGATCCGCGGGACGCAGTAGGCGCCGGCGGAGTCGCGGTGGACGGTGCGGATGCGGGCCGCCAGACGGGCGTCGGCCGCGGCGCGGCAGACCTGGTCCGACGCGGTCGTCTTCCAGCGGTGGAAACCGAATCGGGCGATCCCGACGACCTGGCACAACCGCTTCACGCCGTGGCGGCGCCGGTGGTTGTCGACGAACCGGAAGCGGTCCACCGGCGCGTCTCTCCGGCGAAATACCTCGCCGCCTTGCGCGGAATGTCCCGCTCCTCCTCCAACTCGCGGACCCGCCTGCGCAGCGCGGCGTTCTCATCCTCCCGAGACCCCCGCCGCCACGGGCGAGGAAACGGCGGTCGGTACTTCGGTGCGCTGCACGTCGTCGAGAACGTCGCGGACACATGTCGGTGGCGCTGCGGCACCACGCGCGGACGGTGTCGCTCAGGTAACACGACATCACGACCCGTCGATCGGTGAAGTTGCGCAATTTTCACCCGAAAGACGGATGCCACGGGCGTTCACGCTGATGAAACTAAACCCACTGGGAGCGCTCCCAGAGCGGGCGGGCGAGGCTGCGTGCCATAGGAGTGCGGTGCATGGCACCCGTGCTCGGCCGTCTGCGCCGCCGCACCCTCCACGCCGTCCTGACGCAAACCGTTCGACAACCCTACGACCCGCATCGGGACAGGGCCCGACACGGCTCCACGACCTCGACCGCGCGGCGGTGAGTCGGGCCCCACCGGTTCCGCCGCGGGCCGGAACTCCGAGATTCCCGTCGTCGGTCAACGAAGATTTGGCGGTGTACATGCTGAACCCATCCGGGACGACCTCCGGCCGGTCACGAGGCGCCCTGACCGTGAAGGCGGGCCCCGCGTGGCGGGTGTCGGCGGCGGTCGGCGCCTGCCTGGCGCTGTTGACCACCCTGCTGGTGACCTTCGGCGCGGGCACGGCCTCCGCCCACGGCGCGGTCAGCGACCCGCCCGCGCGCCACTACGGCTGCTACCTGCGGTGGCCCAACGGCCCGTCGCCGCAGATGGCCGCCGAAGACCCCCTGTGCCACAAGGCGTGGCAGGCCGACCCGTCCGCGATGTACAACTGGAACGGCCTGCTGCGCGACGGCGTCGGCGGCAACCACCAGGCCGCCGTCCCCGACGGGCAGCTGTGCAGCGGCGGCATGACCTTCAACGGCCGCTACGCCGCCTTCGACGAGCCCGGCAACTGGAAGGCCGCCGACCGCCCCAACAGGTTCACCCTCAACCTCAACGACACCTCCTCCCACGGCGCCGACTACATCCGCGTCTACGCCACCAAACAGGGCTTCGACCCCAAGACCCGGAAACCCCGGTGGGCCGACCTGGAACTGGTCGGACAGACCGGCAGGATCCCCACCGGCACCAGGACCCCCGTCGAGGTCGACGCACCCGGCCGCACCGGCCACCACCTGCTGTTCACCGTCTGGCAGGCCGGCCACGCCGACCAGACCTACTACTTCTGCAGCGACGTCAACTTCACCGACGGCGGCGGGCCCACGACGACGACCACGCCCACCGGCACGACCACTCCCACCAGCACGACGACCACGCCCACCGAGATCCCGTCCCGGGGCTGCTCGGCCACCTTCCGCACCACCTCCCAGTGGTCCGGCGGCTTCCAGGCCGAGGTGCGCGTGACCGCCGGACCCACCGCCATCACCGGCTGGACCATCACCTGGTCCTTCACCAACGGGGAACGGATCAACTCGATCTGGGGCGCCACCACGACCACCAGCGGGACATCCGTCAGCGCCCGCAACGCGGCCTACAACGGCTCCCTCGCCGCCGGGGCCTCCGGCACCCTCGGCTTCGTCGCCTCCGGCACCGCCGGAACCCCCGCCCTCACCTGCACCGCGTCCTGACCCCCGTGCGCTCCCGACCCGCCTGACCGACTCCGCAGCCTCAGCAGACGGGTCGGGAGCGAACCACGCGACGACAGAACGGCATCACCGCTCACACGATGTGGAGGCCGGCCACCCGTGTCGACTCGAGCTCGGTCTCGTCCTGGCTGCCGCCGTCCTCGTCTGCACGGGGCGCGTGGCGTGGTCAGGACCCGTTCGGGGTGCGCTGTCGGGTGATCACCAGGTCGGCATGATCGCCTCGGGGTAGCGGGAGCCGGCCGCGCCCTTGGGCAGGACCTCCAGCACCCGCGACTGGTCCTCCGCCGTCAGCACCACGTGCGCCGCCGCCACGTTCTCGGCCAACCTCTCCGGGCTGCGCGTGCCGGGGATGGGCACGACGTCCTCGCCCTGCGCCAGCAGCCACGCCAGCGCGAGCTGCGTCACCGTCGCGCCCTTCTCCCGCGCCAGCGCGGTCAGCGCCTCGACCGCGGCGACGTTGCGCTCGTAGTTGCCCGGCTGCCACCGGTCGTCCCAGCTGCGCATGTCGTCCGCCGGGTACTCGTCCGCCGGCCTCACCGCGGAGGTGAGGAACCCGCGGCCGAGCGGTGAATACGGCACGAACCCGATGCCCAGCTCCCGCACCACCGGCAGCACCTCGACCTCGACCGCGCGCTCGAACACCGAGTACTCGGTCTGCAACACCGACACCGGGTGCACGGCGTGCGCGCGCCGCAGCACGTCCGGGCCCGCCTCGCTCAGCCCGAAGAACCGGATCTTGCCTTCGGCGACCAGCTCGCCGACCGTGCCCGCCACGTCCTCGATGGGCACGTCCGGGTCCACCCGGTGCTGGTAGAGGACGTCGATGTGGTCGGTGCCCAGGTGGCGGAGGCTGTTCTCGGTGACCTCTCGGATGTGTTCGGGCCTGCTGTCGAGCTTCGCGCCCACGTTCGCCGGATCGGTCAGGTCGAAGCCGAACTTCGTGGCGAGCACGACCTCGTCCCGGAACCCGGCCACCGCGCGGCCCAGCAGCCGCTCGTTGCTGCCGGTGCCCATGCCGTACAGCTCGGCGGTGTCGAACAGGGTGACGCCCAGCTCGTGGGCGCGGCGGATGGTGGCGATGCCGCCCTCCTCGTCGCCCGCGCCGTACGCCATCGTCATGCCCATCGTGCCGAGACCGATCGCGCCGACCTCCAGGCCCTGTGTGCCGAGCACGCGCGTGGGCGGGTCCTGCTGCTGTGTCATGCCCTCGACGCTAGGGCCCACCCGGCGCGCCGGCATGGGCGGCGAACCGCATAGGATTGCCCGATCCTCTCACTCGCCTGTTCGGAGCGGCCCGTGCTCGACCAGCTCGCGGCGGCCGTGGGCCGCCACCGCAACGGCCTGTGGTCCGGCACCACCGCCGTGCCCCGGCTCACCGTGGTGGCCCTCGACGACCTGGTCAACCCCCTCTCGCTGCGCTACGAGCCGATGGTGTGCTTCATCGCCGAGGGCGTCAAGCGCACCGTCACGGGGGAGCACAGCCGGTTGGCGCGCCGCGGCGACATGTTCCTCAACTCGCTCGACCTGCCGGTCACCGCCGTGTTCGAAGAGGTGCCGTACCGCTCGGTCGTGTTGCACCTGGACGGCCCCGCGCTGGCCGACCTGCTGCTCGAACTCGACGGCGAGGACCCGGCCGTCCCGGTCGCGGGCCAGGTATCCGCCACGATGAGCCCCGAACTCGTCGACGCCGTCACCCGCTGGGTGCGGCTGCTCGACACCCCCGACGACATCCGGCCGCTGGCCGCCCGCGTGGAGGCCGAGATCCTCTACCGCCTGCTCGGCAGCCCGCTCGGCCCGACCCTGCGCCAGTTCGCGGCCGCGGGCTCGGCCCTGACCAGGGTGCGCGCCGCAGCCGACTGGATCGCCGCCCACTTCACCGAGCCCATCACCGTGGAGCAGGTCGCGGCGGTCGCGCACATGAGCCCGGCCACCCTGCACCGGCACTTCAAGGCCACCACCGGCATGAGCCCGCTGCGGTTCCAGAAGCACCTGAGGCTCCAGGAGGCACGGCGCCTGCTGGTGGCGGGCGACACCACGGCCGCGCACACCGCCGAGGCCGTCGGCTACGCCAGCGCCACCCAGTTCACCCGCGAGTACCGCCGCGCCTACGGCCTGCCGCCGGTGCGCGACGCCGCCCGTCTGCGCGGCAGGCTCACCGAAAGCCGTCCCAGAGGAACGCGGTGAAGGCAAACGCCCCGTCCAAGCCCTGATGGCCCTGGCCCTGGCGCTTCGACGAGTCGACGTCCTGTGGGCACTGCTGCGCGACAGCCGCGAACACCCGCGAACGCCCGCGGCTTGGGCGCGCAGGAACCGCCGCCAGGAGGTGTCGGTGTCACGCTCCGGCGCGGGCGGGTATGCGCAGGCGCCCGAGCACGTGACAAATGGGCGCCGCGGCTACCCGGCGGCCGAGCTTGAGCAGTCCGCCCTGGATCCGCCGGTAGCCCCAGCCGGAGTCCTCCCGGGCCATCCGCTCAACCAGTGCCACCAAGGTGTCGGCGGTCGACCGGTGCGGTTCGGGGTTCCAGGTGGGGAGAAGCTGCTGGGCGTGGAACTGGTCGGTGACCAGGTCCTGGGCGCCGGCGGTGCGGACCGGCTGGGTGCTGCGGTTACCCGGCGCTGCTTCGAGCTGTGGCTGCACATGAACATCGTCCAGCTGCCCGGGACCTCCGAGGTCGGCGCGCCGAGTGCGCCGTGTTCCGGTCGCGGGAGGATGCGGTCATGAGTGACGAGGCAAGGCGCGCCGCGGTGGTGGCGCTGGTCGGGCTCGCGGGCAGTCCTGATTGCCGGGACAGGGCGGACGCGGGTGGAGCCCTGGCCCGGTTCGCGGAGCTGGCGGAGGCGGGGGAGACGCTGCTGCGGCTCGTGCTCGACCCGGAGGACACGTTCGTCACCAGGGTGACGGCGGAAGCGTTGCTGAGGCGAGGGGACGTGGTGGGGCTCGCCGTGGTGGCCTCGGCTCTCGCCGCCGCCGACGTCGGGCACGTCGACTGGATCCACGCCGCGGTGCTCGACGTGTTCGGGGTGTTCGCCGGCGATCGGGACGCCGCTGTGCGGGAGTGCGGGGTGCTGGGGCGGGACGCCGACGAGCGGACGCGTCGCGGTGCCCGCGAGTTGGCCGCCGCGCTCGCCGCGATCAACCCGGTCCTCCACCCGGCCCGGGACGACTGACCGGTCAGGGGTGACGGCGCGACCCCCGACCGGGACGCCGGTCACGGGTCGCACCGGTCGCGATCGCTCGTCGAAGGCGGAGATCGAGGACATGACCGGCGGGCACGGCATCGACGTGCTCTACGACACCGTCGGCGACCAGGCGTACACCGCCGCCGCCACCGTCCTGGCACCCTCCGGCGCACGCGTCCTCATCGTGGGGTTCGCGAGCGGGCAGGTAGCCCGCCTCGACGCACAGGACCTGCTCATGAGGGACTACTCCGTCGCCGGCGTCATCTCCGCGTTCCGCGACGACACCGAACGGGCTGCCACGGTGAGCGCGTTGTCCGCCATGCTCGCCGCCGGACGCATCACCCCACCGGTGACGTCCGTGCACCCCTTCGACCAGGTCCCCGAGGCCATCGCCCGGTGAGCCGCGGACGGCTCGGGGCAGACCGTCGCGACCGTCACGACGTCCTGACGTCCTGACGTCCTGGCCGCCTCGATCTTCCTCGCCGAGCCATGTGCTCGGGTGCTGCGTCGGTGACCGTTTCCGACCGGTCCTGCGCCGAGGCCGGGGTCACCAGCACCGCCACCAGCAGTCCCGGGGTGTCCACCACGATGTGCCGCCTGCGGCCGGCGACCTCCTTCCCGCCGTCCCATCCCCGCGTCGCCCGGCCGACGGTGGCGGCCGCGCCCACCGACCGCGAGTCCACGACCGCCGCCGACGGCGCCGCCACCCGGCCCGTAGGCTTTCGGGGATGCGGATCGGCGAGCTGTCCAAGCGCACGGGCGTGAGTCGGCGCTCACTGCGGTACTACGAGGAGCAGGGCCTGCTGACCAGCTCACGCTCCGACGTCGGGCAGCGTCACTATTCCGATGCCGCGGTTCAGCGCGTGTCGCTCATCCGGCAACTCTTCGACGCGGGTATGTCCAGCCGGGTGATCGCGACCGTGCTGCCGTGCGTGGATCTCCCCGGTGACCTGGGCGTCGCCGAGGAGACGTTCACGGCGATGACGCGTGAGCGAGCCCGGATCGACGCCGACATCGCGCACCTGGTCGAGACCCGGGACGCGCTCGACGTGCTGATCGGGGCCAACAGCCGGCACCGGGCGGAGCTGTCCACGGCCCCGGAACCGGTGACACCGTCGGCCTGATGCTGTGACCCGCGCCTCAGCCCGTTGCCCCTCACATCGGTGTGAGCGGTGAGGATGGCCGCAGAGCCCGGAACCCCCGGGTCGGTCACACAGGAGGCGGCAGAAGATGGGGCAAGCATGGGGTTTCCGCAGGTACGGCGGGCCCGAGGTGCAGGAGTTCTTCGATCGTCCCGATCCCGTCCCCGGTCGCGGCGAGGTGCTGATCCGGGTCGACGTCGCCGGTGTGAATCCCCTCGACCACCTCGTGCGCTCGGGTCTGGTCCCCGGGCTCGACGGCGGGCGTCCGTTTCCCCGCGTGCTGGGCATGGAAGCAGCCGGGATCGTTCTTGCCCTGGGCGAGGGCGTCGACGGGCTCGAGGTGGGTGACGCGGTCTTCGGCTTCGCACTCACCGGTGGCGGCACCTACGCCGAGACGACGGTGCTGTCCGCGCGGAACACCGCGCGCATCCCGGCGGGCCTGTCCCCGACCGTGGCGGCAACGCTGCCGGTGGCCGGGACGACCGCGGTGGACGTGCTCGACCAGCTCGGCCTCCCGGCCGGTGCCACGATCCTGGTCAACGGGGTCGGGGGCGGGGTCGGCCTCGCCGTCGCCCGGCTGGCCGTCGGGCGCGGGTTGCGCGTGATCGGCACCGGGAGCACCGCCAAGCGAGAGCACGCCGAAGCCATCGGGGTGCGGTTCATCGACTACGCCGCCGGAGACGTCGTCGCCGCGACACGCGAGCTGGTCCCGGACGGCTTCGACGGGATCGTCGACCTGGTCGGAGGCACCTCGCTGCGCACGGTCGCCCCACTGGTCAGGGATCCCCGCAACGTCATCGCCGTGGGTGACATGTCCGTGCCCGATCTCGGTGGGCGTTTCGTCGAGCGTCGCCTCGACCGCGAGAACCTGGAGCGGGCAGCCCGGCTGGCCCTCGACGGACTACTCACACCCGTGATCACCGCGGTCCACCCGCTCTCCGACGCCCCGGCCGCCCTCGCCACCGTCGAGAACGGTCACACCTCGGGCAAGGTCGTCATCAAGGTGGCATGAGGAGGACCCGGCCGCCCGACGCCGTCAACGTCCACAGAAGACGGACGAGAGCTCGTGGTCGGCGCATCACCAACTGGGCACGTTCACCTGTACGGGGCTGAGCACGTCCAGGCGTAAGCCGACCCCTGAAGCCCAGAGTGCAGGATCGCCGCAGTTCAACGCTCGAGTGCAGAGTTCTGGCACCCCACAGGGATTGTCGCCGGTGCCGGTGCCGGTGGCAACGAGGCGCGGCGTGCATCGACTGCCCGGACAGGTAGGGCAGGGACTTCTCGTCAATGACGGCGTGTGGGCGTTGGAGCATCCGCACCACCAGGTGGTTCGTGTCGTCCGTCAGCAGCAGGACGCGGCTTGCCTCGGCGACGCAGGCCAAGCAGCTCTCCGACGTATGGATCGTTTCGTCGGCCACTCAGGTGCTTCAGGCGGGCGGAGGGGGTGAGGTGCGCGGCGCGCTTGGTCTTGCTCACCGGGCACCTCCCCTCCGGGCCGGGGCGCAGCGCGGACATGGTGTGGACCGGGTGCGGTCCTCGTCCAGCCACACCACCCGGGCGCTGATCGGGTCACCGGTACGGGCGTCGCAGGCGCCGCACTCCGCCGAGACCGCCGAGCGTCCTGCCGGGGGTGCGCTCGGCGCAGGACGGTTGATCTTTTGGTTCAGGGATGTTTCGGGCGTCATGCTGACGCCCCGTCGCGTCGCTGCTGACGCCCCGTTCGCGTTCTCCTGACGCCCCGTCGGGGCCGGCGGGACATCGTCCTGACGCCTCGTACCCGTGCCTGTGGACAACCCCGCCGACAGGACGAGGTCGTAGACCTGAGGGCGCAGGTCGGCGCGTTCGATCTGGGCGTCGCGGTAGTGGGTACGGCCCGGCTTGATCAGCCCCAACTCCTCCAGCGACCGCAGCGCGCGCTGCACGGTACGCCGTGACAGCCGGGTATAGCGCATCATCCGGTCGACCGACGGGAACGCCTCCGACCCGTCGGGGCCCGCGTGGTTGGCGAGCGCGATCAGCGTGATCGTCAGCGCGGCCGCGTCCTTGCGGTCGGTGGGGATCGGGGCGGTGTTCAGCGCCCAGTTGATCGCTTCGATGCTCACGGGCTCACCGCCCGGTGGCGCTGGTACGGCAGGATGTCGTGCACGGCTCGGCCTTCCGCAGAAGAGTCCGGGTCCAGGCCTGCCGTGGTGTTCCTGCACCCGGCGGGACCGTCCCGCAAGTAAGCTTCCGGCGCATCCGGGCGGCGGAGCCTTGCGGGCGCGGAAGTACGTGATGGGTTGTCAGCGCCTGGGGTGGGCGTGGCGTCCTCGACCTCGACCTCCGTCAGGCGTCGTTGGAACCGGGGGATGCGCGTGGCGCAGTTCGTGTTTGGATCTTGCGGTCTCGCGGATCCGGGGATCGGCTTCAGCTCGATGCGCGATGGTGCGGGGAGCAGGTGGGATACCGCTTGATCCGGCGGACAAGGAACGCGATGCCCGGCCCGAGCAAGGCTGCCAGCAGCAGCGTCGCCGGTCCCACGGTGCCGTCAACGACCGCGGTGATCGGTCCCAGGAGCAGCCAGCCGGTCAGAAGGCAGGTGGCGTCCGCGACGACCCGGATCGGCGCCGGTTGTAGCCGCGGGTGGCGGCGGTGCAGCTCCAGCATCAGGCTGTCGCGTGGAAGCGTCCCCATCTGCGCACTGAGGTAGAGGGCAACACCAACGGCGAACAGCACTCCTCCTGTCACGAACAACAGCAGCTTCCACGCCAGGTTCTGGGGTGCCGGCATCGACGCCAGTACGACGTCGCATGCCAGCGCGGGGATCGCGGCAGCGGCGACAGTCCCTGTTCCGGGACGAATGCGCAGCGGTAGACAGGTCATCAGCAGCGTCGCCTGGACGGCGATGAAGGCGCCGCCGAGGGTCCAGCCGGTGTGTTGGCTGACAGCCAGGTGCAGCACATCCAGCGGTAGCAGACCCAGCTGTGCGCGGACCAACGCGGCGATGGCCACGCCCATCAGCAGCGTGCCACCCAGCAGCCGGATCACCCGACTCGCCACGGCACGGCGGTCGATGTCGGTCATGCCCCACCTCGTCCGGTCGCAGCCACCGTGACGGCCGCGGACCACCTCGACGCCGCCCGTCCCGGCGGTGCACCCGGCGGACGAGAAGAACCGCTTGACGGTGGCCCCACCTGCCATGGCGTGTGGACCTGGTGACGTGGAGGTCCAGTCGTCGCGGTGCGCACATACATGGTGTGTCTCCTCCGGATTTTCTCCATGAAACAGCGATCAGTCAGGTGCGTTGCCAGTCATGTCCGGGGAACAGTAGCTCTCGCGGGAGATCGTTGAAACCATTTCAACCGGTGGAAAATGGTCCAGTCGATGGCGGCACGTGGGTCTTCCGATTGGTGAAAGTCGACCTGTCGGTGAATGGAACAATTTCGCGCAATGAAATTCTGCCGCCCGTCCGGCTTCTGTGTTTGCGCAGATAGAAGACTTGTTTATCCTTTTTTCGGCTTTCCTGGTGACGTGGTGGGTGGACATATGCCATTGTTTGTCTGGCAGTGACACCCGCTGTGGTTGATGAATCCGCAAGGTGGCTCGGGCGGTCGATGGAGGTCGCGACAGTCCAGGGTGTGCGTTCGGGATGGACTGCTTGCGGAATCCGGGGCAAATCCGTCCAAGGCCGGGGACTGGTCGATGTGGGGACTTGTCGAGGCAGTCGGGCGCGGCCTGAAACCAGTGACCTGTAGGGGGGAACCGATGAAGACACGCCGGGCACGATGGCGCCACACCGTCGACGGGCAGCTACTCGTACTACTGGGCCACCGAGCCGACGCGGTGCCGCCGACGTTGACGCAACACCTGCTGGGGGAGAAGGCGCTGCGGTTGACCGCCGAGGCGGCCGACGACCTGCTGATGATGGACGCGGCACTGCGAGCCGATGCCGCCGACGCGCTGGAGCACGTCGACTCCGCGGAACGGCGCCTCGTGGCGACCCGATCGACCACCACACCTGACAGCCGCGCCCTGGAGGATGCGGTGCGCTTGCACGGCGAGGCCGTGCGACGCCTGGACCAGGCACGGGCTTTGATCGACGACCTCCGTCGGTTCGTTGTCGATCTCGACGCGCCGGATGGTGCACTGCACGCTGCGGCACAGGGCTGGCGACTTTCACCGGCGGTACCGGCACAGGTCACCGTCTTCGACGACGAAACCCTCTTCCTCACCGTCGACGCCCGCCGGGCCACGACCACCGGACTCGGTGTCTTCACCACGGCGGGAGTGGAGGAGTGGGGCTGGGCCTGGCGCCGTGACGGTGACGACGACGACCTGTCCGCGCCCCTCCAGCCCGACCGCTGCGGCCGGTGGGTACTGGGCTACCTGCCCGCCACCGAGGAGATCTACGCCGTACTGCGAGGAGCGGGTCTGCCGTCGCAGGTGTGGCTGCTGGGTCGGGGGTTCGACGCCGACACCGCGCACGCCGTCCTCGACGACCTCGCGCCGCGGATGGCATGGCCCAACTCGTTGATCGCGGCGGCCGGGGCGGTCCACGCGGCGGTGCTGTGGCGGTCACGCGGTCACGTCCGGCCGGCGGCGTCGACCGGTTCCATCGCGGAGGCGTCGACGGACGAGGACACACGGCGATGACGGCACACCGACGAGGCCGGACCTGGCTGGGGCTCTCGGGTGGCCTCGTGGTACTCGCGGCCTGCGCCACCCACCCTCCGGCCGGCATCGACGCACTCGACCCGATCACGACCTCGACTCCCGGGGACGATGTCAACTCCCGCTCGTCCGGGACCGGTAAGCCCTCGGGGATGACCTCGGTGAGCGTTCCGCCGCCGGAGGTCCGGGGACCGCTGATCACCGTGGCCGGACAGGTCGAGTGGATCGGCCGGCAACCCGGTTGCGTGGTGCTGCGCCTGCCCAGCGGCCAGCGTTTCCAGCTCACCGGAACACCGGCGCGAGACGGTGAACGACAGGCCCGCGCAGGGCAACTGCCAAGACGGCAGCACATCGAGACCACCGGACACATCCCACCCGTCGGAGCAACCTCCTGCGGCCCGGGACGTGCTTTCTGGGCCGACCGACTTCGCTCCGTCGGTCCCTGAACCCTCGGCGGAAATCAACCCCCGCGTGCGGCTCCACTCCATGCCGCGCATCCATCGACCACCGGTGTCGCGCACCGCGCCCACCGGAGCCTCACTGCCCGAGGGCAGGTGAGCACAGGCTGCCGGTCACTCCCGACCGGCGGGGGTGCCGCGCCGATCGCTCAGACCCGACCCCCTGGGGCACGGCGACGGCGCGGCACACCATTCCACTCAAGAGTCAGGACACCGATGACACGCACATTCATCCTGCGCCTGCTCGGCGCGTTCGGCCTCATGCTCGCCCTGTCGCCGATCATCACTGCGGGAAGTGCCTCGGCGCAGGTGGCCATGGGCGGCCCCTACGGGCCCACCTCCACCTCCACCGGCGCGGGCAACCCGGACTCCCGGATCCAGGTGCGGGCCGCGCAGCCCGATGCCTGGCAGGCGCCCTACGCGGTGCCGGACGCCGGAAGCCGGAACGTGGCCTACCCGAACGACACCGGCTCGCAGATCCAGGCCCAGGCGTGCGGCTGGTATGCGCCCAATGTGAACTCGCACTACGTCCACTGCGGCTCCGGGAGGATCTCGATCAACGTCGAGTTCTGGTGGGGCATGGGCGCCACCCGCTCGATCTGCGTGTGGCCCGGCAAGACCCTGCTCTCCTCCCACCCGGCCCTCCAGGGCGGAATGATCACCTACGCCTACTACAACGGCCGCGGCTGCTGACGGTTCACCGGCCACGAAGCGCTTGTTGCGTGAACCCAGGTGCACCGCCGCTGCGGGGGCGTCCGGCGCACCGGCCCTGTCCCACCCCACCGCTGCACGTCCGCGGTCGGTCAACCGGCCGCGGCAGGGTGTGCTGATCGGCCGCATTGGCCTGGGGGAGAACCGGTTCACACCGACGCGTCGTCGACGGTGTCCGGCCTGCCCACCTCCACCCCGGCCGATGACGGCCCAGGACCCGTCGGTCCATCCGGGACCGGCCCGTTCGCGGCTCGCGTCGCCCCGCCCACGCGCTACCTGTGCGGGGCGGCGCGGCCGCCACGCCATCCATGCCCGACCACGGGAGAGATGATCATGTATCGAAGGCTTTCGGTCGTGCTGCCGCCGCTGCTGGGAGCAGCGCTGCTGCTCTCGGCCTGTACCTCGGGTGGCGGCACGCCGCCGCCCGCCGACACCGCGCAGCCTCGCGGCACCGGCCAGGCGCCCGCCGCGTCCGGCATCGAACAGGCGATCCCGGAACGCGACCGCGAGACCGCCAAGGCACACGCCGCGTTCCGTGCGATCGACGCGTGCGCCCTGCACGACGTCGGGGCGGCCACGGCCGTCACCGGCGACAAGGGAGACGAGATCACCCCGGACCAGGACGGGCTCAACGGGTGCACCCTGCGACTGCACAAGAGCGAGTTCGAGTCGACCTGGACCGTCTTCCTGGAGGTCGGCGCCCTGTTCCCGCCGCAGCTGCGCCACGAGGCGGCTCCGGAAACCGTGGGCGGGATGGCGGTGTTCACCAGGGAGGACGAGCGCGGCTGCACGCTGTCCAAGCCGCTGGACGACAACCACGCCGTCGAGGTGCGCACCGGCACCTACAGCGGCGCGACGAAGAAGCCCTGTGACGTGCTGCGCGAGTACGTCGGCAAGCTCGGCGAAGTCTGGAACGACCCGCCCGGGCGCGACCTCGGCCAGACCAGTCCGCGCCTGTCGCTGGCCGACGTCGACCCGTGTGTCGCTGCCTCCGCGGTGCTCGACGACGTCGGCCCTGGTGCGCGGCTCTCTCCCACGAGCGTGTTCGCCTGCTCGGCGGTTCCGGCGTCGGCGACGCCGTCGAAAGAGCGCATCGACATCGAGGTTGCGCTGATCATGGACGAGGACCCCGCCTCACTGACCAGGATCGGAGCGCGGGAACTCACGGTCAGCGGTCACCGGGCGGTGCTCACCGAGCGGGCCACCGGCTGCCTGGCCTACGTGGTGTGGGAACCGGAAACCGAGGTGGTGGTCAACGGGCACTCCGAGGACACGTTGGCCTCGCTCCAGCAGATCCGCGTGCGGGCCGGCACCTGCGAGGCCGCCCAGGCCGCCGCGGAAAAGGTCCTGGAGAAGGTCGGCAGGCGATGAGGCGCACGATCACCGCCCCGGTCCTGGCGGCGGGAGCGCTGAGCGTGGCGTGCACCACGACGATCGCCGGAAACCCCGGCCCCGCCGATGGCGTGTCGGGCAGCACCACCGTCCAGACCTCGGCAGGCAGTACCGCGACCGACGGGCGGAACTCCGACTCGGGCCAGGGCGCGTGCGGGCGCAGCTCCAAGCCCGAGCAGTGCACGCAGTGGACCCGCACCACCCCGGCCACCGGACAGCAGTTGCTGACCACCGTCAAAAACAACCCGGCCACCGCCGCGCAGATGCTGTGCTCGGCGCTGACCGGGCAGCAACTCGACACCCATCTCGGACCGGGCCACTACCGGTACATCGAGGCCGGGACCGGCTGCGCGATGTGGTCGGCCGACGACCAACTCGCCATCCGCGTGGGCGTCAACGCCCGGTACCCGCTCTCGGAGTACCTCACCAGGTTCCGCAACGACCCGCGGTTAGCCTCCTCGGTGTCCGAGCTGACCATCGCCGGCGCACCGGCGATGCGCACCGGCGTGCCACGGGAGTCCGACGGCAAGGGCGCCGACACCGAAGACCTCGTCGTCGCCGTCGGGGCACCGGACAAGCCCGGGGTGATGCAGGTGCAGGTCCTGCTGCGCCAGCCGCGCGGCAAACCGGACAGCACCCCGGTGGACCGCACCCGCCTGGACATGCGCGACACGGCTGTCGGCGACCTGCTCACAACCCTGTTCCCATCACGGTGATCACGATTCGGGGAGACCACGTCATGACCGACTTCAGCAAGCTGGTGCGCCCGGCCGCGATGCTGGCCGGTGCGTGCGCGCTGCTGCTGGGCGCCGCGCAGGCCGCCGCCCTCGGCGTGCCGTCGACCGCAACGCCGATCCCGTCCACCGCCCCCGGCGACGGTGCGCGCATCGTGCTGGGCGACCTGGACCCGAAGGTCGACGCGGCGGCCGTGGGCGCGCCGTTCGACCCGTGCAGGCTGGGCTGGGAGGCGTTCCCGGCACCGGTGCGGCCGGCCAAACCGAGCGCACCGCGCCTGCGCCCGCCCGGAGACAACGACATCTACAGCACCGCCTGCCGCTACGACCACAGCGAGCCGGCCGTGCTCAAGCCGGGCGGGCAGGCCGCGGTCGGAGCCCGGTTCATCACCGTGGTCGCCTGGGCGAAGGCAGACGACGGGATGAGCGCCAACCCCGCCGAGCACCCCAACGCCCACCCGGCGCAGTTCGGCGACAAACCGGGGCTGGTCAAGCCCGGCACCAACGCCTCCAGCGGTGACCCCACCTGCACCGCGATCCTCGCTCTGGCCGACGGCGTGGCAGGCATCACCGTCACCAACGGGAGGTTCCCCTCCGTCGACACCTGCACGATCGCCCGGACCGTCGGCGACGCCGTTGCCGCCGTCGCGCCGTGACCGGCTCGGACACCTCGGTGCCGGAGGACACGGCTGCCGGGCAGACCCGACCGATGCCCGCCCCGACCGCCGGCGGGCCGCGTGCCCGCGGGCGGCGTCGCCGAACACGCACCGACGGCACCCTGCGCGTGGCGGCGCAGGGCATGGGCCTGATCGTGGTGGCGACGCTGGTCGCGACGGTGCTGCTGCGGGAGGACATCACCGCCGGGCCGCGGGTCGGGCGGACGGTCACGGCGTCGACGACAGTCACGGTCACCGCGACCTCGTCGACGCCCGAGCCGGTGTCCGCCGAAGCGGACCCGGCCGCGGTCACCCCGCATCCGGTGTCGTCCGAGCAGCTCGCGGCGCTGCCGGTCGCGGTGGTCGGCGCAGCCCCCGGGCAGGCGATCACCGATCCCGCGCCCGGGAGCGAACCGGGCACCACGGTGCTGCACCCCACCCGCGACACCGTGGTCTACGCCGACCCCGGCGGGCCGCCGGTGGCGGTGCTGCCGCCGTACCAGCTGCTCTCACCGACCTGGGTGCCGGTCGTGGCCCGGTGGCCGGGCTGGGTACTGGTGCTGCTGCCGACCCGCCCGCACGCCGACGGCACCGCCGCGGCGGGCTGGATCCACCTCCGACCCGAGGTGCGGCTGGCCGACACCGACCGGCGGATCGAGATCGACACCACCACGGGAACGGTCGTGGTCCTGGCCGAACTGGGCCGCACCGGAACCATCCCCACCGCCGCACACGCCGCCACCACACAGGCCGAGGCGCCGGGTCGACGAAGTTTCGTGGCCGTCGGCAATCGGACCCTGCACGCGAACTGGCTGCTGCGGCTGGTGTGGCCGGTCGCGGTGGACCCGGCGCGGCTGTGCTCCGGCCGGCCGGGCGGGGTGTCGGTGCCCGGCCTGCCCGCCCGATCCGGACTCGGCGCGGCCGACGGCACCGGCTGCGTGACCACCCCCGACGCCGTCCGCGACGCACTGGGCGAGGTACCCACCGGAACGGCGGTGCTGCTGCGGTGACCCGGTCCTACGCCCGAGTTGCACACCGACCCGGTCCGCACCGGATCAACCCCCGTCGTGGGTGGAGCGCGCCGACGCCGTCGAGGACGCGCGGCGTGCTCCGCCCACTCCACCTGCCACGAGGGAGAAGGCCGGGGTCATCGAGGACGGCGACCGGTCGCGCCGGATCGCGCCCGGCGAGGCACGGCAGGCTGCCACGCCGCAGTCCCCGGCCGATGCCGGCCGGCGTGCCGGTCGCCATCCTCGTCGGAGGCCCGATCACCGGGTGGCCACCCCTCGGCACGCAGCCCACCTTCACTTCCCCGGACAGCGGGCCGTACCTCTGCCAGCGCCGACCCCCCAGGAAGGAGCAACACCGTGTTCCTCATCGACATCGACACGCGCGCCGACACCGAGCACGCGGCGGACACAGCCACGATCGACACCGGGGTCATGGGAGCCGACCTTCACCAGACCGGCGGCGAAGACCTGGTGGACAGAGCGGCGCGACTCAAGCGGATGATCAACGTCGCCCCCACCTACACCGCCGCCCTGTCCTGGTGGACCGGCATCGCCGTGCGCAGGGCAGCGCGGGCACCCGACACGCGCCGCGAGGTGGACGAATTGGAAGCCAGGCTGCTCGATGTCCCGCCCGGTACCCGCGTGCTCGTGCGCGAGGGCCACCTCGTGCCCGCCGTCGGCGACCCGACCGTGCGCCTGGCCGCGGTGACAGCGCTGGTGTACGAGCCGGCCCTGGGACTGGGAATCGACGAGCGCGAGGTGCTGCGAGAGGGCAGTGTCCCGCTGGGCGAGTTGCTCGGAGCAGCGGTACGGCGCGCCACCCAGTTCACGGTGCGCACCGCCGGGCCGGTGCGTGCCGATGCGCCGGCGCTGCACTCCCAGGCCCGCCTGCTGCTGGCGGGGCGACCGGTCGCGGTGGTGTCCGAGACGACCTACTGGTGGCCGCTGCTGCGCCGCGCGCCCGCGACGATGCCGCAGTACGTGCAGGCCGTCCCGTGACGTTGGACCGCGATTCCTACCTGGAGCGCTGCCTGCGCGTGCTGGAGGCCGTCGCCCCGCAACCGGCGCCGACGACGTTGGCGCGGATCGGCGAACTGAGCGGCCTGCCGTTGAGCACGGTCCACCGCCTCGTGCGGGTCCTGGAGCGCAGCGGCGCCGTCCAACAGGTCGGCGGCCGCTACCGGATCGGCGATCGCCTGATCGCCATCACCACCCACAGCACCCTCGAACGGCACGATCCGGCCGAGTAGTCGGCCTTTCCGCACGACCCGTCGACAGACGGTGTCGACGCGCTCATGCGGAAATCGACGTACGTCCTTCCTCTTCCCTTTTTTCGGCACATGGAATCATCGACTACGCGAACGGTCGGTAAGCCGTCTACGCCCCCACGGCTCGACGGCTTACCGACCGGTCATTTCTCGACAGTGCGCTCTCGGTCGCGCACCAGGCCATCATGGCACGTCGCAGCACCCACTGCATGAATTCGGGTGCGCAGATCACAGTTTTCGAATAATGAAAGCCTCATTTTCCGATCTGCGGGAAAAATTCCCTCCCTGGGCGGATGGAGGGTTATGGTTCCGGTATCGCCGTACGTCCAAGTCGTAGCGACGTCATGAGGCGGTGTCCACGGGGAGCTTTATGCGTGCTTTTTTCGCGAGACTGTCGGCCGTCCGGGGAGCGGATCATGTCCGGTGATCTGCTGTGGCGGCTGATGGCCGGCAGAAACCACCGCGAGGTCCGCGCCCGCTGGCGTGCTCGCCGCGCCGGCACGGCCGTGCGGGCGAATGGTGCTGTTCCCGCCGTGGACGACGGACCGGGACGCGTGGGCACCGGTCGGCCGGTGCCCGCGCGCGGCTCCCGACCCCGACCGGCGACGTGGACGCCTCCGGCACCCGGACATCCGGGAACACCGGGCGTGGTACCCGGTGGCGCCGCGCTGTGGAGGCCACCCCACCCGGCGCCGCAGCAGCAGGAGCCGGTACTTCCCGTCGGTGCCGTGCCGCCGCGGCGGGCTTCCGGGCGGCAGTCGGCTTTCGACGTGGTCGACGGTGTCCGTGAACCGTGGTGGACACGAGCGCGTCGCCTGGTCGTGGTGGGCGCGATCGTCGTGCTGACGGTCCTGGGCGCGGTCGACGTGACCGTCACCGTGCTGGGTTTCCTGCGTCCGTCGACGTCGCCCCCGGCGCCGGGGATCGCCGACGAGGTGTTCGACGGGGTCGCCGAGGGTGTGGCGGTGGACTACCTGTCCTGGGATGCCCGGAATCGGGAGCGCCGCGGGCAGGTGCTGCGGCGGTGGGCGGTGCCCGACCGCGAGGTCGACGGGTGGGACGGGCAGGGCCGCCAGTCCGCCGACAGCACCGCCGTGCTGGGACGCACTCGGCGGGGCGTCGACCAGGCCGTGGTGACCGTGCGGGTGCGGGTCGTGCCCTACACCCCGGACGAGCAGTCGGGATCGCAGAACCCGTCAACGCAGCCACCCGGGGAAGGATCCGACAGCTCGTCGCGTGCTGACGAACCCGGCGTCCCGGCCGCACAGCCCACATCGGCGGACGCGCCCGGGTGGCGGGCGCTTCCGGCACGCTGGCTGGTCCTCGCGGTTCCCCTCGCACGGCATGGCGACCACGTGCTGCTGACCGCGCCTCCCGCGCTGGTCGGCGACCCCGGCACCACACTGCCCGAACCCGTGCCCGCGGTGGAGGCGGTGAACGACGACCGGTTCACCCGCGACACCCGGCAGGCGGTGCGGAGCTTCTTCGAGGCGCTGGCCACCGGCGAGCTGGACTTCGTGCGAGCCCCGCGAGCACGGATCACCTCCCTCCGGAACGCGGCCGTGCTCGTCGAGCTGCGGCAGTGGCGCGGCGTGCAGTCGCAACCCGGCGCGCCTCCGGGGCAGCGCGCGGGGGTGGCGAGCGTGGTGTGGCGGATCGCCGAGAACGCCGGGCAACTGACCTGCACCTACCGCGTGGGCCTGCACCGCCAGGAGGACCGCTGGCTGCTGGCGGGCATCGACATCGACACCGGGAAAACACCGTGATGACCACCCTGACGACCATTCTGACCGAGCTGGCGCAGACCCAACCGTTGCAGCAGGTCAACCTCGACGGCATCAAGAACGCGATCTTCGCGCTGCTGGGCGTGCTGCTGATGATCGTGCTCGGGGTGCGGGCCTTCTGGTCCTACATGGAGGACCAGCCCGGCAAGATGGTCGCCCAGATCATCGCCGCCCTGGGCTGCGGCGTGTTCGTGTTCTTCCCCGACACCGCCGAGAACATCCTCAAGGGCGTCATCCAGTCCATCGTGGGCGGCACGGTATGAGACTGCCCACCGACACCGTCCACCTCAAACTCCAGACCCGCCAGTACGAGCTGTTCGGCCGCTCGCTGGGACGTGGCGTGGAACGGCGCGTCCTGCTGATCGGAGCCACGAGTACCGCGCTGTGGTGGGCGATGCTTCTGTTGCTGGGAATGCCGATCCTGCACCGCCTGTCCCCGCTGCTGTTCCTGGTGCCGCCGGTGGTGTTCGTGCTCTACGGCACCCGACGCGACGACACCGGCCGGATGGTGCTCGCGGCCTGGCGCGACCGGCTGCTGTTCCACGCGCCGGCGCGCCGACGGCCGATCGGCAATCCGCTGCTGGAGCTCGACAGCCACCGGTCACGGCCTGTTCGCCTGCTGGTCACCGCCCGCCTCGTCACGTCCGCTCCCAACCCTGATCGGGAAGGTGGTGCGTGGTGACACGCAAGGCACAGGCATCGCGCCGGATCACCGATCCGCCCGCCGCGCCGTTGCTGATCCAGGACGGCGTCGAGGTCACCGACGACGCGGTGTGGACGTGGGCGCGGATCCCGGACGGCTCCACCGAGCTGATGGAGGACGGCGAGCTGGAGGCCGCGACCTGGGCCACGGCCGCCGCGATGCACACGCTGCTGCCGGTCGACGCCGAGTACCACGTGAAGGTCGTGTGGGCGAGGTACTCGCCCGAGGACTACCGGGACAGCTGGGCCTCGACGCCCGGGGTGCGTGCGCCGGGCGCGGACTACTACATCGAGCTGGGCGCGCACCGCATCGCCCGCAACAGCGAGGTCGGCCACTTCCGCCGCCGCATCGTGCTGTTGGGGGTGCGCTGGCCCACCCGTGATATCGCCTCGCCGTGGGAGCAGCGCCGACAGGCCGTCTCCGTGCAGCTGCGTTCCCGCGCGGCGGTGCTGCGCGACGCCCACGACCGCGTCGACGAACTGGAACCGGCCATACGACGTTGGTTCGGCCAGGTACGGGACAGCCCTCTGCGGGGAGTCCCGGCTCCCGCCGCGACGATCGCGTGGGCCTACGCCCGCGAGCTGCGCCGCACCGCCGACCTCACCTCCGTCGGTGACGGCGAGTTGTCCGGCGCGCGGCTGGTGTCGCTCATGCACGGCGACGTCACACCCAGCCCCGACGGCCGCTACCTCACCACGCGGGACGCGACCACCGGCGCCGTTCGGCACGTGGCGATCCTCGTTCCCGCCACGAACGGGTTCCCGGCCGAGGAGTTGGAGATCCCCGGCGGGGAGTGGCTGGCACTGCTGACCGAGCTGACGGATGTGGAGGCGTCGGTGCGCGGGGTCAACCACGGCCGCACCGCTTCGCTGGCGCTGCTGCGCACCGGCCGCAAGTGGACCAGGTCGCAGTCGCTGGAGGCCGGTGAGGCGGGCGCCTCCCCGCCGGAGGAGATCGACGAGGCCGAACTCGCGCTGGCCGAACGTGACCGGGAGGTGCGGCGGCGCGTCGATGTGCTGGCGACCTCGCATCCGCGGTGGGTGGTGCACGCCGCGACGGTGGAGGAGTTGACCGACCGCGTCGAGGCGCTGCGCCGCCGCTACACCGGCATCGTCGCGCTGGAGCAGGCACCGAACATCCAGGACCTGCTGTGGAAGGAGCTGCTGCCGGGTGACCGGGTGCGGGTGCCTGAGTTCGGGCAGGTGCAGCCGATGCGCACCCTGGCCGGCTCGTGGTTCCACGGCGGCTCGGCGGTGGGGGACACCCGCGGCCCCTACATCGGCGGCAACCTCGGTGCGACGCCGGGCCCGGTGCGGCTGCACCTGGTCTCCCGCACCACCGACGACCGGCGGATGCCGACGACGATGTCGTTCACCGGCCGCTCCGGATCGGGCAAGAGCACCGCGGTGATGCTCACGGTGCTCGCCGCGCTGGCCGAAGGCGCCTGGTGCCTGCTGGCCGACCCCAAGGGCGACCTGGCCGGGATCGTGGAGGTCGCCGACCGCGTCCTGGGTGTTCCGGCGCAGGTCGTCGACGTCACCGCTCCGCAGGCGGCAGGGTCGATGGACCCGATGCGGTGGGCGCCCGGCGCCGACGAGGCCCGCACCCTGACCCTCGACGCCCTGCTCGGCGTCCTCAGCGGGGACGACCGGCGCGGCACCGAGGCGGTGCTGGAGGCCGCGATCGACCGGGTCCTGGCCCGGCCTCGGGAGATGTGGTCGGCCACCGCCGTGATCGGCGAACTCGTCGCCACCCCCGGCGAGACCCCGACCACACAGGCGGCACGGACGCTGGGGGAGACGCTCTCGGTGCGCTCCCGGCAATCCGACGTGCGCGCCGTACTGGGCACACCGGTGGACGGCGCCGCACCCATGCTGTCCGGCCGCGGACTGGTCTACCTGCGCCTGGACGGCCTGGGCCTGCCCCAGCCCGGCAGCGTGGCGGAGCAGTGGACGGTTCCCCAGCGCTGCGCGATGACCACCTTCCGGACCTCCACCGCCTACGCGCTGATGCAGTCACGCCACGTGCGCGAGCTGATCAAGCTGGTCGCGTTGACCGAGCTGCACCGCATCACCGCCTACCCGGAAGGCCGCTCGCTGGTGCAGTGGCTGGCCCGCACCGGCCGCGCCCTCAAGACCTACCTTCTGCTGGACTCCCAGTCCGCGGTCGAGATGGCCGCCATCGAGGGCCTGGTCGAGCAGCTGGTCATGTCGGCGGCGTTCGAGGCGTTGGGGCGAGAGGAACAGCAGGCCCAGGCGGTGCTGCTGCACCGGCCCGACGCGGGCCCACGCCTGCGACAGGCGCAGGGCATGGTGGGACCGGGCGAGTGCGTGATGCGCGACCGGCACAACCGGCTCGGGCTGGTGGCCTTCGACCGGCTGACCGAGTGGATCGCCGAGACCCTGTCCACCGACGCGGCCGAGGACTCCGCCGACCTCTACGCCTACGACACCGACACCGATCCGGCGGACACCGACCCCCGCGACAACCGCGGGGACGAAACACCGGCCGGCGACATAGCGCCCGATCAGGCCATTACCCGGCACGGCATCGAGGACCGCCGGGTCGACGAGCCGGAGCGTGCCCGGTGATCGCCGTCGCGTCTCCCCGCGCATCGACCCTCGGACGGCGCGTCGGCTGGTTCACGACGGCGGTGTCTGTGACCGCGCCGGCGAGCCTGCTCGCGACACAGCGGTGGCGCGCCCGGCTCGGCCGTCACGCGCGCTGCCTGCCCACCGGGCACCGGCCACGACCGGAGGTCCGGGTGCTCGGCGCGAGCAGGTCCGCGGAGTCCGCGGTCGCGGTAATCGCGGTTCGGGCGCACGACGAGGTGTTCCAGCAGGTCACGGTCGGCCTCGCTCTGATCGGGGACCGGTGGCCGGTCGACTCGACGACGCCTACGCCTGCGGAGGCGCGATGAGCAGCCAGGTCCCGCCCGCTCGACTCGTCGACTTCGTGCGCGACACGGGCCGGTGGGCGCTGCTGTTGGTGGTGCTGGTGCGTGAGCGTGCCCCGCGTCCGCTGCGATGGCTGTGGAACCGGCCGGAGCGGATGATAACCCTGGCCTGGCTGGTGGGGCTGCTCGTCGCAGGGCATGCGCGCGGTGCGGTGGCCGACGACGTGATCACCGGCCCGGACCTGGCCGGCAGTGGCCCGAAGACGTTGTTCGAGACGTACTCGTTCTCCGACTACGGCATCACCGTCAAGCCGGACGACTCGGCGTCGGGTTGGCTCGATGTCGCGTTGCCGGTGTACCAGATCATGGGTGTGATCGCGCTGCTGCTGATGTGGCTCGTGCTCGGCGTGCTGGAGGGCGCGCTGACCCTGCTGGAGTGGCTGCTCAACCTCACCGTCTACGCCGAGTCCAGCGACAGGATCGACCAGGCGGTGAACTCGGTTGCCCATCACGTGTTCTGGCCGCTGATCACGGCCACCGTCGCGATCGGCGCGGTCATGACCTACGCCCGGTGGCGTGGCGAAGGTCGTGGCTTCGCCACCGACCTGGGCTGGGTCGTCGCCACCGCGGCCACCGCGATGTTGTTCGCCTCCGGCCCCTCCACCGTGATGACCACCGTGGACGGCGCGCGGCAGCAGATCGCCGACGGCGTCATCGCCGGATCGACCCAGTTCGTGGCCGCCACGACCAACCCCACCGGGTTCCCCGCTCCGTCGATCGCCGACGGCAGTCCGCACGCGGGCACGCGTCGGCTCGTCGACGGCATGTGGTCCAACTTCGGTGCCACCCCCTGGTGCCTGGCGCACTTCAACTCCCTGGAGGTGTGCGGCAAGGCCGGTCACCACGCGCTGGCGAACGACGACACGTGGAAGCGGTGGATGGAGATCCTCGACCGGCAGGGCGCGGTCGAGGAGTTCGGTCCCTACGGCGACTACATCCGCGGACAGGACCCGGCCCGGCTGGGCGTCGTGCTGCTGCTCGCCCTGCTGGTGCTGCCGCTGGCGCTGCTGCTGATCCGCCTGGTCATCGCCGGACTCAACGCCTCGGTCGGGCTGCTGCTCGCCCTGGTCGCCGGGCTGGTGTTCCTCACGCTGTGGCCGATACCGGGCTGGCCGCGCGCGACCGGCACCCGCTACCTCGTCTACACCGTCGGCCGCAGCCTCCAAGCGCTGACCATCACCACCACGGTCTCCGGCGTGACCGTCACCTCCACGATCATCGTCACGCTCGTCGGCCAACACGGGTTCTTCATCGTCACCGTGCTCAACATCGCCCTGATGACCTCGGCGGTGCAGATGCAGTCCTGGGCGGACTCGCTGACCGGCGGCGAAGGCGCCCGCACGATGGGCGTCGGTACGGCGCTGATCGCCCGGTCGGTGGCGCGCACGGCGGTCAAGGCGGCCAGCGGCGTCGCCCGTGCCGCCGCCGGCGCGGCACGAGTCGCCGGTGGAGCGGCGATCGGCGGAGTCGGCCTGGCCACAGCCGCGACCCGCACGGTCGGCAACCAGTTCAAGTCCCAGGCGGGCAAGGCCGCGGACATCGACTGCGGACCGGTGGAGGCGACCGCCACCCGACTCGTTCCGTCCACCGCGGTGCAGCCCTACACACAGGGTCCTCCGGGAGGACGACGAGCGCGCCCGCACGGAACCGGTCCGGACACCGCGATCACCTCCGGCCCCGGCCTGGCGGTGCGGCCGAAGCCGGGCCCACGTCCCGACCCGGAAGCACGATCGGGCGCGACGTTCGACGCCGAACGAGCCACCGCGGTCGGCCCACGCCTCTGGGTCGCACCGCCCGGCGGAACCGGCACCGAGCAGGCCGCCGGCGACACGCGCCGAGTCTGGGTCGTCCCACCCGGTGGACGCGGGCTCGCACCGCCGGACAAGACCCCACCGCCCCCTGCCCGCAGTCGTCGTGGTGTTCACCAGATCAGCACCGGACGCCCACGCCCGCCCCGGAAGGTCAGGCAGGGCGGTGCGGATGCGGCCCGACCGCAACGACCGCGTCGCGCGCCCGGACACCGACGCGACGACACCGACACCGGCTGACCGGTGAGAGGAGAGCAGCACCGATGGCACATCCCGACCCGGCGCGCGACGGCTCCGAGCCGGAGGAGACCGCGCCGGTCCTCCCCGCCGGCGACCGGCTCGATGACGACGCCGATCGTCCGGCGCAGGTCGCACGACAGGTGCGCCGCGCGCTGTGGGGACGCGACCTGCTCGGCCCCCGTCCCGGGTGGTGGCCGTGGGGTACCGGTGCCCGCGCCCGAGCGCAGCGGCGGCGCGAGGTGCGCGAGCTCGGCGCGCAACGGCGCGTCGAGCTGCACCGCCGGTTCACCCACGGCCACGACCACGGTGGTGATGCCGTTCGCGCGCCGTGGCGACCCGTGCCGACCAGCCGGAACATCGCGGCCCTCGCCGCAGTGGTCGCAGTGGTCGCCGCGGTGGTGGCCGTGGCCTGGTCGATGGGCGACGGGCCAGGCGCAACCCGTGAGCCGTCGGGTGAGCAGCGTGGCGAACCGGCGCCCACCGAGGTCGCGCCCACCACCTCGACGGCGTCGATGGTTCTGCCTTCCGTCGCCGTCTCGTCGTCCGCGTGGTCGTTGCCGGAGCAACCGCCCATCCCGCCCTCGGGCGTCGCACCCGCACAAGCCCGGCCCCGGACCGCGACGGACCCGGCGACGATTGCCGTCGTCACCGCCCCACCGGGCCCACCCGCACGCCGGGAACTGTCCGATCCGCAGGACGCGGCGGGTGCCTGGCTGGCCCGGTGGTGCCCGTTCACCGCCAGCGAGGACCAGCTCGGCGACGCCGAACGGCGAGCACAGCCGGCGATGACCGACGCCGCCTGGTCGCTGTTCGACCCCGCCGGCGACGAGCGCGCCGCGCGAAACTGGGAACAGGCCACCGCCGCCGGAGAGACCGGCAGGTGCTCCGCGCCCGTCGCCCAGGTCGTACCGAGCGCACCCCGCACCCCGGAGCGGGTCGTGGTGCGGGTTACCGCCGACCGGGTGGTCACCACCGCAGCAGGGGCCCGCTACGTCGAGCCGGTCTCCTCTACCCGGGTCATGCTGCGCCGGCCCGACGGCACCTGGCGGGTCGACCTGGCCGCGGTCGGTGGCTGAGAACGATGGTCAAGCACCTTCTCGGCGGCGCAGCCGCCCTGGTCAGCCTGCTTCTGTTGGTCGCACTGCTCAGCACCGGTGCGCAGGAGGCAACAGCGGCCCCGCCGCGCGGCGGCTGCACGGTCACCACCCCGACCGCCGACGGGCAAGGCGAGCGGGCGACCGTGCCGGGCGAGCAGGTGGAAGCCACGCTGACCGCCGACCAGATGGCCGTCGCGCGCACCGTCGTCGCCGTCGGCAAAGGACTCGGGGTGACGCGGCGCGGCACCGCGATCGCCCTGGCCACGGCCATGCAGGAATCCACCCTCGACCCGAACGCGGTCTCCGGGCGCAGCCTCGGGCTGTTCCAGCAGCAGGGCGAGCTGTACGCAGGCGTCAACCGAACCGATCCGGCCGACACCGCCAGGGCGTTCTACGAGCAGCTGCTCACGCGGGTTCCGGACTATGACGACCCGGCGGTGGCGCCGGCCGAGGCGGCGCAGACCGTGCAGGCATCCGGTGCCGGAGCCTCCTGGTACGCCCGCTGGGACCGGTGGGCCACCGCGCTGGCCGCCCAGCTCTACGACGGCGTCCCCGCCCAGGGCGCCACCGACGGTGCCGGTGGCATCGCGTGCACCCCGGGCGGCGGGTCCGGACCGATCCGCGTGCTGGTCGGCGGCACCACGATCACCCTGCCACCCGAGGCCGGGATCCTCGGCACGCTGACGATGCCCCACGAACAGGCCACCACGGTGGTGGCCGCGGCGTTGAGCTACCTGGGCACCCGCTACTCCTGGGGCGGTGGCAACTCGGGCGGCCCCACCATCGGCATCCGCGACGGCGGGGTGGCCGACGCCCACGGCGACTACGCGACAGTGGGGTTCGACTGCTCCGGGCTGATGGTCTACGCCTTCGCCCAGGCCGGCATCACCCTGCCGCGTGTCTCGCAGGACCAGCAGCGGTTCGGCCGCTCGCTGCCGTGGAAGCAGGCCCAGCCCGGAGACCTGCTGTTCTGGGGACGCCCGGCCACCCACGTCGCGCTCTACCTCGGCGCGCTCCAGGGCGTGCACTACATGGTCGAAGCACCCCGGAGCGGCGACGTCGTCAAGGCCGGCCTCGTGCGCACCCGCGCGGGATTCGACTCCACGGTGGTGCGCGCATGGTGATCCTGCGACGGCACCGCACGACACTGGAGCAGCGCCGACGCCGTGCCGCTGGCCTGCTGCTCGCCCTGGCCGGCGCGATCCTGACCGTGTGGCTGGCCGCGGGGCTGCTCGCCCTGCTCGACGGGCAAGGCTGGCGCCCACCCCGGCTCCAGCTGCACTCACCGGTCCACGGTGACGGCGGGCTGCCGGGGCTGCCGACCTACCGGTCCTCGTCCCCGACCACCACCGTTGCCGAGCCGGACCCGGCCGCTTCCCCGGAGGACGGGGCACGGTGGCCGGTGACCGTCCAGTGGCCGGTGCGCCCGCTGTGGTCGGCGACGGCCGCTGTGCCGCTGTGGGCGACGTGGCTGGCGTTCGTGGTCGCCCCCGTGGCCGGGTACCGCCGTGAAGGACTGGCCAGCACCCGCGAAGTCCGGCGCGCCCTCGGCCGCCGGGAGGCCCGCGGCAAGGGGCGGGTGACGTGGCCGCGAAGCCGGTGGTGGACCCGGCTGACCATGCCCACCGCCGCGTTCGGCTACCGCCTGGGACACCCTCTGCGGCCGTGGGCGCCGTGGGTGCCGCTGTGGGCGCACTTCGAGCACAACATCCGCATCCTCGGCCGCACCGGCTGGGGTAAAACCCTGCGCCTGCTCATCCCCGTCATCCGCGACCTGCCCGGTCCGGCGATGGTGCTCAGCATCGAACCGGCGGTGTTCACCCACACCGTGCTCGCCCGACAGCACCGCCCCGCACACCCCGTGCGGGCACCGTTGCGATGGCTGCCCCGCCACCGCCGGATCCGCGAGTACCCGGTCGCCGCGGTGGACTTCTCCGACCCGGCCAACCGGTTCACCGCAGGCTTCCCGCAGGTGCGCTGGAACCCCATCGACGGGTGCGGCGACTTCGCCGTGGCCACCCGACGGGCCCACGCCCTGGTCGCAGGCTCCGACACCGCGGGCACACAGCGGCGCGGCAGCGAGGACGACGTGTTCTTCCGCAACTCCGCCGCCGAGGTCCTGGCCGCCTGGCTGTACGCGGCGGCACTGGGCGGCTACGGCCTCGACGAGATCACCCAGTGGCTCTCCGACACCCAGCACACCACCCCACGCCGCGTGCTCGCCGAACACCCGCACACCGACCGCACCGCCCTGCTCGCGCTCACCACCCACCTGAGCACCCGATCCGACCGCACCACCTCCGGCGTCGAGCGCTACCTCGCGCTGACCATCAACGCACTCATCAGCCGCGACGGTCGCCAGTTCTGCGACGTGCACCCGGACCGGTCGTTCAACATGGTGGAGTTCGTTCGTGACGGTGGCACCGTCTACGTGCTGGCCGACCCCGACCGCGTCCACCGCGTACGCCCGCTGCTGTCGTTGTTCACCGCGGAGATGTTCATCGCCGCCCGCACCACCGCACTCGCCCATCCCGGAGGCCGGTTGCCCGTGCCGTTCGTCGCGGTGCTGGACGAGTTGCGGCACAGCGTCGTGGTGCCCAACCTGCCCTACGTCGGCAACACCATGCGCAAACACGGCATCCACTACCTCTACTCGGTGCAGAGCAGCAGCCAGGAAGACGAACTCTACGGCCCCCAAGCCGACGGCCTGCGCGCCTCGGCCGGCGTCACCGTCGTCGGCGGACTGGACATGACCGTCGCCCCCGAACTGGCCACCCGAGCGGGCAACGCAGCCCTCGTCGAACGAGCCCGAGAACGGGGCGGCGACCAGGTCACCCGCGTGGACAGCCTGCCGGTCTCCGAGCAGCAGCGCCTGGCCGACGGCCGCGCCGTCATCGCCCCACGCGGCAGCGGCCTGTTCATCGCCTCCGCACCCACGATCCACCAACGCCGCCGGCTGCGCCGCCGCATCCAGCGCGAGGTCGACGCCGTCGACGCGATCGTGCGCGAAGCACGCAGCCGTGAACACAGCCGCGCCCGAGCAGCCATGGACGCCGCCGACGCACGAGCCACCTTCAACCGACCCGGAGGCACCCAGCCGTGACCGGCCACCCGACGAATCCCGCCTCGACGGCCCTCGAACCGTCTGCCGAGCAGGACGTGGCGGTGTTGCTGGCCCTGCTGGACGCCGAACCCGCCGCTGTGCGACGCACCCCGTGGACGTGGGCCGCCCTGTCGGACGAGGAGGCTGCAGCGCTGCGACGGACCGTGTGGCGGTGGGTGGCCGACTACAACCTGGTGCACGCGGTGTCCAGTGGCGAACGCATTCCCGACTGCTGGGAGCTGCACCCCGGCCTTGCCCACGACCTCGCGGTCATGGTGTGGGTCTACTACGACACCCACCACGACCCCAGATCCACACCGCTGATGGCAGGCGACTACCACCTCCGCTACCTGCCGGCGTTCCGCGCGAGGCTGGATCGCCTGCTGGGCAGTGATCCCGCCGGTTGCCGTGCCGGCGAGCATCCCGTGTCGTGGCGCACCAGCCCCGGTGAGATTCGGCTTCCACCCGACCGCAACCAGCCTGTGAATGCCGACGAGGAAAACATGGCGTTGCGCTCCTCATTCGGCTTCACCGCGAAAGGCAAATCGCTGGATGCGGAGTTGCCCACACCAGGAAGTCAGTGAGCCAACGCCGCTGACCGCGCCACCGAACAGATGACGTTGCTCAAACCGGTCTGTCTGGGCGGCTGGAACGCACCAACGCGGGTGTCGAGGGACTGTTTCAAGATCGGCTCTGGCGCACTTCCGGTGGTGGTGTGGTGGACCCCGGGCCGTGACGGGGTCGAGGGTTGTCATGATCATTTATGGCTCGAGTGGCGAAGCTGGTCGGCACGGTGTTCTCGGGGCTTTCGGCGCTGTCGGTCGAGGGTGTCGAGGACGCGGGTGATGTGATCGTGGTGCGGGCGTCGACCAGGGGCGATGAGGTGGTGTGTCCCGCTTGTGGCACTCCGACGGGCAGGGTCCACGCTTTCCACGAGCGGGTCCTCGCGGATGTTCCGGTCGACGGACGCCGGGTGCTGGTCAGGGTGCGGATGCGCCGGATGCGTTGCCCTGTCACGGAATGTGCGCGCCGAACGTTCCGTGAGCAGGTACCGGGCTTGATCGAGCGGTACCAACGACGCACCGCGCGACTGGGTAAGCAGGTTCGCGGTGTCGTGCGCGAGCTGGCGGGCAGGGCCTCCGCTCGATTGTTACCGTCGCTGGGGATCGCGGTCGGGCGGGACACCGCGGTGCGGGTCCTGCTGGGCATCCCGTTACCGGATCGCGCGGTGCCGCGGGTGCTGGGGATCGACGATTTCGCCCTGCGAAGATGTCATGACTACGCCACCGTGGTGATCGACGCCGACACCGGCGCTCGGATCGACGTGCTGCCCGGACGCGGTGCCGACGTGGTGGCAGGGTGGCTGCGGGAGCATCCGGGGGTCGAGGTGGTGTGCCGGGACGGCTCCACCGCCTATGCGCAGGCCGTACGGGACGCGCTGCCGCACGCGGTGCAGGTCGCCGACCGGTGGCATCTGTGGCACGGCCTGTGCGACGCCGCGGGCAGGGAGGTCGCGGCCCACAGTGCGTGCTGGGCCTCGGCCACGGGACTGCGCCAGGGAAAGCTCGCCGAGACGACCCTCGATCGGTGGCGGCAGATCCATGCCCTGCGCGAGGCCGGGGTCGGGCTGCTGGACTGCTCGCGCCGCCTGGGCCTGGCGATGAACACGGTCAAGCGATACGCCCGCGCGGCCACACCCGAGCGCATCCAGCGGGTGCCGAAGTACCGGGCCTGCATGGTCGACCCGTACCGGGACCACCTCCGCACCCGTCGCGAACAGGAACCCGGCGTGGGGGCCACCACGCTGCTGGGCGAAATCCGCGCCCTGGGCTACAACGGCAGCCAGAACCTCCTCGTGCGCTACCTCAACCAGGGACGGCACCTCGACGACCATCCACACCTGTCGTCACGTCGGGCCGCCCGACTGCTCCTGACCCGCCCCGGGAATCTCACCGAACGGCAACGGGAACGACTCGACGCCCTGACCTCGGCCTGCCCGGAGATGACCGCGCTGGCAAGCGTTGTGCGTTCCTTCGCCACCCTGCTCGTACCCCACAAGGACAATCCCGCCCGGTTGACGGCGTGGACCACCGCCGCACGCGAGGCGGACCTACCGCACATGCACTCCTTCGCCCGGGGCATCGACCAGGACACCGACGCCGTCACCGCCGCGATCACCCTCGACCACCACAACGGACGCACCGAAGGTGTGAACACCAAGACGAAGCTGCTCAAACGCCAGATGTACGGACGAGCCAGCTTTGCCCTTCTCCGCCACCGCATCCTCCTCGGATGACACCACCGGAAGTGCGCCAGAGCCGCTCATGGGATAGACCCCCACCCGCCGCGGGAGGAGATGGGCAGCGCCAGGAATCCATGCGCTCCCGACACCACGCTGCCTCTGGGCTACTACTGGGTCTCGGGCGCAAGAGCCTGTCGCATTTCGGGAGGTGCCGGAGCGCGTACCGTCCGCCGAGGGGCCCGCCACCGACGACGAGTTCAACGGGTCGTCGCCCAGGATGAGCGTCAAGCCTGCCTGGTCAGCGTCGCCAAGTGCCAGAAGTGGTCGATGACGGGACGGCCGGGGTGCGGGTTCATCCTCGGGAACAGCAGTGACTGCAGGTACCCGATCGTCGGGTCCACGACCGGGTGGGCTGCAGGTCGTAGTCGGCCGGTCAGGTGAGGCGGTCGTGCGTGCCGACGAGAGTGGCTACTTCCGCAGAGTTCGAGAGGGTACCGAGGGGCACTTAGACGCCGGAGTTCGAGCCCGTCTATATCGAGATCGAGTCGGTGGCGAGCTGGTCGCCGACCTCATCGTTCGGCGTTGAGCACTCTCACTCCGCTGGGGGAGTCGCTGCGCGAACCGTTCGGTCGAATCGGCGTAGTCAGCGAACTGTGTTCCCGGGTCGAGGGTTGAACACCGCTGGCGCACCCGACCGCGGGGTGAGGAACTCCCGTGGCGGCGCGCGCCGAACAGGGCCAACAACTCGTCAACGCGCACGCGCAGCGGATCGAGCATCTGCCAGCCCGACACAGGTCAAGCACGAGCGGCACCAGGGTCGCCTGGTACTGCGGACGCGCCGAGCCGATTGCGGTCGCATGTGCTGCGGACAGCGCCAACACGATCCTCTGGGCGCCGACCCAGTCGATCACGGCGGCTGCAGTGGCGTGCTCGGCCGGTCGGAGCTTGTGCGGGATGTATGTCTTGTCCGGCTTGAATTGGAAGTGCACCGTGCTGAGCTTCGGTTCGAAAGGTAGGTCCGGACGGTGGTCGCGCGTATTGTCCGGCCCTATTTCGCGGATTCGGCTGGTCCGTCGGGAGCGTTTGGACCTTCGGTTGGTTCGTGGCCGAAGAGCTGCAAGCAGCGGTTTCCCAGTGTCGTGATGCCGTGCGCGTCGATGTTCGCCACGCCGTCCCAGGTTCCGTCGCCCAAAGTGCGCAAAGCGCCGTGGCGAACGAGCGCGGCTAGCACCCCGTCAAGGAAACTCACGTAGTCAGGTAGCGCCAGTGCCAGATGGGTCCCTTCCCAGCCTCGGTGCCCGCCAGGGTTGGACCACATCGATTCCGGAGGCACCGGTTGCTCTGCGATCAGTTTCAGCACAACGACGTGCGGTACTTCCAGGTCGTTCACCATCGAGGCCAGCAACCTCGCTTCGTCAAGGTGGCTGTCGCTGCGCAGGCCATCGGCGAGGATCTGGCCGAGGGCCTGGATCTTGTCCTCCATCGAAGTCCTCGCTGCTGCCTCCAAGACTTGGGCGAGCAATTCGAGGCGGGCGTCATGACCAACTGCCCGCTCCACCAAGATGTCGAGACCGACGTCCAAGAGGTCGGCGGCGTGTTCGAGCGACCGCGCCGCGCGGTCCCCGCGACGCTCTCCTGCTCGGGTCCACACCTGTTTCAGATACTTGAGCACTGGTGCGCTGCCACCCACCAGCGTCGCCCCGACGGGGTTCGCACCAAGCGCGACACTCGCCAACGCGGCGAGCGCTCCAAGCGCAGCGTCTCGACCTGCCCCTGAATCTGCCTTGCCCGATTCGTCACGCTTCGTCATCGTCACTCCTGTCTAGTTTCGACTAGTGGTCGCGGTGGCTAGTGCTGCGTCACGCAACCTCGGTTGGATAACCGGTCCAGGTGAGGATGGGTGAGTCGGTGGCGAAGCCGGTCTTGGGGCGGGCTCGTGCGTTGCGCCAGCGGACGTCAGGGCGCGCCCTTCCTCGGAGGGGGTGATGGCCGGATCATCGGGCCCGGTTCGTCGCTGTCGGTCGGGCAAGGCTCCCGACAGCGACGATTGTGATGACAGTCCGAGGATTCATCGGGGCATGCGGAGGTCGCTTGGGGTTGGGCGTCCGATTGGGAGTACACCGATGACGATGAGGCGTGGTGTCTCGGTGGCGCTGCGAGCCACGGAGGTAATCCAGACGCTGTCGTCGAGGCTGGCGTACCCGGCGGTGTGAGGGCCGTGGTCGGCGACGATGAGGATGCCGAAGGGCGGACCGGTTGCGGTGTAGTTGGTCGCCTGGGCGAGGTACGAGCGTTCGATGGCCTCTTTCGTGGCTTTGGGTTCGCGGCGTTTGGTTTCGATGACGAAGCGGTTGCCGGGTCGGGGGGTGTAGGTGATGTCGGTTCGGCCGCCGGCGACGTCGATGATCTCGCGTTGGACGGTGTCGGGAGTCAACTGGCCTGCCAGGTGATCGTGAAGGTCGTCCTGGATGGCTTTCTCGGGCCAGGTTTGGGGCTTGCCGTCGTCGTCGGGTGGGCGGGGGCCGAGGTAGGCGGTGCGGGCGCCGTAGAGGTCGGCTTGCGCGTCGAAGCGGCTGTGGAGGAAGCGCAGGACCTGTTCGAGCAGGGTGGTGAACTCGGTGGAGAACGGTGGCCGCCATTGAGGGCTCTGAGCCAGGCGGGCGAGGAGGCCGGCGAGGAGGTCGTCGAAGCGGACGTTACCGGTCGCGGCGAACCCGTGTTGGCGGTGTTGCAGGAGCGTTTCGATGCTGTCGAGGAGATCGGGATCGAGGTCGTCGTGTAGGAGGTGCTTGCCGTCAGCGAGTAGCCCCGCGAGGGCGGGGCGGTATTCGAGTGCTTTTCCCGGCATCACCTCGCCCTCCTGGGCTACTGTGGCCTGCCTGGCACGGATGGCGTCGCGAAGTGCGATGGCATCGGGATGATCGATGAACTGCGGGTCGTGGACGAGTGCCTGGTCGAGATGGTGCAGCAACCCGGAGTGGCGCAGGAAGGCCGATTCGATCGCGGGGAAGATCAGAGTGCCGAGTCCGTCGTCGTGCGTGGGGTGACTCCGGATGGCGCGGTCGGCCAGGTAGACGTCGAGCAGTTGATTGAGCGCGGAGGCCGCGTCGTACCAGCTGGGTTCGGTCAGGCGTGTCGCAGCCGTGCGCAGCGTGGTGACCAGGCGTGCCCATGCTCCGAGGGTTTGACCGCGGGCAGCAAGCCACGGGAGGTCGTGGTGACCGGAGTTCCAGGCGTACAGAGCGGTGAGGTCGGTTTCAAGGCGGTCGGTCAGGGCACTGAGACGTCCTCGTGCGGTCTCGGGTTCGTTTCCCTTGTGGAACTCGCTGAACACCAGGACGGCATCGATGGCGGCGGTGTAGAGGCGGGCGTCGTGGCGGTTCTCCTGGCCTTGGTCGGTGGTGTGCAGACGCAGGAGCGCGCGGCGCAGGTGGTCTTCGGTGATCGACGGGTCGTGTTCGGCGAGTGCGAGGTGTAGATCTGCCAGAGCGAGTTCGAATGTGGCGTCGGCTCGGGTCGGTGTGGACAGCCTCGGATTGTCGGCGAGCCGGACGAGCACCTCGGGCAGGTCGTTGCCGCCGAAGTGGTCGTGGGCCAAGCCGATCAGCAGTGGTAGCCGGTCGAGGGCATCGGCGGGTTCGTCGCCGGTGATCTCGGTGAGCAGGGTCAGCAACCGGTGTTGTGTGGTGCGTTCGGCTACCGCGAGCCGCAGCAGACCGAGCAGGGCAGGGTGCGCCAGCGTGGCGGTTCCTTCGGCTCGCAGAGCTGCGTCGGCATGGTCATAGAGCGTCCGTGCGGTGGTGGCCGCCAAGCGGTCCAGGAGTGCGGGGTGCTCGCACAGCACGTCGATAGCGTCGTTGAGCACCCAGCCACTGTCGGGTTCCCGTATGCCACCGCGCAGGGCCGCGAGTAGTGCGTCATGGTGTGCTGTGTCGAGGTTCGCCAGGCCGGAAGCGGCGGCTTGCATCAGGTACGGCAGTTGAGGACCGCGGCATACGACGTGTGCGTCTGCCAGAACCGCGTCGACCCCGCGGAGGTCGTCCAGGGTGGGGCCGGTGGCCAGTTGTTCGTCGGTCGCCATGCTGGCCCACGACTGCAACGCCTGCTCGGTCCCGGTGACCACCGTCCCTCCTCCCGGATCGTGTCTGCCGTCTGGTGCATTAGAACAGGTGATCGTCGGTACTGGTGATGATGTGCTCCTCCGGGAGCAGGCCGCTGACGAACTCCGGATGCGCGGTGGTGAAGACGACCTGGAGTTGCGGCAGTTCGGACGTGATGGCCTGCAATTCCGTGATCAGACTGCGTGCGGACTCGGCGTTGAGTTCTTCGGCGGCGATGGAGTCGATCAGTAGAAGTCCCGGGTGGGAGGTGATGCCGCGGTCGGCGCCGATGCGCAGCAGCGCGATCACGGTGGCGATGCGCATGCGAAGTCGGTCCCCTCGGGAGAGGTCCTTGAACGCGGTCTTCTCGCCGTCCTTCACAGCGTTGACCTGTCCTGCGCGGGTGAGCCGCACGGAGTCCAGGTTCTGCACGCCGAAGCGCTCGCACAGCGTGACGATCTCGGTGTCCATCTCGGGCAGGATCTGCTTGGCGGCCTGGTCGACCACGGCCCGTACTTCACCGTGGACGGCGGCGAGAACCGCACCGATGGTGGAGCCACCCAGGGCGGGTGCCGTCTGCGCGGGTGCGGTCGCGCTGAGCTTGCCTCGCAGACCCGCAGCGGTGAGTTCCAGCTGGTGCAGTCGGGTCAGTGGATGCCCGGCGGTCAGGGTTTCCCGCAGATGCCGTCGTGCCGCCTCGTACGCGGTATCGGCTTGCTCGGCTCCTCGTACGGCCTTTTGGTGGCCGGGCAGGAGGTCGGTTTCGGCCTGGGTGGCGTTGGTGACGTTCTCGTCGAGTTGGTTCAGCAGGGCCTCGGCGACCTCGGGGTCGACCTCGGGCAGGGGGCGGGTACAGACCGCACATGCCGCGTCGTCACGTTCCTGGCTGCGCCGGTCCGCGGTGAGCGGTTCCTCGCACCGCGGACAGCAGGTGGGATCCAGGCGGCCCAACACGCGCCGGGCGTGCCAGGTCTCGGTGGCATCGAGCTTGGCCTGCTCCGCGCGGATCCGGGCGTCCCGAGCGTCACGAAGCGCTTGATCCGTACGTTCGAACGACTCCCTGGCCTGTCGCAGCGCCTCCGCCGTGTCGTCGACGTCACGAAGCAGGGCCGAGACGTCGATCGCTTCCCGGGAACGCAGATCGGTGATGGCCTTCAGGGTCTCGTCGAGTTCCTTCTGCCAGTCTGTGCGTTGCTGTGTGCGTGCCTGCGCGTCGGCGTCGGCTCGTCGCTTGAACTGGGCCTCGGACTTCTTCTCCCGTTTGTCGGCCACCGCTAGCTCGGCCATGGCCGTGCTGTAGGGCAGGTCGACGAACAGCTCCAGCAACCGTCCCGGCAGACTAGCTGCGGGCACGTCACCGAGCAGTTGCTTGTCTCCTCCGGGATTGAGGTAGCAGGCGCCGAAGTAGGCGGTCCAGCCGTGCAGCTGTGGTGCGCCTTCGCCATCGGCGCCGCCGCCGGTCTGCCATACCTGGGTGTGCTCCATGCGTAGCGTGTCGAGCATGAATTCGCCGATGACGCGCTCGATCTCACCCAAGCCGACCGCTTCGGCAAGCAGTCGCAAATGCCCGTCCTCGGCGTCGACCAGCTCCTGCTCGGTATCGGCCGAACGGATCGTCGCCCTGATGGTGCGTTCCCAGCCGGAGGACGCATCGATCGCGATCCGCACCGGCCTGCCCGCCAGCACGGCGTCCAGCCGCAGGTGACGGATCCACGACCGCACGTCCTTGGGCAGGTCACGGGCCGCGCCACGCAGTGGCAGGACGAGAAATTCCAGCATGCTGGTCTTGCCGGCGCTGTTGGCGGGGTGGACGATCGCCCACACCCCCGGGCCGAAGCGCTGCCGCACCCGGATCGCCTCGCCGGACTTCTTTGCACCCTCCGCGGTCAGTTGCAGCACGCGGATTCGTCGGTCGGCGACGGCCGGTGTCTTCAGCACCACGTTGACCTCGGCCAACGCGCGCTCGACCTGCTGGGCGGACAGGCTCACCTCGGCGGCGGCACGTTCCAGGATTTCACCGGCGCTGGGCACGGAATCGGTACGCGAAGAATCGATCATCATGCTTCCTGCTCAACGGGAGCGACGGCGAGGGCCGCGTCAGCGTGGGCGTGCCGGGCTTTCAACCCGGCCAGACGGTCCCGCGCCTGCTCGGCGATGGACGGGAGGTAGGTGCCGGTAGGAGTCTCGGCGTAGTCGCGCACCAGGTACTGCCGATCCTTAAGTTGCGTGCCGCCCGAGCCTTCTGCCAGCGCCACGACCAGACGGGTACGCTCGACGTACCAGGACAACACCGGCGCCTCGTCCAGAATGCCGTCGACTACCTCCCGGCCGCGTCGCGTCAGCCAGTACCGGTGTTCACTCACACGGTCACCGTTCACGACCTGTGTCTTGCGGATCAAGCCCTTCTCGACCAGAGGAGCGAGGGCGTCGTCGAGAGGTTCGAACGCGCCGAACCGATGGCGCAGCATCGGCAGCCTGCGCAGATCCGGCTCGTCCGAATCGAGGATGCCCGCCGCGAGAGTCAGCAGGTGTGGCTCGTCAGGTGATTTCTCGAACTCCGTCAGTAGCTCGTTGGCCAAGTAATCGGGGTAACGAACCCAGAAGTCCAATTTCTGCAACTTGACCTGCGTACGCACCACTGAGACGGCGCTGTCCGGAAGGTTCCCGTCGGACGATGTCGGCGGCTGTCCGGCAGCCGCAATCAACAGCAGCAACCGCATCGCGCTCTGCCACCTGCTGGCCCTGCGCACTCCAGTCGTCAACGATCCCCCACCAGCCTCCGCCTTTCGCGAGCACACTGACAGCGACAGTCCCGATGCACGAGTCCCCGTTCAGGTGAGTTCATGACTCGACTGAGCCGACATCGCACTGCCTTGGCGATTCGTTTCAGAACTAGCCTGAACGAGTGAGGGGGCCATCGAACGTATGTTCGTTGCACGGCTGGTGTCGCTCGTCTTTGAGTCGCTGCGACCGACGAACCGGTCTCAGGACGGGCTGGTCTTCGGACCACCAGCTTGACCACCCGCCACCCCTCCGTCACCGAATGTCGACAGAAGGCGGGCCATGGCGATCTTGTGCAATCGGGATGTGCTTACCGACTGAATGGGCTGTGGGTCCAAGACAACGCCTACAATGAGGCGATGTCGATTACGGTGGCCAGGTAGAGCCAGCCTTCCCAGGTGTGGATGTAGGTGATGTTGCCGCACCACCGGGTATCGATATCCGTCGCGGCGCAGGAGAAGTCGCGGCGGATCAGGTCCGTCGGAACGGTCGCGGCGGGGTCGGGGACGGTGGTGGTGCGCCACTGCTTGAGTGCTTACAGCGAAGTGATCATAAGAGGATTGGCGTCGGTGATCATTACATTGGAAGCCGGATGATCCTGATACGCGGGCGTGACGTTCGGTCGAAGGCGCCGAGGAAATATAGAGGAACTGCGACATGTATCGGAGGGGTTGTGATGATCGCGTCGACCGTTGATGGCCAAGGTGCGTTGGGCTTGTGAATGGCCGGTGTGTCCGGCGGAGGGGAGCGGGCGAGGTCGGGGGAAGTCGCTCACGGGGTGCGTTTCGCGTTCTACGGGTGCGTCGACGGGTCGGATCCGGAAGGGTCCGAGGTGTCGAAGGCGTGGCAGCGTGAGATGGCCGAGCACACGATCGCGGGGCAGGGCGTGATCGTGGCGGGTTTCTTCGATGTCGAGGTGACGTCACGCGCCTCGTGGGCCGTTCGTCCGCGGGCCTCGGCGTTGCTCGCGGTGTCCGGTGAGTCGGACCGTGGCTTCGACGCTGTGGTGGTCGGTGACTTCGAGCGGGCGTTCGGCACCGTCGCCGAGTTCGAGGAGTTGGTGTTGTTCGAGAGGTGTGGGGTTCGGGTGTGGATGCATGAGGCTGTAGGTCTTGTTTCGGGGGCGGCCCGGACTTCCGGCGTTGTTGACCGTGTTGCAGTCAGTTATTGAACCGAAAGTGTGCGGTTGCCTGCCGCCTGGTGGTGAACCTGCTGGTCAGCAGCCTGAAGTGAAGGCAAGCGGACACTTTCGACGCAATATCCACTCGCCGACCGCCAGAGGAGTCGCGACGGGGCGACGTCGAGCGGGTCGGAGGGGCGGCGGCTGGGAGCGGCGTGACGGGCATGCTGTGACGGTTGCTCGAGTTTCTGTGGTCGTGCCCAGGGCCACGCGCGGGTGCGTGCGAGTAGGTGCGCGGCGTCAAGGTGAAGTCTCTCCACCTTTGGTGATCAGGTGATGGTTCGAACCCGGCCGACCCCGATCGACGGGCGAGGGGCCCGTCGCCGCCCCCTTTAGCACACGCATATGCGAGGCGTCCACCACCGCCGTGTCCACCTCCAACCGGCCCAACGCGCAGCTGATCCAACAGCGCCTCGTGCAGCGCGGGCCACACGCCGGCCTCGGTTCAGTCCCGTAACCCGCCGCCAGCACATCACGTCACGCCTGCTGTGCCTGCACCCGCTGTCCGCCGATCAGGGCGTCGAGCCGGGCGCGGGCGCGACGCACGGCGTACTCGTGGTCGGCGAGTTTGGTTCCCGCCCCGTAGCGGCCGTGGTACATGACCAGGCGCACCTGTTCGCGTTGCAGTTCGTGCAGCGCCTTCGCGGCCTTGCGGCCTTTGGCCTTCTTCAGCTGTGTGCGGGCGTGGCGGCGGCGTCGCAGGGAGGGCAGGTCGGCGCGTTCGGCCGGGGTGATGAGGTCGTCGGCGACGAAGTGCTCGGCGAGCACCGTCAGGTAGGTGCCTTCCTCCTTGCCCGCGAGCCGCCAGATCAGGTAGCCGACGACGGCCACCGGAACGGCTTTGATCAGCACCGAGGGGAAGAAGCCGAGGTCGGTGAGGAACGGCGAGTTCCAGAAGAAGTGCAACGTCCACGCCACCGCGAACGCCGCCACCGCCACCGCCAGGCGCTGGGCGAACGGCTTGTGCCGCCGGGTTAGGAAGTACCCGACGCCGAACGCGGAGACGGAGGTGAACATCGCGTGGCTCCAAATACCGCTGACGATGCCGCGGACGCCGAGCACGAAGGCGACGGGCAGCACCTCGTCGTCGCTCGGGAACGCGATGGCGGCGTTGATGGAGTACGACAGGTCTTCCAGGACCTGGAAGCCCAGACCGACCATCGCGCCGACGGCCACCACGGACAGCAGGGTCGGGAACTGGTTGCGGGCGACGAGCACCAGCAGGATCACGCCGAGGATCTTCAGGGTTTCCTCGACGCTGGGTCCGGCCAGGGCTGCTCCCCAGTCGGCGGCGTACTGCGGACCGCCCAGCTTCGCGGCCAGCGAGAAGACGGCGGCGTTGGCGGAAACGGCGAGGTAGGTCGCGGCGAAGCCGCCCCAGGCGAAGGCCAGCACGTAGCCCAGCGGTGGATGTTGCTCGAACAGGTCCAGCGACCGGAGGAACAGCAGCACGGGAATGGTGTAGAGCGTCCACACCACGACTCCGGACAGCACTGCGACGGGCACGATGCGGTAGGCGGTGAGCAGTTGGGTGGCCTCGAAGAACAGGCCGTTGGCGATGAAGAACACCATCACCCAGAACGCCACGCGCCGCGGCTGGAAGAAGCTGTCGACGCCCACGGGGGCCAGGAGGTCGGGGGCGGCCTTGGCGTGCTTGACCTGCGTCACGGTCGGGCTCCCGTCATCCGGATGCTGTCGAGCATCTCGTCGACCTGGCCGGCGGTCCGCTGGTAGGTCTCCACCGCGCTGGGGCCGTAGGCGAGCACAGACAGGTCGGACTGCTCGTCCACTACGACCCACGCCCGGCCTTGCAGGTGCGGGCCTACGTAGGCCAGCGCCACCCCGGTCAGGCCGCCGTCGGTGTGGAAGGACGACCCGTCGCCGGTCAGCCGGATCGAGCCGTCGGCGGTGATGCTCCGCCTGGTGCGCTCGACCTCCTCGGCGGTCGTGCCCTTCCACTCGCTCACGGCCACGGCGAACGTCGCGCCGTCACCGGCCACCTGTGATCTGCTGCCCGGCGTCGTGCCCTCGCGGATGAGCGACCACCCGTCGGCCGGCACGAAGGTCACGCCCTCCCCGACCTCGATCGTCGTCCCCGGCTCGATCACCTCGGCCCCGGAGGTGTTGTCGTCCACGACCACCAACGCGCCGACCAGCAGCACGATGACCGCGACCACGATCAACGACCCCCACCACGTCCGGTACGGCTCACGACGTGGTAGTTCCGGTAGTCCCGTCGTTTCGGTACTGCTCATACCACCACCTCCAGGCTGCTCCCGAAGGACGAGTATGGGCACGGCCACTCGCGTCCGCATGATGGAACCGGGGCCCGCACCGGAGGGTGACGACTACCGCCCGGCGAGCAACGACGGGATGTCCCGCACACCGCCCAGCACGTGGGTGGGGTGCTCGGCTTCCAGCTCCGCCCGCGTCTGAGCCCCGGTGAGGACGCCCGCGACGATTCCGGCGCGGGCGGCGAGTCCGGCCCGGACGTCGAGTGCGGTGTCGCCGGCGGCCAGGACGTGCGCGGGGTCGGTGACGCCGGTCAGCTCCATCGCCCGGTGGATCATGTCGGGTCGGGGCCTGCCGCCGCCGACCTCCGAGGCGCACACGACGGCGTCGAGGTGCTCACCGACCCGCCAGCCCACCGCGTCCAGCAGCGGGTCGGTGATCGTCCGGTCGAAGCCCGTGGTGAGTACGACCCGCACACCGGCGCTGTGCATCGAGGCCAGCGCTTCCGGCACGCCGGGCAGCGGGACGGGCGGGATCTCGGCGTAGGCGGCGCGCAGGCGTGCGACGAACTCGGCGTGCAGGTCTTCCACCGCGTCGGGGTCGCCGGTGAGAGCGGCGAGGGCTTCTCTCTTGTCGGCTCCCATCCAGGGGCGGACGTCGACGTCGGGGACGCCGTGGTCGGTCACGACGGAGGTGAGCACGCGGTAGACCGCGCCGCCCTCGTCCACCGTCGTGCCTGCGATGTCCAGCGCGGCGAGCGCGATCATGGGTGGTCCCCTTCGGACAGCCGGTGGCGGACGACGGCGGAGAGCCGGTCGACCGCGACGATGAGCACGACGACCACGAGGATGTGGGTCAGCATCTCGTCGAACTTGAACAGCTTGATGGACTGGTTGATCAGGAAGCCGATGCCGCCCGCGCCGACGAGGCCGAGCACGAGCGACGAACGGACGTTGACGTCGAAGCGGTACATCAGCAGGCCCGCCAGTTGCGGCGACACCGAGGGCAGCAGGGCGTGTGCGGCGACCTGGACGCGGTTCGCGCCCGCCGACCGCAACGCCTGTGACGGGCCTGGGTCGGCGTCCTCCAAGGATTCCGCCCACAGCTTGCCCATCACGCCGACGTTGTGGCACACCAGGGCGAGCACGCCGGGGAACGGGCCGAGGCCGACGGCGGTGACGAAGATGAGCGCGAACACCACGTCCGGCACCGCGCGCAGGAACGACAGCACGGCGCGCGCGGCCTGGTAGACCCAGACCGCCGGGGCGGTGCCCCGTGCCGCGAGCAGCGCCAGCAGCAGGGAGAACGGGATCGACAGTGTGGTGCCCAGCAGCCCGATCCACAGGGTGACCAGGGCGCCGTCGAGACTGGGGCCGAGCACGTCCCAGGACAGGTCGGGCGGCACGGCCTCGGAGAGGAAGTCGGCCATGCCGCGCCAGCCGTCGGCGAGCGCGCCGAAGGAGATGTCGGTGGTCTCCCACGCGACGGCGTGTGCGGCCACCACGACCGCGGCCACGATCCAGCCGATCAGCGCCGCCTTGGGGCGGCGGGGTTTCGGTGGCACGGGCATGCGGCGAAAACCGTCCACAGTGGTCACGACACGGGCTCCAGGGCCTGGTAGAGGAAGTCGACGGACTGATCGGGCCGTCCGTCGAGCACGACGCGGCCGTCGCGCAGGCCGACCACGCGGTCGGCGTGCCGGGCGGCGAGGGCGGGCTGGTGCAGCACGGCGAGCACGGCCAGGCCCTCGACGTGGGCCAGCTCCGCCAGCAGGGCGAGGACCTGCTCGGAGGCGGCGGGGTCCAGCGCGGACACCGGTTCGTCGGCCAGCACCACGCGCGGGCGCTGGCACAGGGCCCGCGCCACGGCCACGCGTTGCTGCTGGCCGCCGGACAGGCTGCCGGCGCGGTCGTGGGCGCGGTCGGCCAGGCCGACCCGGTCCAGGCAGGCCATGGCCTCCTCGCGCACCTCGCGCGGGAACCCGAGCAGCGACGAGCGCAGCGACAGGCGGCCGAGTGCCCCGGCGCAGACGTTGTCCAGCACGCTGCGCCGCCGCACGAGGTGGATGCGCTGGAACACCAGCGCGAGGTCGAGCCGGTCGCGGGGCCGGCCGTCGACGGTCACGCGGCCCGCCGTCACCGGCACCAGGTCGGCGGCGGCGCGCAGCAGGGTGGACTTGCCGGAGCCGTTGGCGCCGAGCACGGCCAGCAGTTCGCCCCGGGCCACGGTGACGTCCACGCCGTGCAGCACCGGGCGGTCGCCGTAGCGGACGGCGATGCCGGACAGCTCCAGCATCAGACGTCCTCCTCGGTCAGGCCCATGGTCTCGGCCAGGTCGAACAGCGGCTGGTAGGTGGACTTGTCGACGGCGACCAGCGGGCCGGGCGGGTCCACGTCGAGCAGCTTGCCGATCTCGGCTACGGCGTCCGGCGGCAGCTTCAGCAGGGCGTCCTTCACCGCGCTCTTGAACTTCTGCGGCAGCTCGCCGCGCACGGTGATCGGGTCGTTCGGGATCGGGTCGGAGGTCCACACCTGCTTGAACTTCGACTGGTCGAACGTGCCGGCGGCGGTGGCGCTGCCGAGCTGCTGGGAGTTGATCTCGGCAGCATCGACCGCACCGTTGACCAGCGCCAGCAGCGCTTCGGGGTGGCCGCCCGCGTAGGTGAGCTTGACGTCGGAGTCGGCCATGCCCGCGTCCCGGAGAGCCTTGCGGGGCAGTGCGTCGCCGGAGGTGGAGCCGACCGAGCCCAGTGCCAGCGACCGGCCGCGCAGCTGCTCGATCGTGGTGATGTCGGAGCCGGCGGGCACCCAGATGCCCGCGGTGTAGCTGGAGAGCGTTCCGTCGGACTCGCCGAACGACGCGACGGCCTCGGCGCCTGCGCGCTTGCTGGCGAACACGTAGCCCAGCGGGCCGAAGATGCCGATGTCGAGCTTGCCGTTCTGCATGGCCAGGACTTCGGCGGAGTAGTCCTCGGTGACGGTCAGGTCCACCGGGCAGTCCAGGGCCTTCGACAGCGCGTCGGCGAGGACCTTCGCGGCCGGCGTGAGGCGGGCCGGGTCCTCGAACGGCTCGACGCCGAAGCGGATCGTGCCGTTCGGGCAGGTGGCGGACTGGGCTTCGTCGGCGGAACCGCCGCAGGCGGTGAGGACGAGGGCGGCGGCGAGGCCACCCGCGAGGGCGAAACGACGGACGGACACGGTGCGCTCCGGTGGGGGCGTGGAGTGGGAGGGACTGCCGCGGCGGCGGGCCCGGGAGGAACGGTCGCAAGTCCACGCCGGGCTGGTCAACACTTGTATTGACAAGTCATCGGCTGTTCACCCGGCGTAGACCCGCTGGTCGGACTCGGTGGGGCGGGGAGGGGTCGATCAGGCTGTGTCGATCAGGCTGGGTGGCCGAGGTCGGTGGCCGTGCGGCGGACCTCGAACAGCCGGCGGCCCTCCCGGTTGATCCAGGTGGCGGTCAGCGTGGCGGGGGAGGCGGTGGTGTCGGCGACGAGCTTGAGGAACACGTGCGGTTCGACGGCGCTGTGCACGAGGGCGGGGTGCGGGGTGTTCAGGCTCGGGATGGTGCTGTTGTGCAGCGGGCTGACGATGTACTGCCACAGGTCGTAGCCCACGCGCGGCCCGTAGTTCAGCGCCCGGGACACGTGGATGTCGCCGCCGATCAGGAAGCAGCCGGGGATGCGCTCGGCGGCGATGAGGTCCAGGATCGCGTTCTTCTCGTGGGCGTAGGTCTCCCAGTCGTCCTTTTCGGCGTTGCCCTTGTCGTCCCAGATCATGCCGGTGGCCAGGGCTTTGAAGGTGGCGGTGCTGCGGCGCAGCCGGTCGCGCAGCCAGTCCCACTGCGTTCGGCCCAGGCAGGTCGGTTTGGTCGGGTCGGCCCAGCTGGGCTCGGTGCGGCTGAACCAGCGCGGGTCGAGCAGGAACACCTCCACCGGACCGCGGCGGAACGAGGTGTAGACGCCCTGGCCGGCGCCGCGGGTGGTGAGCTGGGCGCCGTTCGCGTCGTGGCCGAAGGTGGCGTTGGCCCGGTAGTCCACGAACGCGGTCCGGTTGTTCGCCTTGGCGCCGTAGTCGCCGTGGTAGTCGTTGCCGCCGAAGTCGTGGTCGTCCCACGTGCCCCAGACCGGCATCGAACGCACCAGCCGGGCCAGCTCGGGCTGTGCCAGGAACTGCCGGTGCTTGGTGCGCGCGACGGCGAGGTCGGTGGAGTCGACGTAGGGGGTGTCGCCGAGCATGACGAAGCTGTCGCAGCCCTCGTCGACGATCCGCGTCCACACCGTGTTCGGCGTGGACGGTGCGCACGAGCCCAGGCCCATCGTGACGACCGCGGGCGCGCCCGCCGCCGGAGCCGTGGTGAACGACCCGGTCAACGGCGCGAATCCCGGCGCGCCGCCCTGCGGGGCGATCGAGTAGTCGTAGCGCGTCGCCGCGCGCAGTCCCGTCACGGTCGCCAGCAGCGTGTTGTCGTTGGCAGGGGAGAGGGTCGTGGTCACGGTCCTGGTCGTGGTCCCGGCGCGCACGGTGCACACCCAGGTCGGGAACGCGGTCGGGTCCAGGCCGGGGCGCGCCCAGAGGCGGACGCCGGTCTCGTCGACGTGGCCGACCAGCGGGCCGACCGCCGCCTCGGCGGGCATCGGGGTGGGCACGACGGCGGGCGCGGTGCCCGCCCGGACCCGGCGCACGTACCCGGCGAGGTTGGTGAAGAACGCGACGCTGTCCGCCACGGCCGCCGCGGGCTGCACGGCCGTTCCGGTGGCGTCGAAGCACTTGTCCACGGTCAGGCTGCCCACCAGGAACCGGCCGGTCCCGTGCGCGGCCTCCAGCAGGCACGGCGGCGCGCCGGTCGCCGCGCACGCCATGAGCACCCGCATCGACCGCCAGGAGCGGACGGTCTCCCAGCTGACCCGGATCGCGGTGGCGCGGCCGGTGAACAGTCGACCCTCGGACAGTCGCAGCCCCGCGACCAGGGGGTGGTCGGCGGCGGTCGGGAAGACCGTGTCGTGGTCGGCGTCGGTGCGCACCGCGAGCAGCCCTTCGGGCAGGTAGGGCACGACGGCCCCGTACTGGTCGGACTGGGCCAGGTCCAGCACGACCCGGCCAGTCGCCGCGAACTCGCGCAGCGAGGCCGCGTGGGTGGCGGTGTAGCCGAGGTAGCGGGAGTCGTTGTTGGTGAAGCTGCCGAACGCGATCAGGTCCACGCCCTGGGCCGTGGCGGGTTTGGTGGTGTCCAGCGGCACGGTCGTGAAGCCCGCGCGGCGCAGCAGTTCCGCCAGGCCGGTGGCCTTCGTCCACTGGTCGGTGAACTCCAGCACCGCCGCTGTCGGGGACGTCTGCGCCTGCGCGGTGGTGGCGGTCGCGGTCAACGCGGCAGCGACGCCCCCGACCAGAAACGACCTGCGGTGGATTCCTTCGTGGTCCATGTGTCCTCCTCGATGGGGAACCATGGGCCTCGGTCCCGTCTCCGAACAAGCTCCTGTATTGACAAGTCATCGCTTGTTCACGCCTACGACGAGAAGGGTTCGCCGCGATCGTCGACTTGTAGAGTCAAGGTATGACGACTCCCCTGCACCGGGTCATCGCCGCGGAACTGCGGCAGCGCATCCGCGGTGGTGTGCTCGCCGTGGGCGACCCGTTGCCGTCCGAGGCGAGGTTGTGCGAGGAGTTCTCCGCCTCGCGCGGTCCGGTCCGGCAGGCGCTGGCCGCGTTGCGGGAGGAAGGGCTGATCGGCGGTGGGCAGGGCAAGCGCGCGGTGGTGCTCGACGCCGTGCCGGCGCAGCCGTTCGAGTCGTTCCTGTCCTTCACCCGCCGCGCCGAGATCACCGGTCACGAACCGGGGCAGCGGTTGCAGGAGATCGCGCTGCGCCGCCCGGAACCCGCGGTCGCGGCGGCCCTGGGCATCGACCCCGACGAGAGGGTTGTGCAGCTACTGCGGTTGCGGCTGCTCGACGGCCGCCCGGCGATGCTGGAGCGGATGACCTATGTCGAGGCGGTCGGCCGTCCGCTGCTGGACGCCGACCTCGACGCCGGGTCGATCTACGCGCTGCTCATCGAGCGCGGGGTGGACCTGCACTCGGCCCGGCACACCTTCGACGCCGTCGCCGCCGACGACCTCGACGCCCGCCTGTTGGACGTGCCCGAGGGCGCGCCGCTGCTGCGCGAGCGGCGGCTGACCACCGACTCGAATGGCACGCCGATCGAGTGGTCTGACGACCGCTACCGCCCCGACGTCGCCACGGTGACCGTCACCAACACCCGCAGCACCCGCACCGCGGCGCTCTAGCGGGACGAGCGGCGGCCGACGCCGCCACCGGCCGACCGGGCCGACACCTCGCGCGACGACGGTGCTGTCGACGACTTGTCCGACGGGCAGTCCGGCCGGTGGCGACCGGGTCACCTCCCGGACGCACTCCTAGCGGGGCACCACGGCCTGCCGCATGGCCCCCGCCGTCCGGGCCGCGGCGAACGCGGCCTCCACCTCGTCCAGGCCGAAGGCGCCCGCGACCAGGTCCGCGAACGGCCGAGTCCGGTGGTGGGCGGTCAGGAAGGCGATTGCCGTCAGCAGGTCGGCGGGCCGGTAGTTGTGCACGCCGACGATCGAGTGCAACCCGCGCACCACCCGTTCCGGGTCCAGCGGCACCGGCTCGCCGGGGGACACCGACCCGGCCAGCACCGCGGTGCCGCCCACCGTGATCGCGCGCAGGCAGGCGTCCACCGCCGACGGCTTGCCCGACAGTTCCAGTGCCACGTCCACGTCGAGCGGCGCGGTGTCGGCGACCTCGGCCGCGCCGAACCGCAGGGCCTGTTCCCGCCTGGTCGGGTCCGGGTCGACCGCGATCACGTGCGCCCCGGCGTGCGCGGCCATCGCGACCGCCGTGACGCCGAGCATCCCCGCCCCGGTGACCAGCACCCGCCGCCCGTCCAGTGGACCGGCGGCGGCGACCACCGCGGCGACCGTGGCCGTGGCGCAGGAGGCGGGCGCGGCCACCGCGTCGGGCAGGTCGTCGGGCACGGCCACCACCGCGGTTCCCGGCAGCAGCACGCAGTGCGTGGCGAACCCGCCGGTCAGGGGCGCGTCCTCGGCCAGCGGCTCGTGCCCGTACTTGCGCAGCCGGCGGCACTTCTGCGTGAGCCCGCGCGCGCACCGGTCGCAGTCTCCGCACGAGGCGGTCACGGACCACACCACGCGCATGCCGGGGACCACCGGTGCGTCGTCCACGCACCGCACCCCGCCCCTCCCCACCGCGACCACGGTGCCGACCTGCTCGTGGCCCAGCACCGAGGGCGCGGGTGACGACCGCCGCCCGGTCACGGTGTGCAGGTCGCTGCCGCACACCGTGGCCAGGTCCACCCGGACCAGCACCTCGCCCGCTCCGGGTGTGCCGGGTGTGGCGGTGCTGATCAGCGTGAACGGCAGGTCCACCCCGTCCCACCTGGCGTAGCGGACGGGAACGGGCCGGGTGGTGCCGGTCATCGTCTTCACCTTGTCTTGGTCGTCGGGGGATCGGTCCGGAAGGCTCGGGCCAGTGTCAGAAGGTGATGGAGGGGTGGTCCACGGCCCAGAACCAGTTGTTGTCGCCGTTGGCCAACCGCCACGTCACGGTCATCCGGGTCGCGCCGGTCGGGACGGCGACCTGCACCTGCTCGACCTTCGCGACCACGTCGCCGCTGTAGGTCAGCGCGGTCCGGGCGGTGCCGCCGTCGAAGGAGACCGACACCGTGGCGGTCTCGGCGCCCTCCTTGCGGTAGTGCGAGCCGAACGTGATCGTCGCGCGGGAGCGACCGGTGACGTCGTGCGCGGGGGAGACCAGGGCGCTGGTGAACGTGCCGGTGCGGGCGCGGTCGGACCACTCGTCGGAGTCGGCGACCGCGAACACGCCGCGGGCGCGCACGTTGGTCTCGCGCCACTGGCCGGTCTCGGTGCGGGTCCAGAAGTCGTCGTCGGTGAACGCCCACCCGTGCCACTCGGTGACGCCGCCCGTGCCCATGCCGGTGTTGTCGATGCGCCACCCGGACGGCGCGGTGTCCGACCAGCCGGAGACGCCGATCGCCTCGTGCACGGCGGGCTTGAGCGCGACGGTGTCGAACGGGTCGGTGGAGGCCGTGCCCAGCGGGCGGCCGTCCAGGCCGGTGGCGGAGACGCCGAACCGGGCGAGCACCGTGGCGGCGACGTCGACGTTTTTCGGCGCGACGGCCGGCGTGCCGGCGGCGACGCCCGGTCCGGTGTGGATGATCAACGATGCGCGCTCGCCGGGCGTGCTTCCGCCGTGGCCGCCGGTGTCGGTGTGGCCGTGGTCGGAGGTGACGATGACGCTCCACGCCTCCTGGGCGCGGGTCGGTCGGGCGGCGATCGCGTCGAGTATCTGCTTGATCCTCTTGTCCACGGCCGTGACCGCGGCGCGGTAGCACGCGCCGGCCGCGCCGCAGGAGTGCCCGGCGGCGTCGACGTCGTCGAAGTGCAGGAAACCGGCGTCGGCGTCGGTGGTGCGCAGGTGCTGCGCGGCCCGGTCGGCGGTGGCCTGATCGCCGCCGGAGGAGACCCGCAGGTCGATTTCGGGGCCGAAGATCGGTGTGCCCGCGCTCGTGGTGACCAGGGGAGCCCAGGTGGCGATGGCGTAGGTCGACGTGGCGCGGTCGGCGCGTTCGAGCCGGGTGAGGAAGTCGGGGTGCTCGGCGAGGCGGTGGTTCGTGCCCCACGAGTTGCTCAGCACGCCGTGCTTGTCGGGCCACGCGCCAGTGGCGATGGTCGCCCAGCCCGGTCCGGACAGCGTCGGGGCCATCGGGTTGGCGTACAGGGAGGTCTTCGCCGAGGAGCCGGTGGTGATCAGGGAGTCCAGCGCGGGCGCGTCGGCCGCGGCGATCCGGTCGAGCATCAGCCCGTCGACACCGATGACGAGCACCTTGGGCACGACCGCGGCGGCGGCCTGGGGCAGGGGCACGGCGGTCAGCGCGGCAACCGCGAGACCGGCGGCGGTGAGGTTGCGCAGGGAGCCCACGCACATCTCCTTCGCTGCGGGAACTTGACCATACGAGAGCACGATGTGTGCCGGTCAATCTTCGACGCCGGGCCTCTCCAGCAGGGTGAATAACGGGCTAACTTGTCACTACAAGTCTGCTCGGCGGCTTGTGGTGTGCCGCCGACTGCCGCAGTGTCACGGTCGTGGAACCCACCCTGGTGATCGTCGGCGCGGGCATCGTCGGCCTCGCGCACGCAGTGGAAGGCGTCCGTCGCGGCCTGCGCGTGGTCGTGGTCGACCGCGACGAGCGTGCCGTCGGCGCATCGGTGCGCAACTTCGGGCACATCTGTGCCACCGCCCAGGCCGGTCGCGCCCTCGACTTCGCCGGGACCGCGCGGCAGGCGTGGCTGGACCTCGCACCCGAAGCGGGGTTCCGGCTGTGGCGGGCCGGCACCGTCGTGCTCGCCCGCGCCGAGGACGAACTCGCCGTGCTCGCCGAGTTCGCCGCCTCCCGCGGCCCCGACCAGGTCACCCTGCTGGACCGGCGTGACATCGAACTCCCGCTGCTCGCCGACGACGTCCTGGGTGCCGCCCGGCTGCCCCTCGACCTGCGCGTCGACCCCCGCGAGGCGGTGCCCGCGCTGGCCGCCTGGCTGGCCGGGCAGGGTGTCGAGTTCCACTGGCGCACCGCCGCGACCGGCATCGAACCAGGCCTCGTCCGCACCACCCGCGGCACGTTCACCGTCGACGCCACCGTGGTCACCGTCGGCCACGACGTCGACCGCCTCCTGCCGGACACTGCCGACGCCGCCGGCCTGCGCCGCTGCCGCCTGCGGATGTTCGAGGTGTCGCCGCCCGGCGGGCACGTGATCGACCCGGCCGTCCTGTCCGGCACCTCGATGCTGCGCTACCCCGGCCTGGCCGGCACCGCCGCAGCCGCCGACGTCCGCGCCCGCATCGCCCGCGACCAACCGGAACTGCTCGACTCGGTGGTCAACCTGATGCTCACCCAACGCCCCGACGGCAACCTCGTCATCGGCGACACCCACCACTACGCCCTCACCCACGACCCGTTCCTCGACGAGGACACCGACGACCTGGTGCTGCGCGAAGCCGCCCGCCTGCTCAGCGTGCCCGCGCTGACCGTGCGCCGCCGCTGGACCGGCGTCTACGCCTCCGCCCCGGACGAATTCCTCATCGCCGCACCGCACCCCACCACCCGGGTCGTTTCGGTCACCTCGGGCATCGGCATGACCACGGCCTTCGGGCTCGCCCCCACCGTCCTCGACGACCTCAACGACCGCCGTCCCGGCGCTGTATGAGGCCATGACGTTGGTGACGCCGTCGTGGAGTCGAGTGGCTGGCGGTTGGTTTCCAGCGGCAGTGTGGGGTCGATGGTAGTTGTAGTGCACGTTCCAGACGTCCAGGGCGTCGGTGCGTTGCTGTTCGCTGGTCCAGACGTGGGCGTGGAGGAACTCCTCGGTGAGGATGCGGTTGTAGCGTTCGACCTTGCCGTTGTGGCGCGGGGTGTAGGGCTTGATGCGCTGGTGGCGGGCTCCGATCAGGGCCTTGGCGAAGTCGTGGGCGCGGTAGCAGGAGCCGTTGTCGGTGACGACGCGGTGGATGTGGCCGATGCCGTGGGCGGCGAGAAACGCCCTGGCCCGGTGTAGGAACGCGATCGCGGTGACCGCTTTCTCGTCGGGCAGGGCCTCGGTGTAGGCCAGGCGGGAGAACCCGTCGACCGCGGAGTGCAGGTAGGTGTAGCCGGCGCGGGCGCCCTTGTTCTTGGCGCGTTCCACCTGTCGGGCCTGCTCGCTGCCGCGGCCGTGGGCCCGCCAGCCACCCCCGTCGGGGATCACGCCGACCTTCTTGACGTCCAGGTGCACCATGTGGCCCGGCCACCGGGCGGTGATCCGGCGGGGACGCCGGTTGTTCGCGCCGGTCGGATCAAGGAATCGGCGACGGTTCAGGCCGAGGTGGGCCAGGTGCCGCCCGACGGTGCGCACAGAGATGTGGACGCCGTCGGATTCCAGCTCCAGGGCGATGCGGCGGGCCGAGTACTTGTGGTTCCGACGCAGCCGCTCGATGCGGGCCACGACCTCGGCGGAGGTGGCGGTGGGCTGGTGGTGCGGAACGCTCGGGCGGTCCAGCAGCCCGGCCTCGCCATAGCGGCGGTGGCGGTTGACCCAGCGCGACGCGCACTGCCGCGAGATGCCCATCTCGGCCGCGACATGGGCGATCGGGCGAGTGCGGCAGCGTTGGACCAGGCGGTGGCGGCCTTCGACGGACAGCGGGGCGTTACGGTGAAGCACGGACGGGTCTTTCTGCTCGGCGGACGAGTTGGTCGCACTTCTCATCCTGCCGTCGGAAGACCCGTCCGCCCGTTCAGGGCCGGCCCACCGTCACCAACGTCATGACCCGCAACAGCTAGCGCGCCGGCGGCGGGTCAGGCCGGTGATCGGGTGGCGGCCAGGAGTTGGCGTGGTGTCGCGTCGGGCAGGTAGGCGCGTACCAGGGCGAGGCCGATGCGCGGCAGGTCGGCCTCGTCGCGGAAGGCCATGTGCACCGGTTCGTAGCGCGGGGAGAACTTCGCCTTGAACGCGTGCAGGGAGCGGAAGCCGTAGTAGGGCTCGAGGGCGCCGCCGAGCTTGTCCAGCAGCTGGTCCACGCCGGCGGGTGGCGACGCGTCGCCGCCGCGTGCCAGCGGAGCGCCTGACAGCGACACGAATGCCGCGCCTTCGGCCTGCAACGCCAGGCACGTCGAGGCGATCATGTATTCCATCACGGGACGGAAGCCGTCGGTGCGGCGGCGCATCACGTCCAGCGTCCAGCCGCGCACCACACCGCCCTCGCCGTGCACGGGCAGCCACGACGTGACGCCGTGCACGCTGCCTGTCGTGTCCACGGCCAGCCCGACGCGCACCGCGGGGTCCAGCGCCTCCTCCACGCCACCGAGCGTGAAGCCCATCTCGGGCAGGCCCTGGTCGCCCACCCACTGCTCGGAGATCGCCCGCACCTGGGAGAGCACCGACGAGGGCTCGTCGGCCAGCCGCACCAGCCGGAACTCCAGCCCTTCGCGCTGCGCGCGGTTGAGCGCGGTGCGCACGTCCTGCCACTTCCTGCCCTTGAACGCCAGTCCCGGCAGGTCGATGATCGTGTCCTCGGCGATCTGCACCGTGCGCCACCCGGCGGCCCGCGCGGCGGAGGCGGCGGCGTCGGTGACGGAGAACAGGCAGGGGATCAGCCCGCCCTGCTCGCCGGCCGCGGCGAACTCGCGCACTGCGTCGGCGATGGTCGCCGCCGGCACCACCGGGTCGGCCAGGGCGAGCGCGACACCGGCGTGCCGCTGGTAGCAGACGTACCCGCGGCCGTCGGCGGTGAAGTAGTACCGGTTGTCCGGCCAGGTGGTCATCCACGACATGGTCGAGCCGCCCACCTCGGCCAGCGTGCCGCGCACCCGGTCGAGCACGTCCTTCGACGCCGCCACACCGCCGGGCACGCGGCGGCGTGCCTGCACCCGGAACGCGCGCCGGTTGAACAGCAGCAACACCAGCAGGCCGACCCACAGCACGCCGCCGCCCAGCGCCACCGGCGCGCCGCCGGGCAGCCTGCCCGCCAGGATGAGCACCAGCGCCAGCGCGGCGACGAGCAGGTTGAGCAGTCCCAGCAGGACGGTCACCCACCATGCCCACCGCTTGCCGTAGCGCAGCTGGTTGGCGACGAACCCGCCAACGACCAGATCCACCAGCACGTCGGCTACCGGGGCGGCGTCGCCGGAGGTCGAGCCGAATGGCCCGCGGCCGGGGAACAGCAGCACCACCAGTTGGATCAGCAGCACCACGGCCAACCCTGCGGCGGCGAGCATCCGCGTCTCCGATCGCGTGCGCGGGCCGAACCCCGGTTCGACGCCGAACAGCCACTGCCCCACCAGCAGCCCGACGCCGACGGCGAGGACGTGGGCCGCGTCCGAGAGCGTGCCCTCGAACAGGAACGCCGCCGTCACGTACAGCCAGAGCACCGCTCTCACCCGCAGCCGCCACGGCGAGCGCAGCGCCGCCGAGGTGACCGCCACGGCGGTGACCGTGCCGGTGGTGAATCCGACGTCGCGCGTAGCCACCAGCGCCTGCGCCCACGTCCACCCGCTGTTCGACAGCAGCCACACCAGCAGTGACGCGGCCAGGGTGCCGCCGAGCTGCCCCGCCACCGCCGCGACGGCCACCCGCCGGGTGCCCAACCGCGCCTCGCACGCACCGACCAGCACGACGAACAGCACCAGGCCGAACACCCACTGACCGGGCGTCAGGCCGAACAGGGCGCCGGTCACGAAGGTCCACACGCGGCCCTCGCGCAACGCGGGGACGCCGTAGGCGATCCAGGGGAACCACTCGGCCCGCCACGCCGGCGTCCACACGGTGCGGGAGAGCAGCCCGACGGCGATCAGGACCACCGCGAACCCCGCGGTGAACGGCACCTTGCGCACTACGCCCGGCAAGACCGCGATCACCCGCGACGCCCGCGCCTCGAACGTGCTCATCGACGAACTCCCCTCCACGCGACCCGCCGACCACCCGTCACCCGGCGGACCGGAACAACCCGGCCACCAGCGGCACCGCCACCGCCGCCACGACCACTTGCGGCCAGACCACGACCCCGGTGTCGCCCAGCGGTCCCGGCGAGGGCAGCACCGCGCCCAGCACGGGACCGGCGCCCGCGAGCAGCACCACCACGCCCGCGAGCAGCGCCACCCGCTCCCGAACCGCCACGGGTCGCGACGGCGGGCCGCCGAACCTCCGGTCGGCCCACGGACCCGCGGCGAACCCGGCCAGCACCGCCACCAGGTGCTCGACGTCCGCGAGCGTCCCCTCGAACAGCAGCGACGTCACCACGTACAGCGCCAGGGCCACCCGCAGTCGCAACCGCCACGGTGGCGGGGCCAGCGCGGTCAGCATCGCCACCGCCGCCATCGACCCGGCGGAGAACCCCACGTCCAGCGTCGCCGTCGTGCGCGAGGCCCACTCCCAGCCGGTGGCGCCCGCGGCGGCGAGCAGGCCCGCGGCGACCAGGACCGAGCCGAGCTGCGTGACCGGCACGTACCACGCCGTGAACCGCGTCCCCAGCCGCCACTCGCACCAGCCCGCGAACAGCGCGAACGAGCCGACCATGAACCCGTACGCCCACGGCGCGATGGCCAGGAACGGCCCCGTCAGCAGCGTCCACCAGCGACCAGCGGCCAGCGACGGCACACCGTAGGCCACCTCCGGCCACCACGACTGGTCCTCGGCGGCGGTCCACAGCGCACCGGACACCACGCCGACGACGATCATGACGACCACGACGGCGGTGGTGAACGGGACGCGCCTAACGACCCGCACGGGACCGCGCTCGCTGTTCCTCCAGCAGCCGGTCGTACCCGGCCTCCCAGTCCGGCGTGAGCGCCGCGCCCGAGCGGCGCACCTCCTCGGCGCTGAGCTCCGCCGGCATGCCGTAGGTGTCGTGCAGCTCGAACAGGTCCGCCCCGGTCACCACCGGCCCCAGCGCCGCCAGCCGTGACAGGCCGTGGTGCACGGTGCGCAGGAAGGCCGCCTCCTCCCTGGCCAGCACGGCGACGATCTCGTCGCGCCGCTCGGCGACCTCGGGGTAGACGTCGGCGTAGATGCCCGCCACGACCGGCACCAGTTCGGCGGCCAGGTCGTGCACGCCCAGTTCGAGGCCGTAGCGGACCGCCCGCCGCACCAGGCGGCGCATCACGTAGCCCTGCATCCGGTTGGCCGGGCGCACGCCGTCGGCGGCCAGGAACACCGCGCCGCGCACGTGGTCGGTGATCACCCGCATCGCCGTCAGGTTGTCCTCGTAGGACTTCCCGGACAGCTCCCGCAGCCGTTGCACCATCGGCCACAGCAGGCTGACCCGGTAGACGTCGGGGGTGTCGAGCGCCGCGGCGGCGATGCGCTCCAGGCCGCCGCCGAAGTCCACGTTGTGCTGCGGCAGCCCGGCGAAACCGTCCTGGGTGCGCCGGAAGGTCATGAACACCGAGTTCCCGATCTCCAGGAACTGCCCGCCGTCGGAGTTCTGGTGCGGGAACCGGCCGAACCGGGCGTCGTGCTCGACCTGCGGGAAGTGGTAGAAGATCTCCGAGTCGGGGCCGCCGGGGTCGCCCACCGGCATCTCGTCGGGCCCGCCGGACCGGCTCCACCAGTTCTTCCGCCCGTAGAACGCGATGCGCGCGCCCTGGTTGCCGACCTCGTCCCCGTGCTCCTCGGTGTCCAGGTCGACCCGGTCCGCGCTCACCCCCGCGTCGGTGAACAGCCCGGTCCAGATGTCGGCGGACTCCTCGTCGCGGGGAATGCCGTGCTCCGGGTCGCCCAGGAACACGCTTACGTAGATCCGCCCGGGGTCCAGTCCCACCACCTCGGTGAGGAAGCGCCACACCGCCGGGATCTGCTCGGCCTTGGAGTAGTCGCCCAACGACCAGTTGCCCAGCATCTCGAAGAACGTGGTGTGCCGGTTGTCTCCCACCTCGTCCATGTCCTGCGCCCGCAGGCACGGCTGCACGTCGGTCAGCCGGGTGCCCGACGGGTGCGGCTCGCCGAGCAGGTACGGCAGCAGCGGCTGCATGCCGCTGCCGGTGAACAGGGTCGTCGGATCGTCACGCAACACCAGCGGCGCACGGGTCAGCCGCACGTGCCCACGTTCACCCAGGAACCGCAGGAAAGCCCGCCTGACCTCGTGCGCGTCCACCGGGGGAACGATGCCACGACCTCGACATCCCGGCACAACGGAAGCGACTGGTGCCCCCACCGCCGGGGTTCGGGGTCGTCGGCGCGGTCGTCCGTCCGGAGAACCACGCGAAACGGATGTTGGTCCTGTCCACGGAGACGAGCGGCGTTCTCCCGGGTGGTGCGCTGATCGGCGCTGCGGGCACAGCGGACGAGTCGCATCGGAACCAAGGTCGCCCGTTCAGGTGACCTGGATACCGCGTGCGGAAGGACGCGGTCGTGCAGGAGCCGGATTTTCGACCCGCGCCACCTGCGGGTCGGACGGAACTCCACGCCCGGCCACGCCTTGCCCAAGCGTGATGTGAATCCGGAAACCATGGGCACCTACGTCGACGGGCCCTACCGCTCACCAGCTTGAGCACTTCACCAGCATCGAAGGTCGATGCGTAGGCGGGATCGGACTGCTCCATCCGAGCGTGTTTTGGCGAGACTTCGTCATCCTGGTGAGAGTCTCTCGTCACCTCGACGTCCAGCTTCGTTCTGACGTCGAGGACCGCGCCATGACGGTGTCCGCCCTGTCCCGCCCCACCACGCTCGCCGAGTGGATCGCCGCCACCGTCCCGCCGGGTATCGCGGCGATGGATGCCGCTCCTGTCGTGAACCTGCGGTTCTTGTTCTACGGTCGCGCTTCCACTCATGAACATCAGGACCCTCGGACATCGAGGGCGTGGCAGTTGGATGTGTCCCGCAGGCTTACCGGCGGGCACGGTGTGATCGTGGGGGAGTACTTCGAGGTCGGGTGTTCCCGTCAGGTTCCGTGGCATCTGCGGCCTCGGGCGGCGGCGATGCTGCGTTACATCGCGGCGAACGCGGATCGGATCGACGCGGTGGTGGTCGGCGAGTACGAGCGTGCGTTCCTCGATGGCGCCCAGGTGCGGGAGTTGCGGGCGGTGTTGGAGCGGTTCGGGGTGCGGCTGTGGCTGCCGGAGGCGGAGGGGCCGGTGGACTTCGACAATCCCGCGCACGAGGCGTTGCTGTCGTTGCTGGCGGCGCGTTCGCAGACGGAGGTGATGCGTTCCCGGCACCGGGTCGTCACGGCCATGCGGATGCAGACGGTCGAGCAGGGACGCTACCTCGGCGGCAGACCGCCCTACGGCTACCGGCTCGTTGACGCCGGGCCTCACCCGAACCGGGCGTTGGCGCGGCGCGGCGTGCGCCAGCAGCGGCTCATACCTGACCCGGCCACGGCGCCCACCGTGAAGCTGATCTTCTCGTTACGTCTGGCCGGGTACAGCGCCGCGGGCATCGCCCGCCACCTCAACGAGCAGGCCGTGCCCAGTCCTACGAGTGCGGACGCGGAGCGCGACGGACGTCGAGACGATCATGGTTGTTGGTCGCTGCGTACGGTGGTGGAGATCCTCGGCAATCCGCGCTACACCGGTCATCAGGTGTGGAACCGCACCGGCGCCGACCGCGCCACCCGCTCACCGAGCGGACGACGGACCAGCGTCCGCAACGAGCAGCACGCCTGGGCGATCTCGACCCGCATCGCCCACATGCCGCTGGTGTCCGAGCAGGACTTCGTCACCGCACAGACCATCCGGGCCACCAGGAACAGCGCCCGCCAGGTCGACGCCGACGACGGAGGAGAGTGCGCCTACTTGTTGGCGGGCAGGCTCCAGTGCGGCTTGTGCGAACGGAAGATGGACTCGCACCGTTCCCACGGTCGCGCCGCTTACCGTTGCCGTCACGGTCACACCAGCGCCCGGACCCGACCGGAAGGCGCGCCGGGCAACCTCTATCTGCGCGAGGATCACCTGCTCGGCCACATCGCCGCACACCTCACCGCCGTCAGCATCGCCGACAACCCAGGCCCGGAGCAGACCGCACGCCTGGTCGACGAACTCGACCTCGTCTTACGCTGCGACGTCGCCGGGGTCGCTTTGCTCGACCGCGGCACCACGGGGCGAGCGCGCACACCACGCAGGCGCCTGGCACCGCAGCCTGTCCATGGCAGGCCCGGGACCGGAGATCATCGTGGAAAGGCAGGCGAACAACTCCTGCTGACCTTGAGTGGTGCGACGGCTTCGGCAGCGGATCAGCCCGATGCGCCCGCAGGCCGAGTCGAGGCACCGGCTCACACAACCCGCTCCCCGCACCAGCCTCTCTGGCGACCGATCCGCCCGGCAGCACCCCAGCGTCGGCGCCGGCAGATCGGGTTCCACGTCGCCCTCCGCACCGCCCGGTCGCGGGACGCATCCCAGGCCGGGGGAGCTGAGTATCCACCGCGGGGCCGGCACGGCCGTGACCGCGGTCGGCAGGTCGTGGGACGAGCCGGACGCCGCCCACTGCTCCTGCCGGCACACTGGCAGACACCCCACGAACACGGTCCAGCAGGTAGGCTCGAAGAGACGTCGGGAAACACAACGCCCCACGAGCATCCCAGGTGACCTGGAATTATCTCGCGGGGCGAATTATGTGTCCGAGGGGGGACTTGAACCCCCACCCCCTTTCGGGGACTAGCACCTCAAGCTAGCGCGTCTGCCATTCCGCCACCCGGACCCCTCGGCTCTCGCCGTGGTGTGTGCATAGATTACATGATCGTTCCTGGTGGCCAAAATCGGGGTGGTGGACGGCGCGCTCAGGAGCTAAAGCTGCTGGTAGCGGCGTTGCTGTAACGGAGCGTGGTAGAAATTTTACGCTCTGCTCCGGGGGCCTGCTTGTGTCTCGGCCTGCGGAGCGGTCGGGGTTGCGCCGCGTCGTGATCCGGCGGGGGAGGGTCGTCGCGGTGGGGTGGGTGGCGTCCGCACGGGAGATTTGTGGCCGGAGGCGCGGGGCCTGGTTGCGTACCCGGCGGTCTCGTGCGCGCCTCGCTATAGGGATCGAGTATCGGTTGCGGCCCGGCCCTGGGGTCGGTGCTCTTGCGCTGGGGTCACCGGGCGAGCACGGTGGGTGCGTGCGGGACGGCGGGCTGGGTTGTGCTTCAGCCGGTGGGTGGTGGTGGCCGGTTGGGGTGGGGCGCGTCCTGTTGTGTCACCCGGTGGAGTGTCATCCGTACGGTGATGGGATGTCCCGATCCGTCTGTGTCGCGGGTGGATCGCGGGGGCGGGTGGTTCGAACCCCGGGTTGCTTCGAGGTCGAGGTGGGCCGGGGTTGTCGGGCCGTCGGCTCCCGGGGAGGGCCGGAGTCGCCTGGTCCACCTGGCCGCCTCCCCAGGACTGTCTGCTTACTATTCTAAAGTAAAGCAAACCTGGTCGGAGGGGGAGTGCGGTGCGCGGGAGCCTTCGGTGGGGGATCTTGTCGGTGGTCGTGCCCGCCTCGGTGGTCGCGCTGGGTGGCGTTGCTTCTGCACAGCACCACGATGTTGAGCCGGTCGGGGCTTCTTCGTTGGGTGGGGTGTGGCTGCGGCTACTGATCGTGATTGCGCTCGTGGTGGTGGCCGGGGCTTCGCTGCTGCGTCCGTTCACCGAGGGTCTCGGGGGGCGTGCTCGGGCTGTGGTGGTGGCCGCGGCGGCGGTGGCGGTGGTGGGGGAGTTGGCCCTGGTGCCCGTTCGGGTGGAGCGGCTTGACCCGAACGAGGTGGTGGTGCCTGTGGTGCTAATGACCGGTGCGCTGGCCGTCCTGCCTGTGCTTGCCTGGTCAGGCGGTCGATCGCGCGGGTGGCTGCCCGCCGCGGTCGGGGTCGGTGCGCTGGTCGTCGGCACGGATGTGGCGGCGGTGGGCGAGCTGGTGACGGGCGAGTGGAGCGGAGGTGAACTGAGGGCCAGTGCCCTGGCCTGGGTCGCGGCCCTGGCCTGGCTGACGCTCAGCGCGCCGGTCGGGCGGGGGGTGGCTCGGGTGGTCGGGGTCGTCGCGTTCGCGGTGGCGGTCGCGGTGGTCGCGGCCGTGCCCGGGTTCGTCGCCGCCGGGGAGCACGCCGCCGTGTCCGTGCAGGGGGCTGGGTGGTCCTGTGTGGAGGGAGGGGTCCTGGACGACGGGCAGGTACTTGTCAACGGGATTGGCTCTGAGTCTGGTAACGAGTACCATTGACAAAGCACTAGCGAGTGGCGGTCTGGGGACGTACCACCGCAGGTTGTGCGCCTGCGGCCTTGACAGAGGTGTGCTGCTCGCTGCTACAACAGATAGCAGCCGAATCGACGTCACTGGGCCGGCACGAAAGTAGATCCTGGGGGGGTGGTGGTCATCCGAACCTGCCCTCCGGTCTGGTCCCACGAGCTGGCCTCGTTCATCGCCGGCATGCCGAAGGCGGAGTTGCACGTCCACCTGGAGGGTTCCCTGCGTCCCGGCACGCTGCTCGACCTCGACCGCCGCAACGGCGGTCGGTTCACCGGCCTGGACGAGCAGTGGCTCGCCGAGCGCTTCCGGTTCCGGGACTTCCGCCACTTCGCCGACCTCTACTCGACCTGCACCGATGTGTTCCGGGGGCCCGAGGACTTCGCTCGGGCGGTCACCGAACTCGCCGCCGACCTGGCCACGCAGGGCGTGGTGTACGTCGAGGCGACGTGTTCGGCGATCACGCACCACCGCGACCGGGGCATCCCGTTCGACGAGGTGGTCGACGGGCTGTGGGCGGGAGCGGAGAGGGCGCTGCGCGACAGCGGTGTGGTGGTGAGGTTCGTGCTCGACCACGTGCGGGACCTCTCCGTCGAGGACTGCCTGCGCACGGCCGAGTGGTGCGTGCTGGGGCGGGGGCGCGGTGTGGTCGCCCTCGGCATCGGAGGTTACGAGCCCGGTCGGCCCGCCTCGCTGTTCGCGGAGGCGGTGCGCTGGGCTACGGCGCGGGGCGTGCCGTTCGTGCCCCACGCCGGTGAGGCGGTCGGCGCGGACGGGGTTCGCGACGCGCTGGCGTTCGACCCGCCGCGACTGGGTCACGGGTTCCGCGCCGCCGACGACCCGTCGGTGGTGGACGACCTGCTCGAACGCGGTGTCGTGCTGGAGCTGTGCCCGACGAGCAACCTGCGCACGGGGGTGGTGGCGGACCTCGCGGAGCACCCGGTCCGCCGGCTCCTGGCCCGCGGGGTGCCCGTCGTGCTCGGCACCGACGACCCGCTGCTGTTCGGCTCCACGGTGCTGGGCGAGTACCGGCTGGCCGCGACCGACCTCGGCTTCGGCGTGCGCGACCTGGTGGCCGCCGCGCGCGAGTCCTTACGGTCGGCGCTGGTGGAGCCCGCCGTGCGCGACGCGCTCGTCGCCGCGCACGACCGCTACGCCGCCGACGTGGCCACGGCCACGCCCGACGACTCGTAGCACTCGCTGGTTCGCGGCGCCGCCACCGCGGCGGCTGCCCCTGCCCGGTGCGATCGGATCGCCGCGCCGGCCGCGGAACAACGTCATAACAAAAAATTAACCGGCAGGCGACGCCTGTCTGGTCGCCCTGCCACGCCTGCTATTGGCGAGGGCATTTTTTGGATGTTCCGCCGAATGCTCGCGCAGCGTCCCCAAAATGGTAGACCAGGGGCCGCGCGGGGTCGTCGTTGCTGCCTGCGCAACGTCCGGAAGATCCTTCCGGTAGATCGGTCAAGATGGCTGGTACGTGCGTTCCACAACCATGCACGGCATCCGTGTGAATTTGTCACTTTGTCTTGATGCGCCGCTGAACCGCTGGTAGACAGGGTTGTCGAGTCCTGCTGGCGGCTCGACGAGGTCGGGTCGCCCGGGCGGTACGAGCTTTCCTGGGATGGGTGTGGTAGAGGTGAGGAAATTCAACGGGAGTTCAGCTCCGGTTTTTCTGTCAAGATTTCGTTCGCCGCTCACGATCCCGCTCGCCACGGCTGATTTCGTGGTCCGCGGGTTCCGCGCCGACCGGCCGGAGGCACGGTCCGTGCTCGAAGAGCACGCGAGATTCTTCCTCACCGGCTTCAACCTCGCGACGGCGCACTGGAGGGCGCCGCACGAGAGGTTGCACGCCGAGGTGCCCGACAGCGAGCGCGGGTTCGCCTACGAGGGCGCCGGCATGTTCGCCGGCCTGCTCGACCTCGCCACGGCCGGCCGCGCGGGCGCGCTGCGGCGGCTGCTGACGGGGCCGGGCGACAGCTACACGCACCTGATCCACGTCGGCGCGGGCTGGCTGGCCTCGCCGATGAAGGTGACCGTCGTGCCGCGACTGCCGTCCACGCCGCTGCTGCGGTGGCTGGCCATCGACGGCGCCGGGTTCGGCGAGGTCTACTTCGGCGGCCTGCGGGCCCTGCTCCAGCGCTCCCGGCGCACGCCCGGACCGCAGTGGGAGGCCCGGCTGGCGGGCTGCGGACGAGCCCTGTGGTTCGCCGAGTCCGCCGACGCCGCCGGGGTGGCCGACGTGATCGGCCGGGCCGCCACCCCGGCCCGCCCCCACCTGTGGGCGGGCGTCGGCCTGGCCGTCACCTACGCCGGCGCCGCCGACGACGCGACCTTCGACGCGCTGGAGGAGGCGACGGGGCCGTACTTCGTCCACTTCGCCCAGGGCGTGGTGTTCGGCGCCGCGGCCCGGCAGCGCTCCGGCATCGTGCCGCCGCACACCGAGCGCTCGGCGAAGCGCTTCCTCGGCGTCGACGCGGACGAGACCGCCGAGTGGAGCGACAGGGCCGCGCAGGGCCTGCTCGACTCCAACGACATCCACTCCTACCTCCAGTGGAAGTCCAGGCTCCGCGCGCACATCGCCGCACATCGCTGATCACGACCGGGAGAGTGCGATTTACATGCGCATCAACGCACGACAGTTTCTGGTGATCGGCGTCGTCCTCGCCCTCTGCGCCGCGCTCGGCCTCCTGGTGGTTCGCCCCGGGCTGAGCGAAGCCGAGGCGAACGCGCTGGCGTCCAACTACGGCTTCACCGCCGAACCGCTCAACCCGATGGCACCGGGGGCGCGCACCGAACGCGTCGTCGCGCCCGACCTGCACGCCATCCGGGGCTGGATCTCCTCCGTCGGCGCCGCCGCCGCGCTGTCCGACCTGCGCGAGCAGGGCCGGGCCGGCGACCTGTGCCTGGTGGACCCCCGGGACGACTCGGTCACGCTGCGCCCGGTGCGCGCGTCCGACCCCGACGGGTACGAGCCGGTGCTGCTCACCCCCGCCGCCGACGGCCTGCCCTACGACCACACGATGGCGCCCATGGGCTGCGTCCCGCACGACGTGGACGCGGACGGCGACGTCGACCACGTCGTGCACTACTGGGGTCGCTCACCCGTGGTCTTCCTCAACACCGCCGGCGTCGGCGCGCCGACCGCCGACGGCTACCGCGCCGTCGAGCTGATCACGCCGATGGCGGTGTGGAACTCCAGCACCCTCAACGTCGGCGACATCGACGGCGACGGCAACCTGGACCTGTTCATCGGCAACTACTTCCCGGACGGCGCGCGGGTGCTCGACCCCGACGCGCACACCGAGAGCCGGATGCAGATGCAGGACTCGATGGGCCTGGCCCGCAACGCCGGCGTCAACCGCCTGCTGCTGGGCAAGCCCACCGGCCGCCCGGACGAGCTGCCCGCCTACACCGACGCGAGCTACGCGCTCTCCCGGATGGCGTCGACCTCCTGGACGCTGGCCACCGGCCTCCAGGACCTCTCCGGCGACGGCCGCCCCGAGCTGTACCAGGCCAACGACTTCGGCCCCGACCAGCTGATGCTCAACGAGTCCACCCCGGGCAACGTGAAGTTCAGCGAGGTGCGCGGCAAGCGCGACTGGACCAGCCCGAAGTCCACCATCATGGGCCGCGACTCGTTCAAGGGGATGGGCCTGACCTTCACCTACGACGGCGACGCGGCGCTGCCCTCGCTGATCGTCAGCAACATCACCACGCCCTTCGCCCTGCACGAGAGCAACTTCGCCTTCATCCCGCAGGGCACGCCGCAGGACTTCGCCAACGGCGAGTTCCCCTACGACGAGCGCAGCGAGGAGCTGGGCATCGCCCGCGCCGGCTGGTGCTGGGACGTGCGCAGCGGCGACTTCGACAACGACGGCGTGGACGAGATCATGCAGGCCAACGGCTTCCTCAAGGGCAAGACCAACCGGTGGCCGCTGCTCCAGGAACTCGCCATGGGCAACGACGACCTGCTGCGCCACCCGGCGTTCTGGCCGAACTTCGGCCCGGACGACGACCTGTCCGGCCACGAGCCGAACCGGTTCTGGGTGCGCGGTCCCGAGGGCCGCTACTCCGACCTCGCCGAGCACACCGGCATCGCGACCGGCGACAACACCCGGGCCCTGGCCTACGGCGACGTCGACGGCGACAACAAGCTCGACGTGGTGGTGGCCAACCAGTGGGAGGACTCCGTCCTGCTGCACAACACCGCGCCGGCGGGACCCGCCGCCGACCTGCGGCTGGTGCGGCCCGCGCCCGCGGGGTCCGGCGACGCGGTGACCGACGCGATCGGCGCCCAGGTGCGGCTGCACCACCCCGACCGGCCGCAGCGCACCCAGTTCTACCCGGCCAACGGCCACACCGGCGTCTCCGCGCCCCAGGTGCACTTCGCCCTGCCCGGCGGTGACGAGGTGCCCGCCACGATCACCTGGCGCGACGCCGCGGGCCTGCACGAGGCGGTCGTGCAGGTGCGCCCCGGCCACGGGACCATCCTGCTCAAGAGCGACGGAACGGCGGAAGTGCGATGACGACCACGGCCTCTCGCGACCTCGACCAGATCGCCGCGCCCCCGGCGCAGGGCTCCGCCCCCGAGGCGAAGCCCGGCCTGTCACCGCAGGTCAAGCGAGTCCGCGCGCTGGCGCGCTTCGCCACCACCATCACGATCTTCAACATCCTGGGCCACGCCTTCCTGGGCTTCGAGCAGGCGCCGATCACCCCGATCGTCGCCGCGCTCACCAGCTACGCCACGGCGCTGCTGTTCGAGTGGGTCGACGCCTGGGCCCAGAAGCGCGAACCGGCCTTCGCCGGCGGCTTCAAGTCGATGGTGATCTTCCTGCTGCCCGCGCACATCACCGGCCTGGCGTGCGGCATGCTGCTGTGGGGCAACACGTCCCTGTGGCCGTACATGTTCGCGATCGCGGTCGGCAACGGCGCCAAGTACGTGGTCCGGCTGCGCGTGAACGGCAAGCTCCACCACGTGCTCAACCCGTCGAACACCGGCATCGCCGTCGTCCTGGTGCTGTTCCCCTGGGTGAGCATCGCGCCGCCGTACCACTTCACCAACTTCACCGTGAACACGCTGGACTGGCTGCTGCCGCTGGGCATCCTGATGTTCGGCACCATGCTCAACGCCAAGCTCACCGGCAAGATGCCGCTGATCCTCGGCTGGCTCGGCGCGTTCGCGCTCCAGGCCGTGCTGCGCTGGCTGCTGCTCGACCACTCCCTGCTCGGCGCGCTGGTGCCGATGACCGGGCTGGCGTTCATCCTGTTCACCAACTACATGATCACCGACCCGGGCAGCAGCCCGAGCAGGCCGCGCAACCAGGTGATCTTCGGCGTGACCGCCGCGGCCATCTACTCCGCCCTGGTCCTGTCCGGGATCACCTTCGGCCTGTTCTTCGCCCTGGTGATCACCTGCGTCCTGCGCGGGTTCGTGCTGCTGCTCACGCCGCGGTTCAAGCGACCGGAGCCGGTGGTGGGCGCGTCATGAGCGGTCCCGGTGGCGTCGCGGTGGTCGGCCTGGCCTGCCGCTACCCCGACGCGGACTCCCCGGCCCGTCTCTGGGAGACGGTCCTGGGTCGCCGGCGCGGGTTCCGCAGGCTGCCCGAGCAGCGCCTCTCCAGCGCCTACCTGGGCCCGGCCGACGACCCCGACCGGACCTACTCCACCCACGCGGGCCTGCTGCGGGGCTGGCAGTTCGACCGGGCGCGCTTCGGCGTGCCCGGCACGCTGCACCGGGTGGTCGACCACGCGCACTGGCTCGCGCTGGAGACCGCGGCCGACGCCCTGGTCGACGCGGGGTTCCCCGACGGCCGCGGCCTGGACCGCGACCGGGTGGGCGTGCTGCTGGGCAACACCATGACCGGCGAGTTCTCCCGCGCGGCGCAGCTGCGGCTGCGCTGGCCGTTCATGCGGCGCGCCGCGGCGGCGGCGCTCGACGGCGCGGGCGTGGACCCCGAGCGGGCCCGGCACACCCTGGCGCTGCTCGGCGACCTGGTGCGCGAGCCGTTCCCGGTGCCCGGCGACGAGTCGCTGGCGGGAGCCCTGTCCAACACCATCGCGGGCCGCGTGTGCAACCACTTCGACTTCCACGGCACCGGCTTCACCGTGGACGGGGCGTGCGCGTCGAGCCTGCTGTCGGTCATGACGGCCGGCCGCGCCCTGCTCGGCGGCGAGCTGGACTTCGCGCTCGCCGGCGGCGTGGACCTCAGCCTCGACCCGTTCGAGCTGGTCGGCTTCGCCCGCACCGGCGCGCTCGCGGTCGACGAGATGCGCGTCTTCGACCGCAACCCCACCGGCTTCCTGCCGGGCGAGGGCTGCGGCGTGGTGGCGCTGATGCGCGCCGAGGACGCCGAGCGCGAGGGCGTGCGCACCTACGCCGTGCTGGAGGGCTGGGGCACCTCCTCCGACGGCGCCGGCGGCCTCACCCGGCCCCGGTCGCAGGGCCAGGCGCTGGCCATGGGCCGCGCCTACCGGATGGCCGGCATCGACCCGCACGCCGTGGAGCTCGTCGAGGGCCACGGCACCGGCACCCGGGTCGGCGACGAGGTGGAGCTGACCGCGCTGTGCGAGGTCCGCGGCCGCGGCGCCCACCGCGCCGCCCTCGGCTCGGTCAAGGCCAACATCGGGCACACCAAGGCCGCGGCGGGCGTGGCGGGGCTGATCAAGGCCACGCTGGCGGTGCACCACCGCGTGCTGCCGCCCACGACCGGCGTCGAGGAGCCGCACGACCTGCTGCGCGACCCCGCCGCACCGCTGCGCCTGCTCGGCGAGGCGGAGCCCTGGGGTGCGACGACGCCGTGGGCGTCGGTGTCCTCCATGGGGTTCGGCGGCATCAACGCCCACGTGGTGCTGCGCGGCCGACCCGCGCGGCCGGCCACCGCGCTGCCCGCGCACGTCACGGCGCTGGGCCGCCCCGCGCCCCGGCACGACATCGTGCTGCTCGACGCCCCGGACACCGCCGCGCTGGGCGACCGGCTCGACGCGCTGACCGCTCTCGCCCCCTCGCTGAGCGACGCCGAGCTGCACGACCTCGCCGCCACCCTGCACGCCGAGCGGCGCGGCACCGGCGCGGTCCGCTGCGCCCTGGTCGCCGACACCCCCGACCGGCTGCGCGAGGCCGCGACCGCGGCCCGCGCCCGGCTGGACGGGTGGGACGGCGAGCTGCGCGTGGACGAGACCTCGGGCGTGGTCCTGGCCGCCGGCCCGCCGCGCCGCGTCGGCCTGCTGCTGCCCGGCCAGGCCGCGCCGGTCCGCGCCGGGCTCGCCGCCTGGGCCGACGGGCTGGACGTGCCGGCGGCGGGCGTCACCGTCACCGACGACGCGACCGACACCGCGATCGCCCAGCCCGCCGTGGTCCGCCACTCGCTGGCCGCGCTGGCCTGGCTCACCGCGTCCGGCTGCCGGCCCGTCGGCGCGGTCGGCCACAGCCTGGGCGAGATCACCGCCCTGGCGTGGGCGGGCGCGCTGGACCCCGACACCGCGCAGGCCCTCGCCGTGGCCCGGGGCCGGGTGATGGCCGACCACGGCGCGCCCGGCACGACCATGGCGGGCGTCGCCGCGGACGAGGACACCGCCCGCGAACTCGCCGAGGGCCTGGAGGTGGAGCTCACCGGGTTCAACGGCCCGGCCCAGACCACCGTCGGCGGACCGGCCGACCAGGTCGGGCAGCTGGTGGCGCGGGCCCGCGAGCGCGGGATCCGGGCGACCTCACTGCCCGTGTCCCACGCCTTCCACAGCTCGGCCATGCGCGACGTCGTCGAGCCGCTGCGCGCCGAGCTGGCCGGGATCGCGTTCGCGCCGCCGGACCGGCCGGTGTTCTCCACCGTCACCGGCCGCCCGCTGACCTCGGACGCCGACCTGGTGGACCTGCTCGCCGGGCAGGTCGTCCGGCCGGTGCTGTTCACCGAGGCGCTGCGCCGCCTCACCGGGCGCTGCGACCTGCTCGTCGAGGCGGGCCCCGGCACCACGCTGACCGACCTGGCGCGCTCCGCGGGGGCCACCGCCGTGTCCCTCGACACCTGCCACCCCGGCCGGCACGCCCTGGCCACCGCCGTGCTCGCCGCGTGCTCGGCGGGCGACCTCGGCGCGTGGTTCGCGGGCCGCGCGCACCGGCCGCTGGGCCTGGACACCCGGATCGACCTGCTGGCCAACCCGTGCGAGACCGACCTGCCCGGTCTGGGCGCGCACCGGCCCGAGGACGCCCGGCCCGCGCCCGCGCCCGCCGCGGTGGTCCCCGCCGCGACGGGCGTGCCCGAGCCGCTCCCGGCCGCGGACGACACCGACCTGCTGACCCTCGTGCGCGACCGGCTCAGCCGCGTGCTGGAGCTGCCGGCGGCCAACATCAAGCCGGACAGCACGCTGCTCGGCGACCTCCACCTCAACTCGTTGCAGGTGGTCCAGGTCATCGGGGCCATCGCCGACTCCGTCGGCAGGCGACCCCCGGACAGCGCCCTGTCCAACGTGGACACCACCGTCGCCGACGTGGCCGAGCTGCTGGCCGCCCGGCCCGTCGCCGAGGCGGAGTCCGACCGGCCGCCCGCGGGCCTGGCGCCCTGGGTGCGGGCCTTCGAGCACGACTGGGCGCCGTTCGAGCCCACCGCCGCGCCCGCCGGCGGCAGCTGGACCGTCGACGCGCCGGCCGGGCACTGGCTGCACTCCGCCGCCGGGCTCCCGGGCGCCACCGGCGAGCGCAACCTCGCCGTGTGGCTGGCCGACGAGCGGCCCGAGGAGGTCGCCCGCGTCCTCGCGCTGGTCGCCGGGCACCGGCCGCGCCGCCTGCTCGTCGCCCACCGGGGCCACCCGGCCGCCGCGGGCGTGGGGCGCAGCGCCGCCGTGGAGCTGGACGGGTGCGCGGTCACCGTGGTCCACGTGCACGACGACGCGCTGGACCCGGACCTGGTCGCCGCCACCGGCTACCGCGAGCTGCGCGTCCGGCCCGACGGCCGCGCCGAGCGCGTGACCACCCGCGCGCGCCGACCGGAGCCGGGCGGCGAGCTGCCCCTGGGACCCGGCGACGTCTGCCTGGTCACCGGCGGCGTGGACGGCATCACCACCGAGTGCGGCGTGGCGCTGGCCCACCGCACCGGGTGCACCCTGGTGGTGCTGGGCCGGTCCGCGCCCGACACGCCGCGGGTCGCCGACGCGCTGCGCGCCCTGGCCTCCCGCGTTCCCGCGCACTACGTGCGGGCCGACATCACCGACCCCGACCAGGTGGCCTCCGCCGTGGCGGCCGCCGCCGGGATCGGGCCGGTGCGCGGCCTGCTGCACGGCGCCGGGGTCAACCAGCCCCGCCTGCTGGGCGCGGTGTCCGCCGACACCCTCCGCGAGACCCTCGCGCCCAAGGTCACCGGCCTGCGGCTGCTGCTCGACGCCGCACCGGACCTGCGGCTCGTGGTCGGCTTCGGCTCGATCATCGGCCGCGGCGGGCTGCCCGGCCAGGCCGAGTACTGCGTGGCCAACGACTGGCTGCGCGACGAGCTGGAACGCGCCGCCGAGCGCTTCCCGCAGCGCCGCCACCACCTGCTGGAGTGGTCGCTGTGGGACGGCCTCGGCATGGGGGAGCGGATGGGCGTGGTGGAGGGCCTCGCGGCCTCCGGCATCGCGCCGATCACCGCGGCGGACGGCCCGCCCGCCATGCTCGCCGCGCTCACCGACCGCGGCGCGCCGGTGACGCTGCTGGTCACCGGCCGCTTCCCGGAGGGGCCCACGCTGCGCGTCGAGGGCGAGGCGCCCGAACCGCTGCGCTTCGTCGAGGACCCGCGCGTGCGCTTCGCCGGGGTGGAGGCCGTGCTGGACGCGGAGCTGTCCCTGGGTCACGACCCCTACCTCGACGAGCACCGCGTCGAGGGCGTGCCCGTGCTGCCCGCCGTGGTCGGGCTGGAGGCCATGGCCCAGGCCGCGGACGCGGTGGCGGGGGAGCACCGGGGTTGGGAGTTCTCCGACCTCGACCTGCGCAGCCCGGTCACCGTGCCCGAGCGCGGCGCGCGGGTGGTGCGGGTGCTGGCGCTCGACGACGGCGCGGACGCCGTCCGGGTCGCCCTGCGCGACGACACCGACGGCCACGCCGCCGACCGCTTCACCGCCGTGGTGCGGGAGGCGCCGGAACCGGGGCCCGCCGGCCCGCCGGACGACGTCGTGCCCGCCGAGACCGGCCCGCACCCGTTCTACGGGCCGCTGCTGTTCCACCGGGGCCGGTTCCGCCGGCTGCTGGGCTACGAGCGGCTGTCCGCGTTCGAGGTCCGGGCCCGCGTGCGCGCCGAGCCCGACGCGCCGTGGTTCTCCCACTTCCACCACCAACGGCTGCTGCTGGGCGACCCGGGCGCGTTCGACGCGGCCCTGCACGTGCTGCTCGCGTGCGTCCCGCACCGCCGGGCCCTGCCCGTCGGGGCGGACCGGTTCACCGCGTGGAAGGCGCCGCGCGGAGTGCTGCGCGTGCACGCGGTGGAACGCGCGCACACCGCCGACGACTACGTGTTCGACGTGGACGTGCTGGACGCGGGCGGTGCGCGCGTCGCCCGGTGGGACGCCCTGCGGCTGCGCGCCGTGGGTCCCGCCCGCTGGGCGGAGGCCATGCCCGCCTCCCTGGTCGGGCCCATGCTCAGCCGCCGCCTCATCGAACTCGACGTCGCGCAGCGCGTCGAACTCGTGATCGCCGGGGCGGACGGCTGGGGCGGCGGCGGCGAACCCGTCCTCGCCGACGGCCACGACCACGCCCTGTTCGTCCGCGCCGACCACCCGGTCGGCGTCGCCTGGGGCACGGGCGCCGCGCCCGAACCGTTCGAGGAGTCCGACGGCGACCGCGCGGCGTCCGTCGCGGCCAAGCTCGACGAACCCCTGGAGGTGGCGGCCGGGCGGATCACCGCCGCGCGCGCCGCCCTGGCCCGCGCCGGTCTCGACCGGCGCTCGCCCCTGGAGATCGCCGAGGTCACCGACGACGGCCTGCTGGTGCTGTGCGCCGCGAGCGCCGCCGTCGTGGTCGCCCGACCCGCCGTGGCCGGGATCGGCGAACCCGTTGTCGCGATCGCAGTGGAGGTGGGATGACGTGCGCGAATACCTGTTGCGGCACCGAGTGACGTTCGACGAGACCAATGTCGTCGGCAACGTCTACTTCGCGCACTACCTGCACTGGCAGGGCCACTGCCGGGAAGCCTTCCTCGCCGACCACGCCCCCGGCGTGCTCGCCGACGTGCGGAGCGGGGACCTGGCCCTGGCCACCGTGTCGTGCGAGATGGAGTACTTCGCCGAGTGCTTCGCCCTCGACGAGGTCGAGGTGGCGATGACGCTGCGCCGCGTGCGCGGCAACCAGGTGGAGATGAGCTACGAGTTCCGGCGGGACGGCCGCATGGTCGCCCGCGGCGGGCAGGTCGTGTCCTGCCTGCGCAGGACCGCGAACGGGGTGGTCCCCGTCCGGGTCCCAGACGAGTTGTCCCTGGCCCTGGCCCAGTTCGAAGCGAAGGCGGCGGTATGACCCACCCGATGGCGCTCCCGGTGGTGCGGACCCTCAACACGGATCGGCACCGCGTCGCTCTCCAGGTGTTCATGGTGGTGGTGGTCGCCCACTGGGCCGAACACCTGGCGCAGGCCGTGCAGATCTACGTCCTGGGGATGCCCACGTCGGAGGCGCGCGGTGTCCTCGGCCTGCCGTTCCCGTGGCTGGTGCACTCCGAGTGGATGCACTACGGGTACGCCCTGGTCATGATGGTCGGCCTGATCCTGCTCCGACCCGGGTTCGTGGGCAAGGCGCGCACCTGGTGGACCGCCGCGCTGCTCATCCAGGTCTGGCACCACTTCGAGCACCTGCTCCTGCTGCTCCAGGCGCTCGTGGGCACGAACATCGCGAGCCGGCCCGTGCCGACCAGCCTGCTCCAGCTCGCCCTGCCGCGGGTGGAGCTGCACCTGTTCTACAACGCGATCGTGTTCATCCCGATGGTCGTCGCGATGATCAAGCACGGCAAGCCGTCGGACGAGGAACTGGCCGCGGCGCCGTGCCGCTGCGCGCCGGCGAAGGTGTGATCGACGTGCCGCCCGAGGACCAGGAGAACCGTCGTCCCTGCCCGCTGGAGGCCGGCCTGGACGTGGTCGGCGACATGTGGTCGATGCTGGTGGTGCGGGAGCTGCTGGTCGCGCCCGCCACCGAGGACCAGCTGCTGGAGGGCCTGCCGGGGCTCGACCGCGACCTGCTCGCGCCCCTGCTCGACGCGCTGTGCGCCAACGGCGTGGTGGAGCGGGGCGAGGAGTACCGGCTGACGCCGCTGGGCCACCGGCTGCACGGGCCGCTGCTCGCCCTGGCGCACTGGGGACGGACGAACTCGATGCGCTGACCCACCGCCGATGAGTACAAGAACACGTAATTTCCCGCTGTGCTCGACCCCGGTCCGGTACGTGCCGTCGCCGGACCGGGGTCGGGCGGCGGTCCGGGACCGCGACGGGGAACCCGGTTCGACCGCTGGTCCGCCGACGGCCCGCACGCCCGGGAGGGGACCATGCCACCCACGACCGACGAACCGGACCGCGCCGTCCCCCGGCGGGCCGCCGTTCCGGGGTCGGCCGCCGTTCCGGGGCGCCCCCGGACGCGCCGGTCGGAGCGAAGACGGCCGGGTGGTTCCCCGCCGCCGACCACCACCCCCCGGGGAAGCGGGGTGGGGCGCGGTGTCGTCGAAGCGTGACTACGGCCAGTTCTGCGGGCTCGCCGGGGCCCTCAACGTCATCGGCGAGCGCTGGACGCTGCTGGTGGTGCGCGAGCTGCTCATCGGACCCGCCCGGTTCACCGAGCTGCTCGACAACCTGCCCGGCATGGGCCCCAACCTGCTGACCGAGCGCCTGCGCGCGCTGGCCGACCTCGTCATCGTGGCCCAGCAGCCGGTGCCGGGCGACGGCCGGGCCCGCCAGTACGTCCTCACCGAGGTGGGGGAGCAGCTGCGCCGGCCGGTGCTGTCGCTGGCCCGCTGGGGCCTCCAGTTCCTCAGCGAGGAGGACAGCGCGGGCGCCAGCCGCGCGACGTGGGGTTTCCTGGCGGTGCAGGCGATGGTGTGCCAGGAGGCGGTGCCGGGCCTGTCGGAGGTCTACGAGTTCCGCGTGGCCGACCAGGTGTTCACCATCGCCGTGCGCGACGGCCGGGTCACCTTCGGCCGGGGTCGGGTCCGGGTTCCCGACCTGACGCTGGAGTGCGACACCGACACGTTCATCCGCATCGGCGCGAGGATGATGTCCCCGTACCACGCGGTCGCCACCGGCGCGGTGAGGATGACCGGCACGCCCGAGGCGGCCCAGCGCATCACGAGGTTGCTCGGGCTGGCCTGACCGCCCGCCCTCCTGTTCAGCGCCCTCCCGTTCGGCGGCGGCTCACCACCCGCCGCGGCCCGTTGGCGTCTTTCACGGCTCCGCACCGTGACGAAGACCCCCGCAGGCAAGCCGCGCTCGTCACTCATTTGGCGTAAATATGTGGTAGCCAGTCACGCGCTGTGCAGAGGCGGGGGAGCGCATCCTCCTGGCGCGCGCCGGGTATCCCCTGAAACCACGACATGCGGTGAAACCCGGTTCCCGCCGCGCGGGTCGCGTGGGGAGGCCGGGGAACTTGGCTATACGCTGGTGCAGCGAAATCAGCCGCAGAGATTTAGTGTGGCCTTATATAGGTTCACTCTGATATTGTCCGCCCCACGCCCGGTGTGACGGCACCGGTGCGACCCGGATGGAGAGACAAGGACATGAGTGACAGCAAGACCAAGCACCCGGTCGACGAGACCGAAAGGGAGCTCGGGCAGCGCACGATCGGCGCGGGTGAGGCCCACTCCGCGATCATGCGTCGCGTCTACTCGGCTCCGATCGACGAGGTCTGGTCCGCCATCACCGACCCGGACCGCATCACCCGGTACTTCCTGCCGGTGAGCGGCGACCTCCGCGAGGGCGGCTCCTTCTCGATCGAGATGAACGCCGACGGCGAGATCCTCAAGTGCGACGCGCCCAACCTGCTCCGCGTGACCTGGTCCTACGAGGGCTCGATCCCCGACGAGGTCGAGATCCGGCTCAAGGAGGTCGAGGGCGGCACCCAGCTGGAGCTCGAACACGCCTCGGTGCGGGACGTGCTCGTCTCCAGCGACCCCAAGACCGGTGACTACGGGGTCGGCGCCGGCTGGGAGGCGCCGCTGAAGTACCTCGGCAAGCACCTCGCGGGCGAGCTGCCCAACAAGCCCTCCCTGGAGTGGTACGAGCCGACCGAGGAGGACGCGGACCTGAGCCGGGACGCCGGGATGGCCTGGTCGCAGGTCATCGAGGCGGCCTACGTCAAGCTGCTCAAGCAGGGATCGAAGTCCTGAGCCGCCGTCCGTCAGACCTGCCGGGCGGTGGCCCGGTCCTCGCCGGGCCACCGCCCGACACCGGTGCGTAAGGCATCATCATGAGCGATTCCTCCCCCTCACCCGGCCTCGGCGTGGCGTTCGACCGCGCGGCCGACGACTGGCTCGCCTGGCAGCAGACGCCCTGGGCGCGCGTGTACTACGCCCTGGTCCGGCACGTCCTCGCCGCGCTGCCGGAGGTGCCCGGTCGGTCCCTCAACGTGCTCGACGTGGGCGGCGCGAACGGCGTCGACTCGCTGCCGCTGCTCGTGGCGGGCCACCGGGTGACGGTCCTCGACTTCTCCTCGGTCCTGCTGGCCGAGGCCGTCGCGGCGGCGGAGAGGGCCGGCGCGGACGGCGACCGGCTGCGGGTCGAGCACCGGGACGTCGGCGACCCCCGACCGCTCCCGCTCCCCGTCGACGCCACCGGCTGGGACCTCGTGCTGTGCCACAACGTGCTGCACTACCGGGACGACCCGGCGGAACTGGTCGGCCGGCTCGTCGCCGCGACGCGGCCCGGCGGCGCGCTGTCGCTCATCGCGCCGAATCCCGCGATGGACGTCCTGGCCGCCGCGATCCGCGACGGCGATCCCCGGCAGGGGTTGGAAATGCTCGAAGCCCCGACCCGCCGTTCGGTCACCATCGGTGAACCCATGCACCGGTTGGAAAGGGCGAGCGTCGAGGCCGCGGTGCGGGACGCCGGCGCGGTCGTGACGGATCGCTTCGGGCTCCGCACGGTGATCGACCTCGTTGTCGACGACCGGCTGAAACGCGATCCGGAGTGGCTGCGGCAGACCACGGAGCTCGAACTGGCCCTGTGTTCTCGCGCCCCCTACCGCGATATCGCGCGGTTCTGGCAGCTGATCTGCCGAAGGCCGGACTGAACCACCCCGGTCCGCCGGCCGGGCCGACGGCGAAATGCCCCGCCGGCGCGGTGGAACCGCCGAACCGCCCGACACGAAACCCTGGTCCACATCACTTCACAAATGATTGTATGAGCTGGCCGATGATCCAACGCCGAACGCGGGAGACGACATGCCGCACACCGGTCCGGGCCCCGGGACGGGCGCTCGCGGCCGGGGTCGGCGCGGATCGCCGGCCCGGCGCCCCGACGGCTCGGGCGCGCCGCTCGACATCGACTCGCACACCGACCCGCACACCGACGACCCGCCACCTGATCGGATCCGTTCCCGTCGGTCGGTACCGGGGCCGGAGTTCGGAGGCGCCACCGGCATGAGCAGTCCGGACCCCCACGCGCCGCGCGCGGGAACAGTGTCGGTTCTCTGTGTACAGCAACAAAGATCGCTAAGGATTGGTGAAGCTATGAGGCGAGTGTTGGCGGCGTCCACCAACGACGACAGGGGCACAGCATGAACGCGACCATCACCGCGCGCGGGCTCGTCAAGCGCTACGGCGACGTCGTCGCGCTCGACGGCCTCGACCTCCAGGTGCCCGACGGCACCGTGCTCGGGCTGCTCGGCCCCAACGGCGCCGGCAAGACGACCGCCGTCCGCATCCTGACCACGTTGCTCGAACCCGACGAGGGCGAGGTGACGATCGCCGGCATCGACGTCCGCGCGGACCCGGGCAAGGCGCGCCAGCACATCGGCCTGTCGGGGCAGAACGCGGCCGTCGACGACTACCTCACCGGCTACGAGAACCTCTACATCGTCGGCCGGCTGTACGGCCTCAAGGCGGCCGACTCCCGCGCGCGGGCGCGCACCCTGATCGACGACTTCGCGCTCACCGACGCGGGCGACCGCCCCGTCAAGACCTACTCCGGCGGTATGCGCCGGCGCCTCGACCTCGCGGCGGCCATCGTGGCGCAGCCGAAGGTGCTGTTCCTCGACGAGCCCACCACCGGACTGGACCCCCACAGCCGCAACAGGTTGTGGGAGACCATCCGCGCGCTGGTCGAGCGCGGCTCCACCGTGCTGCTCACGACCCAGTACATGGAGGAGGCCGACCAGCTGGCCGACGACGTGGTGGTGGTGGACAACGGCAAGGAGATCGCCCACGGCACGCCGGACGAGCTCAAGCGGACGGTCGGTGGCGACCGCGTGGAGCTCGTCGTCAAGAGCCACGAGGACCTCCAGGCCGCCGAGCAGGCGCTGCGGGGCACGGGTCTGGAGGAGGTCACCGTCGACCGCGAGACGCGGCGGCTGACCGCGCCCGGCTCCGGGGGCCCCGACATGCTCGCGGGCCTGCTGCGGTCGTTGGGCGAGGCCAATGTCACGCTGCTCGACGTGTCGCTGCGCCGTCCCACCCTCGACGACGTCTTCCTGTCCCTCACCGGGCACAGCACCGTTCCCGCCGACGACGGCAAGGACCCCGCCGGGGTCGACAAGAAGGCCGGGACCAAGAAGAACGCCGCCCGTACCAAGCAGGAGGTCGAGTCATGACCGCAGCGACCAAGGCCCTCACCGACGGCGCCATCATCGCGAAGCGCAACCTGATGAAGGTCAAGCGGATGCCCGAGATCATCGTCATGATGCTGATCTCGCCGTTCATGTTCATCCTGCTGTTCGCGTTCGTCTTCGGCAACGTCATCGAAATCCCGGGCGGCAACTACCGCGAGTTCCTGCTCGGCGGCATCTTCGCCCAGACCATCATCTTCGGCGCCACCTTCACCGGCCTCGGGATCGCCGAGGACGTGCAGAAGGGCATCATCGACCGGTTCCGGTCGCTGCCGGCCTCGCGGTCGGCGGTGCTGGTGGGCCGGACGACCAGCGACATCGTCTACAACGCGCTGTCCATCGGCGTCATGATGCTGGCGGGCCTGCTGGTCGGGTGGCGCATCCGGTCCTCGTTCCTGGACGCGGTCGCGGGCGTGCTGCTCCTGCTGCTGTTCGCCTACGCGTTCTCCTGGGTGATGGCCTTCTTCGGCCTGCTCGTGCCCAGCGTCGAGGTCTTCAACAGCGCCACGGCCGTCATCATCTTCCCGCTGACGTTCCTGGCCGGCACGTTCGTGCCGACCGAGCCGCTGCCGCCGGTCATCCAGACCTTCGCGGAGTGGAACCCGGTCACGGCCATCGCGCAGGCGTCCCGGGAGCTGTTCGGCAACATCAGCGCGGCCACGCCGACCCCCGACGCGTGGCCGCTGCGCGAGCCCGTCACCTACAGCCTGCTGTGGGTCGTGGGCATCCTGATCGTCTTCGTGCCGCTGGCTATCCGGCGGTACAGCAAGACGACCAACCGCTGATCGCGCGTCGCGCGGCGTCGTCGGCGGAAGGTGCGGCGGGCAGGGCGGGGAATCCCCGCCCTGCCCGCCGCCCATCGTCCAGGGTGGCCGGAGAGTGGCACTCGCTGTGCTGTCAGTATAGAATTCAAAAGTATGATGACGGCATTGCTCCTCACCGGACCGCACGCCGGCAACGTGCATCCCACCCTTTCGCTCGTCGGCGAGCTGACCGGTAGGGGCCACCGGGTCACGCACCTCACCACCGCGGAGTTCGCCGAGTCCGCGGCGGCCTTCGGGGCCTCGGTGCTGACCTACGAGTCGGCGGTCGCGGGTCTGGACCCGGCGGAGGTGTTCGCCTCCGGCGACCCCACCCTGCCGCACATGCTCTACCTCAAGGAGAACCTCCAGGTGCTGGAGGCGGCGGAGGCGGCTTTCGACGGCTCCCCGCCGGACGTGATCCTCTACGAGGACGCCCCGTTCATCGCCGGGCGGCTGCTGGCGCACCGGTGGAACCGGCCCGCGGTGCGGCTCAGCGCGGGCTTCGCGACCAACCAGGAGTACTCGTACTACCAGGAGATGGTGGACGCCTCGGGCATCCCCGGACCCCTGACGTTCGAGGGTTTCCGGGAGGCGCTGGCCGAACTGCTCCGGGCCCGCGGCCTGGACACCTCGCTGGAGGAGTTCTGGTACGGCATCGCGGACCGCAACCTGGTCTTCATCCCGAAAGCCTTCCAGTTCGCCGGGGAGACGTTCGACGACCGCTTCCTCTTCGTCGGACCGGCGCTGGAGGGCCACCGCGCCGGCCGGTGGACCCCCCGGGACGACCGACCGGTGGTGCTGATCTCGTTGGGCACCAGCTTCAACGACCAGCCCGAGTGGTTCCGGACCTGCATCCGGGCCTTCGCGGACACCCCCTGGCGCGTGGTCATGACGGTGGGCACCCGCGTCGACCCGGCTGAGCTGGAACCGCTGCCCGACAACGTGGAGGTCCACGGCTACCTGTCCCACTTCGCGGTCCTGGAGCACGCGCGGATCTGCGTCACCCACGGTGGAATGGGAACCGTGATGCAGTCGCTCCACTGGGGACGGCCGATGGTGACCGTTCCGCACTACGCGTTCGAGGTCGAGCCGATGGCGAGGCGCATCCAGGAACTGGGACTCGGTCGCCACATCACCTCGGAACAGTTCGACGCGACAACGCTGTACAACACCGTGGAGGAACTCGCCAACGACGCGGATACCCTCGCGAGGGTTCAGGAGATGCAGCGTCAGATCCAGAGCGCCGGCGGCGCCGCCAGGGCGGCCGACGCGGTACTCGCACGGCTCGACAGCGCAATGAGCAACCAACGGCCATGACACAACCACGACGCGATCTGTCGCCAAGATGATCTGCTGCTATTGTCGCCGCGAGACCGTCTAGTTTCTATGTTGAGAGGCGATGAACCTTGAGCATCAACGACTGGATTGCACAGACCACTCGTGATGTCAGGCCCGGTTCCGTGGCCGGTGGTCCCGGTTACGCGGCGGTGCTGCGGCGCACCTACGACGCGCCCGCCGAGGACGTGTGGGACGCCATCACCACCCCGGAGCGGCTGGAGCGGTGGTTCCTGCCCGTGTCCGGGAACCTGGAGCACGGTGGCAAGTTCCAGTTGGAGGGCCACGCCGGCGGCGACATCGTGGAGTGCGACCGGCCGCGCAAGCTGCACCTGACCTGGATGGCGGAGGGCCACCCGGCCAACGAGATCGTGCTGGTCCTCACGGCCGACGGCGACTCCCGCACCACGCTGGAGCTGGAGCACTCCGGTCCCGGTGAGGGCGACGAGGTCATCGGCCACGTGCTGGCCGTCGGCGTCGGCTGGGACCCCGCGCTGATCGCGCTGGGCCAGCAGGTGGCCGGCGAGACGCCGGACAAGCAGTGGTGGTTCGAGTCGCCCGAGGCCCTGGAGTTCACCAAGATGTCGGTCCGCTCCTGGGCCGAGGTGCTCAAGGACCGCAAGGTCGCCGACGCCGACGCGGTGGACAAGACCGCCGAGGAGACCCTCGGGTTCTACACCCCCGAATAAAACGGCGGTACCGAATCCGAATCCGCCGCGCAGCGGCCGCCCCCCGGCGGAGTGCGAGGAACTTTCTCGCACCCCCGCCGGGGCGGTCGCTCACGGTGGTGGTCGCGTCGAGAACGAATCGTGTTGCATTACAGTGAACATCCTGGGAATGGAGAGTTCAGCTCAAATGTCAACTACGTCGTTTCGTCACCCAGACGCCGAAGCGCAGGCTGGACCGCCGCCCGGGAAGGCGTCGCCCGAGGGCACGTCGACCGCGGCGCGGGACTTCGCGCGGTTCCCGCTGCACCACCGGATTCGGCTCCACATCCTGGAGCAATCACATCGGGCCCGATTCGGGCACATCGGTTCGGCCCTCTCCATCGCGGACGTCGTGGCCGTGCTGTTCGACGGGGTCCTGCGCGGCGAGGGCCCGGACCGCGAGCGGTTCATCCTGTCGAAGGGCCACGCGGTGCTCGCGCTCTACGCGGCGCTCTACGAGACCGGGCGCATCGACCGGGCGGCGCTCGACAGCTACTGCGGCAACGGCACCCCCCTCGGGGCGCACCCCGAGCACGTCGTCGACGCCATCGACTTCTCCACCGGCTCGCTGGGGCACGGGCTGTCCATCGGCGCCGGCTCCGCCCTCGCGGCCCGGATGCAGGGCTCGGACCGCCGCACGTTCGTCCTGGTCAGCGACGCGGAGCTGAACGAGGGCTCGGTCTGGGAAGCCGCCATGTTCGCGGCCCACCGGGGCCTCGGCTCGCTCGTCGCGATCGTCGACGCCAACGGCCAGCAGGCCCTGGGGCCGACCAACCAGGTCCTGGACCTCGAACCGCTCGTCCCGCGCTGGGAGGCGTTCGGGTGGTCCGCCCAGGAGGTCGACGGCCACGACGTGGGCGCCCTGCGCGCCGCGCTCGACTCGGTCGACAGCACCTCGTCGCGCCCGCACGTGATCATCGCGCGCACCACCGCGGGCAGCGGCGTCTCGTTCATGGAGGACCGCGTCGCCTGGCGCTACTGGCCGCTGTCGGACGAGCAGTACGCGACCGCGGTCGCCGACGTCACCGCCACCGCCGACGCCACCGGCGCCACCACCCCGACGGAGGCATGATGAGAGCCGCATTCGTCGAGACGCTCACCGAGCTGGCGGAGCGCGACCCCCGCGTCGTCCTGCTGACCGGCGACCTCGGGTTCAACATGCTGGAGCCGTTCGCGGAGCGGTTCCCGGACCGCTTCTACAACGCCGGTGTCGCCGAGCAGAACATGGTGGGCCTGGCGACCGGGCTCGCGGAGTCCGGGATGATCCCGTTCGCCTACTCGATCGCGACGTTCGCGACCATGCGGCCGTACGAGTTCATCCGCAACGGCCCGGTGCTGCACCAGCTGCCGGTGCGGATCGTCGGCGTGGGCGGTGGGTTCGAGTACGGCAACAACGGCGCGACCCACTACGGGCTCGAAGACGTCGGCATCCTGCGGATGCAGCGGGGGCTGACGGTCGTCGTGCCGACCGACGCCGCGCACGCGCGCACCGCGTTCGAGCAGACCTACGCGCTGCCGCGACCGATCTACTACCGCCTGTCGAAGGGCGGCGCGGCGATCCCCGGCCAGGACACGGACTTCGAGCTCGGCCGGCTGACCAGGCTGCGCGCCGGGGGAGACGTCGCGCTGGTCGCGCTCGGCGCCAGCGTCACCGACGCGCTGGCCGCGGCCGACCTGCTGGCCGCGGAGGGTGTCGAGGCGTCGGTGGCGGTGGTCGAGAGCTTCAACCCGTCGCCGCACGACGACCTCGCCGACTTCCTCGCCGACGTGCCCCTGGCGGTCACCGTGGAGCCGCACTTCGTCGACGGCGGTGTGGGCACGCTGGTGGCGGAGGTGATCGCGGAGCGCGGCCTGTCGACCCGCCTGCGGCGCTGCGGGGTGGAGGACCTGCCGCGCGGCATCACGGGGTCGCAGGCGTTCCTCCAGGAGCACTTCGGCATCTCCGCGACCGCGGTCGCGGGCGCCGCCACGTCCATGGTGGCGTCCGCGCGGCGGTGAGCGGGCACGACGACGGCCGGCCGGTCGATCCCGCGGCCGGCCCCCCGCCCGGCCGGCCACCGGCCGGGCACGCGCCGCCCGACCAGTCCCGGCTCGACCAGCTCCCGTCCGACTCGCCGCCGCCCGGCCGGTCCCGACCCGACCTGCCGTCGCCCGCCCGGCTCCCGCCCGGCCACCCGCCGTCCGATCACCCGCCGTCCGACCGCGTGCCTGCCTCGCCCCGGCGCGCCCTGGTCACCGGCGCCGGGGGTTTCATCGGCGCGAACCTCTGCCGGCGGCTCCTGCGGGAGGGGCACGCGGTGCACGCGGTCGTGCGGCCCGGCTCCGACCCGTGGCGGCTGGAGGGGATCCTCGCCGACATCGCGGTGCACCGGATCGACCTGCGCGACACCGGGGCGGTGCGGACCGTGCTGGACGCCGTGCGGCCCGACTGGGTGTTCCACCTCGCCGCCCACGGCGCGTACTCGTGGCAGACGGACGCCGACACGATCTTCACCACCAACGCCGAGGCGACCGGCGGGCTCGTCGACCTGGCCGGCGCGGGCGCGTTCGAGGCGTTCGTCCAGGCCGGGTCCACGGCCGAGTACGGCCCCGGGGACCGCCCCGCCCGCGAGTCCGACCCGGAGCGGCCGCGCGGCTCCTACGCCGTCAGCAAGGCCGCGGCGACGCGGTACGCGCGGACCGTGGCGGTGGAGCGCGGGGCCCACATCGTCACGCTGCGCCTCGGCACGGCCTACGGGCCCTGGGAGGACCCGCAGCGCCTGATGCCGACCCTGGCGGTGTTCGGGCTCAACCGGCGGCTGCCGCCGCTCACCGACCCGCGGACGGTCCGGGACTTCGTCTTCGTCGACGACGCCTGCGAGGCGTTCGCGCGCGCGGCGGCGGCCACGCACCTCGACCGCGGCACGGTCCTCAACGTCGGCAGCGGCACGCCGACCTCGCTGGCCGACCTCGTCGAGCTGGTGCGCGCCGAGCTCGGGATCGACGAGCGGCCGGGCTGGTCGACCATGGAGCCGCGGACGTGGGACGCGGCGCTGTGCGTGGCGGACTGCTCGCGCGGCCGTCGCCTGCTCGGCTGGCGGCCGCGCCGGGACCTGGCCGGTGGCTTCCGCGCCCTGGTCGACTGGCTCGGGCGGGAAGGCGGACCGGGTGCGAGGTACGCGTGGGAGGTCGGGGCGCCGCCGCGTTAGGCGGAGGTGGCCGCCCAGGCTTTCTTGGCGGTCTTCCACTGGGTGGAGTTGACCTCTTCCCACGCGCGGGATCGGGTTTCCTCCAGGACCTTCCAGGGCACCAGCGTGTTGGTCATGGTGGCGTTGTAGATGTTCATCTTGTCGGGGTCGAAATCGGGGCTGAGGTGGCCGTTGGCGATCGCCATGTCGAACAGCGGCGAACCGGGCATCGGCACCACGATGAAGAAGTTCGCCGCGTCCAGGCCGTAGGAGACGTGATCGCGGGCGAGGTCGATGGTGTTCTGGATCTCCTCCATCGTCTCGTCCGGGTAGCCCATCATGTAGTTGCCGTAGAGCTGGAAGCCGTACTCCTTCATGGCGATGATCAGCCCGCGCAGGTCGGCCTTCTCCACGTTGAGCTTGTTGCTCGCGTACTTGCGCATGATGCGCAGGTTGCCCGTCTCGAACGGCATGTTGATCTGCGTGAAGCCCGCCAGGGACAGGGCTTCGAGCACCTCGTGGTCGGGCTTCCAGCGCTTGAGCAGGTGGATGATGTTGATGCCGTTGAGGTCGCAGATGGTCACGCCCGCGCCCTGGATCTTCTGCAGCAGCCGCAGGCCGCGCTTCTTCTGCCCCAGCAGCGAGTCGTCCTCGATGAACACCTCGGTCACGCCGAGGCCCTTGAGGGTTTCGATCTCGGCCAGCACCCGCTCGTCGGACTTCACCCGGAAGCTGCCGATGGGGCCGCTGAGGCTGCCCTCCTCCTCGTTGGCGATGTGGCAGTACGCGCAGTGGAACGGGCACCCGAGCGAGGTCATCATGGTGGCGTAGCGCAGTTCGGCGCCGGGCTCGAACATGCCCGAGTGCGGCCGGGCGAGGGTCCAGTACCGCTGGTTGGGCAGCAGGTCCCAGGCCGGCATGGGCAGCAGGTCCAGGTCCTGCACGACGTCCCGGGACCGGGTCGGCTTGATCCGGATCTGGCCGTCCTCGGGAAACGCGACCCCGTGGAGGTCGGCGAAGCTCGGCCGCTTCGAGCGCCGCACGACCTCGACGATGTCGATGATGGTCTGCTCGGCCTCGGACAGGCACACCACGTCGAAGCCGGCGTTGAAGAACTGCGGCAGCCGCGAGCGGGCGTTGACCCCGCCGGAGACGAGGATCTTCTCCGGGTAGGCGGCTTTGATCAGCCGGGCGCAGTGCAGGACCATGGACTCCTGGTCGGTGAAGATCGACGTGATGCCGACGATGTCGTGCTCCGCCACGACCTCCAGGATGCGCGCGTCGTCGACGCCGGTGCGCAGCAGGCCGCTGGGCAGCGGCGAGGGCTTGGCGAAGATCTCGTCGAGGTTGTCGGGACCGTCACCCACGCAGGCGTCGAAGACGCGCACGTGCACCCCGTGTTCCCGCAGCGCCCCGCCCAGGTTCGGATAGGCGAGTGAGCCGTTCGGCTTGCACACGGTCCCGGGGAAGTTCTGGTTCGGCGGGTACAGAAGCAGCACGCTGACGTCTCGGAGCTCCATGATAAAATGCTATCTTTTTCTTAAGTGAAAGGCAATCGGCTGGGCCGTCCGGGTCAGGCCCCGGAGCGCTCCAGGTACGCCTCGACCTCGTCGGCGCCGCGGGCCGAACCACCGGACTCCCGGACGTCGCGCTGCATGAGCAGCACCCGCTCCTTGACCTCGGTGTCGCGCGCGAGCCGCTCCACGACCTCCCGGATGCCGGCCGGGTGGACCTGGTCGGCCGGCAGCTCGTAACCGAGGCCCAGCTCGACGGTGCGCCGCGCGAACGGGGCCGCCTCGGTGGCGAAGTGCGGCATGACGACCAGGGGCACGCCCATGTCGACGGCCTGCATTGTGGCGCCCGTGGTGCCCTGGATCAGGCACGCCGACGCGTGCCGGAGCACGGCGCGGAAGGGCACCCAGGGCAGGGCCTCGACGTTGGGGGGCAACGGCCCCAGCGTCTCGGGGTCGAGGGTGCGGCCGATCGCCATGACCACGTGCCACGGGGTGTCGGTGAAGGCTTCCGCGCACGCCTTGAAGAACTCCGGGTGCTCGTTGAACGTGCTGCCCAGCGACACCAGCAGGACCGGGGTGTCGGGGGTGGGCGGCTGCCAGCCGGTGTCCTGCGTCAGCCCGGTGAAGTTCGGCCCGACGAACGCGAACCGCTCGTCGAACGTCTCCGGGGCGATCTGGTAGGACTTGGGCAGGTGGATGATGTTGAGGTCCTCGATCTCGCGCCAGAACTCCTTGACCGGCGTGTCGACGCCGTACTCGGCGAGCAGGTCGGCCAGCACCGCGTGCACCGCCTCGACGTCGGCCGGGTGGCGGTGGCCGTGGCTGGCCCACAGCGCCTCGAACATCGAGTAGTGCTCGTTCTCGGCGAAGCCGCCGTTGAAGCGCACGGCCGGTCGGTTCCAGCGCTTGGCCAGCAGCCGCCCCGCCAGGAACGGCATCACGTCGTAGGCCACGAGGTCGGGCGGGTCGTTGCGCAGCGCCTCCTCGGCCGCGCGCAGGAGGGCCACGTTCTCCCGGACGTAGACCAGGTGCAGCTGCGTCTCGGCGTCCTCCCGCTGGACGACGTCGGGCACGTGGAAGTCGTCGAACGCCGACTTGTAGAGCAGCACCTCGGCGCCCGCCGCGGCGACCTCCTCGGCGAAGGCCGGTCCCGTCAGGTACGAGATGCGGTGCCCGCGCCGGGCGAGCTCGCCCACCACGCCGAGCGACGGGTAGACGTGGCCGTGCCCCTGGACGTTGACGACGAGGATGTGGCGCGGACTGATCGGCATTCGGGCTGCACGCTCCTTCTGGGGGGTGTTCGACGTGGCGCTGTTCATCCTGCCGGGGTGGGGCGGGACGGGACGGGCGGGACGGGTGGGGCGGGACGGGCGGGACGGGCGGGCTAGCCGCCCACCAGCGGCGGGATGATCTCGACGCGGCTGCCGTGCTCCAGCCCCACGTCCTCGGGCGGCGTCATGCGGGGCACCTGCTCACCGTCGACGACGAAGATGTGGTAGTCCAGCAGGCCGCCGGTGGGGGAGAAGAGCCGGTAGCCGGCGGTCGGGTGCGAGTGCACGAACGCCTCCAGGAGCTCGCGCAGGTTGGCCGCCTGCAACTCCAGGCGGGCCTGGCCCGACGTCGCGTTTCGCCAGCTTCCGGGGACGATGAGCTGTGGCATGGGACATCCTCAGAGGTCTCGGGCGCAGCGGAATCCGGTCGCGAAGCAGGCCCACCCGGTGGGGTCACCGTGCAGCCGCTCGCTCGTGCGGGTCTGGAAGCGCAGGTTCATCCACGAACCACCGCGGACGACGCGGTACCGGCCCATCACGCTCAGCAGGGAGTCGTCGCAGTCGGGCGACGGGCCGTAGAGCCGACTCGGCGATGAGGTCCACTCGTACACGTTGCCCGCCATGTCCGCCACCCCGTACGGGCTGTCGCCGTGCGGGCTGAAGGACCCGACCGGCGTGGTCAGCGGGATCGGGCCCCGGTCGCGCTGGTGCTCCCGCCACCACGCGCGCCACTCGACGGCGCTGTGGGTGGACCGGCCCAGCCACAGGTCGGCGGTGTTGGCCCGCTCGCGCGACCACTCGTCGCCCCAGGGCCACAGCCGGTACCCGGGGTCGGGTCCGCGCGCGGCCAGCTCCCACTCGGCCTCCGTGGGCAGCCGCTTGCCCGCCCACGCGGCGTAGGTGTCGGCGTCCTCGACCGCCATGTGGACGACGGGGTGGTCCTCGGGCGGGGCGTAGTCGACCTCGGAGCCGGCGGGGCGGCGCCAGGACGCGCCGGGCGTCTGCTGCCAGTAGTCCACGCCGTAGACGAGGCTCCAGCCCCGGCGCTCGGCGACCGTCTCGTACCCGGTGTCCTCGGTGAAGTCGGCGTACTGGCCGACGGTGACCGGGTGGCGGTCGATCACGAACGGCGCGACCTCCACGAGCGTCTGCGGCGTCTCGTCGCGGAACCACGGCGTGGGCAGGGGCTGCTCCTGCTCCTCCAGCCACTCCATCACCCACTCCGGCGATCCGAGCTGGAGCGCGGCTCCGTCGATCAGCACGGATTCGTCGGCTTCAACGCTGCTGGGCGTCGCTTCTCCGTAGGTTGCCATAGCGCCATCCTGTCGGTCGTAAGCCTTAAGAACTGTACAGCGAGTTGGTCCAGGGGAGGCAAGGTTGACGAGCCGACCGGCAGCGTTGAGACTATCGGCTCGTATAGTGTTCCAGCAGTTCCGAGGCCGTCCCGCCGCCGGGGACGTCGAGGTGGCCCGCGCCTCGAGGTCGACCTGGCCGACGGGCCGAACTCCGCACCGGCCGTCCTACGTCAGGAGCAACCCGATGAAGGTTCTGTTCGTCTCGTCGCCTGGCCTCGGGCACCTGTTGCCGATGATCCCCCTGGCCTGGGCGTTCCGAGCGAGCGGCCACGACGTGGTCATCGCCACGGCCGAGCACGCCCACCGGGCGGCGCAGGCGGGCCTGGAGGTCGTGGACATCGCGCCGCACTTCAGCTCCGTCGCGGCCTTCGAGCAGGTGGCCAAGGACCGTCCCGACTTCGTCACCACCGTCGCGACGCGGCCCGCGATCGACCTCGCCGAGTGGGGCGTGCAGATCGCCGCGGTGAACCGCCCCCTGATCGACGGCCTCCTCACCCTGACCGACGACTTCAAGCCCGACCTGGTGGTCTACGAGCAGGGCGCGACGGCCGGCCTGTTCGCGGCGGCGCGGGCCGGGGTGCCCTCCGTGCAGCGCAACCACGGCGCGTTCGCGACCGGCGGGATGCACGACGCCATCGCCTCGTACCTCGGCGACTTCTTCGAGAAGTACGACCTCCCGAAGTCGCTGCCGAAACCTGATGTGATCATCGAGTCGTTCCCGCCGAGCATGATCCTCGACCGCGCCCCCGAGGGCTGGTTCATGCAGTGGGTGCCCTACGGCGGCGGAGAGGTGCACGGCGACCGCTGGCCCACCGCCCCCGAGCGGCCCCAGGTCGCGGTGTCGATGGGCACGATCGAGCTCCAGGCGTTCGGCCTCGGCGCCGCCGAGTCGATCATCGCGGCGGCCGCCGAGGTGGACGCCGACTTCGTGCTGGCCCTCGGCGACCTCGACACCACCCCGCTCCAGCCGTTGCCGTCGAACGTCCGCGCGATCGGGTGGACGACGCTGCACCGGCTGCTGCGCCAGTGCGCCGCGGTGGTGCACCACGGCAGCGGCGGCATGATCATGACGTCGATCGAGTCCTGCACGCCGCAGCTCCTCGCGCCCGACGCCAGGGACATGTTCCAGCACTCGGGGCGCGACGCCGTCCGCAAGCTCGGGGTCGGGCTGGTGAGCACGGCCGACCAGGTCACCCCGGAGCTGCTGACCGAGCTGATCCGGGACGAGAAGCTGGCGCGGCAGATGAAGGTGGTGCGGGACGAGGTGCACTCGCTGCCCTCCCCGGCCGAGACGGTGCGGCGGATCATCGCCGAGATCTGACGGGTGCGGCGGGCCGCGGGGTCCGGCGGCGGGGTGGTCCTCCAGGGGATTCCCGCGCCGCCGGGTCCCGCGGTCGTGCGTTCCGGTGAGGTCGAGGGCGTGGGGCCGGGGGTGAGGACCGCCGGGCGGTGCGGGACCAGGCAGGCCGGACCGGATCGGCGGATCCGGCCGACCGGATCAGGTCAGCCAGGCGTCCGGGCCGGCGCCGCCGCGACCGAGGGGCGGGAACAGCTCGTCGAGGGCCGCTTCGAGCTCTGGGGCCAGCGGTTCCCGCAGCGCGGCCAGCGCGCCCTTGAGGTGGGCGGGGTGGCGCGGTCCGATCACCAGCGAGGTCACGCCGGGGCGGGCGAGCGTCCAGGCCAGGCCGACCTCGGCGGGTGGGCGCCCGTGCTCGGCGCACAGCCGCTCGAACCGCTCGACGACGTCGCGGTGCTCGTCGAGCGCGGCCGCCGCGCGGCCCTGGGCCGACTTCACCGCCGTCCCGTCGGACATCTTGGCCAGCACCCCGGAGAGCAGCCCGCCGTGCAGGGGCGACCACACCAGCACGCCGATGCCGTAGTGCCGCGCCGCCGGGATGATCTCCAGCTCGGCGTGCCGGACGAGCGGGTTGTAGAGGCACTGCTCGGCGGCGATCCCGAACGAGTGACGCGCGCGGGCCGCCTCCTGCGCGGCGGCGAGCTGCCACCCGGCGAAGTTGGAGGACCCGACGTAGCGGACCTTGCCCTGGGCCACGAGCAGGCCCATCGCCTGCCAGATCTCCTCCCAGCCCGTCGCCGGGTCGGGTTGGTGCATCTGGTAGAGGTCGATGTGGTCGGTGCGCAGCCGCCGCAGCGACGCCTCGCAGGCCCGGACGATGTGGTGGGCGGAGAGCCCCTCGTCGTTGGGCCCGACGCCGAACCGGCTGCCGACCTTGGTGGCCAGCACGACCCGGTCCCGCACGCCCGGCCGGGAGAGCCAGTCGCCGAGCAGCTCCTCGGTGTGCCCCTGGTGGACCCGCCAGCCGTAGATGTCGGCGGTGTCGACGAAGTCGATGCCCTCGTCGAGGGCCGCGTCCAGCAGGGCCAGCGCCTCGGGGCCGTCGACCCGACCGCCGATGTTCACCGTCCCCAGGCACAGCCTGCTGACGCGCAGGCCGGCGCGGCCCAGCGGGACGTGCGTGGCCTGCTCCCCGGTCATCGGACCCCCGTCTCCGCGGCTGCTCCGCGCCTCGCGGGCACTCGGCTTTCCACCGTCGCAGATAGATCTACGAAAGGCAACTCAGTGGGAGTTCCGGCACCCTTGATAGCTTCTTGCCCGTGTGTTAGATACTGTTATCTATACCCATAGTGGCGGAGGGTGCTCATGATCCCGGTCTTCAAGGTGGCGATGGCGCCCGATGCCCCGGAGCGGGTGGCCGAAGTCCTCCGGAGCGGCCGGGTGGAACACGGGCCGAGGGCCGACGCGTTCGAGGTCGAACTGGGGCGCCGGCTCGGCAACCCCCGGGTCGCCGCGGTTAACTGCGCGACCTCCGGCCTGCACCTGGCGCTGCACCTGCTCGTGGGGCGCGACCCGTACCGGCCGGACCCCACCCCCGAGCGGGACGAGGTGCTCACCACCCCGTTCACCTTCGAGGGCACCAACTGGCCGATCCTGGGCAACGGCCTGAAGATCAGGTGGGTCGACACCGACCCGGCCACGCTCAACATCGACCTCGACGACCTGGAACGGCGGATCTCTCCCCGGACGCGGGCGATCGTCGTCGTGCACTGGCTCGGGTTCCCCCTCGACCTGCGCAAGCTCGACGAGGTGCTGGACCGGGCCGAGCAGCGCCTGGGCTTCCGGCCCCCGGTGGTGGAGGACTGCGCCCAGGCTTGGGGGGCGACCTACCGCGAGAAGCCGCTGGGCAACCACGGCAACACCGCCGTCTACAGCTTCCAGACGATCAAGCTGCTGACCGCGGGCGGCGGCGGCCTGGTGGTCCTCCCGGACGAGGAGCTGCACCGGCGGGCCCTGCGCACCCGGTGGTTCGGCATCGACCGCGCCGACGACCGCACCCGCGGCGAGTACGAGGTCCCCGAGTGGGGCTTCCGCTTCCCGATGAACGAGATCAGCGCCGAGATCGGCCTGGCCAACCTGGAGCTCGTCGACGACCTGCTGGCCCGCCACCGGGCCAACGCGCACCGCTTCGACAAGGAGCTCCAGGGCGTGCCGGGCCTGGAGCACACCGAGCGGCCCGACGACCGCGAGCCCACCTTCTGGGCCTACCCGGTGAAGGTCGAGGACCGGCTGGGGTTCATGCGCCGGCTCGACGAGGCCGGGATCATGACGAGCATCATCGCCCGGCGCAACGACGAGCACGTCACCGTCGCCGCCGCCCGCGAACCCCTGCCCGGCCTCGACTCCGTGGCCGACCGGGTCTGCTACCTGCCCGTCGGCTGGTGGTTGACCGAGGAGCAGCGGGAGCACATCGTCGACACCGTCCGCGCCGGATGGTGAGCACACCCTCCGCCGACCGTTCACCCTGCGGCCGTCACCGAGAGGATCATCGCCGAACTCGCGCGGGCGCACGCCGTGCGTTGGCCGCGTCGAGATTGGAGGACCATGCGGTTCCTGCCTCATGACCGCGACCCGTCCGTGCTCGTCGTCGGAGCGGGCTACGTCGGCCTGTGCCTGGCCGCGGTGCTCGCGCAGCGCGGCCTCCGGGTCATCGCGGCCGACGTCGACCGCGCCCACGTCGAGCGGCTGCGCGCCGGCAGGTGCACGATCGCCGAACCCGGCCTGGAAGAACTGCTGCGCGACGGCCTCGCCAGTGGGCGGCTGACCGTCACCGCGGACCTGTCCGCGGCCTCCGACTGCGACGTCGTCCTGCTCACCACGGGCACCCCGGTGGACGCCGAGGGCCGGCTCGACCCGAGCCAGCTGGAGGCGGCCTGCCGCGACCTGGCCCCCCGGCTGCGCGCCGGGCAGCTCGTCGTCGTCAAGTGCACGGTCTCGCCCGGCACGACCCGCACCGTGGTCGCGCCCCTGCTGGCGGGCCACGGGCTGGAACCGGGCACCGACATCGGCCTGGTGCACTGCCCGGAGCGGCTGGCCGAGGGCCAGGCGCTCGACCAGCTGCGGGAGCTCGCCGTCGTGGTCGGCGGGGTCAACGCCGAGTCGGCCGAGGCGGCGACCGCCTTCTGGGAGCGCCACCTCGGGGTCCCCGTCCACCCGGTGAAGGACGCCGACGTGGCCGAGGCGGTCAAGCTGGCCAGCAACTGGTGGATCGACCACAACATCGCGATGGCCAACGAGCTGGCGCTGTTCTGCGACGCGTTCGGGATCGACGTGATGGACGTGGTCACGGCGGCCAACACCCTGCCGAAGGGCGCGGGCCGGATGAACGTGCTGCTGCCCAGCGTCGGCGTGGGCGGCTCGTGCCTGCCCAAGGACCCGGTGATGGCCGCGCGGGCCGCGGCGGACCGCGGCGTCGAGCTGCGCACCGTGGCGACCGGTCGGGCGGTGAACGACGCCATGCCGGGCCACGCGGCCCGGAACCTGGTCGACGGGCTGCACAAGCTCGGCACGGACCCGGCCGGCGCGACCGTCGCGGTGCTCGGGCTGGCCTTCAAGAGCGACACCGGCGACCTGCGCGAGACCCCCGTGGCCCCGTTCGTCGAGCACCTCCGGAACGCCGGCTGCACCGTCCGGCTGCACGACGGGCTGGCCGAGCCGGACCGGGTCCGCGCCCTGTTCGGGCAGGACCCGGAACCCACGATCGCCGCGGCGCTGGCCGGGGCCGACGCGGTGGCCATCCTGGCCGGGCACCGGGAGTACCGCGAGCTCACCGCGGCCGACCTGCGCGCCGCCACCCGGTCGGGCTGCCTGGTCTTCGACGGCCGCCGCTACTTCACCCGGGACGAGATCAGCGACCTGCACGCCCACGACCTCCAGTACCGAGGGATCGGCCGGTGACATGACCGAGACACCCATTCCGCTGGTCCGCCGCGGCGAGCACGTCCTCGTCACGGGCGGGCACGGCTTCATCGGCAGCCACCTGGTGGAGGCGCTGGCCGCGGCCGGGCGGCGGATCACCGTCCTCGACCCCGCCGACCCGCCGCCGGACCTCGCCGTCCCGGCCGGGACGGTGCGCCACGTGCGCGGCGACGTGCGCGACGCGGAGCTGGTCCGCCGCGAGATCACGGCCGACACCGCCCTGATCATCCACCTGTCGTCGCTGGTCGGGGTGGACCAGTACCTCTACGACCCGCTCGACGTGATCGACATCGCGGTGACCGGGACGCGCGCCGTCCTCGACGCCACCCGGGACGCGGGCGCGAAGCTGGTCCTGGCCAGCACCAGCGAGGTCTACGGCCGCAACCCCGACACGCCGTGGTCGGAGGACTCCGAGCGGGTGCTCGGCCCCACCACGGCCGACCGGTGGTCCTACTCCACCAGCAAGGCGGTGGCCGAGCACATGACGTTCGCCCACGCCCGCCGCTACGGCACCCGCGCCACCGTGCTGCGGTACTTCAACGTCTACGGCCCCCGCCAGCGGCCGGCCTACGTCGTGAGCAACACCGTGCACCGCCTGCTGCGCGGCGAACCGCCGCTGCTCTACGACCGCGGCGACCAGACCCGGTGCTTCACCTACATCCGGGACGCCGTCGAGGCCACCCTCGCCGTCGCCGCCTCGCCGGAGACCGAGGGGCTGGTGCTCAACGTCGGCAACGAGCGCGAGAGCACGATCGCCGAGATCGTGCGCGCCGTGGGTGCCGCCGTCGGCTCCTCGGTGGAGCCGATCCGGCTGGACACCGACTCCGCGTTCGGGAAGGTGTACGAGGACATCCCCCGGCGCGTGCCGGACACGTCCCGGATCGCCGGTCTGCTGGGCTGGCGGGCGACGACCCCGGTCGAGCAGGGCCTGGTCGAGACGGTCGCCTGGGCCCGCGCGAACGACTGGTGGACCGGCCAGAGCGCGGGGGAGCGGAACGAGCGCGGAGCCGCCCGATGACCAGCAGCACGACGACGACCGGCACGACGGCCGGCACTCCAGCCGGCACGACCGACGGCACTCCAGCCGACACGACCGCCGCGCTCCGGCTGGTCCTCCCCGGTGAGGGCGAGCCCCGCCGGGGCGGCATCCTCCGGTACTTCGGGCCGGGCGGCATGGACCACATCGACCCGGCGTGCGCCAGCTACGCGTTCTCCCACCAGATCCTGCGGCTGTTCACCCGGCAGCTGTTCACCTACCCGACCACCGCCGACGAGGACGCCCTCACCCCGGTGCCCGACCTCGCGGTGGCGGTCCCGACCCCGGACAACGGCGGCGTCGTCGAGGGCGGCCTGGTGCACCGCGTCGAGCTGCGCCCCGGCGTGTTCTGGGACACCGAGCCGCCGCGCGAGGTCACCGCCGCCGACCTGGTGCGCGGGCTCAAGCGCCTGGCCTGCCCGGTGACCGGCACCGGCGCCCTGGGCTACTTCACCAGCACGGTGCGGGGGATGGCCGAGTTCGCCGAGGGCTACCGGGCCGCGATCGAGCGGGACGGCGCCACCCCGGAGACCGCCGCCCGCTACCAGAACACCCACGAGATCAGCGGGCTGCGGGTGCTCGACGACCGCCGGCTGGAGATCGGGCTGGTCCGCCCGGCGAACGACATCGTCAACATCCTCGCCACGCTCTACGCCTCGCCCGCCCCGGTCGAGTACGACGCCGTGGTGCCCGGTGGTCCCGGGTTCGCCGACGTCGTGCGCTCCTGCGGCCCGTACCGGCTGACCGGCTACCGGCACGGCGAGCACCTGTCGATGCGGCGCAACCCCGCCTGGAACCCGGCCTCGGACCCGCTGCGGCCGGCCTGGATCGACGGCATCGAGGTCCGCATGGCCCGGGTCGAGGACGAGGTGGTCCGGGACGAGGTCGAGAGCGGCCGGGCGGACCTGTCCTGGGGCGCGCCGGTCATCAGCCACGACCGGCCGTCACCGGACGCCGACCGGCACGTGGGCTACGCCCTCAACCCGTACCTCCTGTTCAACGTGCGCGGGCCGCGGCAAGAGCTGCGGGACCCGGCCGTCCGGCGCGCCCTGGGCACGGCCGTCGACAAGGCCGCGCTGGTCGGGCTGATGGACCGGATGGACCTGGGCACGGTCACCCAGACCGCGCACTGCGTCATCCCGCCGGGCAACGTCGGCTACCGGCCCGCGCCGCCCGGCACCACCGACGGCGGGGACCCGGAACTGGCCCGGAAGATGCTGCGGGCCGCCGGCTGCGAGGGGATGCGGCTGCGCGTCCTCTACCGGGTGGAGACGCCGCACGACGACATCGCGTTCAGCTACGCCGACGACCTCCGCGCGGCCGGCGTCGACGTCGAGATGATCCGGATCCTGCACGCCGACGAGTACTACCGGATCCTCCAGGACCCGGAGCGCGCCCTCGCCGGCGACTGGGACGTCACGGCCGCGGCCTGGACGCCCGACTGGTTCGGCAACAACGGGCGGACCTGCATGCAGCCGCTGTTCGAGTCCCCGTCCGGGGCCGGCAGCTGCAACTACGGCGGCTACAGCGACCCGGCCGTGGACGCGCTGATCGCCGAGGCGCTGGCCGAGCCCGACCCGGAGCGGGCGGGCGACCTGTGGCACGCCGTGGACCGGGCCGTGTGCGAGGCGGCGGCCGTGGTGCCGCTGCTGGTGTGCGAGCCGACGATCCTGCACGTCACGAGCCCGCGGGTGCGCAACGCGATCCCGATGCCGCACGTGGACCGCTGGTACGACGCCGCCAACCTCTGGCTGGTGGACTGACGCGGCCGATCGCCCGACCGGCCACACGCCTGGCCGGTCGGGCGGTCGGTCATCACCCGGCCGACAGCCGGCCCTCGCCTGACCGGCCACACGCCCGGCCGACACCCGCCCGACCAACCGACCACCGCCCGTGGGCCGGTGCCTCCGCGGAGGCACCGGCCCACGGGCGTCTTCAGACCGGGACCCGGTCGGTCGAGCGCGACCCCGCCGGTTCCAGCGCGGCCGGGTCGGCGGCCATGCCGAGCGAGTACAGCGGCGTCACCCGCTCCGCCCCCGGCACCGCCCGCGCGGCCGCCGGCGGCCCGTGCAGGAGCGGCACGACCGCCGCCCTGGTGATCGCCTCCTGCTCGACCGCCGCCCACGCGGCCCGGGTGGCGTGCGGGTCGGAGTCCACGCCCAGCGCCCGGTCGATCAGCACGTCGAAGACGGGGCCGTCGACGCGCCCGGCCCGGCGGACCAGCAGCGCCTGGAGGTAGGCCCGGTAGTTGTGGTGGCGCCACCGGGCGGCCCACCCCGTCAGCAGCAGGTCGTGCTCCGCCCCGCCGTCGCCGTGCAGCAGTTCGGCGTGGTCGGCCGGTCCCACCGCCCGGACCTCGACCCGGAACCCGACGCCCGACAGGCACCCGACCACGGCCGCGGCCACCGCGGCGGCCGCGGCGGTGTCCGGGTGGACGAGCACCAGCGCCGTCCCCTCGCCCGACCCGACCGGCGAGCCGGGGGCAGGGAGGTCGAGGGGCGAGTCCGGGTCCTGGTTCCCGCTGTTGCCGGGGGGCACCACGCGCCGGGCCGGCGCGACGCCGGGCAGGTGGCCCGCCACGGCCTCGGCCACCAGCCCGGGGTCGACCGCCGAGGCGACGAGCCGGCGCAGCGCCGGGTCGGCGAGCGGACGGCCCTCCCCGGCGTGGGGGAGCAGGCACGCGTGCAGCACCTCGGGCACCTCGACCTCCGGCGCCACCTCCGGCGCCGGGGCGCCGGGGCGGAGGGTCACCGCGTCGAACGCGCGTTCGCGCAGCGGGTCGGTGTCGGGGTCCCAGGCGGGGTTCGGCTCCAGCCGCACCCCGCCGTCCGGGTCGAGCCCGGCGATCCGGTACGGCCCGGTCGCCCGCGCGTGCCGCGCGAAGTCCTCGCCACCGGGCACGACGTCGTCGTGCTCGACGGGCGCGGGCGCGACGCAGGTCAGGGCGAGCAGGTCGATCGCGTCCTGGGCCGGGCGCTCCAGCTCGACCACCAGGCTCTCGTCGTCCAGGGCGAACACGCCCGGGATCGAGTCCCCCTCGCGGAAGGCCCGGTGCCGCGCCGCGTCGTCCTCGTGGCCCGCGACGGCCTCGGCGTACCGCTCCGCGTACGCGCGCATCCCCAGCACCGCCGACAGCAGGAGCTCGATCCCCGCCGGTCGCGCGGTCGGGCTGCACGCGCGGGCGAACCCGCGGACGACGTCGTGGGAGGTCACCCGGCGGGGTGGCTCGGTGTCCCAGTGGACCTCCGGCCGGAGGTGGACCACGTAGGACCGCAGGCTCGTGCCCAGGCCCGCGTTGTAGGTCGACGGCACGGCCGAGGCGAGGTCCCCGATCGGCTCCACCGCCCGCCAGCCCCGCTGGTCGGGCTCGGCCCGGTAGCCGAACAGCGTCCGCGTGGTCAGCCGGTGGACCAGGTCCGCGGCGGGGCGGGCCCGAGCCGGGTCCAGGTCGCCCGGCGCGAGCGGGGCGGGCAGGTGCAGGTCTCCGGTTCGCGGCGCCGTCACGACATCTCCCGTCCCAGGTCGCGCATGATCGACACGGCCCGGTCGATCTCGTCGTGGTCGTTGAACAGGTGCGTGCAGACGCGGGCCGCGTAGTGCTGGTGGGTCGAGCCGGGGACGTCGAACTCGGTCCACCGGATCCAGATCCGGTGCTCGTGCTCCAGCCGGTCGACGAACGCCATGAACTTCTTGACGTTCCAGGCGTCCTCAGGGCGCCGGAACGGGTGGAACGCGATCAGCGGCGAGCGCAGCCGGTCGTCGCCGCCGGGGGAGTAGATGTTGTCCCGGCCGAACGCCTCGACCAGCGCGGCGCGCGCGTGGTCGGCCAGGTCGAAGATCCGCCGTTCGATGCGGGCCCGGCCGATCTCGTCCCACAGCTCGGCCGCCGCGGCGAGGGCGGCGCCGCGGGCGATGCTGGCGCTGCCCGCGCTCTGGAAGTAGTCGCCGATGTTGCAGCTCTCGACGCTGGTGGTGGTCCGGGGCGGCGGCTCGCCCGCCATCGGGTACCAGGTCGACACGACCGGCCAGATCGTCGGCAGCGGCAGCGGGTTGTGCTCGGGGAAGACCTTGTTGCGGATGTAGAGGATGCCGGTGCCCAGCGGGCCGCACTGGAACTTCGAGCCCGAGCAGGAGATGAAGTCGGCGCCGAAGGCCCGGAAGTCGCAGTCGAGCATCCCGGGCAGCAGGGCGCCGTCGACCACCGTGGTCAGGCCGTGCCGCTGGGCGAGCTCGCAGAGCGCGCGGATCGGCATCATGGTCCCGGTGAACAGGGTGATCCCGGAGAACGCGAGGACCTTGGTCCGCGGCGTGATCTCCCGCTCGAACAGCTCGACGATCTCCTCGGCCCGGACGTCCCAGCCGGTCGGGGGCGTGATCGTCTTCAGGGTGATCCCGTGCCGGTTGCGGACCAGGTTGAAGTTGGACAGCACCGAGTAGCACTCGTGGGTGGTGGTGAGCACCTCGTCGCCCGCCCGCAGGTCCAGCCCGTTGATCACCCGGGCGACGCCCTCGGTCGCGTTGTGGCAGATGACCATCTCGTCCTGGTCGACGCCGAAGGCGCGGGCCAGCGTCTCCCGGTGGCCGGTGTACATGCCCGGCGGGTAGACGTTCATCAGCCCGCCGGTCCACTCCCGGGTCACCCGGTCGTTGACGTCCAGCACCTCGTACGGCAGTGCGCCGACGGTGCCGGTGTTGAGGTGGGTGAAGCTGCGGTCGAGCGCGAACAGGTCGCGGATGGTGTCCCACGAGGCGTCGTGCAGTTGGCGCCTGCCCCGCAGTTCACGGGGCGCGGTGGAGGTCACGCGGCTCCTCCTGAGGTTCGGGTCCGGTCGGAGTGGATCACTGCGAGCAGGGTGAGCAGCAGGCTGCGGGCCTCGATGTTGACCTGGCAGCTGGTCGTGACGAGCTCGGCGAGCTGGTGGGCGGTGAGCCAGAGGTACCCGGGCGCCGGCTCCAGGGGAGCCGACGGGTCCTGCTCGACGACGAGGTGGCGGGTGGTCGCGTGGTAGAAGCGGCCGCCCTCCTCGGACTGCCGGGACTCGTGCAGCACGCGCTCCGGCGGGGTGGCCAGCACCGCGTCGAGGTAGTCGGGCCGGCCGGGCGTGCCCGGCGGGAAGTTCGACGGCGTGCACTGCACGGTGGGCCCGACCTCCACCCCGGCGCGGTAGCCGGGGCGCACGTCCGCCTTCACCAGCAGGTGCAGGGTGTCGCCGATCCGGCGGGTCACCAGGGCGACCAGCCCGACGTCGCACGGCGCCAGCAGCGGCTGCGACCACGCGCCGACCTCGCGGCTGTCCGCCGCGACGTCCACGCCGATGATCCGGAACCAGCGGCCGGAGACGTGCCCGATCTGCGACTCGTCCCGGACCCAGCCGGCGGCGGCGGTGGCGGCGAGCGGGATGCGCTCGACCGACAGGGACTGGAGCTCGCGCCGCTCGCCGAGCCAGCGGTGGACCTCGGCGGTGTCGTGCCGCGCCTCGTGCCCCGGGAAGCCGAGCGACCTGGCCAGTGCGGGGTGCCGAACCGACACCGAGCCGTCGACCGCCGGCGGCAGGCAGGACAGCACGGTCCGGGTGTCCATGTTGACGACGTCGGGGTGGCGCAGCAGGTCGAGGATCTCGGCGAGGGTGAACCAGCGGAAGTCCTCGTGCACGTCGACGGGCTCGTCCACCTCGACCACGACGTTGCGGTTGCGCTTGCCCCGGAACCAGGAGCCCTGCTCGGACTGGAGGATGTCGACCAGCGCCCGCCCGGGGTGGTCGCCCAGGAAGTACTCGACGTACCGCGAGGTCTTGCCCTGGTGGGCCCGCGAGTAGTTGCTCGGGGTGGACTGCACCGTGGGTGACAGCTGCACCAGGCCGATGTTGCCAGGCTCCATCTTGGCCTGCATCAGGAAGTGCAGCACGCCGTCGATCTCGCGGGCCAGGATGCCCAGCACGGCGACGTCGTCCTGCCGGATGATCGGCTGGAGCCAGCGGGCGCTGCCGTCGGGGGTGGTGACCTCGGCTCCCTCGACGGTGAAGAACCGGCCGCTGCGGTGGACCAGGTCGCCGTCCTCGGCGCGGAAGGACCACCCGTCGAGCCGGTCGAACGGGACGGGAGTCACCCGGAAGGTACCGTTGCGGCGGCGCTCGCGCAGCCAGTTCAGGGCGTTGCGGGCCCCGTCCGTGGGCGCGCCGGCCGAGGTGGCGAGGCGGGCCGCGAGGTCGGGGCGGGCGTGCAGGTCCAGGGTCATGCCGGTTCTCCCGCGACTGCCTCGACGATCGACATCACCGACGGGGTCGGGATCACCCGGGTCACCCGCAGGCCGGCGGCGGTGAACAGGGGCCGCAGCTCCGCGGTGGTCCGCTCCCGCCCGGTGAACGCGCTGAGCATCATCAGGTCCATGAGGTGGCTCTGGTGCTCGCTGCCGTCCTCGGGGACGACGGCGTCGACGACCAGCACGCGGCCGCCCGGTTCCAGGGCGCGCAGGCAGGCGCGGAGGATGCGCACGGACTCCTCGTCGTCCCAGTTGTGCAGGATCCGCTTGAGCACCAGGACGTCGCCGCGGGGCACCTCGGTGAAGAAGTCGCCGCCGACGGCCTTCCAGCGCCCGTCCTGGCCGGCGGCCTCCAACCGGCTGGTGTTCAGGGCGTCGGGCCGGTCGAACAGCACGCCGTCCAGGCCCGGCCGGGCCTGGAGCGCGGCGAGCAGCATGGTGCCGTTGCGGCCGCCCACGTCCACGACCGTGCCGGAGTCCGGCAGGTCGGAGGCGGCGGCGATGAGCGCGTTCTCCGCGTCGGAGACCGTGGCCATGCCCTCGTAGAAGAGGGCGTCGGTCTCAGGGTTGGCGGCGAAGTAGTCGCCGAGCGGCTCGCCGAAGTAGCGGGCGAAGGTCGGCTCCTCGTCGGTCAGGCTCGACTCCAGCCGGTGGCACGTGGTCCAGAACATCGGGTCGGTGAACATCAGGACCCCGGAGCGGGCCGGTGGCTCGGCGGTGCTGCGCAGCGCGCGGCCCAGCTCGGCGAGGGTGTACCGGTCGTCGTCGTGCTGACGCACGACGCCCCGGGTCGCGAGGAAGCGCAGGAGTCGGGCCAGACCGTCCGGTCGGGCGCCGGTCGCCGCGGCGAGCGCGCTGACCGGGACGGGCTCGTCGTCGTCGAGGTGGTCGGCCACGTTCAGCCGGGCGAACGCGCGGAGCGCCGCCGACCGGACGAAGGCCATGGCCTCGTCGTACAGGACGAGGGCTGACTCGTGGTCTCTCATGGATCACCCCAGAGTCGCGTAAGAATTTGATACTGACTGTATGCGGGGTTGGCGGGTGCCATCAAGGAACGCCGGGTGATTGACCCAGCATCTAACTTCAGGAACACTTATCTACTTGAGGCTGTGCGTGGCCTTGGGCGCCACGGCGCGTCAGCGCGCCCACGTGGGGCCCACCTGGGACCCGCCTGGGGCCCGCCGACCGGGATCGCCGAGGGAGAGGTGTGACGTGTTCGAGAGGTTCACCGACCGCGCGAGGCGGGTGGTTGTCCTGGCCCAGGAAGAGGCCCGGATGCTCAACCACAAC
>NZ_JAUQOL010000036.1:0-1020 GCF_047689505.1 Saccharothrix sp. BKS2 | reverse complement strand
CCGGTACGCAGGTGGTCTGGTCGAGGGTGTAGGCGTAGGGGATGGAGACGGTGGTGGTGGACTTGACGTCGGGGCCGGCGGGGTTGGTGTCGCTGCCGGGGGTCGACCAGGTGACGTTGTCGAAGGTGTTGCCGCTGACCTGCCAGTACCCGGCTTCGCTGGTGTAGAAGGTGCCGAGGGCGTCGTGGACGTCCTTGAAGTAGTTGTTCTCGACCTTGGCCCTGGCGCCGGCGCGGGAGTTGATGCCGGACTCGTGGATGTCGAGGTAGTGGTTGTTGTACATGTGGCCGATGCCGCCGCGCAGCAGGGGGGTGCGGGAGTCGATGTTCTGGTAGAGGTTGTGGTGGTAGGTGACGAATCCGTTGGAGCGGTCGCTCTCGCTGGATCCGACGAGTCCGCCGCGGCCGGAGTTGCGCAGGGTGCTGTAGGACAGGGTGACGTACTGGGTGTCGTCCTTCATGTCGAACAGGCCGTCGTAGCCCTCGGACTCGCCGCCGGAGGCGAGCAGGGTGGTGTGGTCGACCCAGACGTTGCGGACGCCGCTCTCCATGCCGATGGCGTCGCCGCCGTTGGAGGTGGGCGAGCCGGACTTCTTGACGTTGCGGATGGTGACGTTGCGGATGATGATGTTGCGGGAATCGCGGATGTGGATGCCCAACTGGTCGAAGACCGCCCCGCTGCCGACGCCGATGATCGTGACGTTGCTGATCTGCTTGAGCTCGATGACACCGGCGGCGGTCGAGCAGCTCTCGCCCGAGACCTTCGTGGTGTTGCCGTGGTTGATGGTGCCCTCGACCTCGATGGTGATCGGGGTGCTGCTGCCGGCCCGGCCGCACAGGGCCTGGTGGATCTGGGTGCCGGAGGTGGCGCGGACCGTCGCCCCGCCCCGGCCGCCGGTGGTCCCGCCGTTCTGGGACGCGTAGCCGGTCGCGGCGCCCGAGGGCGGGTTCTGGTTCGACGTCGTGGTGGTCGAGGTCGTGGTCGTCGTCGACGTCGTGGTGGAGGTCGACGTGGAGGTGG
>NZ_JAUQOL010000035.1:0-1055 GCF_047689505.1 Saccharothrix sp. BKS2 | reverse complement strand
AGGGGAGGGCGAGTTCAGGCGGTGGAAGCATCCAGTTCGAGGAGTTCGGTGAATACCTCGCTGGGTTTGCGCCAGTCGTGGATCTTACGGGGTCGGTCGTTGATCTCGGCGGCGATGGCGGCCAGGTAGTGCGGGTCGCTGGTGATCTCGACGCCCTTGGGCAGGTACTCGCGGACGATCCGGTTGAGGTTCTCGTTGCTGCCGCGCTCCCACGGCGAGTGGGGGTGGGCGAAGAACACCGGCAGCCCGGTGGCGGTGACATCCTTGTGCAGGGCCATCTCCGAGCCGCAGTCCCAGGTCAGGGACCGTTTGATCGAGGCTGGCAGCGGGCCGGCCGCGGAGATGATCGCCTGGGTCACGGTCAGCGAGTCCCGCCCGGTCAGCGGGACCAGGACGAGGAACCGGCTGGTCCGCTCGACCAGGGTGGCCACGGCACTCCTGCCGCCCTTGCCCACGACGATGTCCCCCTCCCAATGGCCGGGCACCGCCCGACCCTCGGCCTCGGCGGGGCGTTCGTCGAGGTAGCGGGGCTCGCGGATGCGCGGCGCCGGTGCCGGACGCGGCCCACTCCGCCGGGTGCGCCCGGTCCGCAGCGCGACCAGCTCCCGGCGCAACGTCGCGACCGGCTGGGCATAGACCCACTGGTAGATGGCCTCGTGACTCACCCGACCAGCCTGCCCTCGACCATGATCACGCGCCAACCGGCCCGCGATCGAGGCCGGTGACCAGCCGATCCGCAACAACTCGAGCACCCGGGCACGCACCGCGGGGTCCCGGTCCACCGCCAGGACCTTCGGCCGGGCCCTCGACCCCGCCGCCGCCCGTTCGGCCACCACCGCCCGATACCCCTCACGACCGCCGTGTCGGGCCACCTCCCGCGAGACGACCGAGGAATCACGCCCGATCAGGACGGCGATCTCCTTGTACTCCAACGACTCCGCCAGACCACGCGAGATCTCCTCCCGCTCGGCCAAGGTCAACATCCTGCGCACGACAGGGAATCCTTCCCCACCGAACACCACGATCAGATGCTACGACCGCCTGAACCTGCCGAG
>NZ_JAUQOL010000034.1:0-1198 GCF_047689505.1 Saccharothrix sp. BKS2 | reverse complement strand
TCGGAGTTCGTACTCGATCGGGGTGAGCATGCCGAGTGCGGTGTGGCGTCGGCGGCGGTTGTGGAACATCTCGAGGTACTCGAACAGGGCGTTGGCCAACTCGAGGCGGGTGCGCCATCGTCGGCGGTCGAGCAGCTCGGTCTGCACGCGTCCCCAGAACGATTCGATCATGGCGTTGTCGTAGCAGTCGCCGATCGAACCCATCGACGGTAGAAGCCCGGATTCCTTGGCACGCCTGGTGAAAGTCCACGATGTGAATTGGACTCCGTGGTCGGAGTGGATCACCGTGTCCGGCAGCGGGGACCGGTTCGAGATGGCCATGCCAAGCGCGTTGGTGGCCAGGGCGGCGGTCTGGCTGGAGTCGATCGACCAGCCGACGACGCGGCGGGAGTGCACGTCGAGCACGACCGCGCAGTACACCTTTCCTTCGCGGGTTGGATGTTCGGTGATGTCGGTGACCCACAGCTGGTTCGGCGCGGCGCGGGCGAAGTCGCGGTCGACCAGGTCCACCGCGGTGGGCGTGTCGTGTTTCGGCCGTGGTCTGCGTCGGTTGGGCAGGCCCTTGATTCCGTTGCGGCGCATGAGAAGTGCGATGGTGTTGTGTCCGACGGTGATCCCGCGGCCGAGGGTGAGTTCGGCGTGCACTCGTGGGGCGCCGTAGACCTGGAACGACTCGACATGGATTTCGCGGATCAGGTCGACGAGCCAGGCCTGGCGGATCGCCCGCTGCGAGGGAGCGCGGCCTCTCCAGTCGTAGTAGCCGGACTCGGACACTCCGAGCACGCGGCAGGCGAGTTGGATCGACCGCCCTTCGGAGACGATCACCGTGACCGCCTCGTACCGTCTTTTGGGGTGCTGCTCTCCTTGAGCAGCTCGGCGGCGCGCCGGTGGACGGCGACCTCGGCCTCGAGTTCTGCGATCCGACGACGCGCCGCGACCAGTTCGGCGTTGTCGGTGCTGGTGGTGCCGGGTAGTTGCCCGGAGTCGATGAGTTCCTGGCGGCGCCAGGCGTAGATCGTCTGGTCACTGATGTCGAGATCCGCCGCGACCTGGGCGACGCGGCGGCCGGACGCGACCAGGTCGAGCACCTTGCGCCGGAACTCGGGTGGGTACCGCTTGGGCATCGTGGGTTGTCCTCCGGGCTACTGAGATGAGTGATCATCCAGTAACCCGACTCCGTGCAACCAGGGGAGGATCA
>NZ_JAUQOL010000032.1:0-21261 GCF_047689505.1 Saccharothrix sp. BKS2 | reverse complement strand
GGTGACGGAGGGGTTGTACAAGTACATCACCGAGGGCGAGTTCGAGATGAATCCGTACGCGGCGACCTCGGGTGGGGTGTCGGGGGCGGCCAACGTCATCGGCAACGAGCTGGGTCGCGCCTTGGCCGGGGCCGGTGGTCCCACGGGCGGTCCCGGCACCACACCGCCTCCGGTGGTCGGCCCGGAGGGTGCGAACGACCAGGAGAACGGTGACGACACCGCCGCGGCGACCTCGGACGGCGCCGGTGGCACCGGCGGGTTCCAGGACACCGGCGATGCCGGCCTGCTCCCACCACCCGGTGGTCACCAGGGCGGTCCGACCGACCCCGACGGACCGGACGGCCCACCCCCGGGGTACGACCAGGACCCCCGAACCCCGCTGCCCGAGGATCGCATCGACACGACGGTCGACGTGTACCCCGACGGTCCGCCCCCGGCGTACCCCGGCACACCCGAATCCGGGCCGGACGGCCCCGTCGCCGCCCCGTTGGACGGCCCGGAACCGGACGGCGCCGGGACCCCCGAGACCACCGGCAACAGCCCGGTCCCGGTGGCGGTCACGCCCGTGCCCCCGGTCCAGAACGCGCCGGCTCAGAGCACGCCGGACCCGAACGGCCGGACCGCCGAGGGCCAACCGCGCGGCAACCAGCAGCCCGGCAACGGCAACCAGCAGCCCGGCAACGGCAACCAAACACCCGCTACCACGCCCCGCCCCGGTGCGGAGGCCGCTGCCACCGCCACCTCGAACGAGGGACGGAACGACACCTCCCCGAGCGGGGACCAGGCGATCGACCAGCAGGAGACCACCGCCCCGCCCGTCGGAGAGCCGGGCAGCGCGGAGCCGTCGTCCTCCCGTCTCGACACATCCGCGACCGCCGCGTCCACCTCCGGCGCCCCCGCGTTCACCTCCGCTGCGGACGCGTCGACCAATCCGTCCCCGACCCCCTCGACGGAGCCGTTCACCACGCCGCCCCAGACCGGCGCGGACCCGTCCAGCGCTTCCGCGGCAGACGTGTCCGGCCGGCCGGAGAACACCACCGGCCGAGCGGACCCGTCACCGGGCCGGGAGATCGGGGCCGACCAGGTGGTCACCCCCGACCGGTCGACCTCCGAACGACCCGGGCAGACCCCCGACACCACAACTGCGGCGGACCCGACCCGATCGCCCGAGGACCACCCGGCCGGCGCCACACCGCCTCCCGCCACGACCGCGCCCCCCGCCACGACCACGTCGCCGGCCGCCACGTCGTCCGACGGCACCGGCACGAAGCAGGGGACCACTCCGGCAGGTGGTCGGACGACACCCCGGCCTGTCCGCACGCGCGACGACACGTCGCTGGTCGCTCAGAAGAGCAACACCGAGTCCGTCGAGGACAACAACGCCCTCCCCTCCACCGACGCGGAGACGCAGGCCCCCGCTGCGGAGCCCTCGTCGAAGCGAGCAGAGGGGACCCCCGCCACGGCTTCGGCCGGTCAGCACGTCACGACACCTGCCGTAACCCCGCCGGCTGCCACCTCGTCCACGGCCGACCGCACGCACACCCCTCCGACCGACGCGGCGGTGAAGGTTCCCCGCTTCCCCGCCGCCAACACCGAGAGCATCTCGGTCGACGAGCTGATCGCGGACCTGAACGCCGCCGTACTGGACCGACCGGACGTGCCGGCGGACAACCGTCTGCTGGGAACGGACCTGTTCGGCCTGCTGACCGTCCCACCCCCGCCGGACTTCATGGCAGGGCACGACTACAGCACCCTGACCACCGGTCAGTCGGTGTCCTTCTTCAACGCGCTGAACATCACTGGCGACACCCCTGCCACCGCCGACCTCCTCGACCCGAACAGGCTGGAGGACGCTGAGGACTGGGTCATCCCGGGCAACCAGTCGGGTGATGCACTGAGCGCGTGGGCTCCGGGTGACGTGCCGCCGCTGCCCGAGGTCGTCGAGATGCCGATGACCGTCCACGCCATCTGGTTGGGAGGTCCACTGCGCGACGCGGGCCCCATGGCGAACTTCCGCGAGAACTACGGCGCGGCAGGCCAGGCGTACGAAGGGGCGGCGCAGTTGGTCCTGTGGACCGACGTGCCACGCGATCAGTTCGACGAGGCCCGCTCCACCCCGCCGCCCCCGAACGGCGGTCCGGACCCGCTGGCCGACGTGCGCGACATGCTGGAGTGGGCCAAGAACAACAACATCGTGCTGGTCAACGTCCACGAGGTGTTCAACTCCGCGTCCCCGATGGGGTTGCACGAGTTCTTCCTGATGGAGATGAACAAGCAGGTCGGTCCTGGTTACGCCGCGGCCAGCGACATCCTGCGCCTGGAGATCCTGCGGCGGTTCGGCGGCGTCTACTCCGACGGCGACAACCGCATCCAGAACCTGGACGAAATCGAGGACATCGTCGCCTCACCGGAGGCGTTCGCGGTCCACAGGCACTCGGGCGGCAACCCGGGTAATTCGGCGTTCGTCATGCCCAAGAACCACCCCTTCGCCCAGATGTACCTGGACGAGGTGCGGAACAGGTACACCAAGAACCAGCGGGACTTGTACCCCGAGGGAATCGATGTCATCTCCCCCACGTACTTCGACAGGGGGAAGGGGTACGTCCACCGTAACTCGGTCATGTTGCGCACGGGCCCGACGATCCTCGAAGCCCTTCCCGTGCGACTCGGCTATGCGGCGGGTATTGCTGACTACCCCGGTGTGATGAACATCGAGATGAACAGCGACGGCAGTTGGGTACGGCCGCCCACCGCCGCCTCGAGTCACACACCAGAACCTTCTCGAGCCGACACGGTCGAGTTGACGAAGAAGGTCGTGCAGACGCTGGTGCGGCAGTTGCTCAACCGCGAGGGCGACCTGCACCTGACCTTCGTCGAAGGCGCGGTGAACAAGCACCCGCGCCCGGACGTCGTCTGGAACGCCGCGCTGACCTTCATCGCCGAGAACCCCGACCTGGCCTCCCAGGTCCGCACCGTGACCGACACGAAACGCGTCCTTGGCGGCGACATCACCACCGTCGTGCTGCCGGAGCGCGCCCGCCGTCTGCTCACCGTCGACGACTCCGAACCGCAGCACTGGCTCGGCGAGTACAAGAAGACCGCCACCCTGACCCCGCCCAAGGACGGGAGCCCCAGGCGCACCGAGGGCGAGCGCGTCCTCGAGGACGAGTCGTGGCGGCACAGCCGCAAGGGCTTCGACCACCCCGACGCGGCCTGGGCGAAGCACCCGACGCCGGTCGACCCCGCACAGGTCGCCGCGGTCCGCGACCGCGTCCCGCCGACCCGCTTCCTCAGTGAGACCGGCGGCCTCACCGCCGACAGCGTGACCACCATCGGACCCGACGGCCGGCCGCAGCTCGACCTGAAGGTGTGGCGCAGCCCCATCGGCTACGACACCCGCCGCATCGAGTTCCCCGACGGCACCGTCGTGCAGGACCGCACCTTCCGCCTCCACCTGCACAACCCCGGCGGTCACGACCTGACCGCGTTCAAGCAGGCCGCCGCGGACGGCGTCGCCGACTACTGGAACAAGGGCTACGCGCTGCCCCGCGGCGACCAGCTCAACCTCCACGTCGAGTTCACCGACGACCCGGCCGACGCCACCGGCGTGGTCACCGTCGCCCCGCCCGGCACCGCGCCGACCCAGACGACGCTCCCGCTCGACGCGAAGCCCGTCCACTTCGCCCACGAGATCGGCGGGCACTTCGGCGGGCTCGGCGACAGGTACCGCGAGCGGGACGGCGACAGCCCGAGCATCTTCCAGCACGAGTCCAAGCGCAAGGTCGTCGAGCACGACGACGGCACCACCGAGGTCGTCGGCACCGGTCGCGTCATCGACGACAACGGCATCATGGGCGCTCGCGCCGACCAGCCCGGCGCCGAGGTCAAGCCCCGCGACCTCTGGTCGCTGGACAAGACCGGCCCCAACCCCCACGTGATCACGCCGAGCCACGTCGACCGCCTCGACGACCAGCCGGTCAACCCGAACACCACCGCACGCGGCGACAGCCGGGTCACCGCCGAGCCGACGGGCGCGGACGTCAAGGAGCCCCGGTTCCCGGGCCGAGACCCGGACGAAGCCGGTCCGAGCCGGTCCGCGGGAACGGGCGACAGCCTGGTGGTGCCGAAGACCCGGAAGGGACCCCGGGGGCACCGGCACAGCAGGAGCGTCGACGAACGCGGCGGCAGCCCGTTCCCGCGCGGCGGCCGGCGCGGCGCGGTCGACGGCGTCGGGGGACCGACGAGGCCGTCCACCTCCGACGGCAACCCCGCCCAGGACGCGATCGACGCGGTGGCGGAAAGCGACAGGTGGCTGCCGAGCACCAGGGGCGAGCGGTTGCGCAGCAGCAGCGCCCGGTCGCACGGCAGCAGCACCCACTCGCGCAGCAGCAGCCAGATCAGCGGCCTCCCCGCGTTGCGGTCGGCCATCGAGCACAGGCGCGTCGTCTCCGGCCGGGAGCGGCAGGAGCTGGCCGACGCCAAGCGGGACGGGCAGATCCACGACCGGCGCGAAGTGGACGTGGAGGCGCCCCACCCCGAGCGGACCACCAACGCCCCCAGGACCGAGCCGGTCAAGGTGAGGACCCACCTGGAGGTGGCGGGGTCGTTCACCGCCGCCATGCACGACTACGGCCTGTTCCCCTACCTGTCCGGTGGCGCCGCCCTGGGTCTCCAGGGGGGCACGCGGCCGATCAACGACCTGGACTTCCGCGTCACCCCGGCCGACCCCAGGTTCACCGAGTTCGGCACCGGCAAGGGCATCGAGGTCGTGGACTACCTCAACAGGGCGGTGGTCCCGCGGGCCAAGCAGGAGTACCAGGTCGCCCGCAAGAGCAAGACCAACCCGCTGCCGGGCGGCGGCCAGGTCGACCAGTTCGTGACGGTCTCCCCGCAGACGATCGGCACGGGCAACTGGCTGGGCCACGAGGTGAGCATGGCGGTGGTGAACACCAGTCCGTCGGCGGTCGTCAAGCTCGGCGAGGACGGTTCCGGTCCGCGCGTCGACGTGCTGAGCCTGGAGGACATCCGGGCCGACAAGGCGAAGACCGCCCTCACCCGCACCAAGAAGGACCAGGGCAGCGTCAAGAAGATCGCCCAGGACCTGTTCGACCTGCTCGACGCGACCGATCTGATCGACCGGCGCGACGGGATCGCCTGGTCCGACGACCCGGCCCGCATCGCCGAGAACATGCGGAACCACGTCGACCAGGCCCTCGCCGACCGGCGCGGCCAGTACGAGGCGGCCAACCTCGACGGGCGGAACCTGCACCACCTGTCCGACCAGGCCCTGGTGAACCTCATGCTCGGCAGGCTCGTGCTCACCGCGAAGGCGCACGTGGATGAAGGCCCGCGCCGCGACGCCTTCGACGCGATCGTGGACAAGCTCATCGCCCCGATCGACCGGAAGCTGGGCGAACCGGCGGCGCAGCAGGACCCCGACACGCGGACCCGCGTCGAGCGGGAGGCCGACGACCTGCGCCGGGAGCGGCAGCGCCTCGTCGAGGTGCGCCACCGGCTGGACGCGCGCCTGCGCGCCGTGGCGAGCACCCCCGTGCCGGACGAAGTCCTCCTGGCCGTGCGGCCGTGGATCGACCTCTGGAACGACCCGGCCTCGTTCGGGCCGACGCCCGAGTCCCAGCGCGCCAAGCGCCCCGGGGTGCCCCCGCGCCCACCTCTCGACGGCAGCACCACCCCGCCCTCCGAGGACGAGTCGATCCCCGAGGCACTGGTCAAGGACATCCTGGAGATCCACTCCGAAGACCTGGTGACCAAGGTGCGGGCGGCCGTGCCCAAGTCGACGGAGGGCATCGAGAAGGTGGTGCGGGTGCTGGCGTTCTCCGGCGGCTTCCGGACCCTGACCGACTCCGGCGTCGACGCGAAGACCCTCGCCGCGTTCGACCTCACGAAGAGCGAGTTCAGCAAGGCGTTCAAGGCGTTGAAGGCGGGGGACTTCGTGGTCCCCAGCTCCGGTGGCCTCTCGCTCACCAAGAAGGGCTGGCGGCAACTGGTGCCGCTCTCCGGACCGGGGCGCGTCCACGGGCCCGACGGCAGGCCGATCGTCATCCCCGACACGCCGCCGGGAGCCCGGACACCGGAGGAGGACCCCGTCTCTCCGGTCGAAGGCCGACCGACCGGCGAGCCGGGGGCAGAGGCCGCGCCCACCGCGTCGGACGCCGGTCCGTCGACCACCACCCCCGAGGTGGAGCGCGCGCTGCGCGACCGCGTCCTCGACCTGGACCTGGACTTCCGGGTGCGGGACCGGTTCCGCTCGGGACCGATCGAGGTGATCGTGGAATCGGGCGAGACGCCTTCCGGTCCGGGGACACCGGAGCCGGAGAAGGACCAGGCCGACGCCGCTCCCGTGCTCGCCGAGCCGGTCGCGGAGGGCGCCGAGCCGGTCGCGGAGGGCACCGCCGCCGACAGCCCAGTCACGACGGCTCCCGAAGGCCCCGGCACCGAGGCGGGCCGGAACTCGCCGCCGCCCGTGTCCCCGCCCGACCGGGTGGACACGCCCGTCGACGATCCTCAAGCGATCCTCCACCTGCCGGAGACCTCGCGGGAACTCCTCGAAACCCTGCCCGGCGGAGTCGCCCAGGGCCTCGCGCAGCGCGCGACGCGACTGCTGCACGACGCCGGCTGGTCGGTGCCGCTTCCCCGGACCGCCTACCGGAGCGCGATCGACCTCCTGAGCCGGTGGATCTACGACGGCGGCCACTCCACGGCGGCCGAGGCGGCCGGCGTGCTGGTGGAGCACCGCAATCCCGGGGCGGACGGCGGGCGGGACGCCGACGCGCCGTCGTCACCGGACCCGGCGAACACCACCCCCGCCCCGGACGAGGTCGGGACCACCGGTTCCCCCGCGCCCGTCACCGATCCCGCGGGGGACCGGCTCACCCCCGCGCAGCGCAACGCGTTGAAGATCGCCGCCGAGCGGGGCGCGCGGTCCCACGAGGCCGACCGGGCAGCCGCGGCGGACCGCCTGCGCAGGTTGAACGCCACCGCCGGCACGCGCTACCCGGTGGACGACCAGGCCGCGCTGGACGACATCCTCGACGCCGCGCACCTGCACCTGCGGACGATGGACCTGGTGCGCAACATCGACCTGACCAGGGCTCCCGCCGGCGTGCCACGCGTGCCCGGACAGCACACACCGGTAGCGGCGGAGTACCTCACGTCGCACGGCAGGTTCCCGACGTTCTGGGAAACCGGCTACACCTTCGGCACGCCCCTGCGCTCGGGGCGTGGCTGGGTGGAGGAGAAGCAGGGGTACGGGAGCGTGCTGAACCGCACCTCCGGCGACCCGGCCGACCGCGACGACACGACCTCCGACTTCGCGCCGACCGCGCCGCACGAACTGCCGGCGTACGGGGCGCTGAACTCGGGCCTCCAGCACGGCGGCGTCTACAGCTACGGCACCACCGTGATGCACCTGAAGCAGGAGGTGCGCCCGCGCACGACCTTCACCCCCATGGACAGCGCGGCCACGGGGTCGGGCGGCATGGAGTCCTACACCGACGGCGAGCACCTGTTCGGCCTGCTCGCGCACGGCCACGAGGAGAACGTGCGGCTCGCCCTGGGCGACATCACCGGGTTCCGGTACGACGACGAGCTCCGCGCCCAGATCACCGAGGACGGCTTCGCCGCGGTCGGCCGCTACTTCGAAGCCCAGGTCCACGGCGGCATCGGGTGGTCGAACATCGCGAAGGTCGTGGTGAACTGGGGTGATCTCTACGGACGAGCCGCGAAGAACACCACCCTGGCCGAAGCCGAGGGGATGGTCGCGTACCTCACGGACTTCGCGACCGCCAACGGCTACGACTTCCAGGTCCAGCTCGGCCGTGAGATCGGCAGGCCGGGTGGGATGGAGGCGGCCGAGAAGGAGCGGGTGTTCGGCCTGTTCGAGATCGACGAGATCGGTCCCGCCGAGCGGGAGGTCCTCGACGCGCTCGACCAGCTCGCCAAGCCCACCCCGTTCCCCGCCCGCGCCGAGCGGGAAGACCTGCTCAACCTCGCCGCCCACGCGGGGATCGACACGACCGACCCGGACGACGCGCTCCTGGAACTCTGGTCCCGGGCCGAGCGGGTGGTGCCCGACGGGGGCGGCATCGCGGCCCTGCGGGAGGAGCTGGGCCTGTCGCGGCCCGATCGGCAGCCCCCAGCCGATGACGCCCGGGACACCACTCCCGCGCCGCCGAGCCCGGACGGTCGGAGCCTCGCGTTGCAGGAGCGGGTGCGGGCGGCGCGGAACACCCTCGGGAAGATGTCACCGCACCAGTACGACCAGTTGATGGGCGAGGCCGTCCGCATCGCGAGCGGCTACCACAGGGCACCCCTGTTCATCGAGACGATGTCGCCCGAGGAGGCGCGACTCCGGGCCGTCATCGACGACGTCTACGTGATCGTGGCGCACGCGCTGCACACCGGGAACGACCAGGTGGCGCGGAACGTGGCGCGCGACCTGGCCCGCGAACTGGGTACGCAACGCACCACGTTGGCCGGTGGCGCGAGCCCCGACCCCGGTCCACGTGTGGTGGGGCGGAGCTCGCGCAGCACGGCTGCCGCACCGGTGGCGGGGTCGGACGTGCCGCCCGCCATCGGCGCGGTGGAGGTGGTGTCCGACACGTTCGTGGAGGATCTGTTCGACGAGCTGGACGCCAAGGTGGCCCCCGCGATCCGCCCCGAGTCCCTGCGCGAGGACTGGGACTCGCCCCGGCCCGCCGACACCGATTCCCTGACGCCTCGGCGGATGCGACAGGAGTACGGGATGCCGGAGGTCAACCAGAGGCGGTTCCAGAGCATGGCCGACCGGTTCAACATCACCTACGACGTCCGGCCGACCAACCCCCACTCGGTGCGGTGGCTGGAGCGGGGCGCCGTGCCGAAGCCGGTGGAGATCAAGGCCAAGACGATCAACGAGCTGGACACCTACCTGGGCGCGTCCCCGGACGCGGTCGGCCTGGTCGGCTACTTCGCTCCGGCGCGGCCCGACCTCTCGACGGTCCCCCCCGAGCTGCACGCACAGGTGCAGGAGCGCTACCGCAACCGCGAGCACGAGTACGCGGAGCTGCGCGCCGACATCGACCGGTTGGAGGCGGCGGGCACGTTCCGGGTCGACCGGGACAACGGCACCGTCGAGATGAACACCTCGACCGGGTACAAGCCGATCACCGGCGACCACGACGTGTTCGACATGCGCCTCCACGACGGCAGGCGGCTCAGCGGCACCGACTACGAGCTGGCCTCGTGGTTGCTGGTCAGGCGCAGCAGCGGAGTGCAGCACGGCGCGCACATGTACTGGCAGCCGCAGGGCTCCTTCCAGCAGCGGATCTTCGACGACATCGTCGGCCGCCACCGGCAGGACGCCCGGGACTCGGAGCCGCTGATCCGCTTCAGCCCCGGCCGGCGGCCCTCGCTGGTCTTCGCCGATCCCGGGTGGGACGGTCCGCCCGGACGGACCCGGGGGACGGACTCCGCGCAACCGGCGCCGGTCTTCACCACCCCCCGGTGGGACGGCCCGCCCACGCGAATCCCCGAGACGGACGCCGCGGAACCGCCGCCCCCGGACGGGCACCCGTCGTCGGCTCGTTCGCCGGAGGTGGCCTCCGCGCGGTCGGCACTGGCCCACCGGGCCGCCGAGGCGCGCGCCAAGCTGGGGAAGCTGCCGGAGGGGCGGTACGAGGGCCTGTCCGACCTGGCGGCGACCATCGCCAGCGGTTACCTCGCGACGCCCATGACGCTCGGCACGCCTTCGCCGGAGCAGGCACGACTGCGTGCCGTCGCCGACGACGTCCACGCCGTCGTGACGCACGTGCTGCACAGCCGGGAGGTGGACCCCGAGCTGGACCCGGACACCCAGGACGGGGTGCAGGCGGCGCGCGACGAGGCGGCCCGGTTGGCGCGCGAGCTGGACATGCGGCGCACCACTCTCGCCGGAGGCGCGGCGCCCCGCGGCGCCGCGAGCGCGATGGGTCGGGCTCCCCGCGTCGGGACGTCGTCGGAGGCCGGGCCGAGCCGCAGCGCGGAACGGGCCGCCGCGCGGCCCACGGGTGAGTTCCACGGCGATCGGGAAGGGCTGCTCTCCCCGGAGGACTTCGTGGTCACCTTCGACCCGGACGTCACCCCGGACGCGGACGTGGCGCCGTCGGACAAGCACGTCGTCTTCTTCGAACCGCGTCCCGGCGCGCCCTCCGGTTGGCAGCCCGCCACGCGCGATTACCGGATCAGCAGCGACGGCACCGTGCCGCCGTTCACCCGGCACGCCTACGAGGCGGCGATCAGGTCGGGCGACGACTTCCCCGCGATGCTCGCGGAGGTGGCGCGGACGACCCCGGAGAAACCACCGGTGGTGTTCTCCGCGGACGGGACGCTGGCCGTGCCGCAGGCCGACCGCGACGGGCACTTCAAGGAGTTCTACGCGACGGCCGACGTGGTGGCCGATGCCAACACCCGGCTCGGGGACGTCGGCAGCAAGGTGGAGCTGAGGACCGTGCCGGGCAACGTGCTTCGCCGGGACGGGAAGAAGCTGCTGATGGTGCAGCCGCACTTCAAGTCCGCTCCCGCCGGTGTGCCCAGCGAGTTCTCAGCGCAGGTGATCGGCGACAAGCACCAGCAGGTCGTGCTGCGCCCGCAGGGCGACTCGACCCTGCCGGCCCTGGGGCAGACCCGCAAGGAGATGGGGGAGTACCACGGCACCCACCAGTTGGCCGACGTGCTGGCGAAGGTCGGGCACGGGGCAGCCCCGGGCCTCCTCGCGCCGCAGGACGTGGCAGCCGCCACGTCCACCGCGAACCCGGGCTCGGCCCCCAGGCCCGGCGCGGAGTACGGCACCGCCCTGAGGACCGGCACGGCCGAGCGCTCCCGGCTGGACGCGGCTGCCGAGCGGTTGGGCGTCAACCAGCACGCGTGGGCGAAGCCGGGCGAGGCGTACATCATCCAGTCCATCGCGGTCCCCGCTGTCGACGAACAGGGCCGGCCCGGGGCGAACTACGGTCTCGACCACGCCCGCTCCGCCGCCGGGCCCGTGCAGCAGGACGCCGTGTGGAACCACCACTTCGGCGGTGTGGTGGTGACCAGTGCCGACGACCGGGCCCAGGTCACCATCGAGGCGGTGGGCCAGGGCTTCGGCCGCAGGAAGTTGCTCGACGGCCTGATCGAGCTCAACCTCGACAAGTACCGCGACGACCCCGAGTCCTTCAGGACCGAGGACATGTCCCGCGGGCAGCAGGTGCTGGTGGAGAACCTGGAGGTCATCCGGCGACAGCGCGCGCTGCTCGACGACGAGAACGTGCGGGGCGCTGAGAGGCAGTACGCCGACCTCGCCCTGGAACACGCGATGCTGGGTGTCCGCGAGGCCATCACCCTCCTCTCGGGCCAGGAGAACCTGCCCTCGCTGGGACGCATGTGGTTCCTCGCCCAGTACGGCCGGGCGCCCGGCGAGACGTTCTTCGACCGCTGGGGCCGCGTCGACCGGCCGGACCTGCCGACGAAGGTGGTCAACCCGTTGACCGTGGTCGCCGTCTCGCACCGCGGCGTGGGCGAGTCGACGATCGAGGCGGACGCCCTCAAGACCCTCGACCCGGACGGCGTGGCGTCGGGGCGGCAGGCGCTCGACGTGGTGGACGCCAACCGGCTCAAGGGAGTCGTGAAGAACGCCGTGGCCGCCGCGATGTGGCGGCGCCACAACGGGTTGCGGTTGCCGGAGATCCACGTGCACGGCTCCGGGAACTCGCTGCTGCACGCCAGGGAGACCGGGCGGAAGCGCGCCGACGTGGTGGCGGCATGGGTGGCAGCGGAGGTGGCGCGGCAGCTGGCCGGGCACCCCGGGCAGCCGCTCGCGCCCGACAGCATCCGCGTGGTGCCGGTCTCCCACGGGCGGGAGTTCACGTTCGGCAAGCCCGAAGCGGACGCCGCCCGCCGGCAGGTGCGGGTGAAGATCGTGCTCCCGGAGGGACCCGGTGAGGGGCCGGCCCGGCGACCGGTCCAGCCCGAGCCCCGATCCGCGTCACCGGAATCGGTGTTGCCGGACTCGGACTACGACGGCTCCGACGTGGACGACGAGCTGGTGTTCCCGCTGGACGACCGGCCGGGACTGGACCGGGTGGCGGCCGAGATCGCGGCCCGGACGCCCTGGTCGGGTTCGGACTACGAGGGCTCGGAGGACGGTGGGTCGGAGAACGGGGGGTCCGAGAACGGCGACTGGGCGGACCTGGGCGGGTTGGCGGCCGAGATCGCGGGGCGGACGCCGTGGTCCGGGTCGGACCGCGGAGAGGTGCGGCCGGACGCGCCGACTCCCGACCCTGAGCCCCGGTCGGCGTGGTCGGCCTGGGGGTCGGATTCGGAGTCGGACTCCGAGCACGACCCCGAGGGCGGCGAGTTCGACGAAGCCGACCCGCACGTCGACGGGTGGTCCGCCGACGTGGTCGGTGCCGAGCGGTCGGAAGTGGGGGCGCCCGGGGTGGACCACGGGGTGCCGGGGCTGGCGGCCGAGGCCGCCAGGGCGTACGCCAGGCTGGGGAAGCGGTCGGCGAAGTACTACGACGCCCTGCTCGAACGGGCGGCGTTCATCGCCAGTGGTTACCACCGCGTCCCCCTGGTGATCGGTGATCCCACGCCCGAGCAGGCGCGGCTCCGCGCTGTGGTGGACGACGTCTACATCATCGTGGCGGACGAGCTGCACCACCACGGCAAGGAGGCGGCGGCGAGCCGGGCGCACCAGCTGGCGGGTGAGCTGGGCACGCGGCGCACCACCCTGGCCGGAGGCGCGCGGCCCGAGCCGGAGTCGCCCGCCGTCGGTGGCGGTTCACGCGACGCGGCGTCGTCGTCGGAGGCCGGACCGAGTGGCAGCAGGACCGGACCGGACGACGCCTGGGACGACGGCGCGTCGGACGTGTCCTCCCTGGCCGATTCATCCGTCCTGGCGGACCTGGCGAACCTGTCCCCGGTGTCCACGGTGTCCGTCCCGCCGCCGACCCATGCGGTGCCGGACTCCCGCTCGGGTGACACCCCCTCTCGCGCGCCGGAGTTCCTGGGCAGCGGGGTGGGGGCGTTCACCGAGGTGGTCGACCGGGTGGTGCGCGGCGGGCACGGCTCCGTCGCCGCGGTCACCGCTTACGAGAGGGGCGCCGACCACGGGCACGAGTGGGAGGTCGTCAACGACCACGGCGTGGTCTCCTTGGTGGACGTGCAGGCCGGCACGACGCGGCCGGCGACCCCCGACGCCGTCCCGGCAGGCACCGACCGGCTCTACGCCGTCCCGCTGGACGCGAACGGCGAGTTCATCGACGGTGAGCCGTCGATCCCGCCCTCGGCGCCCGCGGAGCTGGGAGCGGACGTGGTGGCCCGGCACGGGGAGGCGGTGTCGTCGGCCGATCCCGACTGGTCGTCCTACCTGGACTTCCTGGAGGCGCGCATTCAGGCGTCCCGGCACGCCATCGAGCTGCTGGGGCCGGATCGCGCCGTGGTGGAGCGGGAGCGGCTGGCCGGGTTGGTGCTGCACCACCGGGAGGTCGACGTGCACCGGATGCGGCTGGAGGTGGCCGCCGGGGGCGAGGTGTCGCCGCGGGGCACGCCGGGCCGCCTGGTGCCGGGCGCGGGCGGTGCGCGGCTGGTCGGCGCGGTGGTGACCGCGGCGTTGGCGGCGGACCTGGCGGCGGTGCTGCGCCTGGACGTGATCGCGCTGGTGATCGGGTCGGACGCGGAGGAGCCGCGGGAGCTGCGGTTCCCGCCCAGGGGCCGCCCCCTGCCCACGACCGTGAATGAACTCCCGACCTGGCTCTGACCGTGTCAGCGGTGAGGGCAAGGGAAGGAGGACGCGGTGGAAGACGTGATCACCGTGGAGCGCGTGGGGTGCGCCCTGCTGGTCGCCGCGCCGGGGCGCGACCGCGACGCGGCCGACCTCGCCGCCGCCTTGGCTCCCGAGCGGCGGCGCACGGCGGTGGTCGTCGGGGCCTCGGCCGTCGAGGCGCTGGCGCGGCTGGACCCCTGGGTGGTCGCGGACCTCGACGAGCAGGTGGCGGGCAGCCTGCGGCTGCTCGCCCCGCACGCGGGGGCCGCCGGGCCGGCCGGTGAGGTGCCGCCCGCGCGCCTGCTCGCCGAACGCCTCGGCGTGGAGGTCGTCGCTCCGGACAACGCGCTGGTGCGCCTGTCGGGCGGCAGCGTGTTCGTCTCAGGTCCCGGCGCGGGGTGGGTCGCCTACCGCCCCGGCGCGACGGGCCGGCGCAGCGGCCCCCGTCACCCCGCCCCGTGGTGGCAGGAGCTGCTGCCCGGCGGACCGGGGGAGCAGATCCCCCTCGGCCTGTGGCTGCGCGCCCCCGGCGGGGACGACCGCGCCGACGACCCGCTGCGCACCCTGAGCCCCGACCCCGAGCGGCTGGTGGTCGTCGTGGGCGCCCCCGGCGAACCCGCGCCCGAGCCGGCCGCCGTGGCGAACGTGCTGCGCGCGCTGCCGGGGGAGGCCCGTGACCGCGCGGTGCTGGCCTGCTACGGCTGCGACCTCGCCCAGGCGCTCGCCGACGAGTTGGGCGGGCCGGTGCGGGCGTTGCACGGCGTCCCCGGTCCGGAGGGCCCCGCGCACCTCGACGAGCGGGGCGACCCCACCTGGCGGCCGTTCGCCCTGGAGAGCGCGCACCTGCCCGGCGCGGCGCCGGTGGTGGACCGCTGGCTCGCGCCCGTGGCGTCGATGCGCCTGATCGCGCCCGCCGCCTACCGGCTCGCCGAGGGGTGGCGGCTGGACGTGGTGCCGCGCGGGCTGGTCGCCCGGCCGGACGACCTCCCGGTCGAGCCGGCGTGGTCGGGCCGCACCGGTCCCACCGCGGACCTGGTGGTCGCGGCTCGGGAGGACGTGCCCGAGGACGTGGTGGCGGCGCTGGACGACCTGGTGCGCGACCTGCCTGCCGACGCGCGACGACACCTGAGGGTGGTGCCCGTCTCGCGGTTCGCGGAGAAGGCGGTCGCCCGGCTGGCCGAGCTGCCGGACCACTGCGGACCCGGCGTCGTGGTCACCGCCGACGGGCGCGTGCTGCCGGCCGTGCCGCTCCTCTCGGCCCCGGCGCCGATCGCGTTGTTCACCGAGGAGGACCTGAAGGCGGCGGAGGAGCCGCGCGAGCAAGCGGAGGCATCTGCCGCCTGGGCCGCCGGGAGCCGGTCGAGGGTACGACCGGACCGGCCGGTCGAGCCCGTGGAGGTCGTCGGGAACGAGCCGGTGGTGGGGCTGCCCGAGCCTCAGGTGCACCAGGTGCCGCCGACCCGGTCGACCCGGGCGGCGGCGGGAGCCCCGAGGACCGCTCTGCCCACCGCCCTCGCGACCGTCATCGCGCCGCCCAGCCCGCGGACCGCCCCACCGCCGCCCACCGCCGCGGGAACGAGCGCGCCGGCGCCCGCCGCGCCGGGTCGCCCCGCCGAGCCGGAGCAGCGGAGTTCGACCCGGCCCGCGGCACCGGGACCGGCCACCCCGGTGCCCGCGGCGGAGCAGTCGCGGGACGTGCCCGTCCTCTCGGGACCGGAGCCGGTCGCCCCTGAGCCGGTCGCGCCCGGAGCGGTTGTCCCCGGAGCGGTTGCCCTCGGAGCGGTCGCTCCTGAGCCGGTTGTCCCCGGACCGGTCGTCCCCGGACCGGTCGTCCCCGGACCGGTCGTCCCCGGACCGGTCGCCCCCGGACCGGTCGCGCCCGGCGACCTCACGCCCCTCACCCCGCCGCGAGATGAACCCGCGCAGGCCGTCGCGCCCGTGCAGCCCGTCGCGCCCCGAGCGCCGATCTCCGTCCCGGCGGACGCGCGCAGCACCGCGGAGCAGCGCGCCAGGGTGCGCGCCGCCCTGGGCACCCGCTACGACGTGGCCGGTCGAGCGGTCGCGAGGCTGCTCGCCGAGCGACCCGGCCTGCGCGGCGCCGATGGCAACGCCTTGGCCGCGGAGCTGGCCGTGGTGCGGATCTTCGCCCTCGACCCGGCCGGCGACCACGACCTGGACTTCCACACCTGCCTGGCGTCGGGGCTGCGCGCCTTGCCCACCGCGCGCGCCGTGGTGCTGCGCGGGTTGCCACCCGGTCGTGGGCACGTGGTGGGGCAGGTGCTGAGCCCGCGGGTCCCGGTGCCGGCCGTGGCGGCTTCACCCGACCGGCGCGTGCCGGGGGTCGAGGCGCTGATCTGGACCACCACCGCCCGCCGCCTCGACGGCCTGCTCGACGCGGACCGCCGCGACGACGTGCTGCTCCCCGCGCACACCCGGCTGCGGGTGCTGGCCGTGGAGGAGGGCGGGCGGCGGGTGCTGCTCGCCGAGGAGGGCACCCCGGAGGAACAGGCGCTGACCAGGCTGCGCGCCGCCGCCGCCGCTCGACCCGCCGTGCCCGACGACGCCACCCCCGACTCCCCGACGCACGAAGCCGGGGGTGGCTCGCCGTGGTTCGGCGACCTGCCCGCGGCGTGACACCTGCCCCCGGACCACGGAAGGAGCCCACAGTGACCGATCCGCACACCCGGCTGCTCGCCCTCGCGGGTCGCGTGCCCGACGGCTGGCTGGCGGTAGCCCGCGAGGCGCTGGCCGACGGCGACCAGGACCAGCTCGACCGCCTGTGCGCCGCACTGCCCGAGGCCGACGCCCGCCCCGACCCCGCCCGCCCCGCACACCGGTTCACCCCTCCCCGCGACCCGTGCGACGACACCGACCGGGCGGTGGTCCGGGCGGTCGCGGCGCAACCGGTGACGGCCTGCTGGCGAGCCGTGCGCGGCGGGACCGAGGGGGTGTACCTGATCCAGGCCCAGCCGGGCGCCGACCTGCCCGTGATCACCGCGGTGGCGCAGCGGGCGCTGACCGCGCGCGGCGAGCGGTCGCCCCGCGTCGAGGTGTTCGGCCCGGACGCCGTGCTGCCCGCCTACCACGAGGCGGCGCTGACCGCCGCCACGCTGCTGTGGAACGCCGAGCCGGCCGCGCCCGTGCGGATCGCCCGCGCCTTCGACGGCTCCTCGCCCACGAAGGGCCCCTACTTCAGCCCGTCCCGGGAACTGCTGGTCGAGGCGGACGAGCGGCAGCGGCTGCTGGACTTCCTCGCGGGCGGGGAGGTCGTCCTGCCGGTGCCGGGCGCGCTCGACGACGTGCTGTCCGGCGCCTCCGGCGCGGTGCGCGCCGACCTGCGCTCGGACGGCGCGTGGGTGTGGTCCGACGCCTCGCACTACTACCTGGACCGCCACCTGGTGGCCCCGGACCCGGAGCTGGCCCGGCACGCCGCCGCGAACCCGGCGCACCGCCCGCTGACCCACGTGGAGCGACACCGCGTGCGCGCCGCGCTGACCCCCGCCCGCGAGGAGGGACCGCTGTGGCGGGCCGGGTGAGCGGCGTCCGCTCGGTGTTGGGCGTGTCACCGACCGAGCCGGACTGCTTCCGCACCATCAGCGACGCGATCGCCGCCGCCGGCGACGGGGACGTGGTGTCGGTGCGCCCCGGCACCTACACCGAGGCGGTGCTGCTGGACCGGGAGATCACCCTGTCCGGCGCGGGCGCCGCGGGCGAGGTGCGCATCGAGTCCACCGGCGACCCGGTGCTGCGGCTGAGCGCCGAGCGCGCCACCATCTCCGGCATCGTGCTCGTGCACAGCGGTGGCGAGGTCGCGGTGGACCTGGCGGGCGGCGTGCTGCACGCCGAGGAGTGCGTGGTGTCCGCCGGGTCCGGGGTCGCGGTCGCGGTCCGGCGCGGCGCGGAGCTGCGGGCCCGGGACTGCCGGATCGGCAACGACGCCGGCGCCGGCCTGCTGGCGTTCGACGGCGGCCTGGCGGAGCTGCAGGGCTGCTCGCTGACCTCCATCGCCACCACCGCCGTCGTGGCCCGGGCCGGCGGCACGCCGAGGCTGGTGGACTGCGTCATCGCCGACGCGCGCGGAGCGGTGCTGGTCGCCGATCGCTCCACCGGCGTGCTGGAGGACTGCCGCGTGGAGCGCATCGGCGGCAGCGCGATCGTTTTGGAAGCCGACAGCGGGCTCACCGCCACCGGCACCACCGTGTCCGATGTGGACGGAGTGGCGCTGCTGGTGGGAGCGGGCTCGGAACCGGTGCTGCGCGACTGCCGCGTGGAGCGCACGGCCGCCCAGGGCGTGGTGGTCGTGCAGGGTGCGTCCGCGGTGCTCGAACGGGTCGTGGTGGACGCCGCCGGCGGGTACGCGGTGCACGTGGTCGAGGGCGCCTCGATCACGCTGACCGACTGCGAGTTCCGGGGCTCGGGCCACGACGGGGTGCTGGTCGCGGACGCGGGCCGGGCGGTGCTGACCCGGTGCGCCGTGGTGGGCGGGTCGGACGCGGGCGTGGTCGCCGAGGGCGGGGCCGAGGTCGAGGTGTCGGACACCCACGTGTCCGACACCTCCGGCGCCGGCCTGGTGGCGCGTGGCGGAGCGCGGCTGGTGGTCTCCGGTGGCTCGGTGCGCGGTTGCGCGACGGGCGCGCGGTGGGAGACCGGCGCCTCCGGCGAGCTGGTCGGCTGCGAGGTGGTCGACAACCTGGGTGACGGCGTCGCGGTGCTGACCGACGAGCCGGTGCGGGTCAGGGGTTGTCGCGTCGAGCGCAACCGCGGCACCGACCTGCGGGGTGTGCTGGACGACGCGCCACCCGCCGCGCCGCGCCCGGCGGTGGAGCGGGAGCGCGCCGCGCCGCGGGACCGCCCCGGGACCGGCGACGGCCCCGCGGCCGGGAGCCGCCCGGGGAACGCGGGCCGCCCCGGGAACGCCGACCTGGAGGCACTGCTGGCCGAGCTGGACTCCCTGGTCGGGCTGGCGGGCGTCAAGCGCGAGGTGGAGACCCTGGTCCGCCTGCACCAGATGGCCGAGCGCCGCGCCGCGGCGGGCCTGCCGTCGCCGCCGATGGGCAGGCACCTGGTGTTCGCGGGCTCGCCGGGCACCGGCAAGACCACCGTCGCCCGCTTGTACGGCCGCATCCTGACCGCGCTGGGCGTGCTGCGCACCGGTCAGCTCGTGGAGGTCTCGCGCGCGGACCTGGTGGCCTCGGTCATCGGTGGGACGGCGCTGAAGACCACCGAGCGCTTCGAAGCCGCGCTCGGCGGGGTGCTGTTCATCGACGAGGCGTACACACTGGCCGCGCCGACCGGCGGCAACGGCCCCGACTTCGGCCGCGAGGCGATCGACACGCTGGTCAAGCTCATGGAGGACCACCGCGACGACGTGGTGGTCATCGTCGCCGGCTACACCAACGACATGCGCTCGTTCCTGGCCGCGAACCCCGGCCTGGCGTCCCGCTTCTCCCGCACCATCGAGTTCACCGACTACTCCTCGGCCGAGCTGGTGACCATCGTGGAGGGACTGTGCTCGGGCAACCAGTACCGGTTGGAGTTCGAGACCCGCGCCGCCCTGCACACCTACTTCACCAACCTCCCGCGCGACGCCGCCTTCGGCAACGGCCGCACCGCGCGCAAGGTGTTCGAGGAGATGATCGGCCGCCAGGCGTACCGGCTGGCGGAGGACGACACGGCCACCGCCGTGGCGCTGACCCGACTGCTGCCCGAGGACCTGGGGCCGCTGCCCGGCTCGGCGGTCGGCGCGGGCGCGGGGCGCGTGGACGAGGAGCGCGTCGAGGAGCTGCTCGGCAGGCTGCGCGGGCTGGTGGGCCTGGACGAGGTCAAGCGCGAGGTCGCCGGCATGGTGGACCTGCTGGCCTCGGCCCGGCAGCGGCAGGCCGCCGGGCTGCCCGTGCCGTCGTTGAGCCGCCACCTGATCTTCGCCGGGCCGCCGGGCACCGGCAAGACCACCGTGGCCCGCCTGTACGGCTCGCTGCTGACCGCGCTCGGCGCGCTCGCCCAGGGACAGGTCACCGAGGTCAGCCGCGCGGACCTGGTCGGCGAGTACGTCGGCCACACCGCGCGCCGCACCACCGAGGCGTTCGACCGGGCCCGCGGCGGGGTGCTGTTCATCGACGAGGCGTACACCCTGTCCGCGGCCCAGGGCGGCGGGCAGGACTTCGGCCGGGAGGCGATCGACACGCTGGTGAAGCTGATGGAGGACCACCGGGACGAGGTCGTGGTGATCGCCGCGGGCTACCAGCGCGAGATGGACGGCTTCCTGGCCGCCAACCCCGGTCTGTCGTCCCGGTTCTCCCACCGCGTCCGGTTCGCCAACTACACGCCGGACGAGTTGGTGACCATCATGAACCAGCACGCGCACGCAGCCGGCTACGAGTGCAACGGGGCCACCGTGGCGGCGCTGCGGGCGCACTTCACCGCCGCACCGCGCGGCGAGTCGTTCGGCAACGGCCGCTACGCCCGACAGGTCCTGGACGAGGCGGTGACCCGACACGCCCGCCGCATGCGGCAACTGGCCGACCCCACCGTCAACGACCTGTGCCTGTTGCTGCCCGAGGACATCCCGGCCCCGGCCGCGGGCGGGCGGGGATGACCGCCGGACGCGGCAGCGGACCCCGCCCCCTCGGTCCGGGTGGGCGGGGTCCGCTGCCGCGTCGTGGTCGTGCAGCCCGCAGGGGCGCGTCAGAAGCCCCGGAAGACGCCGTCCTCGTCCACCGCGTCGGCGAAGTCCTCCCAATCCATGTTCGAGATGGAGATGTTGTTCTCGACCGACCACAGCTCGCGTGGGACGACGCGCAGCCGCTCACGCCCCTCGTCGGTCGTGTGGACCACGAGGAGCGGGTGTTCGGGGTGGGTGAGCGCCTCCCGGTCCGCGATGAAGACCATGGACCACTCGGGGGCGTCGGCGGTGAGCTGTTCCGCCGGTGCGTCGCGGTACGCCGGGTCGTCCAGGACGCGCAGGTTCGCCGAGGAGCCCTCCACCCACGGGTCGGTGACGATCTCCAGCAGGGCGTGCCACGTGTCCTCGTCCGAGAAATCCGTGCGGACGAGGAGGGTGGTGTCCTTCTCGTGGGGCAAGCGCGCGGCGGTCATCGTTCTCCTCCGGGGATCGGTGTTCGGTGGCCCAGGATCGCCGCTCCCGCTGCGGGAATCGGTGGAGCGCTCCCTCGTGGTTGGCGGGTGTACCCGACTCCTCCGAGGGCTTTCCCCCTGGGGACTTCCCCACCCCGCGCCTGGCGGAGGACGCCGTGCGCCGGAACCCCTGCGGCGTGAACCCCGCGGAGGTCCGCGGCCGTGGTGCGGGCAGGTGCCCGCGCCGCGGTGCGCGGGCGACGACGCCATCTCCCACCGGTACAGGAGTTCTCCGATGGCCATGATGGTGCCTGATGAGGTGCGTACGTTGTTCCAGGTGTTGTCCGGTGAGGAGTGGCCGGATGCGAATGAGGATCATCTGCGTGCTTTGGCGGATGCGTGGG
>NZ_JAUQOL010000031.1:0-23347 GCF_047689505.1 Saccharothrix sp. BKS2 | reverse complement strand
CGGGTGATGTGGGACGTGGCAGGGAGATGCGGGCGGCAGGGAGACGCGGGTGCTGAGCGGGGGTGGTGTGGGGCGGGTGATGTGGTGCGCAGCAGCGAGATGCGGGTGCCGGGCGGTGCGGAGCGGGTGACGCGTCACCTGGCCGTCCGCGGGCGCCGGGCGTCCCTGCCGCCCCGGGACCGGGGTGGGAGGATGAGCCCGTGAGCCTTCCCGCGCCGCAGGGCCGCCCGCCGGGTTCCGCGTCGTCGCGGGTCCTGCGGTTCGTCGTGGTGGGTGTGGTGCTGGGTTGGAGCGCCCTGATCGCCGTGGTGATCGCGCGGGAACCGGAGCGGGGCGCGGCCTCGCCGGACGAGCTGGCGCGGGCCTGCGAGGCCGCGCTCAACGACCGCGACGCCGAGTCGCTGGCGAGGCTGTTCGGGCGGCCGCTGTCCGGGGACAGCGCCGCGGTGGCGGAGTCGGTGGTGGCCGGGGCGGGCTCGCCGAGGGGCCGGTGGTCCGTCGAGCCCACGCCGGGCGCGGACGGGGCGGTGCTGGTGATCGCCGACGCGACCGGTCCACGCGCCCGCTGGCGCGCCGCGGAGGACGACGGGCGCTGGCTGGTCGACCCGATCGCCTCGCCCTCGGCGGGCTGACCGGGCACCGCCCCTCCCACCCCGGAGCCGGACCGGGGTCCGCCCGCGCTCGGCACGGCGTGGTCCGGATCTCGGCCGGGTGCCGGGACCACATCACGAGCCCTTCCCGCCCCGCCGGCTCCACAGGCCGAACGCCAGCCCGCCCACCACCACGGACATCCCCGCCCACACCAGCGGCCCCGGCACGCGCGTGCCCAGCGCGACACCCGCCAGCGCCGCCGCCACCGGGGCCACCCCGGTCAGCAGACCGACCCGACCGGACCCGAGCGCGGCCACGGCGGAGTACCACAGCACGAACGCCACCGCGGTCACCAGGACCGCCAGGTAGGCGATCGCGGCCCAGTCGCCGGGGGTCAGCGCGGCCACCGCGCCCACGCCCTCGGTCGCCAGCCCGAGCCCGACGAACACCACCGCGCCCAGCCACACCGAGTGCAGCGACACGCCCCACGCCCCGTGCCGGGCCAGCACCGGGACGGCCAGCAGCGTGAACGCCGCCTCGCACAGCATCGCCACCGCCGCCCACGCCACGCCCTCCGCGTCCGCCCGGCCCGCGCCCTCCACCAGCACGCTCCCGGCGGTGACCACGACCGCCGCCAGCAGGACCCGGGCCTGCGGCGCGCGGCGCTCCAGCAGCGGCCCGACCACCCCGATCAGCACCGGCACGCACGCCACCGCGACCGCGATCACGGCGGGCTCGGCGTGGGCCACCCCGCGCACGACGGCCACGTTGAACAGCACCAGCCCGGTGGCCGCGATGCCCGTCAACCACAGCCACTCCCGGCCGCGCGGGCGCACCACGGTCACCCGCAGCGCCCTCGCCAGCAGGACCAGGACGACGATCGCGGCGAGGTAGCGGACCGCCTGGGTGGTGAACAGCGGTGCGGTGACCAGGGTGTGCGAGACCCCGACGCTGCCGCCGACGAAGACCATGGCGAGGGCGCCGGCGGCGAGGCTGTGCAACGGGGGTCGGGCCGGTGCGGCACCGGCCGCCGGGGTGCTGGCCGCCGGGGCACCGGCCGCCGGGGTGCTGGCCGCCGGGGTGCTGGCCGCTGGGGTGCTGGCTGGGGTGCCGGGCGTCGCGGTGCCGGCCAGTGCGGCACCGGGTGCCCTGGTGCCCGCCGGTGCCGGTACCGCTGCCGGACCGGCCGGTGTGGGTGCTGTGCGCATGGCCCCACCCTCCCGCCACAATGGTCCGGTGAGCAGGTCCAAAACCCCTCCGGTCGACAGGTCCACAACGGGCGCCGACTTCCTCCAGCTCAACCTCGCGGACGCCCCGCCCGGCGGCCTGTCGGAGTGGCTGGCCGACCGGCTGCGGCAGGCCGTCTCCGACGGCAACCTGCCGGTGGGCAGCAGGCTCCCGGCCACCCGCGTGCTGGCCGCCGAGCTGCGCGTGTCCCGGGGCGTGGTCACCGAGGCGTACCAGCGGCTCACCGAGGACGGCCAGGTCGTCGGGCGCGGGCGCGCCGGGACGGTCGTCGTCGCGGCTCCCGCCGCGCCGCCCGCCAGGCCCGCTCCCGCGCCGATCGCCCCACCCGGCGACGTGTTCACCGCGCCGACGGGCACCGGGGTGTTCGAGGCGCTGCGGTCGGCCCCCGCGCGGATCGACCTGTCCCCGGGCGTGCCGGACCTGGCCGCGTTCCCGCGCACCGCGTGGCTGCGCGCCGAGCGCGCGGTGCTGGGCACCCTGTCGGCGGCCGACCTCGGCTACGGCGACCCGCGCGGCGCGCCCGCGTTCCGGCTGGCGGTGGCCAACTGGCTGGCCCGCAACCGGGGCGTCCGCGCCGACCCGGACGAGGTGGTGGTCGTCGCGGGCGTGGCGCAGGCGCTGGCCCTGCTCGCCAGGGTGCTGCGCGGCGACGGCGTCGACCGGGTCGCGGTGGAGGACCCCGGTTCGCTGGGCGCCCGGCAGCAGCTGGCCAACTGGCACGTGGGCGTCGACCCGGTCCCCGTGGACGCCCGCGGCGTCCGGGTCGACGAGCTGCGGGCCTCCGGCGCGGCCGCCGTGCTGCTCACGCCGGCGCACCAGTTCCCGACCGGCGTAGTCCTGGACGGCCGGCGGCGGCGCGAGCTGGTGCGGTGGGCCGACGAGGGCGGCCTGGTCATCGAGGACGACTACGACGCCGAGCACCGCTACGACCGGCCGCCGGTGCCCGCGCTGCGCTCGCTGCGCGCCGACCGCGTCTGCTACGCGGGCAGCGTGTCGAAACTCCTGGCCCCCGCCCTGCGCACCGGCTGGCTCCTGGTGCCGCGCCGCTACCACGAGGCCGTCGTCGCGGCCAAGCGCGACACCGACCTGGGCAACGCCGTGCTGCCGCAGCTCGTGCTCGCCCACCTCATGGAGTCCGGGGAGCTGGAGCGCCAGCTGCGCCTGCTGCGCCGCCGCCACCGCGCCCGGCGCGACGCCATGATCACCGCGCTGCACCGCCACCTGCCGGGCGCCCGCGTGCACGGCGCGGCCGCCGGCCTGCACCTGGTGGTCACCTTCGAGACCGGGGCCGGCGACGTGGAGGTGGCCGCCGCGGCGCTGGCCCGGGGCGTGAAGGTCCAGCCGCTGTCCTGGCACCGCCACCGCGAGGGCGAGCCCGGCCTCGTGCTGGGCTACGCGGCCAACACCGCCGGGGTGATCGAGGAGGGCGTCTCCGTCCTCGGCGAGGTCCTGGGCGGACCGGGCCGGCGGGGCGGGAGGAGCTGAACCGCGGCCGCTCAGCTCGCGGGCCGCGGGCGCCAGCGCTTCCACAGCGCGACCGCCTCGGCGCGGGTCTTGCCGTCCCACACCAGGGAGACGTCGACGGTCATCTCCGCCTCCGACGCCTCGCGCACCGCGGCCCGCAGCTCCACCGGCTCGTGCAGCGGCGACGGCCGCAGGTAGCGCACGTCCAGCCCGGCGGTCACGTAGGACAGGGCGGCGTCCCCGAGCGGCGGCCAGCCCCGCCGGTCCGCCTCCAGCATCACGGCCGCGGCGCTGTGGCAGTCGAGCACGGTGCCGATGATCCCGCCGTTGAGGAAGCCCAGTCCGTTGTCGTGCTCGGGCCACGGGGTGAAGGCGGCGGTCACCACGCCGTCCTCGCCCGGGTGGCTGCGCAGCCGCAACCCGCGGGGGTTGGCCTGGCCGCAGCCGAAGCACGGCAGCTCGGGGTAGAGGCGTTCCTGGATGCTGAGCACCGGCCCACGGTAAGCGGGCCCCGGACACGCCGGTGGGCCGCCCCGCGAAGGGGACGGCCCACCGGGGGAGCGGACTACGAGACGGTGAACTCGTAGAGCTTGGTCGCCTGGCCCGCCTTGAGCGTGCAGTTGGAGGTGAAGGTGCCCAGACCCGTGGTCGAGCCGTCGGCCTTGCGCGGGGTCAGGGTGGTGCTGAAGTTCCCGATCGAGATGGTCGTCAGCCCGGCCTTGGTGAGGGTGAGGGGCGGCGTGCTGCCGGTCGCGACCGTGTTGAACGCGCCGGACGACGGCACGTTCGTCTTGGCCACGACCAGGTTCGGCGTGACCGGGATGGCGGTGCCCGCGTTGTTCACGGTGGTCTGCGCCTTCGCCGTGCCCTCCACGGTCTTGGCGCCGACCAGCGCCAGGCCCAGGGTCGCGGCCGCGGGCACGGTCGCGGTGGCGGTCACGTTGGTCGCCGGGATCGGCGTGCCGACCGTCGCGGACGCCGGCAGGTTGGCCACGTCGATCCTGACGCTCATGTCCTGCGACCCGATCAGCGGGAACGGGCAGTTGTAGACGAGCGTCAGCGACGCGGTCGCCGCTTGGCCCACGCCCGCTCCGGCGGTCAGGATGGTGCCGGCGACCGCGGCGGCCGTCGCGAAACCACCGAGAACCCTGCGCGAAGTGGCATTGAGTTTCAGCATGCTGATCTCCTCGTCGAGACTGTGCGGAAAATACGGCAGCAGCGGCGGGATCGCTGGTGTACCCGTCAGTAATGTACGTTTCCCCGAACCTGTTGGGCAAGCATTGATTTCGTCCCCCGCAGATTTCGTCAACCTGCCTACAAAATGATTGTTCGTTTTTGTCACGCAGGTGAAACCTCTCGCTCAGCGTGTTCGGTGGAGCGATGAACACCCGTTGGGGCTCAACCGTTCGGGCGATGGGTGGGAAGCGCGGTGGACCGACCGGTGGTTCCGGCGCGCGACGCCGGCCACTGGTCAGGGGCGGGAGTTCCGGCGGAGTGCGGCCGAGGGGGAGGCCGCGCGCGTCCCCGGCGGTATTGCGGGGTCGTGTCCCGGTCGGCTCCGGTGATCCCCCGGAGCTGCTTTCCCGTCTCTTTTCTCGCGGGCGCGGACTTCGTCCGGGGTGGATCGATTCCGCCTCTCCCGCTCGGCGCGCCCGGTGCGCCGACCGGGTTTGCCCCCCGTTAGGCGGTACCCGTTCCGGGCGATCCGGCGCGACCCTGCTTCGGCCGGCGGAGACGGGGAGGGGCGGGGCGCATGGGGGATTTGTTCGCCCGCTGGCGGGGGATGGTCGCCCGGCACAGCAGGCGCGCGGTGGACGCCTACGTCCGGGAACTGCCCGATTTCCACCTGATGTCGACTGACGCCCGGTCGCGGGCCGAATTGCTGGATTTCGCGTTCTTCCTCCGGGAGCGGACGGTCGCGCTCGCCGCCGAGGACAGGCCGTTCGGGGAGGACGACCTCGACGTCGTGGTGGCGGTCGGCCGGGAGCGCGGCGCGGCGGGGGTGTCCCCGGTCGCGCAGCGCCGCGTCCTCGCGCTGCACACCTCGCTCACCCTGCGCGAGGTGCACGAGGCCGCCACCCCGGTGGACGTGACCGAGGTGATGCGCACCCTGCGCTGGCTGCCCGACCAGGGCGCGGTGGCGCAGGCGGCTTACACGCGGGGCTACCTGCGCGGCCAGGAGGCGCTGCGGCCGGTGGTGGACCGCGTGCGGTCGCTGGCCCAGCTGCTGCTGGCCGGGGACGCCTTCGCCGACGACGTGGCCGCCGGGCTGGCGATGCCCCGGCACGAGCACGTCGTGGTCGCGGTGGCGCGGATGCCCGGACCGGTGCCCGACCCCGCCGGGCGGGCCGACCTCCTGGCCGACCTGCTGGCGCACCACTGGCTCCCGGTGTGCTGGGAGGAACCGGGCGAGTTCGTCGCGCTGGTCGGGGCGGACGAGCCGGCGCGGGCCGAGGAGCGGACCCGCGAGGTGGTGCGGGACTTCGTCCACCGGGTCGGGGTGCCGTGCGCGGTCGGCGCGGCCCGGGGCGCGGCGGCCGGGCTGGGCGGCGCGCTGGAGGAGGCGCGGCAGGTCGGCCTGGTCGCGCCGCCCGACCACCGCGCCGACGCGGTGCGCTACCGGGCCGACCTGTTCGCCGAGCTGGGCGCGGCGGCGGTGCCGCCGGTGGACCGGTGGCTGGGCGAGACGGCGCGCCGGCTCGCGGGCGGCCCCGACCTGATCGCCACCCTGGACGCGTTCTACCGCAACGACCTGCACCGCGCCCGGACCGCCGCCGCGCTGGCCGTGCACCCCCGCACCCTGGACTACCGCCTCCACCGGGTTCACCGCCTCACCGGCCTCGACCCCGTCTCGGCGCGCGGCGTCCTGGTGCTGAGCACGGCCGTGACCCGGGCGCTGGCCGGCGCCTACACCTGACGGAGCACCGTGGGAGACCTCTTCGACGCCCTGCGCGGGCGTGCCGGCGACAACGGCGAGCGCGTCGTGGCCCTCTGCGTCGACGCGCTGCCCGAGTACCGGGCGACCGCGACCACCCCCGCCGACCACGACCGGATGGTGGAGTTCGCCGTCCACATCCGCCGACGCACCCTCGCCTGCGTCGCCGCCGACGAGCCGATGACCGGGGCGGACCTGGCCGTGGTGACCGCCATGGGCGAGGAACGGGGCCGCAGGGGCCTGTCCCGCGCGGTCCACGACCAGGTGCTGGCGCTGCACGCCACGGCGACGCTGCGGGAGGTCCACGAGGCGTGCGGCCCGCACGACCTCGGTGACGCCATGCGGATGCTGTCCTGGCTCGCCGCGCGCACCCCGCCCGTCCAGCGCGCGTACACCGCGGGGCTGCTGGCCGGGCAGCAGGAGCTGATCTCGCCGGCCGGCCGGGTGCGGCGGCTCGCGGACCTGCTGGTGGCCGGGGACCCGGTGGCCCTCGACCACGCGCGGACCGCCGGCCTCGCCGTGCCCGAGCGGTACCTCGTGGTCGCCGTGCGGGTCCTGCGCGAGCCGGGCGACCCGGTGGTCGGGCTCGGCGGGGTGGTCGGGCCCGGCGGGGTGGTCGGGCTCGGCGGGGTGGTCGGGCTCGGCGGGGTGGTCGGGCTCGGCGGGGTGGTCGGGCCCGGCGGGGTGGTCGGGGCCGGCGGGGTGGCCGGGGCCCGGCGTGAGGACGTCCTCGACGCGCTGTGGCGGCACCACCGCGTGCCCGCCACCTGGCCGGGCGGGGCCGAGCTGGTCGCCTTCCTGGCGCCGGGCCCGGACGGGCGGGCCGCCGCGGTGTCCCGGACGGTCGCGAAGATCACCGGGTGCGCGTGCGCGGCCGGCGCCGCGACCGGCCCGGCGGGCGCGATCGGCGAGGCGGTCGCGCTGGCGCGCCGGATCAGCCGGGTGGCGCGCCCCCTGGCCGTGCCCGACCACGTGCCCGTGCTGGCCGACGTGGCGATCGAGGTCGGCGTGGCGGAGCTGCCCGAGCTGGACCGCTGGCTGCGCCACGTCGCGGCGCGCCTGGCCGCCGGGCCGGAGCTGGTCGGGACGCTGGAGTGCTACTACCGCAACGACATGAGCCGTTCGCGCACGGCCGCCTCCCTCGGCGTGCACCCGCGCACCCTGGACTACCGGCTGCGGCGGGTCCGGGAGCTGGCGGGCCTCGACCCGCGCTCGACGGCGGGCATCCGCGTCCTGGGCACGGCGGTGTCCAGGTTCCTGGCGGACCGGCCCGCCCGTCGTCACGACCGGTGAGCGGTTCGCGGGCGGGGCCGACCCGCTGAACGCGCAGGCGCTGGTGGGGGTCGCGGCCCTGCGCCCTGGTGCCCCGGACCCCGACGTTCGTCCCATCGTTCGAACGGGTGCCTCCGGCGCGTCGAGTTGCAACGCTTTTGAATCGAATTTAGGGTGGGGTGGTCACGGGGTCGCCTGGAGGAGGACGTGGTCACATGCCCGAACTGTCACGACTGCCCGAGCCGGTCGCGGAGTCCTGGGACTGGCAGCTGCGAGGTCTCTGCCGCGGCATGGACAGCACCCTGTTCTTCCACACGCCCAACGAGCGCGGCTCGGCCCGGCGGAGCCGGGAGGAACGCGCGAAGGAGGTGTGCCGACGCTGCCCGGTGATGAGGAAGTGCCGTGAGCACGCCCTGGCGGTGGAGGAGACCTACGGCATCTGGGGCGGGCTCGGCGAGAGCGAGCTGCGCACGCTGATCGCGCGGCGGCACAGGAGGGCCTGAGCCGAGGAGCGCGACCGTCCACGGAGGACGGCCCCGGGTGTTCGGTGTCGAGACTGCGCCCGGTGGTGGGCGCCGCGGTCGGAGGGTGATGGTCGAGCAGGGCAGCGGGATGACGCCGGGGGCGCTGGCCGGGATGCTCGGCATCTCGCCCACGACGCTGCGCACGTGGCACCGCCGGTACGGCCTCGGGCCGTCCGCCCGGACCAGCGGCAACCACCGCCGTTACACCCCGGAGGACGTCGAGCGGCTGCGCCGCATGGTCGCGCTGACCGCCAGGGGCCTGGCCCCGGCCGCCGCGGCCCGGGTCGTGCTGGGCGAACCGGCGCCGGCCCCCGCCGCGGACCCGCGCCCGGCGCTCGGCGCGGCGGAGGCGCGCGCGGCGCGGCGCGGCTTCCTGTCGGCGGCGAACCGCCTCGACGAGCCGCTGATGCGGGACCTGGCCGCCAAGCTCGTCGCCGAGCACGGCGTGGTCGGCGCCTGGCAGCACGTCTTCATGCCGACCCTCGTCGAACTGGGCGGTCGGGCCGCCGCGCTCGGCCGGGGCGTGGAGGTCGAGCACGTCACCAGCGCCGCGATCCTGCACGTCCTGCGCGGCGTGCCGCTGCCGGCCGAGGACGGCAGGTTGGCGGCGCTGCTGGCGTGCGCGCCGGACGAGCAGCACACCCTGCCGCTGGAGGCGCTGGGCGCGGCGCTGTCCGAGTGCGACTCGACGTGGCGCAACCTGGGTGCCCGCCTCCCGGCCGGTGCGCTGCTCGCCGCGGTGGACAAGCTCCGCCCGGCCACCGTGGTGGTCTGGGCGCACCGCGTCGACCTGGCCCGTGGGGTGCCGCTGGACGAGTTGGTGACCCGCTTCGACGCGGCGGTGGCGGTGGCCGGGGCCGGGTGGGAGGGGGTCGACGTGCCGCCCGCCGTGGAGCGGTTGACGTCGCTGCGGCACGGGGTGCGGATCGTGTTGGGGGCGACGGGGCGCGGCGACTGAGCCGGTGGCGGGGTGGTGGCCGGTGGAGTGGGTGGCTCGCCGGGCGCTCCCGCCCCGCGTCGGCGACCATGGCGACCGTGGAAGTCAGCACGCGAGCCCCGGGCCGGGCCCCCGCCGAGGTGGTCTGGGAGCGGTACGCCCACATCCACCGCTGGCCGGAGTGGGCGCCGCAGATCACCGGCGTCGAGCCGTCGGCCCCGCGCCTCGCGCCCGGCGTCACCGGCCGGGTGCGCGGCCCGCTCGGGGTGCGCGTGCGGTTCACCGTCACCGAGGTCGACGACGCCGCCCGCACCTGGGCCTGGCTCGCCCGCGTGGGCCCGCTGCGGCTGGCCCTGCGCCACGGCGTCGAGCCGGACGGGAGCACCTGGCTGACCGTGCGCGGTCCGGCGCCGGTCGTCCTCCCGTACCTCCCCGTGGCCCACATCGCCCTGCGCTGCCTCACCCGGCCGTGAGCCGGACGGGTGTCTTCGGCCGCGCGGGTCGCACGGGCGCGTGGTAGTCGTCGGAAGGTGAACGACAGCGCCCCCTCGGCCCCGCTCGACGACGTCCCGGCCCTGCTCGCCGCGCTGACCCGCGAGGAGAAGGTGGACCTGCTCGACGGGTCCGACTTCTGGCGCACGCGGGCCGTGCCGAGGCTGGGCGTCGGGCGGATCACGCTGTCGGACGGGCCGCACGGCCTGCGCAGCCAACCCGAGGACGCCGACCACCTCGGGCTGCTCGGCGCGACCCCGTCGGTGGCCTACCCGGTCGCGGCGGCCACCGCCTGCTCGTGGGACGTCGACCTGCTGCGGCGCCTCGGTGAGGCGCTGGGGGCGGAGGCGCGGGCGCTGGGCGTCTCGGTCGTGCTCGGGCCGGGCGTGAACATGAAGCGGTCGCCGCTGTGCGGGCGGAACTTCGAGTACTTCTCCGAGGACCCGCTGCTGGCGGGCGAGCTGGGCGCGGCCCTGGTGGACGGGGTGCAGAGCCGCGGCGTCGGCACCTCGGTGAAGCACTTCGCGGCCAACAACCAGGAGACCGCGCGCATGTCGGTGTCCGCGGAGGTGGACGAGCGGACGCTGCGCGAGATCTACCTGCCCGCGTTCGAGCGCGTGGTGACCGGGGCCCGCCCCTGGACGGTCATGTGCGCCTACAACCGGGTGAACGGCGAGTTCGCCTCCCAGCACCGCTGGCTGCTCACCGAGGTGCTGCGCGACGAGTGGGGCTTCGACGGCGTGGTGGTCTCCGACTGGGGCGCCGTCTACGACCGGGACGAGGCCCTGGCCGCCGGGCTCGACCTGGAGATGCCGTCGTCGGGCGGGGTCGGCCGGGACGCGGTGCTGGCCGCCCTCGACGCCGGGACGCTCGACGAGGCCGACGTGGACCGCGCCGCGGCGCGCGTCCTGGAGCTGGTCGCCAAGGCGCGACCCGCCCTCGGCCCGGGGCAGTCCTACGACGAGGAGGCGCACCACGCGCTGGCGCGCGAGGCCGCGGCGGCGTCCGCGGTGCTGCTGAAGAACGACGGCGTGCTGCCGCTCGACCCGGCCGGTGACGTGCCGCTCGCGGTGATCGGGGAGTTCGCCCGGACCCCGCGCTTCCAGGGCGGCGGTTCGTCCCAGGTCACGCCCACCCGCGTGGAGGACGCCCTGACCGCGCTCCGGGCCCGTGCCGGGCGCGGGGTCCGGTTCGCCCCGGGCTTCACCCCGGACGGCTCCGGCGACGCCGCCGCCCTGCTGGACGAGGCGGTGGAGACCGCCCGGGGTGCGGTCGCCGTGGTCTTCCTCGGCCTGCCGGACGAGTGGGAGTCGGAGGGCTACGACCGCGCCCACCTGGGCCTGCCGCCGGAGCAGGTCGCCGTGCTGGAGGCGGTGGCGGGCGCCGCCGAGCGGGTCGTGGTGGTGCTGTCGAACGGCGGGGTGGTGGAGGTCGCGGCCTGGCAGCACCACGCCGACGCCCTGCTGGAGGTGTGGCTGCCGGGCCAGGCGGGCGGCGGCGCGGTCGCGGACCTGCTGCTGGGCGCGGTGAACCCGTCCGGCAAGCTCGCGGAGACCGTCCCGGTCGCCCTGGCGGACAACCCGACCGTGGGCAACTTCCCCGGCGAGCACGACGTGGTCCGCTACGGCGAGGGCCTGCTCATCGGCTACCGCTGGTACGACGCGCACGCGCTCCCGGTGGCCTACCCGTTCGGCCACGGCCTGTCCTACACCTCGTTCGACTACCGCGACCTGGAGGTGGAGGTGGAGGCGGAGGGGAACACCGCGCGGGTGTCGCTGACCGTCACCAACACCGGCGAGCGCCGCGGCGCGGAGGTCGTCCAGCTGTACGTGTCGGACCCGGAGTCCTCGGTGTTCCGGCCGGAGCGGGAGCTGAAGGCGTTCGCGAAGGTCGACCTCGCGCCGGGGGAGTCGGCCCGCGTGGGCCTGGCGCTGGACTCCCGGACCTTCGCCTGCTGGCACACCGGGTTGCGCCGCTGGGTCGTCGAGCCCGGCGCCTTCGCGGTCGAGGTGGGCGCGTCGTCCCGCGACCTCCGCCTGCGCGCGGTGCTGGAGCTGCCGGGTGAGGCGGTGGTTCCGCCGCTGTCCGCCGACTCGACCGCCGAGCAGTGGTTGGCCCACCCGTGGGCGGCGGGGCGGTTGCGCGAGGTCGTCGCCGGCACGGGCACCGACGCCATGCTCACCGACCCGGAGGCGGGTCGGATGGTGCGGGCCATCCCGCTGCGCCGGCTGGCCCGGTTCCCCGGCTCGCCGCTGGACGAGCGCTGGCTGGAGGAGACCGCGGCGGCCGCGAACTCCCGCTGAGCGGGCGCTCCCGCCGGCCGGTGACTTCCGGGAGCGGCGCCTCCCGCCGGCCGCGAACTCCCGCCGACCTGCGCTCGCGACAGCGCCGGCCTGAGCCCTACCTCCTCCTGGCCCGGTAGGCGGCCACCGCGATCCGGTTCCCGCAAGTCGTGCTGCAGTAGCGGCGCGAGCGGTTGCGCGACAGGTCGAGCACGAGGCCGTCGCACGCCTCGTCCGCGCACACCGACAACCTGCTCATCTCGTCCGACCGGATCACGTCGATCATCGCCATGGCGGTCTCGGCGGCGATCCGGTCGGCCAGCGGCGTGTCCGGGTGCACCACGTGGATGTGGTAGTCGAGCCCGTCGTGCCGGACCAGCCTCGGCACCGCCCGGTGCGCGGCCAGCACCTCGTTGACCAGGTCGACCGCCGCGTCCCGGTCGCTGGTCAGCAGCCTGCGCAGCAGGGTCCGCAGGGCGCGGACCGCGTCCAGCTCGCGCGCGTCGCCGGCGTGGGACCCGGTGTAGCGGTGCCTGGCGTAGAAGTCGTCGAGCCACGGCCCGGTCAACGTGTCCGGCTCCACCGCCGAGTTCACCAGCTCGACCGCCGCGAGGAGGGAGGCGGTCGTGTCATGGGTGAAGACCATGTTGACAGATTACCGCGCCGGTCCATAGCGTCATGCGCCATGGCCACGATGACTCATGACAGCCGGGTGGGCGCACGACTGGGCCCCGGACTCGGCCTGGCGGTGGTGTCCGCCTCGTCGTTCGGCCTGTCCGGACCGCTGGGCCGGGGCCTGATGGAGGCGGGCTGGTCCTCGGCGGCCGCGGTGGCGGTCCGCGTGCTGCTGGCGGCGGTCGTGCTCGTCCCGGCCGCGCTGGTCCAGCTGCGCGGCCGGCGGCACCTGCTGCGCCGCAACGCGCCGGTGGTCGTGGCGTACGGCCTGGTCGCCGTCGCCGGGTGCCAGCTGTCCTACTTCAACGCGGTGGCGCGCATGGACGTCGGCGTGGCGCTGCTGGTCGAGTACACCGCCCCGGTCGCCGTCGTGCTGTGGCTCTGGCTGCGCCACCGGCAGCGCCCCGGCCGGCTGACCGCGCTCGGCGCGCTGCTGGCCGTGCTGGGCCTGCTGCTGGTCCTCGACCTGCTCTCGGGCGCCGCCGCGAACGTCCCCGGCATCCTCTGGGCGCTGGGCGCGATGGTCGGCGCGGCGGTCTACTTCGTCCTGTCGGCGCGGGAGGAGGACGGCCTGCCCGGCACCGCGCTCGCCGCGGGCGGCCTCCTGCTCGGCGGCCTGGTGCTGCTGCTGGCGGGCGCGGTCGGCCTGGTCCCGTTCACCGCGACCACCCGGCCGGTGGCCTTCGACGGCTTCACCACGCCCTGGTGGGTGCCGGTGCTGCTGCTCGGCGTGGTGACCGCCGCCCTCGGCTACGTCGCGGGCATCGCGGCGACCCGCCGCCTGGGCGCGCGCCTGGCGTCGTTCGTGGCGCTGACCGAGGTGCTGATGGCCCTGGTCTTCGCCTGGCTGCTGCTCGGCCAGCAGCCGCGCCCCGTGCAGTTGCTCGGCGGCCTGCTCACCCTGCTCGGCGTCGTGGTCGTGCGGCTGGGGGAGCGCCGGTCGTAGGCGCGGCCGTCACCGGACGCCCCGGAACTCCCGGAACAGTTCGGGCAGGTAGACCAGGAACAGCTCCACGGTGCCGATGACCCCGGAGATCGGGTCGAGCCCGGCGTAGGCGTAGGCGATCTCGGAGCCCTTGTAGGAGGGCGTCGACTCGCGCACGTCGGTGAACCAGTCCAGGAACGGCACCCGCCGCACCGCCAGCTCGGGGTGCACCAGCACGCCGTAGAAGAGCAGCAGGTCCTGCGCCACCGGCCGGTTGCGCAGCGTCCACCGGTAGAACTCGGAGAACAGGAAGAAGCGGCGCTCCACCGCGGTGGGCCGCAGGCCGTGCACCTCCTCGGCGATCGCGACGCCGTGCTCGGTGGACGCCTGCTCGGCCTCGCTCCACGCCCGGTCGTGGGCGTCGCGGGCGGTCAGCTCGCCGCGGTGCAGCCGGGTCAGGTAGGCGGCCCAGCGCGCCGAGCCGGGGTTGCCGAAGCCGTCCGGGGAGCGGCCGAGGGCGAGGGCGACGCCGCGCTCGATCCCCTCCAGGATGGCCGCGTCCACGTGCGACACCCAGGTGCCGGGCGCGGCCAGGCCGCGGTCCCGGAAGAACGCGATGACGCCCTCGATGTTGCGCCACCGGTCGGGCGCGCCCAGCAGGGCCGCCGGGCCGCGCTGGAGGGCGCGCAGGAACTCCAGCCGCTCGTCCGCGGTCATCCGGTCGAACTCGGCCGCGGTGCAGTCCAGTTCGGCCGCGCACCGGTCGGGCGCCCGCGCCGCCGCCGACGCCGGGGTGGGCGCGACGAGACCGGCGAGGAGCGCGAGGACGACGAGCCACCCGAACCGCTGCACACCGGCAAGGTAACGCCTCGGGGCCGCCGGACGAGCCCGAAACCACTCGACCGGAGGAGCGAGGTCCAGACCAACCGGCCACAGCGCTCCGGGGTGCCGCAGTCCTGGGCCGTCCAGGTGGGCCGAACGGTGGAACGTGCCCGCTTCAGCCCACCCCGACGCGCGCCAGCGCGCCGCTCTCCAGGGCGACCCACAGCGCGCCGTCCGGCCCGACCGCGATGCCGTGCGGCTCGGCACCCGGCGTCGGCAGCTCGTGCGCGGTGACCACGCCGGCCCCGGTGATCGAGCCGACCCGGTTGCCGCCCCACTCGGTGAACCAGCACGCCCCGTCGACGGCCGTGATGGCGTGCGGCCGGGCCGCCCGGTCCGGCAGCGGGAACTCCGTCACCACGCCGTCGGGCGTGATCCGGCCCACCTGCCCGGCGGCGATCTCGACGAACCACAGCGCACCGCCGGGCCCCGCCGTGATCCCGACCGGCCCGGCGTCCGGGGTCGGCAGCGGGTGGACCGAGACCTCGCCGGAGACGGTGATCCGGCCGATCGCGTTCGCCTGGTTGAGCGTGAACCACAGCGCGCCGTCGGAGCCCGCCGCGATCGCGGCCGGGAACCCGCCCGTCACGGGCAGCGGGAACCCGGTCACCTCGCCGGAGACCGAGACGCGGCCGATCCGGTCGCCGGTCGACTCGGTGAACCACAGCGCGCCGTCCGGCCCGGCGGTGATCCCGTAGGGCCCCGACCCGCTCGCCGCCGCGACCCCGGACACCTCGCCGGCCGTGGTGATCCGCCCGATCCGGTCGGCCCGGTGCTCGGTGAACCACAGGGCGCCGTCCGGCCCGGCGGTGATGACCGTCGGCCCGGCGTCCGGGTCGAGCGCGAAGCCCGTCACCCCGCCACCCGGCGCGAACCGCCCGATCCGCCCGCTGCGCACCAGCGTGAACCACAGCGCGCCATCCGGTCCCGCGGTCACCCCGTAGGGGCCGCCGTCCTCCACGGCATACTCCTCGATCACCACGTCGTCCCCTCCCGACTGCCCGGTGATCACCGTAATCCCGACCTGCCCGGCAGCTCCGGCAGCTCCCTGTCCCACATCGGCCCCTACAACTTCAGTGCGGGTCGAATTGAGCTGTCCGGAACTCACCGGCGGCGCCCGCCACCTCGGTGGACCATGATTGACCGACCTGACGACGGCGGGCGCCACCGCCGTGATCACGAGGGAGAACCGTGACCTACCTGGCCGCTGAAGCGCGGTACGAAGCCATGCCCTACCGCCGGTCCGGGCGCAGCGGGCTCAAGCTGCCCGCCGTGTCGCTGGGCCTGTGGCACAACTTCGGCCACGACAAGGCCCTGGACGGCCAGCGGGCGATCCTGCGCCGCGCGTTCGACCTGGGCGTGACCCACTTCGACCTGGCCAACAACTACGGTCCGCCGCCCGGCAGCGCCGAGGAGAACTTCGGTCGGATCTTCGCCCGGGACTTCCGGCCGTACCGGGACGAGATCCTGGTGTCGACCAAGGCGGGTTACCTGATGTGGGAGGGCCCGTACGGGGAGTGGGGGTCGCGCAAGTACCTGGTGGGTTCGCTGGACCGGTCGTTGGAGCGCCTGGGCCTGGACCACGTGGACGTCTTCTACCACCACCGGCCGGACCCGGACACGCCGATCGAGGAGACGATGGGTGCGTTGGACCACGTCGTGCGGTCGGGCAAGGCGCTGTACGTGGGGGTCTCGAACTACTCGGCGGAGCAGACGCGGGAGGCGGCGCGGGTGTTGCGCGAGCTGGGGACGCCGCTGCTGATCCACCAGCCGTCTTACTCGATGGTGAACCGGTGGGTCGAGGACGGGTTGTTGGACGTGCTGGAGGAGGAGGGCGTGGGCAGCATCGCGTTCTCGCCGTTGGCGCAGGGGGTGTTGACCGACCGGTACCTGGGTGGCATCCCGGAGGGGTCGCGGGCGGCGGGGTCGTCGCCGTTCCTGAGCGCGGGGAACCTGGACGAGGCGACGTTGGCGCGGGTGCGGGCGTTGGACGGGATCGCGCGGGGGCGTGGTCAGACGTTGGCGCAGATGGCGATCGCGTGGGTGTTGCGGAGCGTGACCTCGGCGTTGGTGGGGGCGTCGAGCGTGGGGCAGTTGGAGGACAACGTGGCGGCGACGGCGAACCTGTCGTTCGACGAGGCGGAGTTGGCGGAGATCGAGCGGCACCTGTGAGTGGTCCGGGCCGTCGGTGGTGCGCCGGCGGCCCGGGGTTCGGCGGGGTTATCGGGCGAAGGCGGCGACGTCGTCCTGGTGGACGGCGGTGGTGAACGCCTCGGCGGCGGCGGTGTCGTCCTCGTCGGCTTCGTGGTCGACGAGGATGCGCCACCGGTCGGTCTTGCGGGAGAAGACGTGGAAGCGGCCGTGGGCCTGGTCCCGGGTGCCGCCGCGGCGCACGGTGATGCGGAAGAGGCCGCGTTCGCCGGCGGCGGTGGGGGAGGCGGTGCGTTCGGTGAAGCGGAACTCGATGGCGATCTCGTCGCCGTGGTCGGCCACCCGTCGGAAGAACGAGGTGATGTCGGTGGTGTGGCCGGCGTGGTCGCGGATTTCGCCGGTGGCCGCGACGACCCTGATGAGGTCGGGGCTGTGCAGGGCGAGGAAGGCGGGTGCGTCGAGGTCGCGGTAGGCGTTGCGGAAGGGGGTCCACACGTCGTGGTTGAGTTCGCGGAGCAGCGCCTGGGACGTCACCGGTTCGTGGTCTCCATGCGGGGGGAGTGTAGGGCGTCGCGGGTGGGGGCTGCGGGGGTCACCCGTGGGCGAGCTGGGTGAGGAACTGGGTGTTGGTGCGGGTTTTGCGGAGGCTGTCGAGGAGGACGTCGACGTCGCGGCCGTCGAGGGCCCGGCGGAGTCGGTGGGTGATGGCGAGTTCCTGGGGTGACAGGAGGAGTTCGTCGCGGCGGGTGCCGGACCGCTCGACGTCCACGGCGGGGAAGACGCGGCGTTCGGCGAGTTTGCGGTCGAGTTTGAGCTCGGCGTTGCCGGTGGCCTTGTACTCCTCGAAGATGAGGGTGTCGCCGGCGGAGCCGGTTTCGACGAGTGCGGTGGCGAAGATGGTGAGCGATCCGCCGCCTTCGACGTTGCGGGCGGCGCCGAGGAAGCGCTTGGGCGGCAGGAGGGCGCCGGAGTCGACGCCGCCGGAGAGGGTGCGGCCGGAGGTGGGGGCGGCGAGGTTGTAGGCGCGGCCGAGCCGGGTGAGGGAGTCGAGGAGGACGACGACGTCGCGGCCTTGTTCGACCAGTCTTTTGGCGCGTTCGACGGCGAGTTCGGCGATGGCGGTGTGGTCGGCGGGGGAGCGGTCGAAGGTGGAGGCGATCACTTCGCCGGGGGTGGTGCGGCGCAGGTCGGTGACTTCTTCGGGGCGTTCGCCGACGAGGACCACGAGCAGGTGGCATTCGGGGTGGTTGCGGCTGATGCCGTGGGCGATGGCCCGGAGCACGGAGGTCTTGCCGGCTTTGGGCGGTGCGACGACGAGTGCCCGCTGTCCTTTGCCGACGGGCATGACGAGGTCGATGACGCGGGTGGTGAGTTCTTCGGGGGTGGTCTCCAGGCGGAGGCGTTCGGTGGGGTGGACCGGGACGAGGTCGGTGAAGGCGGGGCGCCGGTCGGGGCCGGGTGGGAGGTCGTTGAGCCGGTGGAGGTGGGTGAGGCGGGGGTGGCCGCGGCGCGCGGCGGGTGGGGCGGCGGTGCCGGTGACGAGGTCGCCGCGGCGCAGGTCGAACCGTTCGAGGAGTGGCCGTGGCACGAGGACGTCGGTGGGGCCGGGCAGGTAGCCGCGGGTGCGGAGGTAGGCGGTGTCGCCGGTGGTGTCGAGCACGCCGGTGACCGAAGTGGACGGTGTGGTGGTGTCGGGCCGGGACAGGGTCGCGGTCATGGTGGGTGGGTGTCCTTTCAGGACAGATGTGGTCCGTGCGGGCACGGTCCGGTGTGAAGGCGGTGCGCCACGGGTGGTGGGCTCGCGCCTGGGGATCTTCCGCGGGAGGCATGGCCAACGTCCGCGGATGAGGTCATGGTAGCCCGCTGTGGTGGCGGTGCGCAACGCTGGATCGGGTGAGGTCCGGTGGTGGGGTGTGCCGGGGTGTTCGGGTGCGGGGTGTCCGGCGGTGCGGGTGCGGTGCGTGCGGGCGCGGGCGCGGGTGGCGCGGGTGTGGTCGGTCAGCCCCGGCCGCTGCCCAGGCACACGAACGGGCGGCGCATCGGGTCGACCGCGATCGCGTCGGCGAGGGCGACGGCGGGGCGGGCCCCGGCGGCGAGGCGGCGGTGGTAGTCGTCCATGGCGGCGGCGCACGCCTGGTCGCCGACCCGGCTCAGCGGGGCGATGACGGTCTGGGCGCCGCTGGCGAGCAGCGCGCTGGCGAAGCCCAGTGGTTCGTCGCCGGGTCGGATGCGGTTGAGCGCGAGTTCGCAGGCCGCCAGCACCACGTGCCGCGGGGGTTTGGCCAGGCCGGTGATCTCGTGGGCGTAGAGGGGCCCGTCGCTCAGTTCGAGGCGGGAGAACAGGGCGTTCTCGGGTTCGTGGACGCCGTGGGCGGCGAGGTGGGCGATCTCGGCGCCGTCGAGGGCGGAGAGGACCTCCGCGACGGCGGCGCCTCCGCCGGACATGAGGGTGGCGGTGCTGTAGTGCGCGCCCAGCTTGTCGATCTCGCCGACGGCGGCGGGCAGGCCGGGGCCGCGGACCAGGACGGTGCGCTCCTCGGCGCGTTCCCCGGCGTGGCTCCCGGCGCGGTCGGCGGCCAGCCAGGCGGTCGCGGAGGGCGCCACCACGGCGGGGCGGGCGTGCAGCGTGGGCAGCACGCCCCAGGGCACCGCGTACAGGGCCCCGGTCGGCACGACGACGAGTTCGCGGCCGCCGATGAGTTCGGCCAGCGGGCGCACCAGCTGGGCGTCGAGGCGGTCGGCCTGTTTGCGCGCGGACGCGGTCATGACCCGCACGAGGGCGTCGGGGAGGTGGTCGGGTGCCAGGGCGTTGAGGTCGGCGTTGAGCATCCGGGCGCTCTCCGCGGCGGCGCCGGCCGAGCCGAGCCGGACCAGGCGGACGCCGGAGTCGACGACGACGACGGCGACCAGGGAGTCCTCGGAGGAGGCGTAGCTGACCAGGGCGCGGTCGCCGAGTTGCGCCATGACCTCGGCCAGGCCGGCGACCGGGCGGGGCCTGCCCCAGCGGCCGGTGTGCCAGCCGAGGCGGTTGGCCTCGCGCAGGCGTTCGGCGTGGCGGCTGCGCAGGGCGGCGGTGGGGTGGCCGTGGTGCTCGGCCTGGTGGATGGACTGCACGAGGCCGCGGACCTCGGCGATGCGTTCGGCCAGTTCGGGGTCGTCGACGCGGGTGAGCGGTTCGTAGCGGTAGGTCTGGGCGCGGGTCCGCTCCAGCCAGGAGAACAGCTGGCGGGCGTTGCCGCCGTCGAGGACGAGGTGCACGGCCAGTTCGGTCAGCTCCCGGCCGTGCAGCGCGGTGCCGGACAGCAGTTCCAGGCCGCCCATGCGGTTGCGGACGTGGTCGAGGTCGACCAGGCCGGCGCGGATCTCGGTGAGGGCGGCGGCCCGTCCGCCGCGGGCGGCGGCGAGTTCGGCCCGGCACAGGCGGCGCAGCATCCGCTGGTCGATGGGGGTGAGCTTGCCCGGTCGGGGGACGCGTTCCAGGACGCCGGCGGCGGCGTCGACGTCGCCGCGGCGGATCTCCAGGCGGGCGGCGAGCATCCGCGCCTGGGCGGCCTGCTCGGCGAGCCGGGGTGCGGGCAGCCGGTCGGCGAAGGCCAGGACCCGGGTGGGCAGGGAGCGGTGGACGCGGCCGGAGCGCAGTGCCCGCACGGTGTCCACGCGCAGGCCGATGAGGGTGGCGTTGGCGACGCAGGTCTCGCAGCCCCACCGGCGCATCCGCCGCCGCGCGGAGGAGGCCATCTCGCGGGCCAGGGCGAGGTCGCCGGTCATGTAGGCGGCGACGGCCCGGTACAGCTCCACGTCGGCCAGGTTCCGGGTGATGCCGCGTTCGGCGCGCAGCGCGGGCAGCGCGCCGTCGAGCTGGCTGCCGGCCTCGTCGACCAGGCCGGCGGCCATCAGCGCCTGTGCCCGGTGCATGTTGAGCAGCACCGGGACGTCGAAGTCCTGTTCGCGGTAGGAGCGCTCGCTGTGCTCGTAGCGCCGCAGGGCCGCCGGCACGTCCCCGATCCGCAGGTCCAGCAGGCCCAGGGCGTGGCTGGCGTCGGCGGCGCGGGACAGCAGCCCGTGCTCGGTGGCGAGGGTGACGGCCCTGGTGAGGACCTGGCGGGCGGGGCCGATCGCGCCCAGCCTGGTGTGCGCGGCGCCCTTGCTCCACAGCGTCTTGACGACGGGTTCGACCAGGGCCGGCACGGGGTCACCGGCCGCGAGCCGCCGTTCGCCGTGCTCCAGCGCGGAGTCGAAGACGAGCAGCGCGTCCTCGAAGAAGCCCGCGTTGAACAGCAGCAGGCCGCGGTTGTGCTCGACGCTGGCCCACAGCTCCGCCCGTTCCAGGGGGTCCACCACGTGTTCGACCAGTTGCCGCACCTGCGCCAGCCCGGCGAGGCCCGCGGTCGGTCCCGTGGCCTCCGCGGTCAGCGCCGCCAGGGTGGACAGCAGCCGGATGCGGGTCACCAGCCACTCGGCGCGGGTGTCCGGGTCGGCGGGGTCGATCGAGTTCGCCAGGGCCGATCCCCGGCGCAGCAGCCGCACCGCCTCGCGATGTCGTCCGGAGCACGACGCGTCCACCCCCCTGCGGTGGAGTTCGCGTGCTTCACGGACGACTCCGGCCTCGTCGTGCGATGCGGTGCCAGGCACCCACCTATGACATCACAAGACAGGAGCGGGCAAAGCCCGCCGACCGGTAGACGGTCGGCGGGCTCCGCCATCACCGTTGACGCGTCAGACGCCGGTCTTCTGGACGCAGCCGCCACCCGTGCACAGGGGCGACATGTCCCCGTCGTCGTGGGTGTGCCCCTCGTCCGGCAGACCCGGCTGTTCCTCCGGGCGCTCGTCCCCCACGGTCGGGACCGTGGTGATGTCGCTCGGGATGCCGTCCCCCAGGAATTCGGTTTCGGTACTCGTGGACATGGCGATCTTCCTCCCCTGATGATCATCCATCTCACCGTGCAAGTGACTCAGCTCACTGCGCTGAGTCAGTTCGTGGGCCCCTCGCCCTCACGAACGGACTAATTCTGGCACAACGGAGTAATGATCGGAGTGCTTTTTCCCGACAACCCGTAGCGAACATCGGTTGACGTGGGAGAACAGGCCGTCGTTCACCCGGTCAGGTACCGCTCGGGCCGCCCTCGACAACGCCCGGGACGACCCGTCCGCGAGCACCCCGGACCGGCTCGTCCGGACAAAGCGGATACCCGTTCAGCGGTCGCGTGGAATAACGCCCCGCACCGGCCGCCGGGGTCCGCACCACGGCGCCGTGGTGCGGACCGACCGCTTTTCCGGCGCTATCGCACGGGCCACCGGTCGGCCTCGTCGCACGCGTGGCGCACCGGCGCGCGCGGCCCCGCCCCGGCCGGCTCCCCGCCGCCCGCCACCCCGCTCAGCAGCGCGCCGAACAGGCACAGCCCGGCCACCCACCACGCCCACAGCACCCCGTCGACCACGGCCACCACGGCGTTCGTGGCGCCCGCCAGCAACAACGCCAGCAGCACCCAGCGCATCGCCCGTTCGTCGCGTTCGGCCCTCGTACCCGGTCCCTCCATGCCCTGCCCCCAGTTCCTCACCGGCTCTATCGGCCGATCGGACGCGCCGGTTACACAGGGGCACCGGTCGGGTGACGGGAGTGGCGTTCGGTCCAGTGCCGGTTCATCCCGGGGCCGGTTCACCCCGCGCCGGTCCGCCCGGGGCCTGGTCCGGGGCCTGGTTCACCCCAGCGCCTGCGCCACGTCCGCCCACAGGTCGTCGGCGTGCTCGATGCCGCACGCGATCCGCACCGTGCCGGGACCGATGCCCGCCGCCGCCAGCGCCCGCTCGTCCAGGTGGCGGTGCGAGGTGGTGGCGGGGTGCATGGCCACCGTCTCGGTGCCGCCCAGCGAGCCCGCGTTGAGCACCAGCCGCAGCCCGCCCAGGAACGCGTGCGCCGCCTCCCGGTCGGCCAGGTCGAACGCCGCCGTGCCGCCGTACCCGTCGAGCAGCGCGGTCGCCCGCGCGTGGCTCGGGTGCGACGGCAGGCCGGGGTGGTGCACGGCGGTCACCGCCGGGTGCTCCGCCAGCAGCGCCGCCAACCGGCCCGCCGTGTCGCACTGCCGGCGCACCCGCAGCGCCAACGTCTTCACCCCGCGCAGCACCAGCCACGCGCCGAACGGGTCCGCCACCGTGCCGAACCTGACCGCCTGCTCCCACGTCCGCCGGTAGCGGTCGTCGTCGGCGAACACGGCCACCCCGCCCACCACGTCGTGGTGACCGCCCAGGTACTTGGTCGCGGAGTGCACCACCACGTCGGCGCCGTGCTCGATCGGCCGGCACAGCAGCGGGGTGGCGAACGTGTTGTCCACGACCCCCAGCAGCCCCGCCCCCCGCGCCACGCCCAGCAGCCCTGGCAGGTCCGGCACGTGACCCGTCGGGTTGGCGATGGTCTCCAGGACGAGCACCCGCGAGTTCGGCCGCAGCGCGGCGGTCAGCTCCGCCGGGTCGGCGGCGTCGATGTGGGTGACCTCCACGCCCCAGTTCGAGGACAGCTCCCGCAGCACGGAGTAGGTGCCGCCGTAGAGGGCCCTCTGCGCGATGACGTGGTCGCCCCGGCGCAGCGCCCCGAGCAGCACCGAGGACATCGCGCTCGACCCCGAGCCCGTCGCCAGCGCGGCCGTGCCGCCCTCCAGGCCGGTCATGGCGTCCTCCAACGCCCGCACCGTGGGGTTGGCGTAGCCGCTGTAGGAGAAGGAGCCCGTCAGACCGCTCATCGCGTCCGCCACGTCGGCGGGCCCGTCGAAGGCGAAGATCGAGGTCTGGTGGATCGGCACGGCCACGGGCCTGCCGCCCGGGTCGGGCGCGCCGATGCGGACGGTCCTGGTGTCGGGGTGGGTCGTCATGCGCCCATCCTCGGACGGGGGTGAACCGGACCCACCACTGGCCCGGAACCCACCACTGGCCCGGAACCCACCACTGGCCCGGAACCCACCACTGGCCCGGAACCCA